>QZKS01000024.1 GCA_003599865.1 Desulfobacteraceae bacterium
ACTGGAGCATCGTGTGGCCATGCGGACAAGAGAATTGGTGCAGGCCAATGAAACCCTGCGGACGGAAATCACCTGCCGCAGGGAAGCGGAAGACGCTTTAATCGAAAGCGAGCGGAGATATAAAACCATCATGGAATCCGCTCAGGATGCCATCTTCTGCAAAAACAGCAACCGGCAATATACCTATGTCAATCCTGCCATGTTGAAACTCCTGAACTGCAACATAGAGGATGTGATTGGAAAAACGCCGGAACAGGTGTTTGACGCAAAATCCGCCGATGTCATCCGGATTGTGGATGACCAAACCCTTGCAGGAAAACGGGTTAACGAAATAAAAACCATAGAAATCAACGGCAAAGAATACGTCTTTCACACCATTCAGGCTCCCATGGAACAACGAGACGGGAAGGCTTACAGCATCAGCGGAATCGTCCGGGATATTACGGAAAACGTCAGGGCGCAGGAGGAAAAAGTCAAACTCGAAAACCAGCTCTTCCAGATCCAGAAAATGGAAGCCATCGACACTCTGGCCGGTGGAACCGCACATGAATTTAACAATCTTCTGGCCGTCATTTTAGGCAACACGGAATTTCTGATGGATGGCGTTTCTCCTGAGGACAGGGAGATTCTGAAGGATATCCTGGAAGCCACACAGAGAGGAAAACGCCTGGTGCAGCAGCTGCTGGCGTTCAGCCGGAAAAGTGAAAGCAGACTCAACCCTGTTCAGTTGAATATCGAAATTCAAAAAGTCATCAGCATGCTGAGCAGGCTGATTCAACGGGCCATCACCCTGTCGGCGGAATTCCCGGATGATTTATGGGGTGTCCGTGCGGATATGGGAAAAATCGAGCAGGTACTGGTCAATCTGTGCCTGAACGCGCAGGACGCCATGCCGGATGGCGGTATGCTGACCATTGCCGCCGGAAATATCATCGTGGATGACGCTGTCCGGAATTCATACCCGGATATCGAAAAAGGCCGTTACGTCAGGCTTATCATTACAGATACAGGGCATGGAATGGATCGGGAAACCCGGGAACGCGTCTTTGACCCATTTTTTACAACAAAGGGCATCGGTAAGGGAACCGGCCTTGGGCTGGCGGTTGTTTATGGTATCATCAAGGCTCATCATGGCTATATTTTCTGTAAAAGCGAGCCCGGACGTGGAACCGCATTCGAAATCCTTTTGCCTGCCATTGAATATGCGGAAATCGCCCATCCGGAACGAAAAAAGTCTGTCGAACCGGCCAAAGGCAAAGAAACCCTGCTAACCGTTGACGATGAAGACGGGGTCATCCGGATTTTAGAACGGATGCTGAACAAATTGGGCTATCATGCCATCCCGGCCGATTCCGGTGAAAAAGCCCTGGAAATCTATCAGGAAAAACAGGAAGAAATTGATCTGGTCATTCTGGATCTCGGCATGCCCGGCATGGGCGGGCATCAGTGCCTGAAAAAGCTTATCGAAATGAATCCCCAGGTAAAAATCATTGTCGCCAGCGGATATTCGGCAAAAGGTTTGATCAAGGACACCATCCGGCAAGGCGCCGCAGGATATATTGTCAAGCCGTTTACCATGGAGGAGATATCAAACACCATCCGGGAGGTTCTGGACGGGAAATGCCGATGATTCCGGTTTTTTCAGTTTGATCCAGATATAGCCGCCGCCTTCATAGCCATGCTTCCGGATGATCCCGCCGTATCTCCAGGAAAGGCCTTTCCAGAAGGTATCCAGCGAAATCCAGTATGGCTCTTTCACCTGGGGATCGACATCGAGAATACAGACCATTTTGTGTTCCATGTCCACGCTCATGACCGGAGAGATATGGGGAAGATGAAGTCCTTTCAGGAAAACCCCCTGATTGAAATGGGCGATCAGAAAGCAATACCGGCTGTTCTGAAAACAGGCCAGCCTATCAAGGAGAGTCCTCTGCAAGATATCCGGACGGATCGACCGGTCAAAAAGCGGAACGGTCTCCATGGATTCACAGGGGACATCATACACCTCAAAGGCTTTTTTCACAGCCGTGCCCAGATGATCAAGGGGAAGCCCCCTTCTGTTCCGGAAGCCTTCCGGGCTGATCCGGGCGGCCCAGTCTGCGGCATCCACCTTTTCCAGGATTTCATGCTGGGTGATCCGATGGGATGCGGCACGGCCGTTCAGGATTGTTTTCGCCGCATTCAGAACCACTGCTGTTGACGCCGCCGAGCAGGCAGCCTCGTTGAACTGGTATGCAAAAGCGGAAGAAAGGGCCTGGTAAACAGGATGAGATGAATGGGAAGCGGTATGGTCATATTGCGAACCGGACGTGGCAACAGGCCTTTTCAACCATCCATGGTTCACCATTGCATAAAATTGGGATTGCAGGAACAGGCCGAAATACTGTCTGTATCGATTCAGTTTTTTCAATGTCTTTTTCATCCGAAAGCCCGATACCGGATTGAAACCCGGTTTATATCCTGAAAAAAAATGGAAAATCCATCACACATGACACCTGACCGGAATATAGTGCATCAGGTTGTATTAGGCAATCTGCAAAGTGATCATCTTTTCCGTTTTGGCCTTGTATTATCGGAAAACATCGGTATAAATATGAAATATTGCTTCTCTTTCAAGGTGATCTATGGCGATTCCAAAATACCGTTCCGGAAAATCAGCACGAAAAACATTCGGCCTGGAGATCCTGCCGCAGCCGAATGATACGACCTGCGGGCCGACCTGCCTGCATGCCGTGTATAACTATTATAAGCAGAATATCGGTCTGGAACAGGTGATCCATGAAGTTCCCACCCTGGAACATGGAGGAACCCTTGCGGTCAGTCTGGCATGTCATGCCCTGAAATACGGGTATCAGGCAACGATTTATTCCTACAACCTCACGCTTTTCGATCCCACCTGGTTCGGCCTGTCTCCCATGGCATTGCATGACAAGCTAAACAAACAACTAAAACATAAAAAGCAGGCAAAGCTCAGGGTTGCAACCCATGCCTATCTCGAATTTCTGGAAAACGGGGGCCGGCTCCGGTTTCAGGATCTGACCTCCGCATTGATTCGAAAATACCTGAAACGATCCATACCGATTATTACCGGACTGAGCGCCACGTATCTGTATCAGAGCGCCAGGGAATACGGCATTCATTGCGATTATGACGATCTGCGCGGAGAACCCAGCGGGCACTTTGTGGTTCTTTACGGTTATGACCGGAACAAATACACCGTAAAAATCGCCGATCCCATGACCCCCAATCCCTATGCGCCCACCAACAAATATGAGGTCAAAATGCCGCGCCTGATCTGCTCCATCCTGCTCGGCGTGCTGACCTATGATGCCAAGTTATTGATCATTGAACCCAAAAGATCGAACCCAAAAGGAAGATAAAAAGTCAAGGCTTATGAACACCATTATTGTCGTCAACAACCCCGATGAATGGAAATTCGACATCCCGGATGTGGAAGCGGTTTCCGCTTCAGACTACCTGACCGAATCCGCGTTCTCCAACCTGAAAGGAGTCCGCATTTACAATCTCTGCCGCTCCTACCGCTATCAGAGTTACGGATATTACGTCTCCCTGCTGGCGGCTGCCAGAGGACACAAGCCCAAGCCTTCGGTCACCACCATCAATGACATGAAATCGCCGTCCGTCATCCGGGTGGTGTCGGATGATATTGACAAGCTGATTCAGAAAGCGCTGGCCCATATTCAGGGGGACAAATTTACCCTGAGCATTTATTTCGGCAGAAATACGGCCAAGCATTATGACCAGCTTTGCAACCATCTGTATAAGCTGTTTGAAGCACCGTTTCTGCGGGCCTATTTCGTCAAAAGCGACAAGTCCTGGCACCTGCAGAATATCAGCCCGATTTCGGTCAATGAAATACCGATGGAACACTACGATTTTATTTCCGATACCGCCCGTAAGTATTTTACCGGCAGGACGATCAGTGTTCCCAAACCAACCCAGTACCGGTTTGACCTTGCCATTTTATACAATCCGGAAGATCCGTCCGCCCCATCCGACATGAAAGCGGTCGAGCAGTTCTCCCGGGCAGCCGAATCTTTCGGCATCAGCACGGAAATCATCGGCAAGGACGACTACAGCCGGATTGCGGAATTCGACGCATTGTTCATCCGGGAAACCACCAGCGTGAACCATCATACATACCGGTTTTCGCGCAGGGCCGAGGCGGAAGGACTGGTGGTAGTGGACGATCCGATTTCCATCCTGCGCTGCACCAACAAGGTTTATCTGAACGAACTTATGGGAAAAAACAAAATACCGGTCCCCCCGACACTGGTGATCCATAAAGGCAACCTGAGAAGCGCGCCCGCGATCCTCTCCTACCCCATCATCCTGAAGCAGCCGGACAGCTCCTCCTCCCAGGGAGTGGTAAAGGTTGAAAACGCCCAGGAGTTCAAAACAGCCATTGAACCGCTTTTTGAAAAATCCGCCCTGGTGATCGGGCAGACCTTCATGCCCACGGAGTTTGACTGGCGGGTAGGCATTTTTGACAACCAGCCGCTGTATGTCTGCAAGTACTTCATGGCAAGCAAGCACTGGCAGATCATCAAAACCGATCAATCCACAGGCAAGAGGGTGGAAGGCAAATATGAAACCATGTCCGTATCCGATGCCCCGAAAAATGTGATCGGCCTGGCCTTGCGGACCGCCAAGCTCATCGGTGACGGGCTGTACGGAGTCGATATCAAGCAGGTCGGCAACCGCCTGTTTGTCATTGAAATCAACGATAATCCCAGCATTGACGGCGGAGTGGAGGATGCGATCCTGAAAAAGGATCTCTATTTACAGATCATGAATGTGTTTCTCAGGCGGCTGGAAAAACGCAAGGGGCAGAATGTCGCAACGGAATCTGCAGACGGCCTCCCCAATGAATAAAAAACCACTGCATCTTTTTGAAGGCTTCGGGGTTGAACTGGAATACATGATCGTTGACGATCAGGATCTCAACGTTCTTCCGGTTACCGACAAAATTATTTATCATGTTGCCGGTCGTTATGAAAATGAAATCGAGCAGGGTGAAATTTGCTGGTCCAATGAACTGGCCCTGCATGTGATCGAACTCAAAACCAACGGCCCGGCATCCGACCTTGCGCGGCTGCCGGATCTTTTCCAGCATGACATCAGACGGATCAATGCCATCCTGTCCGATATGGGCGGCAGGCTGATGCCGGGCGGAACCCATCCCTGGATGAACCCCCTGACAGAAACGCGCCTGTGGCCCCATGAATACAATGCCATTTATGAAGCCTATGACCGGATCTTCAACTGCAAGGGACATGGATGGTCCAACCTTCAGAGCATCCACCTGAATCTTCCGTTTCATGATGATGCGGAATTTGCAAGGCTGCATGCCGCCGTCCGTCTGGTTTTGCCCATCCTTCCGGCCCTTGCTGCCGGCTCTCCGGTCATGGATGGAAAGCTGACGGGATTTCACGACACCCGGCTCGAGGTCTACCGGTTCAACCAGAAAAAAATCCCCCTGGCAGCAGGAGAAGTCATCCCGGAAGCGGTATTTTCCAAAAAGGATTATGAGAAGGTCATTCTCCATCCCCTGTACCAATCCATCGCCCCTTATGACCCGGACAAGATCCTTCAGGATGAATGGCTGAACTCCCGGGGCGCCATTGCGCGATTTGAACGAAACACCATTGAAATCCGCGTGCTCGACATCCAGGAATGCCCTCTTGCGGATATGGCCATCCTGTGTTTCATCGTGGAGATGATACGGGATCTCGTCAATGAAACCACCGTGGATGTTTCCATGCAGCGTTCCTTTGAAATCGCACCCCTGGCCGACATCTTCCGAAAATGCATTGTCCGGTCTCAGGATACGGTCATTCAGAATGAAGAATACCTGCGGGCGTTCGGCTTTCCGGAATCAAAAGGAACCGCCGGAGAATTGCTGACCTTTTTGAAAAGCCGTCTGATCCCGGAAACATCCATCTGGTCCGGGCCACTGAACCTGATCCTGAAAAAGGGAACCCTGGCCGGACGCATTATTTCAGCTTTGAACAATGACGTGCGCCATGAGAAGCTCAAAGAGGTTTACGGAAACCTTTGCCGATGTCTGAACAAGGGTGAACTGTATGACCCCTGATTTGCCCCAAGTCATCATCACCTGCGAACATGCCGGCAATACGGTTCCGGAGCGCTACCGGCATCTTTTCCGGAACCATCGGGAACTGCTGGATACACATCGCGGGTATGACATCGGCGCACTGCCCCTGGCGCGCCGGATCGCAAAAACCCTGGATGCGCCGCTGTTTTTTACAAAATACACCCGGCTTCTCGTGGAAGCCAACCGGAGCCTGCATCACCGGAACCTGTTTTCCGATATGACAAAAGACATTGCCGAAAAAGACCGGCAGTATATCCTGAACACCTTTTATCTGCCATACACCAATACGGTCAACAGGTGCGTTCGTGATTGGATCAGCCGCAAAAGGCAGGTGCTCCATCTTTCCATCCATACCTTCACCCCGGTTCTGGATGGAAAAATAAGATCGGCCGATATCGGCATCCTCTATGACCCGGGGAGGTCCATGGAAAAATCCGTCAGTACCCTGCTCATCAACACCTTCAAATCCCTATCTCCCCCGGTTTTGAAGTGCCGCCGCAATTATCCCTACAAAGGCGTTTCAGACAGCCTGACCAAAAGCCTGAGAAAGCAGTTTGCCGATCATCAGTATGCAGGCCTTGAAATCGAGGTCAACCAGAAATTTTATCTGAATGGGGATCGCGTCTGGAAAATTGTCTGCAACCATATCACCGCAGTCATGAAAACCGCTTTTTGTGACTGATTCTCACCCGATCCTGTTTGGGAATGTAAAGCGACGACCATTTTATCTGTTTTTCCCGGCTCATGGCGATCACCTGATCCACCGGGACATCAAAAAATTCCGCCATCTTCTCCGGAGCCACGGGCTGGTTGTCAAGCCTCCTGTTTCTTTTTCCAAACCGGTGATAGTTGTAAAACCCCCATAACCAGAGTACCAGAAATATCCCGACAACCGTCCCGCCGCAGTTCCGGACAAGCTCCAGGAGCCTTAGATAATCGGAATGCTCAATGACCTTTTCGTAAAAATTGCCGATACCGAGAACCCAGAGGATAATATTGATGATCGGGAAAAACAGATACACCCAGAGTGCCCACATGGCGGACGTGAAGGTCAGTTCTCCGATATTCCGCAGAACGCTGCGAAGGCCCGGATTGTCGATAATCCGGATCAGATCCTTTTCCCGGTCAATTTCTTCCATTTCCCTGTTTTTCAATGCCGTCATCTGTCCTCCAGTCCACGATCCGGGCTGATCCAGACCGCCCGTACGCCCTTTTTCTTGAACAGGGCGCGCGGAGCCGCCCAGATCACGGTCAGGGAGCTGATCATCCAGTAGGCAAACGGATACCATACGACCCAGAACAGGTACCGCAGCATTTTTTTCTCATAATGACGGTCCACGATCAGGCTGACGGAAAACTGGATCACACAGGTAAGGGCCAGGATCGCTCCGGTAAATTCCGGGGGAATGGGGGCTGCCAGGGGCACCGGGAACGACAGGCTGAAAACCGTGGTCACCAGCCATAAAAATGCAAGGCCCCAGAAGCAGTATGCCCAGATCAGGCTGATCACGCTTTCGATATATACCGGCCAGAGCCTTCGCTGCCGCCAGTCCGTAAAAATATTGATATGCTTTCTCAGGACCTCCACCCCGCCCTGGGCCCATCGGAACCGCTGCCGCCACAGCCCTTTCAGGGTTTCCGGGACCAGAATCCAGCAGATCGCCCGTGGTTCGTACCGGATATCCCAGAACCGCTTTTCCAGCTTCCAGGTAATATCAATATCCTCGGTGACCATGTCCGTGTCCCAGAAACCGACGCTCAGCAGGGCCTGTTTCCGGAATGCCGCAATCACGCCGGAAACAGTGAGCACCTTGCCCAGAATCCGCTGGGTCCGCTTGATCAGGCCGATAATGGTGGAAAATTCCCCGGTCTGGATTTTGGCCAGAAGACTGGTGCGGTTCAAGATCCGCGGATTGCCGGTCACCGCGCCGACCCGTGGAAATTTTTCAAAATGCCAGGCCATCCATCTCAATACAGCCGGTTCCACCAGGGCATCGGCATCGATGGTCAGAAGGAGATCCCCCCGGGCGGCAAGGGCACCGATGCTGAGTCCGGCCGCCTTTCCCTGGTTCTGCTGCAGAAAGATCACCCGCAGCCGTTCATGCCGGTCGCTCATCTCTTTCAAAATGGCGCCGGTATCATCGGTGCTGCCGTCGTCAATGGCAATGATTTCAAAGTCCGGATAATCCAGCCTCAAAAGTTGGGTCACGGTATCGGTGATATTTGCCGCTTCATTGTGGCAGGGAATCAGGACGGAAAAAAAAGGATAGGCCTCCAGTTCCTGCGGCTGTGTATTGCTCCCTTCATGCCGGAAAAAGAAAATCAGCGCGCCCACCATCCATACAAAACTCATGAACAGTGGAAACAGATAAACAAAATCATTAATATGACGGAATGCCTGTTCCATTGTAATCGCCTGTGACATCCTTGCTCGTTCGGGTTGACATTTCATACTGAATCACATCGATCAGCGGCCTGTTCTCCCACAAATTGTCCGGATAATAGGCTATGTGACGGCCGCCGGCAGACAACAATGCCTTCATCTCCCGAAGCAGCAGTCCCGAATCCACCCATTGCCGCTCCTGCCAGTCATATGCCTGAAGCTTGAAAATGGTCTTGTCCGGCCCCCCGGGATGCCCGGCAGCCTTTTCGGCCAGCTCCTTGAGCCATTCCGTCGGGTTTTCCGCATTTTCCATCTGCGGATAAGCCATCACCACCACCTGATCGTAGGCTTCGAGAAACCGGTCATAACTCTGGGCAAACCAGAACTCGGCATGCGGCTGTCGCAATACCCGGGCATAGAGATTCCTGGCAAAAACAGCTTCCGGCCGGTATTTTCGAACCCGATCGGAAAGAGATTGGGTCCATTCGATCAGTTTTTCGGTCTTGAATGCCGTCCATCGGTCCGCCAGCCGGCTGTCTGCCGCAATTTCTTCCGATGTGACCGGTTTCCCGATAGATTCCGAAAACGCCGCAAGGGCTGCGGGATGGTGGTCCTCCTCCTCCGCAAGATAGGCATCGTCCTGAAACAGGATACCATGGATCTGCGAACGGGCGCTCAAGGACTCATACAGATCTCCGATCCGTTCCCGCACCTCCGGACTGAACGGGGTCAGTCGCTCATACCAGCTTTCGGCAAAGCGGACCTCCCCGCCCTTGCTGGAACGCACCCGCCATTGCGCTGTAAATGCCGCATCCGGAAACCGGATGCTCAAGGTCGGCATCCACGCATACACCATAAAGCCCCGGATGATCATCTGATGAACCGCATGACTGAAAATATCGGCTTTTACGGGAAGAACCCTGTTGTCAAAATACACATGGCTGATCGTACCGGTTCCCTCCTTGTCGGAAAAGGCCTGAAGATAGACGGTGTTCACCTTGAGTGCCACCAGACGGTCGATCAGTTTCCCCAGATTTTTATCGGTCTGCTCATAGGATCCGGGGTCATGGATCAGATCCAGATCCACCTGCATGGCGCGAATGGGATAGGGACGATGGCTTGCCTGCCTGAGCAGATGGATAAAACGGTCAATGGGCATATTCCCCATCAGAAGCCGGTTCATGTGCTGCGGATTGGTAATAGAGGCGATCCCGTCAACCAGAGAAAACCCCATCCGGAATCCATATTTTTGGGCCGTCTCAATCCCGATGGCATTGTAACGGCCATAGGGCCACACCATGACGCGGGGTCTTATACCGATCTTTTCCGGAAAAAGCGAGTTCTGCCGCTGAAAATCCCGGTCGATCTTCTTCCGGTACTCGTCCTCGGTTTCATAACGATCTTCTGCCGGAAAATAGGCAGGGACACTCATGACAGCCCCCACGTTGCCGGCCGGATTATACGGAACCGCACGATGCAGATCAAAAGAATGGGAAGCCACCTCCACCAGATTGCTTTGCGAAAGTTCCTTGATCTGATCCCATGACATCAGGGGTTCGGCCAGACCCTCCGGCGGATTTCCCTCGATCCAGGTGCCCACTACTGCCAGCATGGCCGGAAAGCCATACTTTTGCAGCAGGGGAAAAACCACATGATAAAAGGATTGATAGGCATCATCAAAGGACAGCAGCACCGGGTTGGGAGGCAGTTTTTGCCGTCCCTTCACGGCTTCCAGGATCGTATTCACCGAGACAGGCGTAAAATCATGTGTCTTCAGATATTCCATCTGCATTCCCAGTTGCTGCTGGGACACGCTCATGGCATCGCCGGACGGAACTTTCGGCAAAACGCTGTGGTAGCAGAGTACCAAAATCTCTGTTTCAGGATTGTCCGACCCCAGCGCCCCGGAAGACATTCCCATGACCACCAGCATGCAGCATAAAACAGCCAGTCTGTTTTTCATTAGAATCTCCATTGAAACATCAGTTCAAACGCGCCATGATTCACCGGATCGCCGTCATACACATTCCTGCCAAACCGGACGGCTCCCATCAGATGGTGGGTATCCGTGAACGCATGATCCTGTTCATACCGAATCAGTCCCGTAAACGCATTTCCATATCCGTTTTGTTTATAGTTGCCGGCGGACAGAAACAGCCGGTGGATGAAAAACCGCTCGTAGCGCTGCCAAACGACCTGTTCGGTCATGTGTGTGACGGAAAGACCCCAGCCGCTCTTGGGATTAAAGTAAATGACCGCCGGATCATCGTATTCTGAATTCATACCGTAATAGACATGGCCGGAAAGCCTCATCTTCCAGTCGTTCTTCACATACAGGTATTGGGAAACCCCGGCCAGGATCTCATCGCGGTCATTTCCGTCCGAGAACCACTGGCGTCCGATCAGAAGTCCATATTCACGCCATTCGCTCTCCCGGTAAACCGTATCAATGGCTGTTTTCACGGCTGTGACATCCTGTATCCGGGCCCGTGCCGGGACATCGATGGTAAACGTATCCACGATGGCATCCACCCGCCAGTGATCATCCGGCGTAATGCGAAGACGCGTGTAGGAACCGAAATCGCCGCCTTCGACATAATCAAACGAAAACTGCTGCCGCATCGACCATGTGCTGTTGAAAATATGATCCAGGCCAAGGCCTGCCCTGCGAAAATAGGCCGGCTCATCTTCGCCGGCAGCTTTCTGTGCTTCCGTCAGGTCACTGTTCCAGGTCCTTCTCCACAATTGAAAGGCATGCAGCCGTGTATACAGGGAAAGCGGCGTGGATTCGGTTGTCTGTAGAAAAAAATCACGGGTTCCGTCATTTTCCCATTGCAATTCCATTTCCGCCGCAAGCTCATGCATTCCGTCAATCTGGAAGGAGCGGTCGACATTCCGGAATCTCCGGTCCCGGGGATATTGATTCATTTTTTCCGACAGCCTTTGCCGCGCGTCCTCTTTATGGGCCAGGACATCCAATACGGCGATTTTTCCGGGCTGAACGCTGAGATACTCCGGGTCCATGGATTCAATGATATGGAATTCCTCCAGTGATTTGCGTTTCCACCCGCGCCATGAAAAAACATGCGCCTGGCCATTGCGGATATCCAGGCTTGCCGGAGCGGTTTTGCGCAGGGAGGCAAAGGTTTCATCGGCTTCCCTAAGACGTCCTTCACCGGCCAGCAGCCATCCCCGGGCAATATGGATCTCCATCAGATCCGGGTTGAACTCCCGATGTTGACCGCCGATAAACGGTTTTGTATCGGTTTCCATATCCGCAAGTTCTTTTTCCGCAGCCCTCCACTCCCGCAAGTCCTGAAGCGCATAAACCTTTCCCATGCGGGCTTCCCGGAAGTCCGGTTTCAGGGAAAGCGCCTTTTCATAGATTGCCAATGCTTTTTCCGGAAAGTGCTCTGCAAGGTAGGCGGATGCCGCTCTTTCCATGACCCATGCCGGGATCATGCCTCCTTCCGCTTCCAGCTCTTCATAGACGGGTAATACTTCCGCATACCGTCCAGCATCCGCCAGTGCGACGATATACTCAAAACGCAATCCGGAGCCCGGGTCTTTCGCCAGTTCCGCCGACAGAAGCCGAATGGCCTTTTCCGGTTCCTTCCATTGGATATAGTGAACCGCCCTTCTTGCCTGGATACTGCGAACCAGGCTTTTTTCTTCGGGAAGCGCTTCTTTTGCCTGATGCAGTGCATCGGTTGCCGCTCCCAGATCGGACAAGGCGTTCAGCCGCAGCTTTGCCGCCGTTCTGTTGGCCGGATCATCCGCAAGGATGGAATCATAAACCGCAACCGCTTCGAGAAACCGGCCGGACTGTTCATATACATAGGCAAAAGCATAGCGCAATTCCAGGGAATCTCCCTGCAGCCGGGACTGCAAACCGGTCAGTTCCGACAAGGCAAGATCATTCCGTCCCTGGGCTGCATACACATGCGCCAGACCGGTAAAACCTCTTTCATATGCCGGATTTCGTCTGATCAGTTCATGGAAAAGGGTTTCCGACCTGGATAACTTCTTCTCTTGGAAACAGGCCCAGGCAACCCAGTACAGATACGGGTCCGGCAATTGATCGGCCGGAACGGATGATGCTTCCAGATATTGCAACGCGCGATTGTATTGACGCTGCAATATCAGAACCAGCAAATAGTCGGCAACTGCATGGAGCGCGCCGGTATCTGCGGCTGTTTTCAATTCCGCTGCAATACTGTCCTTCTCCTCCGGCGACAGTGAGGTGATCAGCGATTCCCGCAGAGTTTCAATGCGGGCTTGCTGCATCTTGTCTGATCCGGCCAGTGCATGGAACCGCTCCAGGGATTCCGTATACTGCTTCTGCTGAAAAAGACTGGCAATAAGGCCTTCTTTGGCGATCCGGTCCGTTGGATCCGCTTCTACTGTCTGCCGGTAATACTGCTCCGCTTTTTGAAAATCATGATGGTCATAATAGGCCTTGGCCATATTCCGGATCAGATAGGGACGCCGGGAAAGGGTCTCGGGCATGGATTCGAAAAGTGCGATGGCTTTTTTCGTGTTGCCTGCCCAGAAATGAAAAACAATATAATCCGAGTACAGTGCGGAATTTTCCGCCGTGGGCCCGGCAAACGGTTCAAGCAGTTCCAGGGCGCGGTGATACTCCCCTTTTCGGGCAAGCTGCTGCGCTTTTTTCCATGCCCCGGCAGGAGATTTTTTCGCCGTATCCGCATATCGATCAGACGAATCCTCGGCAAACACCGGCCAGGGAATCAGAAGCAGCAGGATCAGGCCGGAGATCATGAATCTTACAAAATCTTTCATTCCAATCACCCATATCCGGATTTTCTATTCGGATGGAATCACAACCCGGCCGCGGGACGAAAAGGAAATCCCCTGCTGGGATTTTGTTCCGATCATGACAGATTCCACAACAGGCGGATTGACCGGTTTTGCCGCCTCCCAGGTCACGATAAAATTGGCTCCGGAACCGCCGGTCTTGTCTTTTTCCGGTATGATATAGCGTATGGATTCCATCTGTTTGAGCACAACCGGCTTTTCCAGGAACTTCTTCAGCAGTTTCCCCTGGGTCTCATAATAATCAACCGCGGTGATGTTGATTTCATGTTTTGGGTCGATATTCCGGATACTCAATGTGACTGTTAAAAGGAATGGCCGTTCACGGCTGCCGCCGTAAATATGGGAGTAAGCGGGGACATAAATCATCTGACCGCTGGACAAGCCTGGTTTTTCATCCGCATAGAGAAGCTGCGGTAAAAAAACAGGGACGGCTAAGAGAACGATCAGACAGACAAAAACAGCATTCTTTGGCATGACTCCTCCCCATGTAACCGGTTTTTTCCTGTTCCATATTGTTAAAGAACTCAAGCGATACCCTCCATAACGGAAGCTCGATGGAAACGATTATTTTTTTTCCTTCAGCAATTTCGCAAGATCCGCAAACGGTCTGTGAGTAGAGGATGATGACGGACCATCCCCTGCGTCCAGGCCTCCATATGCATCCGCCACCGCATCCCGGGAATGCTCATTGTCGTGGCAATAAAGGCATAACAGCTCCCAGTTGCTTCCGTCAGGCGGATTGTTGTCGTGGTTGTGATCCCTGTGGTGAACCGTCAGCTCCCGAAGCCGCTTGCCCGTAAACTCCCGGCCGCAGCGGGCGCAGATCCATGGATATATCTTGAGTGCCCGCTCCCGATAGCTTTTTTCCCGGCGTTCCTGTTCGCGGCGTGCTTCCGACAGTGTATTTTCCAGACTGTTTTTCATATTCAATTCATCCTCCATATACCGAATCCCGGACAAACCATCCAAAAATCCATATCATATAATCGCCTGCCGGCCGGCCATAATAATACCTAATACAATTCAAACCCTTTTACAATCATTTGGTAACAACCATTGCATACGATAACGGGATGGTGACGGATCTGACGGCTAAACTATTGGGAAATGGAGAGAAAACAGCCTATCCATTGGGCATGGGAGAATGGGCTTTTATGTATTGAATGGGATACGCCATCATGATTCCATTATCAATCGGGCAATCCAGAAAAGCAGGCATACACCGCTTAATTTCATGTATAATTGAAGCGGAAAATCATCCATTATATTGCATTGATCTTCATTCCTGCATATTCTGGATACACGCCACCTTGCAAATGCAAAGATCGTAATCAGCCATATGATGGTGGTAAGGATAATGATAAAATGCATTTCTTTGGGTCTCCTTTCTTTTTTTGAATCAGTATACCTTAGAAATGTTAGCATTTTATGAGCCTGTTCATTTTATTCAAAAATTCTTGGCCCCCTCACGAACTTTTAACCGAGAACACACACGATTCAAATAAATATCATCTATTTATAAGCAGCAAAAGGAGGATTCATGAAGTACTGTTTTCCAGAATTTTTTCATTCAACCCATTACCGGACCAGGAGAATGTCTATGACGGCACCTTCGCGTTTTGCAGCACACCTGCGTGTTGTGACACCGGATTATGAACAGAAATCGTTTCCACCCAATCTTGACAATCTGATGAACAGGCTGGGCATTCAACGGGATTCCGAGGAGCGGCTTGCCGCTTCTCTCCCCTTTTCCATGGGAGATGCCACCGCTGGAACGGAAAATGAACTTCAGACCGTTGTCATCGGCAGCAGCGAATCGGTAGATCTTCCCATTTTTATCCGGTCATCCAATTTTTATAAAAATACAATCAAATATGCGGCGAGCGGTGACACTTCCCGTGACATGCTTACCGCACTTGAAAACCATTTGTCGGACAACACAGGAAATGTATGGGAAAACAGCTGGATACGATTCCCCCGAACGCAGCTTTCCCCCTATGCCGAACATGTCCTGAATATCGACCTCCGTGCCGACAAGCAAAATCCGGACAGCCTGCCCCGCAAGGATACGGCACGCTTCTTTTTTACCCAGGCCGGTGAACCATTCATCCGGATTCCGATCAGTTATATGCTCAAACTGGCACTTGCCGACAGTGTCGGAGATGACCATACCCATCCGATCATCCGGAATACGGCCGAACAGCTCATGCAGAATTTTCTGAACGACAATACCTCTCCGGAAACAACCTCCTTTCACCTGGTTGGATTGACCCCTGAAGACAAGATCGGGGAAAAGGCCGCCGGCGAGACGCTGAAGCGCTTCCTGATGACACAACTGCTGACCCAGTATGCCAATCGCCATTTTAAACTGATGGAAAACGGACAGAAGGCTGAGGTGTATTTCGGACCCCATCCGCCCCTTGGCCAGAAAAAGCTGAACAACCTCATATCCGATGCGTTTTACCGGGAACTGTTCATGAGTCCATGCCTTTCCGGATGGGACCGGGGGGAAGACAAACAGCGATATATGGGCCTCTGCCACAGGACCCTGTCTCTCAGCCAGCTCAACGCTGTGGGCAAACTCAAGGAAGCCGGGATTATCACGCGAAATCTGGTGGTGCTACCCAATACCTCCAACACCAGCCTGGCCAACAACGGCACCCACATCAGCCTGGGCAGCAGAAAACTCAGCCGCATTATCGATTCTCCCGGAAGCGGCGTGACGGCTGCCGATGAAAAATATATCGGGGACCTGGTGGTCAAGATTACCGAACATTTCCTGCCGCTGTTTGTGGGAACCTATTCCGCTGCCCCCTATCGTTTTGATTTCCAGGATTTTCATCCGGAAAAAATGCTCGGATTCCTTCCCCATGAACTGGATTTTACCCATCTGCGCATGATCTGGAGAAGGTGGAGCAAAAAAGCATCCATCAGCTTTCTCGGTCGGTCCATCACACCATTCGGACCGGAAAAACTGGACCGGATGATCGGCCGGGCATTGCGTCTCAAAGGCGATTTCGTGCCGGATGTTCGCCTGATCGATTATCTGGTGGCGCTGCTCAGCACCAAGGAAAGCCCGTCTCTGAACGGTTTTCCGGAAAGCGATCAAAATCTGAAAAAAGACCTTTCCGATATGGGGGTATTTGACGAATCCATGCCCCTTTATATGCTGTACCGGCAAAGGCGGAAAAACCAGATGGGATTTTCCGGTTTTGAAGGACGCTATTACAGCCTGTTTGAAAACATTGAAAAAGATATGGGAAATGCCGTCAATCTGCAGCTCCTGATCACCGCCCTGGCCTATCAATACATTTTTGAAAAAAAGATTACCCATGCCGATATCCCGGATCATCCAACCATCGAGAGCGAGCGCCGACAGATTTTTTTTGGGACAGCCATCGGCATTCCCACCTTTTATATCCGGAAAGACTCCGGAAACCGTTTTATGGCGGACATCCTGAAAAATGTCAAAAAAACACGCCCGAGCCGCCGGTACAGCGGTTATATCCGCGTTTTGAACGCGGAATACCGGAAAGCACTGATTGAAATGATCCGGAAGGACGCCGGCAGCCTCATGGAAATGATGGGCCTCCGGGAAACAATTCTCGATCTGGAAACACGTATCCTGTCTCCGGATACCCATTCCGCAGCCGGAAAGCTCACCTGCGGAATACTGGAAAAGGCTTCCGCGCGCGACCCCATGAAGCTGTCCGGTGAAGAGTTCAATTCCGCAGCGGAAAACTACTACCGAACCACATTGAAACAAAAACATATGGAAGAGGCTTTTGATCTCTTTCAACAGGATGTCGCCAAACTGGATTCCTGGGACACATGGCGAAACGGGTACTACAACCACGCGCTTCTGGGC
This sequence comes from Desulfobacteraceae bacterium, assembly GCA_003599865.1. Taxonomy (GTDB): domain Bacteria; phylum Desulfobacterota; class Desulfobacteria; order Desulfobacterales; family SURF-7; genus QZKS01. Next base: position 17,230 of record QZKS01000024.1, read on the forward strand.
ATCCTGAAGGGCGCCGGAGGAGAGAGGTATCTGACTTCCATAAGGCAGGGCCTGATAAACGAATCCCTATCGGAAAAGGATATCGGACAGATGATCCATCTGATGCTTCTGACCATTCATCAGGATATGCAGAAAAATCAACATACAAAGGAGCCGTAAACATGCAAGCGATTTACCCGCATCAATATGTTCATCGGGAAACCTCAAAAATCATGAATGAACGACTGTTTGCCGATCGCATCATCAACTTCATATACTCCAGTCAGCGGGAAAACACATCGACTCTTTTTCATATACTGACATCCGCCCGGGTATCCGGGCTGCTGGCTGCCTTCAATTATGACATTCCATTGGGCGAGACCCTTACCGGCGGCCGGAAACTGCTGCAAAAGCTCGGTGTTGACCTGACCGAATGTGTTGATCCGCCGGCCACGCTGGACACGGCCAGAAAGGTGTTTGAACGGAAAATCAAATACTGGGAAAAACGACCCATGCCGGAAGAAAAAAGCATTGTGGTTTCTCCGGCTGATGCCAAAATGATTGCCGGCTCCTTTGCAGACGATTCCCTGCTGTTCATCAAGGAGAAGTTCTTTCATTTTGAAGAACTGATCGGACCGGACAAAACAAGATGGCTGGATACCTTCCGGAACGGCGATTTTGCCGTCTTCCGGCTGACCCCGGAAAAATATCATTACAATCATGCGCCGGTAACCGGCCGCGTGCTGGATATTTACGAAATCGACGGCCGATATCATTCCTGCAACCCGGCTGCCGTAATCTATCTGGCAACCCCGTTTTCCAAAAACAAACGGGTGGTTACCGTTATGGATACGGATGTGGAGGGAGGCACCGGAATCGGCAGGGTTGCCATGATCGAGATTGCAGCCCTGATGATCGGGGACATCGTCCAGTGCTACAGTGAAACAAGATACGATGCGCCGCGGGGGGTAAAAAAAGGTCTGGTGATGCAGAAAGGACAGCCCAAAAGCCTCTACCGCCCCGGCAGTTCCGTGGATGTGCTGATTTTTGAAAAAAACAGGATTCAATTCTCTTCCGACATTCTGCACAACCGGGACCGGAAAGACATACAGAGCCGGTTTTCCAGGCATTTCAGCAGCCCTCTTGTGGAAACCGAAGTCACGGTAAGGTCCGCCATTGCCGCCAAAAACCGGCAATGAAACCAACACGAGGAAATACAACATGATCATTCAATACACATTTTTGCTGTCCATCGTAACCCTGCTGTTTCTGCTGTTCCGCTGGGCATTTCGTGAGCTGCCTGCCGAAAAATGGCAGATCATCGGCGTGATTCCGTCCGAAAGACAGCCGGACGGATCCCGGCAGGGGATCAATCTGACATTTTACGGTTTTTTCATCGCAACCGCTTCCCTGCTGTCAACCATTCTCGTCTATATTCTGCTGGGCTCCCTTTCCATACCGGCGGGCATTACCACCGCGATCTTCATTGCCGTCCTGTCGGCCGCCCTGCCGTCAGCCAATATCCTTGCCCGCATCATTGAAAAAAAAGCCCATACAAAAACCGTGGGCGGAGCTTCTTTTGTCGGCATCATTCTCGCCCCCTGGGTGATTCTTCTGGTGAATGCGATCTCCGGTATATGGACAGGATTATCACACCCGATACTGCCCATGTTGACCGCCTTTGTCATTGCCTATGCCTTTGGAGAAGGAATCGGGCGCCTGGCATGCATCAGCTTCGGCTGCTGCTACGGCAGACCCATGAATGATCTGCCGAAATTTTTCAGGAACATTATTGGATTGCACCCCCTTGTTTTTCATGGCGAAACCAAAAAAATCGTTTATGCCGGCCACCTGGAAGGAGTGGAGGTGTTTCCGATCCAGGCCGTCACAGCCGTGCTGTACTGCTCCGCAGGTGTCGTCGGCATCTATCTCTTTCTCAATGCCCACTATACGACCGGATTTCTGCTGACGCTTTCCATTACGCAGGGATGGCGGTTTCTTTCCGAATTTCTCAGGGCTGATTTCCGGGGCAACCTGAAAATTTCCGTTTATCAGATCATGGCTCTATTAACCATACCCTATGGCTTTCTGCTCACAAAACTCTTCCCGTTTGCCGTCATTTCCAATGCAGATCTTCTGAGAGGCTTTACGACACTCTGGAATCCATGGCTTATCTTATTCCTGCAGACCATCTGGATTGTCATGTTCCTGGTCGACGGCAGAAGCCATACCACCGGATCGATTCTGAAGTTTCATGTAAACCATCATAAGATATAGCGGTATCTTCGGTATTACATGACCATTGTCAGGTTTTATTCAAAAAAAGCCGGATAGAGGTCGCCACATCGGGGAATTCGGAAATTATTTTTTTGTCGGCTGTGACAAGGGTGGTCTCCAGACTTTTGGCAAGAGAAACGAATTCGCAATCATAGGCCGAGCAGGAACTGTTTGTAACGATTTTCAAAATATCAATGGAATTGATCTCAAATTCGTTCCCGTCCATTAATGATTCGGCCTCAGTCTGAATTTGAATCGCCTGTTCCAGGGTAATCACATCTTTGCGGAGGTAGAGCGTGAGTACGTTTCGAAACTCGCTTCTCCAGAGAGACGGAGCTGACCAGACGGGTTCTTTGATCAGAAGCTCCTCAGCACTTTTGGTATATTCAGTCGGCAGGTAAAGGTAAGCGATAATGTTCGTGTCAACGACGATCATGGGCGGCCTTCTGAAATCGCTTGTGATATTTCATCCGGATCAATATGATCGATATTGATTTTTGACCGTATCCATTTCGCTCTTTGCAATCTTTCGTTGATTGTCAATCTTTTCGGCATTAAAACGGATTCAAGGCAATGAATCATTTCGCTGTTGATGCTTCTGTGGTGAAGCGTAGCTTTAATACGAAGCCTTTCGTACAGCTCCTCAGGAATGTTTTTGATTGTAATGGATGTCATCATCACCTCCTCTTCCAAACTGGTTGCATTATGACACCATATTGGTTTTTTTGTCAAGCAGGATGTTACTGTCTATTCAATCTTTTCCTTTTCGATCTTCGCGGTGTATTCCTGGACCAGCTTTTCCACCTCGACCTTTTGCAGTTGCGTAAACGGCTCGGTGATCATGATGGAGCCGACCACACCCTTGTTCTTGTATTTTTCCACCAGTTCTTCGGTAATCAGGCAAAGGCGCTCGTTATTTTCCCGGCAATTTTCAAGCTGACGGTCCGTGCGTTTCCATTCGAAATTGGTCCGCTGAAGATCTTCGGACAATTGGGCGATCTTCTCTTCGTTTTTCTGAACAACAGCGGCCTTTTCCTTATATTTTGCGACTACCTCCTCCCGTGAAGTCCTGAGAGATTCAATCCGGGCAAGAAGCGTTTCGATCTTTTCCTCCAGTTCTTTAATTTTTTCAGCATGCATGGCTTCAATATTCTTCAACTCCTGCTCAAATGCCGGTTTTTCCGTTTTGGCCTTATCAATCTGAGCCTGCATGGCCCGCATGCTGTTTTCTAAGGATTGTTTCGTTCTCATCAGTGCCCCTGCCTTAGTCTTCTCCTCGACGAACTTGCGCTGCAGCAGATCGCCCCGTTTTTCCGACTTCAGCAGGTCCGCCTGAAGCAGGTTGCATTCCTCATATAAAACATAATAAGCATAACCACTGCCGGAAATGATACCGACAGTCATAAAAAGGGCAACAATCTTTATGATTCCGGATTTTCCTTTGTTCATGGGTAATATCCCTTTATTTTAAGTATGCAAACTCTTTTTGCTGTTTCAGGTATTCATATCCCCATCCGGCAAGCTTTCCATCCCGGATGACCACCGGCGTGCATTCGTTTTTGGCCGCTGCACCGTCATCGACCCGGGTATGGGTATAGTAGTAAAAAACCGCCAGATAATCCCTGTCCACGGTCTCATACATGTCGTATAAATCCGGCATTCCCATGACCATATAGACATCTTCCCGGGTCATCCCCGGTTTCAGTTTTCGGAGGTTATGGAGATTCCTGCTGTCTTCGATCTCCCAGGTCATGGGCTGATACTGGGGATTCCAGGCCAGCGTCATGGATTCCTGATTAAAATAAAAAGGGCATCCGGTGCAGATCATCGCGGTGATGATCATCGCACATCCCATAGCGATCTGTTTCATTGACTGTTTTCCCCTATCCTTAAAATTTTGCATTCAGGTCCACCTGCATCACATCAATTGCCAGAGGTGCGCCGACAATTTCATCTGCCGTGCTCCACTTGACGGACAGCCAAAGGTTTTTGGTCAGACCGATCTGGGTGTTGAGCATCCAGCCCTCGGCATTTGTACCTCCCAGATGAAAATCGGAATCTGTAAACGCATCCAGTACCGCATCAGCTTCCAGATGCCGGTAGTAAAAGGCCACATTCCATTCGCTGAAATTTCGAACGCTTGGATGGCCCACCTCCATACCATAAATATAGCCGGTAGTCTCTTCCGGCCAACTTGCTTCACCTAAGCGAAATGCCACTTTATCCGCATCAAAGCCGATGTTCTCCACATAATCACCGACCAATACAATATGAACCGGATGGAACAGGGCAATATCAAACTTCCCGGTAAAATTGATCAGGGTATACTCACCGGCCAGAGCGGTTTTAATAGTTCCCACATCCGGGTCGATATCCATCAGACTGTTGCCTTTCTGCATATATCCGGGTGCGGTCCAGTCGGTTTCACCGGGCCGCAGCGGATCATTGACTTCTCCGGTGATGTGCCGGTAATCATAGTAAGCCGCCCCGATGGTCAGGATCAGATCCATCCGAGGCTTGATTTCCAGTCCTGCCTGACCTCCGCTCATATATTTGTCGGTATACCACTCCTCCTCCTGAATCGGAAACCAACCGCCGTTGATAAACGGCCGGAGCCATTTTGCAGCATAAAAATCGATATTCATGGCGACCCCTTCAAAATTGAGATCGCTGTCCCAGACCAGATCGGTTGAAAACCACGGGTTGGGTATTCTCCCGCCCCAGAGGTTGGTCTCGGGCAGAGAGGGAATGGGCTGGATTTTCAGGTATGCCAGATCCAGCAAAAAGCTGTCCTTGTTGAAATCATCATCCACGGTTTCATTGGTGGATATGGGATTGCCGGTGCTGCCGGTGGCCAGACGAAAACCGGCATCCACCTGATTGGTCACTTCCGCAATAAGACCCAGTCGAGCCCGGTATCGAAAGCGGTTGCGGTCCGTCTTGCTGTTCATCAATCGGGAAGGATCGGCCGGGTCCAGAAAATCCGCATTTTCCGGGTTGTAAAAATTGCCCTCATACCGCAGCCGGACATCCCCATTCCACCGGATGCGCCTTGTCCATTCCGGAACCGATACATAAATTTTATCCAGCCAGGCCTGATCGGACGCTTCCATCTCGGTTTTAATCCGGTCTTTTACCCTGTCCGTGACCTGCTCCCCGATTTTCTCGGCAACCTGATCCGCAATTGCCCGGTTTTCGGGCGATACCAGAGTATCACCCGCCTGAACGCCGCCTTCCTTTTCCGCTGAACGCTCCTTCAATTGTAATGCCTCGGTCTCACTGATCACGCCTTTTTGTTTCAACAGCTCAATCAGATCCACCTGCCCTGAGGGACTCTCAGCCGTTTCCCAGCCGGTATTCTGCGGTTCGCAAAGTCCGGTTCCGGTCCCTCCCAAAAACATGATCAATACCAAAATCGCACTGCATATCTGAATCATTTACTTTCTCCGATCTATGTTCTAATGATTTCCAGCTTTACTTTTATCCATTATCCCTGGGATGAAATCTTGAATTTCAATACCCGGGGCATATCCATGGGCGGCATCTCCCGGATGTCCACCGAGGCCAGAGCACCGATAACCGCATCATCCATACGTTTGTTACCGGAAGACCGCAAAATGTCATATTGGATGATCCGGCCCTCGTCATCCACGACAATTTTAACATAGGTGTTACGATTGCCTTCCGGAATGCCGCCGTTTTCATCAAAATAATCCTGAACCTTCTGATTGATCTCTTTTTGCACCATGGCCGTATACCAGGCAAACCGCTGGGACTGTTCGCCTCCGATCAGCGAGCGCCCGCCTTTTTTGGCCTTCAGGCCAAACCCGTCCGAACCTCCGCTGCCGTCTGCATCCAGTCCCAACAGGTCATCTATAGGCGGTGAATCATCTTCAGCCGCATCATTCATATCCTCCGGTGGTGTCTCCACAGGTTCCGGCTCCATGATCTCCTCTTTTTTGATCTCCGGTTCCGGCGGCTGCTCCTTGATCTTGGGCGGCGGGGGCGGCTGCACCAGTTGAACCATTTTAATGGCACGCGTGCGGCGCCGGCTGTCCTCTGAGAGCAGCATTTTCAGGACAGACACCCCCATTCCCATGAACACCAGGGCCACAATGGCGGAGATGATCCAGATGCCGGCTTTGGATGCTCGTTTCTTCTGTTCCGGTTCTACTGATGACATGCTGTTACTGCCCCCCTACTTCACCAATCGCTGCGTCACCAGACCCAGCTGGGTGATTTCCAGACGCTGCATCAGATCCAGGATATCAATCACTTTCTGATAGTAAATCTTTTCATCCCCCTTGATGACCACCGGGAAGCTTGGATCCACTGCACGAAACTGCCGCAGTCGGGTTTCCAGTTCCTCCATGGTTACCGGATACGCATCCAGATACACCTGTCCGTTTGCATGAATGGTGATCGCCTTGGTTTTCGGCTTCACCAGGCTCGGTGCGCTGGTGGCCTTGGGCAGGTTCACCTTGATGCCCTGCACGGCTGCGGTAATGGCGATAATAAACACCACGAGCAGGGTCCATGCCAGATCCAGCAGGGGGGTCACATTGATCTCATTAAACGACTCCTGAGAAAAAAACTCGCGTCTCATGAATTCCTCCCATAGGTTTCATCCACTTTCAAACCCAGCTCATCCACAAATACACTCAGATCAATGGTCAAGGCCTTGATTTTGACGGCCAGATAGTTGTAACCGAACAAGGCCGGAATCGCCACAATCAAACCAAAAACGGTCGTGGACAGGGCGGATGCCACACCCGGTGCAATGGCCATGATATTGGCTTCTCCCGCTTCCGCCATGGCGGCAAAAGTGTTCATTACCCCCCAGACCGTTCCCAGAAGGCCCAGGAAGGGCCCCCCGGAAATTGCCATACTCAAAACCACCAGCCAGGTGTTCAGTTTTCTGGTTTCGTCGATCAGTCCTTTTTCGAGTTGGGCCTTGAAATTTTCCACATTTTTAGAGGTCAGACCTTCCGGCCTGGGTTCCGGATTTCCGATCCACTGTTTCAGGGTTTCGCATCCGGTATGGTAAATCCGGTACAGGGATGAATTCTGAAATTCGGAAGAATTGCCGTTCAGGCCCATAATTTCCTTCTGTTGACCATAGGCAGACATAAAAACCTTGTTGTCCTTTTGTGCCAGATACAGGAACAGGCCCTTACTCAGAATCACCATCCAGCTCATAATGGCGAGGACAACCAGACAGGCAATCACCAGCCAGCCGTCCAGGGTAATGTTCTTGAACACCGTGGCGAGATAAAAAAGGGGCATACTGCTGCTGCCCTCACCCATAACTTCCTCACCAAACTGCATGAGATTTCCATCCGGCCCCTGGGAAGCATAAATTCCCCGAATCCAGCCGTCGGTAAATGCCCGTGTGGCAATCTGCAACTCATCCATGTCACCGGCAAAAAAACGTTCTTTCTTTATGGTGGTCCCCACCGTCAGATCGCCTTTGAAATTCGGCAGGCCCAACGGAAGCTGCATATAGGATGTTTTCAGTCCGTCCAGGTAAACGGAAATCAGGCCGCCGGTGGTAGCCGTAACCGTTATATGGTTCCAGTTCTGCAAAGCCAGATCCGCCGCTTTTTCCGTTTCATACACCTTGCCTTCTCCCAGAGTAATCCGGCATATCAGCTCGGTCTGATCGATCAGCACTTCCAGCGTATACTGATCCGATTGCCTGGATATCACCGGCACCTGCTCCATATGAGACGGAATCCTGATCCAGGCGGATATGGAAAAGCCCTGTGAAAAATCAAGGCTGGGCGTCTCCTTGATCACAAACGAATCTCCGGACCCGTTAAAAGTCATACCGTTGCCGATCACAGCCGGCAAACCGAGTCCGCCGGAAAAATCAACCCCATGGTTCCGGTTGGCGGTCAAGTCCTTTACATCTTCCATTCCGCTGAAGTTATACACCGCGCCGATACCCGGCCCGTAGGTACTCCCGGAATCCTGGCCGCCTACCGCCTCGGCATTTCCATAGTAAAGATACAGGAAATCCTGGTTTCCGCCGCCGGATAAGGAAGGAATCCTGACCCATACCAGTGCGATCTCCTCCAGGCTGTCAAAGGCCTCAATGTGATGCTTCAGAAGGGTCTGGTCATCCCCGCTGACAAACCGGATGTCCTCTCCTCCTTCCCCGGCATTGGTAAAATTAAAATTTCCGGAATGCAGTTTTACCAATAATGGAACATCCGTCAGATTTTCCTGGATATCCGATCCGGTCGGGGAGGTATCAAATGTAACCTTTTTGCGATATTGCCACTCTTCATTCCACCAGGCATCGGCAGCCGTTGCCCGGATCAGCAGGCAGCAGAATACCGTCAGCATGGTTACCATAACGGTTACCCGTCTTTTTTTGCGCTCTTGCATCATATGATTAGCTTTCATCTTCTTCCGACACCTCTCCATCTTCGATATCAAATCCCATAAATTGAACCCGCAGCCAGGTCGGCATGAAGGTTTTTTCCATTGCCTTGGCGTCCTGTTCAAACTGCTTGTTGGCAGCCTGAATCGCCGCATTGGCATCCGCCATTTTACCGGCTTCACTTAAAGCACCGCCGCCGGTGAGCGCCCCCATTGTGGCCGTAGCCTCCGAACTGCTCGGCACACCGACCGCTCCCTGTGAGAAACTGATGTTCTGGACATTGACCACTGTAAGCGCTCCCAGTATCACATTACTTCCGGCAATCCCGGCTTCTCCGGCATCAATCTCGCCCGAAGGGGCAAACAGATATACATCACCGGCAAGAGGTGCGGTTCTGGAACCTGCCGCGCCATCCGGATCGAAGGTCAGGGTTCTGATCCCGCTGCCCACTGCCGGAGGTTTGAATTCCACGATATACTCACCGGAATCCGTTTTGGTGGCAGCGGCCGGCGCGGCACTGACAGCGGTTTTTGATCCCCGCCCGGCATTGATATTTCCCGCATCACTCCAGGCCGTGATATCACCGGCGTAAAATGTCATCATCCGGGATTCATTGACATTCAGATCCCTTCCGGCAAACGTGAATATGCTTCCGCCTGCTGCCGTGAATATCCCGGAATTTTCCGCATCCGCATCATCATCACGGAATGTGGTCCGTCCAATATTCATGTCTCCCCGGCTGATCACAAAAATATCCCCCTTCTCCCCTGTGGAACTGATCTGGGATTGGACCATATTGAGATTTCCCTTCCGGTCCGGTGTTCCGCCGGACAAAGCCTGGGCATTGACGATCGCGCCACCTTGTGTTTTTGCTTCGCCGGTTTCTGCGGCAAAAAAAGGATCAATAACCGTATCGTGAACGTTCCGGACCACCTGATCGGCGGCATCCGGATCACCCTCCGCCAGCTTGCCGCTGTACTCAACCCCCGCATCCTGAATCGCCGTAAAAAAATCCCGGATTTCAGGCTCTGTTTTGTCCAGACAATACCCGGTGATCACAATGGCATGGCTTCCCTGCATCGGGAGCTCGGCATTTTCCAGATTGCCGATGGTCTGAATGCCGTCGGTTGCTCCCAGATCGATCTCATTCCCGGCCGAAACCCACAAAAGCCCGGGGCCGCCGTGCTTGATCCCCTTGTATGTATCCATCACCGTAAACGCTTCCGAAGTATACAGAATGCTGTTGCCGGCCTGGATGGAGGTCACATCTTCCGGATCGATGTTCTGACCTTCATAGTAAAGATCCAGGATATTATTACCGGCGATGGTTTCCGACTTTTTGGAAAGAAACAGCTTCAGATTCCGGATATCGTTGCCTGCCTGGATGGTAACCGGTTCGGAATCATTATGATGAAGGGACTTGGCCGGACTGTTTGTAAACGCCTTGCTGAGCAGGAGATCCGCCATCTCCTTTTTCGCATCTTGGGCATCGATATACTGACGGCCATAGAAAAACTCCGGATTAAGATCCGGCATACGGAACCAGCTGTTCTGCTTCTGTTGACCCACAAAATATTGGCCGTAAATGTTGTTGCCGGCATTCAGGGTCAGATTTCCGGTGGGTGAAGGGGCCAGTACGAAATTATTCTGAAGGAAAATATCGCCCCCGGCCTTGACGGATACTTCAGGCGGAAGAAGCTGGTAAAGCGCTTTTGAT
>QZKS01000049.1 GCA_003599865.1 Desulfobacteraceae bacterium
CGCTCACTGTCTGAGCGGATCAGGGGGCGGTTTCCCTGATCTGCGAGTTTGAGCGACGCAGTCGTAAAATTATTCATGGAGCGGTGGGTTTGGTAGGTGTTTGATCAGTAAAAATCGACATCCGCCTTGATTTTGATGTTGTAGCGGTCGATTTTCGACAGCAGGGTCGGTCGCGACAGACCCAGAAGCTTGGCTGCCTGGGACCGGTTTCCTTCTGTTTTTTTCAGGGCTTCGCTGGTGACGACACTTCCGAAATAATCCATGAGCGATTCAAAAAGATTATCCTCCGTATGGTCGGAAAGCTGCTTCTGCACCCATTTCCGGATGATCAGGTCCGGTCTCACCGGATGGCTGGTATCGGTTTCCATTTCCGGCAGATCGGTATGGTCAATGGCCTGGGCGATATCCCTGACATCCAGAGGCCCGCCTTTACAGAAGATCAGTGCTTTTTGTATGGCATTGGATAATTCGCGGACGTTTCCTGGCCAGAAGTAGGAAGAAAGTTCGGTCCGGGCTTTTTCGGAAATACCGGGATTTGAAATCTGCATATCCCGGCAATGATGCTTCATGAAGTAATCGGTTAACAGCGGAATATCCTCTTTCCGTTCCCGAAGGGGCGGCAACTGAAGGCTGACAACCTTGAGCCGGTAATACAGATCTTCCCGGAAATGCCCCTCCTTCACCGCCGTTTCCAGATCCCGGTTGGTGGCGGCGACAATACGCACATCCACGGGTATCGGCTGCTTTCCTCCCAGCCTTTCGATACTTTTTTCCTGGAGCAGGCGAAGGATTTTGGCCTGGATCGTGAACGGCATGTCGCCGATTTCGTCCAGAAAAACCGTCCCCTTGTGAGCCTGTTCTACTTTCCCGATTTTCCGGTTGACCGCTCCGGTAAAGGCGCCTTTTTCATATCCGAAAAGCTCGCTCTCCAGCAGCGTATCCGGTATGGCGACACAATTGATCACCAGAAACGGCATGGTGCCGCGAAGGCTGTGCTGGTACAGGGCTCTTGCCACCAGTTCCTTTCCGGTGCCGGATTCACCCCGGATCAGAACCGTGGCATCGGTCGGGGCAACCCGGCCGATGGCCTTGTAAACCTGCTGCATCGCGGAACTGCTTCCGATGATTGCGTCCTGATGCGCTTCCTTTGGCGTGGCATCCATCTGGACCTGGGCATGCATAAAGTGTCCGGCCTGGATCGCCTTGTCGATCAGTTCCAGAATCGCCGGTATCTCAAATGGCTTGAGCACATAATCAAATGCGCCCATTTTGGTTGCCTCAATGGCTGTGTCGGTGGTTCCAAAGGCCGTCATGATAATCACCGGAAGCTTCGGGTCGATCCGGTTGATTTTCTGATAAGCCTCAAGACCGGTCATTCCGGGCATGCGGACATCCATGATCACAAGGTCGGGCTTGTCTTTTTCAACAGCGGCAATGCCGGCTTCACCGGATGAGGCTGTCTGGACCCGGTGTCCTTCCGCGGACAGGATTTTTTTAAAACTTTGGCGGAGCTGGGGATCATCATCAACGATCAGGATTGTCGCCATGGTCATACTCCTTTATGGGCATTATAATGGTAAACACGGCACCGGGGCCATCCTGCGATTCGGTTTTCAGTTCGCCGCCATGCTCTTCCACGATCCTTTTGGCAATACTGAGTCCCAGACCGGAGCCTTCTTCTTTGGTGCTGAAAAAAGGTTCGAATATTTTTTCTTTCAATTCCGGAGGTATCCCGGGACCATTGTCCTGAATCCGGATCACCGCCCTGCCGTGATAGGGGCCCTCCTGAATCCAGTCTTCCACAATGGTGATCTTTCCGTTTTCCCCCATGGCCTCGCATGAATTGATAATCAGGTTGACCAGTACTTCCTTGAGCTGGTCCGAATCCAGCATGACATTGGGCAGCTTCTGCCGGCGGTCGATACTGATATCGATCCGGTAGGACTCCATCCGGTGTTTCAGAAGCTGAATGGTATGATCCACAACATCGGAAGGGCTGTTGGACTGGAAATTCAGTTTGGGGGGTCTGGCATATTCCAGAAAATTGCGCAGAATGGTGTCGATGTGGCGGATTTCTTCGGAGATGACATCCAGATCCTCTTTCTGCTCCGGGGTTAACCGAAGGCTTCTTTCCAGGGTGAACAGCCTCATTTTGACGGATGTCAGCGGATTCCGGACGCTGTGCGCCACGCCTGCGGCCAGTTTCCCCACCATGGCCAGCCGTTTGGACTGGACAAGGTGTTCCTGGCTCTCTTCCAGCTTGGCGTGTGTCTGGCCGATATCCTCGATCAGATGATGAACGCGGCCTTTCAAGGCCTCGATTTCGTTTTCCAGGCCGCCGGGAATCTCCTTGAGGTCTGCTTCCAGTGCCAGTTTGTGGATCGGATTCAGGACATGAGAAAACAGAATGAAGGTCAGTATCAGGCTGAGCAGGATGACGAAGGGAACGGCGGCACCTGCCATGATCTTCATTTCCCTGGACGCTTTCCGGATGGACCGGCTGGAATCGGCAATGGTCTGTTCATGAATGTTCTTGAACCGGCCGGTCAGTTCATAGATTTTAAAAAACTGATCCCGAACCTCCCAGTGCCGGGTTGCCCCTTCCTGGCGGTTTCCTTTCCGGTACAGTTCAACCACCCTGTCCCTGTCAAACGTGAAACGGATGTAGCGCGATTCAATTTCGTTCAGAATGGTATTGCCCTGTGCGGTCAGATTGACTTCCCTGGCCCGGTTCAGCAAGGTCTGGAATGCATCATGAAAGGTTTTTAACTTGTCGAGCCACTCGGTCTTATCGGTCATGAAATAATAGGTGAGAAGTCCTTTCTGCATGACCAGAGAAGTTTCCAGATGCTGTGCCGCGATGAGCGCGGTCAGATCATTATCTACCATGGAGCTGTTGAGATTCTGGGTTTTGTAGGCATACCAGACGGTAATCGTAGAGCCAAAGATGTTGATAAAAGCCAGGGAGGCGATTAACAACAGGATGCGCTTCCGAAGACTGAGCTGAAGAAACATGGTTATACTCCCTGTAAAATCATACAGCAGGTTATCTGAGCTGGATTCACTATTCTTTATGAAACCGTAAAAAGGCCCATCGCCGTCATGCCGGACCTGATCCGGCATCCAGAAGCTTTTGAAATTACTGGATTCTGACTTTCGTCAGAATGACAAAAAAGGTAATTTTCAACTTCATCATCTTTAGTGTCCTTATGCTTTTTTTCCTGCATGGTCAATATGGAATGCAGGCTCTCTTGTGCCGACCTTCGGCATCTGCCTGATGATTTTTCAACCTGTAAAAAAAATGAACAGTCGGCACCATATCCCGGATTACGGCTGCCGGAGTATGAATTATATTTAACCATAAAATAAACCCCTTATAGAAAAGATCTGCTTTTTCATCTCCTGGCATGTTCATTGCGGAATCCTTAAGCAAAAGTCGATTTTTGAAAATTGCAGATACAGAAAGCAAAAAAGGGACCAAACTTACCATTAAGGAGGCTTGCCATGAGAACCAATATGATTCTGAAAATCACGGGGATTGTTTTCGCATTCATAATGATGATTTCCGGTACCGGTCTGTGCGCCGGAGAAACAATCCAGTACAGTTGTTCCGCACAGGTGTATGAGGCATTCGGGGATGAGATGATCGACATGTTCACCAAGGAAACCGGGATTGATGTAAAGATCCATGTGTCTTCATCCCGATCCGCCGTACACAGGCTTTTGCGCAACTTCAGCGACATTGCCAGTACCGTAAGGGAAATCTATCCTCATTACTATGAATACGGATATGTCCAGATTCCATTCTGCCGGGATTCACTGGCGGTGATTGCCAACAAGTCGGTGAAGGTCGATAATTTCAAACCCGACCAGCTTCGTTCTGTTTTCTATAAGGAAACCACGGACTGGAAGGATATCGGAGACGGGTCTGGAAAAATTGTGGTGGTAATCCCGGGGCATAAGACAGGCGCTTTTGAGAACTTCGACCGGCAGGTTGTTCCGGTTCGCGGGCTCCGGTATGATTTTTTGGCCTATCAATCCACCATGGTGATCCGTCTGGTCCAGAACTATCCCAACAGTGTATCCTTCATCGGATATGGCGCGGTCAAGGGAGCGGAAGATGTCAACATTCTCAAGATCGATGGATTGTTGCCGAATCAGAAAGGATATCCCTATTATCAGATTATGTCCTTTGTTACCAAGGGAGAACCCAGTGGCCCTGTCCAGAAATTTGTTGATTTTGTCAAATCGGAAAAGGGCCGGAAGCTGATCGAAAAAAGAGGGATGCAGCCGATTCAGTAAGATGGACGGCTTCGCCTGCGGGGCCTGAAGCATCCGGGACGTTTTGCTTCGGGCTCCATCTTCACAATGGTAAAATTTTTACAAGATATAAAAAAAGCTGACACCAGGATTGTATTTTCCGGCCGGAGTCGGGAATTTAACAATAACCCTCTGGAACTGAGGATTCAAATTGAAGCCAATGTTTATCATACTCGTTGCAGACCGGAATAAACATATTCGGGAACTCTTAAAAAGAGAGTTGTCTGATGACGGACATCAGGTGATCCCGGCAAAAACTGCTGCCGAAGTTGTGGAGATCGTTTCGACAGTCAATCCCATCCATTTGATTATTATCGACTTTGACCTGCCGGATAGGGATTCGGCCGACATCATGCGGAAGCTGAAAAGCCGGTTTGATGATATTCCCGTCATTATTCATTCTCATGGTTCTGAACGGCAGACGGGATTTTTACCCTCCCGTCAAATATATGAAATCGAAAAAGGCAGCACGAGCATTTCTCAGATCAAGGTTCTTGTCGATCAGATATCCAGGAGAGGATCTGTAAATTGGGGATCGGATTGTCTTCCCGGAGAAATTCATAAGGATAAGATAACCTGAGTTGATTCGGAGGGAGCAGAATCATGACCCATCAGACAAGGACCGATTCCTACAGCCCATTGAAACGAATGCTTCTGGTCAGCATGATCGTCATCCCTTTTATCCCTTTTCTTCTTGTCATGGCCAGCGGCGGCTACTTTTTTTATTCCTCCATCGAGAACAAGACCATTAACAATATGAAGCGCATTGTGGAAGATCATCGCCAGGTGATTGAGTTCTTCCTGGAAGAGCGCAAAACCGATCTTGCCTGGATATTGAATACATATCCGGTGGAACAACTTTCCCAGGCGGATTTGCTTCGTAACATCATTGTTCATCTGCAGGCAAAATCACCTGCTTTTGCCGATATCGGTCTTTTTGATGAAAACGGCGTCCACGTCGCTTACTGGGGACCCTATCAGCTCAGCGGAAAAGTTTACAGCGATGCTCCCTGGTTCCAAAAGGTGATGCAGGACGGTTGGTATATCAGTGATGTATTTCTGGGATTCCGCAAGGAACCCCACTTTATCATCGCGGTACGGAAGGATGACGGCAACCGTAAATGGGTTTTGCGGTCCACGATTGACAGTCATCTTTTTACGGACTTTGTGGAGCGGGTTCGTATCGGGAAAACAGGTGAAGCTTACATCCTGAATAAGGAAGGCTATTTCCAGACCGAACGGAGATCCGGCGGCCGCCTGATGAGCCGTGATCCGGAACATGAAAAAAATCCTGATTTTCATACCGGGATTGAAACCTTCCTTCAGAAAAACAATGCAGGGGATGAATATCTCTATGCCACGGCATGGCTGAAATCCAATGAGTGGCTCCTGGTGGTGCGTGAGGAGAAGTCGGAAGTCTTTCAGTCTCTGCGTATGGCGTCTCTCCTCAGTCTGTTGATTCTGGCCGCCGGCGGCATGCTGATGGTCCCGCTCGGATTTTATGTGACCGGCCGGATCATTCAAAGAATGGAAAAAATGGAGAGCGCCAAAGGCCTTCTGGAACAACAACTGATCGGCGCCAGCAGGCTTGCGGAACTGGGGGAAATGGCCGCCGGCTTTGCCCATGAAATCAACAATCCCCTGCAAATTATGAAAAGCGAAAAGGCCCTGATCGATATGGTTCTGACGGATATGATCAAGACGGATCATATTCCGGAATCCGAAAACCTGACCACTCTCATGGATTCGTTAAGCCAGATTCAGTTGCAGATCAACCGGTGCGCCAAAATCACGCAGGCAATCCTCAAATTCGGTCGTCAGGGAGATCCGTCTCCCCAGATCATTTCCCTGCCGGAATTCATCCCCGAAGTTACCGGTATGGTGGAAAAGAAAGCGGCTGTGGAAGGAATCCGCATTATCCGGGATGTCCATGAGGATAGTCCGAAAATTTATGCCGACCCGGGGCAACTGCAGCAGGTGCTTCTGAATTTGTATAATAACGCCATTGACGCCATGATCGAAAAGAACGATCCGGAAGGAGGCTTTCTCCGGATTCAGACAAGACCCGATCCGGCCGGGGCGGTCGAAATCTCGGTCACGGATTCGGGCAGCGGCATCCGTCCGGAAAATTTGAAAAAAATATTCTCGCCGTTTTTTACCACCAAGCCTGTTGGCAAAGGTACCGGTCTTGGTCTGTCCGTCTGCTACGGCATTGTTCAAAGCATGGGCGGTAATTTGTCGGTTGCAAGCCGGGAGGGAGAGGGAACGACTTTTGTGGTTACACTGCCGGCATATAAAGGATGATCACTGCCCGGATATTTCCTGAAGGATGGCCGGGCGGAAAGAATATAAAAAAAAGGTAACAATGGAGAAGGTGAGCATGCAAAAAATGACATTGATGATCGTGGACGATGAGGAACGGTTTCTCGAGACTACCCGGAAATTGCTCGAGAAAAAAGGTTTCCAGGTTGTCACGGCCGGCAACGGCTCGGAGGCCATGAAAATGTTATACAGCCGGGAAGTGCATGTCGTGATCCTGGATGTCAAAATGCCCGGCAAGGACGGCAATACAATTCTCCGGGAAATCAAGCAGCTGTTTCCCCTGGTGGAAGTCATTATGCTGACCGGTCATGCCACGGTGGATTCGGCCATCGATGGTTTGAAATCCGGTGCCGCCGATTATCTTACCAAACCCGCCGATATCGAAGAGCTGATCCGGAAAGCGGAAGATGCATATGAAAAACGTCTGCGTCAGGAGGAGAAGATCCGTCTGGCCCAGTCAAAACAGATTATGAAATCACCCCGGGAAATTCTGAAGGACTCCACCGGAGAAGGATAGCCGGATCAGAATCATCGGGATTTACGTTATAACCGGTTAAACAACAATTTTTACAGATCTAACTATTGGGAGGTACCATGGATCATCAGACAAACACCAAAAAAGCCACGGGCTATGATAAATACGTGGATTGGAAAATTTTCAGCATTGTGCTGGCGCTTTTTTTCCTGATCCTTTTTATCCCCACTCCGGACAGTATGAAGGATGTGGGCACCGAATATAAGGTCGGCCCGCAGGCGGTTATTAACAGGATTACCAATACCTTTTTTCAAAAAGACAGCGCCGGCGTTGAACAATGGCAGTTATTGACAGCCAAAATAATGGAGCGTAATCTGCAGATGGGGGCATTGTCCAAAAAACGTTTCGTGTCCCGCGACCTGAAGTGGTGCACCAAGGAAGGAATCCCGGCGGTGAAAAGTAACCTTGATCGGGCGATTGGGTTTATTGATACCCAGGTGACGGACGAAGCTTACAGCGATCTGATGAAAGCCTCCCTGAAATTGCGTAAAGATGATCTGCAATATGAGCAATTGGCGGAAACGGAAAAAAAGGCGGCGACAAAAGGTGCCTGGCATATCCAGGTGGCCATTGCGGTTACCATATTCGTGGTGGGATGTTTTCTCACCGAATGTATCCCCCTGCCCGGTGTTGCCTTCTGTGTGGGGCTGATTCTGGTTTTTACCGGTGTTGTCGGCAGGGAGGAGGTGGCCGGACTCTACTGGAGTGATTCGGTCTGGTTTATCATGGGCAGTCTCATGTTTGCTGCCGCTCTGGTGAAAACCGGGGTTGACAAACGCGTGTGTTTAATGTTGTTTAAAAAGCTGGCGGCGCCCGACGTCAAATGGATCACCCTGATCTTTTTTATCGTCATCACCCCTCTGGCAGCCTTTATTTCCGATCATGCCCTGGCAGCCATGTTCCTGCCCATCGGCATGCTGCTGTACCAGAACAGCCTGACCCGTGAAATTCCCGAAGACCCGGAACTGGGCAAGATCCTGATGATCGGTATTGCCATGGCCTGTAATATCGGCGGTCCCGGCGCCCCTTCCGGCGGCGCCCGTAACGTGATCATGATGACCTATCTCAATGATATGTTCGGAATGGATATCGGGTATTATCAATGGATGATCTATGGCATGCCTTTTTTGATCATCATGATCCCGGTTACCTGGTTTCTGCTTAACTGGCGGTTTAAACCCAGCATCAAGTCCCTGGCCCCTGCCATGAAACATTTGGAAACGGAAATCGGCAAGATGGGCGGCTGGAATAAGAAACAGGTCTGGGCCCTGTGTATTTTCCTTGTGATGATTACCGGGTGGTTTACGGAAAAATCCATTTATGACAGCGGCCTTTTTCCCTTCCGTTTGGGCATCGGCGTGATTGCCATTGCCGGTGCCGTGGCCTATATTCTGGCCGGTGTCGTCAACTGGAGAGACTATCAGGAAAAGGTCGACTGGGGTGTGGTCTGGCTGTATGCCGGCGCCCTTATTTTCGGCCGCGTGCTGGATTCCACCGGCGCGGCTTACTGGATTGCCAGAAGTGTCATGGATCTGCTGACACCGCTGGGAATGAATTCCGGACTTCCCCTGATGGCCGTATCCAACGGCTTGACCGCGATTGTAACCAACCTGATGGCCGACGGTCCGGCCGCAGCCGCGGTTGGTCCCGTGACCCTGAACATGGCCGGCCTGGCCCATCCGGGAACCAGTTTCCTCCCGTTCATGGCCATTTCCACCGCCATTTCAGCGTCATTTGCCTACTGCCTGATTATCGGCACGCCGCCGAATGCGATTGTGTATGCCAGCGGCTACCTGACACCTAAGGATTTTCTCCGGGTCGGCATTCCGCTCTGGTTTATCTCCCAGATTGTGCTGGCGCTGATGGTCGGTTTGTATTGGTCTTTTATTGGATTCGGCGATTTGCCTGGTTTTTAGTGCGCCTCATAAAATGGATGTAACCCAACCCGTTGAAGGGAAAAGATAGGGAGGAAAAAATGGACAACAATATATTCCAGGAAGAAAAGATACGATCCGGTTCTTTCCGTTATCGTGATGGTCGCCTGTATTTTACCGGGCAGCTCGAGCGCCGGGTTTTTTTCGCCGGCACAATCATCATGATGGCTTGGGGGATTCTGGATAAATTCGGGGTTTTTTAATATGGAAAAAAGCCGGATGAGACAAATCAGCACCGTATCCCTCGGACGCCACGGGCGGACATTGTTGCACATGATAACCGCACCGGGAAAATTTTTTGAGAGCCGCCGTGACCAATTGATTCCGGCGGCCGCCGGGACATTTCTGCTGATATCGGCAACGCTGTTTACGGCCCTGTCATTGGCGTTTCAGCGCAGCCGGATGCCGTTGGTCACGGGCGCCATCCTCTTGGGCAATGCACTCGGCATGGTAATGATCCTGTCCTTTATCAGCTACCTGGTGATGGTACTCAGCATGGGGAGGAAGACAAGCTATGGTCGGATTTTCAGCATTTTTGCGTATGCATCCGGGACCAGCCTGATGGCGGCCTGGATTCCCCATCTGCTGGTGGTCTCCGAACCATGGCGCTGGGTTCTCATCGGGATCGGACTCACCAAAGGATGCGGTATAAGATGGATGGGAAGTATCTGGATCATTATCTGCTCGGTCACGATCATGACGATTCTGTTCCGGTCGGTTTTACCGCTGGTGCAGGCTTGAGAAAGGAATGCCGTATTTTATAATGTCGGGAACAGCCGAATCTGAATATACGATACAATCAAAAGGAGAAATCATATGCATAAAAAAATAAAAGTACTTATGGTGGATGATGAAATCAAATTCCGCGAGACGACCCAGAAGATTCTCGACCGGAAAGGATTTCAAACCATTCTGGCGGCCGATGGAAAGGAGGCGCTGGAAAAACTGAAAGATAATCCGGATGTCGTCATTCTGGATATCAAAATGCCCGGTATGGATGGTCATGTTGTCCTGAAGGAGATCAAAAAACAAAAGCCGGCGCTTCCGGTGATCATGCTCACCGGTCACGGCGCCTTGCCGTCCGCAGAGGAAGCTTATATTTCCGGTGCGTTTGACTACCTGGCCAAGCCCTGTGACATTGAGCTCTTGACCGACCGCATAGAAGATGCCTGTCATACGAAGAATGCGGAGAGGGACAGACCGGAACGGATGGTGAATAACGTCATGGTTCCGCTTGCGGAATACACAACGATACCGGAAACCGCCCTTGTCCGGGAAGCCATCGCCAAACTGCGGGGTTCGTTTTTCTCTCGATTGACCACCAGCCGTCTCATGGAGACCGGGCATCGTTCGGTTCTGGTGATGGACTCCCGTAATCATGTAATCGGTATTTTGACCATCGCCGACCTCATGGAGGCCATCATGCCGGGATACTTGTCGGCGCCCAAGCCATCCATGGCCGACAGTATTGAATTTTCACCCATGTTCTGGACCGGAATGTTCACCCGGGAAGTGGAACAGATCGCGGAAAAACAGGTGCACGAGGTGATGTCGCCTGCTCCGATGGCCATTTCTGCCGAAGCCAATCTCATGGAGGCGGCCTATATGATGATCAAAAGCAATCTCAGGCGTCTGGTGGTGACGGAAGGGGGGAAGGCCATTGGTGTTATCCGCGAGCAGGATCTGTTCTTTGAAATGGAAAGACTGCTGCGGGATGAAATAAATCCATAAAAAGAGGTACGGCAGGGAATTTGTGCGGATTCACGGCATGGCGGGCACAAGGCCTTTCCGGCGGTTACGAAAAGGTGCAGGAAACATGTTTTCAAAATTCACAAAAATACTATGGGCAGCGGAACAGACTCCTGTCTGCACACTGCTCGCCCTGGTCATTACACTGCTGCTGACCGTGCTGATTGGCTATATACGATATCTCACCGGCCCTGAATTCGCCTTATCCCTGCTGTATCTTTTTCCGGTCGCCTATGTCTCATGGACTTCCGGATTCAAGGCCGGCGTCTTCATCTCGCTCGCCAGTGCCTTGTCCTGGCTGGTCGCGGACATCAGCATGATCGGCCGTTTCAGCCAGTGGTACGTTCCCTATGTGAATGAACTGTTTCGTATGTTGGTCTTCCTGTTCATTACCTTTCTGATTGCCAGATTAAAACAGAATGTTCTGGCCCAGACTGCTTTGGCAAGGACGGATCCATTGACCGGAATCGCCAACCGCCGTGCCTTTATCGAATCCGCCGATCTGGAGCTGAAAAAGGCCCGCCGCCTCGGCTATCCCATTTCCATAATTTATTTTGATCTGGATAATTTCAAGTCGATTAACGATCTTTACGGACACAGCGAAGGAGACCGGCTCCTCAAGTTAGTCGCCGGTACGATTCGGGAAAACATCCGTGCGTTCGATATTGCAGCCAGATTCGGCGGTGATGAATATGGACTGCTTCTCCCGGGAACGGAAGCTTCCGCCGCCTATTCGGTTGCGATCAAAATTATCCGGAAACTGCTTCTCATGATGAAAGAGAACAACTGGGAAACCGGAATCAGCGCCGGTATAGCCACCTATGAAACCATTCCCAATCACATTGAAGAAATGATTCAATATGCCGACACCCTCATGTATGCCGCCAAAAAGCAGGGAACCAATCTGATCGTTCACCAGGTTGTCAACGGGTCCGTCACGCGCGATCCCTTTTATAATCTGTAAAAGAAACTGACAGGTCATGGGAAGGAAATCCGTGAACCCCGATCGCCGGATCAGAATATCTCAATGAAACAAGAGGTTGTGGTTTTATTTGACCAGCCGTGTCTGGCATGTTCTTTGCGATTCTATGGAGACAGATGGCTGACAGAGAATATGCCGGTTTGATATCATAATCATACCTGAAACGAATCGTCGGAATTGTCTTCATAACAGTCGGACAGCAGGAAGGAGGAAAGAAACATGAGTCTAGATCCTAAAACATCAAATTATTTTCCCGGAATGTATCATAAGAATCGATCCATAGGCAAACAGATGGCTGAAAATTATTTTCACCGGCTGGATGAAAAACTTCTGCATTCCATAAAAGAAGCAGGCAGACAACTTCCGCTGCCGTCCATATGCCTTTCCCGGAAGATCGGAATCGGTGCACTTGAAATTGCCGATCTTCTTTCCGAAAGATTGCATTATGTCGTGGTTGACCGGCAGATTATCGAATATATCTCTTCCAATGCAGCACTGAGTCAAAAAACAGTGGAAGTATTTGATGAGCGATATCCCGGAAAAATGAACGAGTTCAAAAATTTCCTGTTCGGGGAAAAAGCATTTATTGAAAGTGATTACAGCCGCCATCTGACCCAGTCGGTTCTGGCGCTTGCCGGTCTCTCGCCATCCATTTTCGTGGGCAGAGGAACGCATCTCATTCTTCCGCGTGACCGGACGCTTGCGGTAAGGCTTACCGGTTCAATCCAAACACGGGTGAAAAGGCTGGGAGCTATCCTGAGCCGGGATGAAGCTTTCTGCCGCGCCGAACTGGCAAAACAGGATGCCGAGCAGGCGGCGTTTTTTAAGAAAGTATATGGAAAAAAAGACGCGCCGGCCACGGAATTTGACCTGGTGATCAACCGTGACTACCTGGAAGATCCGAACATGGTGGTGGATATTATTGAATTTGCATTTCACAAGAAATTCGGAAAGGAGTTACCAAGTGACAGCAGAAAAACATCATGATTTTGACTGCAAGGCTTTTACCGCCAGGCAGATGGATGATTTTATCCTGCTCCGGTTCCATGACAAGTTTCTGCTGCGGACAACGGATCTGAGTAATCGGGACCAGATTCTGGACTATCTCGACAGGATCTCCGAAAATGAAAAAATCAAGGTCCTGATCATTTTCGGGTCTCCGGAAAAAAGCGGCTGTCAGGAGTATATGGATTTTTATCATCTGGTGATGGAATCCGATATGGGCACTGATGCCATTCATCGAATGTACAATGTCATCAATCAACTGATTCTCAAAATTGTCAGACTGGATAAAATCGTCATCCACTGCAACAGCGGGAAGGTGATTTCCTCGTTTCTCAATATCAGCCTTGCCTGTGATTATCGGATCATTGCCGATAATACCGTGTTTCAGAACCCTTGTCTTCAACTGGGGTTGCTGCCAAAAGGAGGAGGGGCGTATTTTTTGCAGCGGATCATCGGTGTGAGCAAGGCCTTTGATGTTCTTCTCGCGGAAAAAGACATTACCGCTCTGGAAGCCCTGAAGATGGGCCTTGTGGATATGGTGACGGGAATGGAATCCCTTGAAGAGACAGCCATTCTCAAGGCGCATCAGTTTTCGCGCAAACCCAAATCATCCCTGACGGGTGTCAAAAGGCTGCTGAATTATTCGTTGCGGGATCTGGAGGATTACCTGAATACGGAAAATCAGGAATTGACGCGGGCCATGATGTCTTCCGAGACATGGAAACAATACTGGGCATGACCGGATTCCGGCCTTTTGCATCGGGTCGGACAGCCGGAAAGGTAGAGGGAATATGGAGATTCCAATAAAGCCACCAGATGGCGGAAACCCCGGTGAAGATCCGGACCAGGAACAGCGGCAGGCAAAAATGGAGCGTCTGGCATCCGAGTATATTTCCCGTTCGTGCCAGAAGCTGTTCTGGGAAGAAGTCAGAGAAGCCATGATCGATATGCCGCCGACCGTTTGCTTTTCGAGAAAAATCGGTGTCGGGTCCCTTGATCTTGCCCGTATCATGGCTCCGAAGATAGGCTATCGTGTGATCGACAGGGAAATTATCGAATTTATCGCTGAAAAAACCCGGGTTGATCCAAAATATGTTGAGATTTTTGATGAAAGCCATCCCGGATATATCAAGGCTTTTTGGAATCGATTCAGCGGGGAACGGTCGTTTCATCTGTCCGGTTATTCCCGGAACCTGTTTGCCGCCTTTTTTTTTCTGGCGACATCCGAACCGACGATTTTTGTGGGCAGGGGAGCCCATCTGGTGCTGCCCCGTGAAAAGGTTTTTGCCGTAAGGTGCATCAGTTCAAAACCGTATCGTGTGGAAAGGCTTTCCCGGACGCTGTCTGTCAGCGCAAAGGAGGCGGAAGGAGTTCTGGAACAGGCGGATAGTGAGCAGAGAAGATTTTACAGCAGTGTTTACCAGAGATCGTATGCTTCGGCGGATGAGTTTGATGTCGTGATCAATTTTGATTATCTGACCGCACCGGATCAGATTGCCGATATCCTGGTGCGTATGTTTGTCTTGAGATTCGGCATCCGGCCCGGCAGCGATAATGTTTTGGCCGCCCAAGACGGATTTTAAATCGTTCCGAGTTCGATGGCATTCAACACTTCCCGGGCTTCTTCAAAGTCCGGTTTGATGCCGATAGCCAGGCTGAAGTACTTTTTGGCCTGAACCGGATCTTTCATATCCAGATAAAGCCTGCCGATGTTATAGTGAATGAACGGTTCGCGGGGATGTACCTTGATTGCTTTCTTGTAGTGTTTCAGGGCGGTCTCGGGATCTCCTTTTTTCCGGTAAAGCACGCCGAGGCTGTTATAGACATTGACGGTATCCTTGCCGATCTTCAGTATTTCATTGAGAACCTCTTCCGCATCCTGAACATTTTCCTTGCTCATGTAAAGGTCTGCCGCTTTTTGCAGATATTTCTGGGCTTCATCCTGCCGTCCCAGTTGCTGGTAGGCGTGTCCCATAGCCTCGTAGGCCTTTGCAAAGAGGCGGTCCAGCCGGGTTGCTTTCTGGAAAGCTTCGATCGCTTCCGTATATTTTTCTTCCGATGTCTTTAAATAACCAATATTGTAATAATATTCCGCTGTTTCGCCTTTTTGCGTAAGGTCTTCCAGCACCGAGATCGCCTCCTGGTAATCTTCCTTTTCCACCATCGCAAGGCCTTTTTGCAATGTGATTTCCGCCTCGGACGGTTGATCCTGTAAGGAAGCCTCGGCCAGCACATCCATTTTCTGCTGGATATTTTTTACGTTAAACGGACTGACGAGCAGTCCGGTAACGCCGGACTGACCGGCCTGGATCACTTTGACTTTTGTAAAGGCAGGATCTGTCAGGAAAAAGGGGGTGGTGAAAAACCGGTCATCGCTCCTTGCGATTTTCAGCAGCGCAAGCCCCGACATATCCGGCATATCCCATGCGGCGATCACACAGCCAAAGGCTTTCACGCGCATCATGGCCCAGGCGGCGTTGGCGTTTTCCGCCTGATGGATATCATCATACGTCAGGTATTTCATGATATCGGAAAGCTCTCTTAAGGCAATGGTATTATTGTTGACGAGTAAAAAAGACTTGTTTTTCATATATCGACCTTTTTAATGTCAGAGGAGATCCAGGAACGGGTTTTCCGGTTCGAAATCTTCAGCAACGGATGGCTGATCCGTTTTCGCAACATTCATCGGGATGACGGATTGTTTTGCCCTGAGCTGATGAAGGAATTCAAGGGTTGTCTTCCGAGCATATTCTTCATCTTCCGCACCCAGCGTTACAATGAGAAACTGCGGATCACCGGATGGCTTGTCTTGCGTTAAGGTATATAAAATATTACTCAATTTATAGCATTTCAGCATATTGTTTTCAATATCTTTCAGGTCCGGATGGTGATGAAATATTTCGCCCCAGGTATTTTTCATTATGATATCAAACTGTTCATAACTATTGTTTCCGGCGGAGGGGTTGCTTTCCACTGCAACCAGCACCTTGCTCCATGCGGGAATCCCGGCCTCATAGTCCCGGCCTTGTCCGTTGAGGAAATGAAATGCCTTTTGAAGAAATTTCATGGCCTGGCTGTTTGATACATGTTCCTTCCGGGAATCCACCTGAATGGAATGTGAAAGGTTCAGGTGGAGCCTGTTGACATCCAGCCAGCCCGCTATACCGGAAAGACCGGAACCGGCATACAGATTCCGCTGAAATGATGGTTTCAGAATAGACTCCTGCTCACAAACAATCCATGATTTTTTATCAGATGCATCATGTCGGAATAACAGCCTGAGTTTTCCGGCTTCCGCTTTTGCTTTGATATAAGCGGAACACCTTGGGATTTTATGAGGCCTGCTTTGGAAAACAGCGGATATCCGGTTTTGAATGGAATGGAGTTCGGCGTTTTCTGTTTTTGGGCCCGCGGTTTCCGCAAGCCGAATCTCCTTGTACAAGCTTGATATGCGGCTGATGATGCGGATTTCATAATCCAGTTTGTCCGGTTCCGGCCAGTCAGGGTAATTCTGCAGATGCCGGATCTTTTCTTCGTCCCATGCCCATTCCTTCAGGTAGATCTGCAGCAGTTCCTGTTTGGGAGAAAAGGGTTCGATTGGTCTGACAAGGGGGTATCCATGCATTCGCAGAAACAGGCATTCCCGAAGCATTTCCAGCCGGCGGATGTCTTTTCGATGCCGGTAGAACAGCAATGTTTTGTTGAATATGGTCGAATACGGGTCGATGATAAAATTGTCGAGCTGTTTGTCGGAAAATTTTTTCTTGATTTCATCGCAGGGAAGCGGGGTGGTTTCCGGGGAAAAAAAATAGCGGATGATCAGGGAGGCTTTGATGTAGGATTTTACCGGATCATGACGGGCTTTATACACCTGCCACAGCAGGGCTCCGGGGCATTCGTTTTGATCAATGGCATCCGGGTATCCCAGATCGATGTAGTTCCGGTCCGATAACGGGCTGCCGGCGGTTTCCATCCGATCTATCCACTCATAATAACCGCTTTTATCGAGACCTGCCGGAAGGACGGTCCAATAGGGTATGCGCCCGGCAATCATGAGGAATGTCCGGTAAAACTCCTCTTTCAGAATGGTCCGCTGGATGGTTCCCGAGCTTTCTTCATCCACTTTCCGGAAAGAATTCTGTTTGACCTGTCCTGCGGTCAGAATAAAAAAACCGACTTTTTGGGTATAGGTTTTGTCTGCCCACTCCTCCAGCAGGTTCAGCTTGTGTTTCAGCAAATCCATACCGGAAGTATGATTGATTTCATCATCCACCAGAACCCAGTAATCCAGGTCGGAGTGGTCACCCTGGGCAAGCGTTCCGGAACTTCCCATCAGGTAGAGTCCCAGAATATGATATTTTTTTGCCAGACACGGCAGCAGTTGCTTTTCACTGTATGCAAAATGTTGGAGAGCCAGTTTCCAGAAGCCGGAGTCCTGAAAACCATAGATACCATACCGGCAATCCGGATCATCCACATAACCCGGGAATATCGGGGAATTTACATGCAGGAGAAAGGGCAGGGTATGGAAAAGTTCAAATTTGTCAGGCGAAAGATACCGGATCAGCTCGCGCAGGTGAGCAATATTATAGGATATAAAATCATCCCTGTTTTTTTGAATGGTACTGAAAACAGATTGATTGTCCGGCAGGTTGATCATGATTTTCCGATGCGGATTGTTTGATCTCCTGATTATTGCCCGGCAACACGGTCCCTCAGAACGGAAGAGCATTTGAATGTAACGATTTTCCGCGCCGGCAGGGTCAAGTCATCTCCGGTAGCCGGATTCCTGCCTTTTCGTTCCATTTTTTGTTTGACGGAGAATTTCCCGAATCCGCTGATCAGAATATCATCGCCTTCCGATAGATTTTTTTTCATGAGTTCCAAGAGATCTTCAACCAGTTCCACGCTTTTTTTCATCGGAAACCCGAGCTGCTCCTGAATGGTTTCGGCAATTTTCGCTTTTGTGAGAGTCATTGTGTAAATACTCCTGTCGTTTTTTAGAGATGAACGTGCATTTTGAAGTAAACGGCCCTATCTTAGGATGATTTTTTTTTTTTGTCAAGAAATTATAGGGGTTACATTGGTAGATTTGTGAAAATCCGAAAAGGGTCAGCCCGGAAAGGGTCAGCAATGACGAACCAGGGGATACAGGCAATTGCTCAGCATCACAAATTCCGGAACCGTCAGGGTTTCGGCACGCCTGTTCGGGTCAATGCCCGCCTGCATTAGGCCGGTAATGGCTGTTTCGGTATCGATTTCAAGCTCACTGGCGGATAAGGCGTTTTTCAGATTTTTCCGCCGTTTTCCAAAGCCCGCCTTGATGACCTGGAACAGAAAACTCTCATCAGTCGCAGGGTTCTGAATTTCCGGTTTAAATGTAATCTCGATGACCTCTGAATCGATTTTCGGCTTCGGCGTGAACAGGTGGGCCTTGATTTTGGCAATGGACCTAATATCCGCCAGATATTGTATCATGACCGATAATCTTCCGTAGTCCTTGCAGGATTCGGAGGATATGATCCGCTGGGCAAGTTCTTTTTGAAACATTAAAACGGCGCGGCTGATAACGGATCTTGATGACATCAGCTGAATCAGGATCTGCGAGGAGATGTTGTATGGAAGGTTGCCGATGACAAGCAGTTTGCCGTTTGCTTTTTCAGCAAGGGAGAGGAGGTCGACGGACAGGATGCTTTCGTTCAGGATGGTCACATTGTCCAAATGGTTTGCCTGAAGCTCATTCTTCAGTACCGGAATGACCCGGTGGTCTTTTTCAACGGCAATCAGCCGCTTGGCAATGGCTGCGGCAGGAATGGTCAGCGCGCCGAAGCCGGGGCCGATTTCCAGAACCGTATCCTCTCCCGTAATCCGGGATCGTTCCACGATCATGTTTGCCGTGGACGGGTCGGACAGGAAATTCTGCCCAAGCTGTTTTTTAAATTTGATATCGAACTGTCTGGCCAGAGAATTGGGGGATGTCATATGGGTCCGTTCTTGTTTTTGTCTGATATTTCCGCCGATTCCGGGAAACCGGTCACCATGTCGGAAAGACTATACAGGAATCCGCAGCCGAAAGTCAATTTTACAGAAAAATTCTCCATGCGGCCGCCCTGAACCGCCCGGATTCGAACCTTGACTTTTCGACATGGATTCAGTAGGGATGGGGAACTTAAAGGAGTATGAAAATCAGTTATGAAAGATAATTCCATAAGCGGAAATGAAGCATTCAAGGCAGGGGATATTATCGGCGGTTTTGTGGTTGAGAGGACGGCCGTGCTGGATGAGATCAATGCCTTTTATTACCGGTTGCTGCACAGGGCAACCGGAGCGCGGCACATTCATATCGCCAATGATGACCGGGAAAACACCTTTGCCGTGGCATTCAAGACCGTTCCGACGGATTCGACCGGTGTTGCGCATATCCTGGAACATACGGTATTGTGCGGTTCCCGGAAGTTTCCGGTGCGGGATCCCTTTTTCTCCATGATCAAAAGAAGTCTGAATACATTCATGAATGCGTTTACGGCATCGGACTGGACCATGTATCCGTTTACGACACAGAATCGAAAAGACTATTATAATTTGATGGATGTATATCTGGATGCCGCTTTTTTTCCGAATATCGAGGAACTCAGCTTCATGCAGGAAGGGCATCGCATGGAGCTGGATCCGGAAGATAACCTGGTTTACAAGGGTGTGGTATACAATGAAATGAAGGGAGCCATGTCTTCCCAGGATCAGGTGATGGTGCGGTCCATGCTGAATGCCCTGTACCCGGATACAACCTACCGGTTCAACTCCGGCGGTGATCCGGTGGTGATTCCGGAGCTGACCCATGAACAGCTCAAGGCATTTCACAAACGGCATTACCATCCGAGCAATGCCTTTTTTTATACCTACGGAAACCTTCCGCTTGCCGATCATCTGCGGGTGATCGAAGAAAAAATTCTCAACCATTTTGATGCCATCGATCCCCGGACCGATGTGCCGTCCCAGCCCCGATGGGAGAAGCCTGCCCGGGTATCCTATGCCTATCCGCTGGATCCGGGTGAGGATCATGCCGGAAAATGCCAGGTGGCGGTGTCGTGGCTGATGGCCGACATCAAGGATTCATTCGAGGTTCTGTCTCTTGTGCTGCTGGAGCAGATTCTGCTGGGGAATTCCGCGTCGCCTTTGCGCAAGGCTTTAATTGAGTCCGGGATCGGAACCGCCCTGAGCGATGGAACGGGCTTTGACGCCGATAATCGGGACACGCTTTTCTCCTGCGGACTGAAAGGGGTGGACGCATCCAGCGCCGATCAGATGGAAGAACTGGTATTCAAGGTCCTGAAGGATTTGTCCACGAACGGGGTTCCCCGGGAGATGATTGAATCGGCGATTCATCAGATTGAATTCCATCGGAAAGAAGTCACAAATACGCCTTATCCTTACGGTATTAAATTGCTGCTTGCCATATCCGGCGGCTGGTTTCACGGAGGAGACCCGGAAAAAATACTGCTGTTTGATGCAGATCTGAAACAGATATGGGAAAAACTCGCGACGGAACCTTTCTTTGAAAACAAGATCCGGCAATATTTTCTGCATAACAACCATCGTGTCCGCCTGCTGCTGAAACCGGACGGCACCATGGCGGAAGAAGAAAAGAAGCGCGTTCAGAAAGAGCTTGCGGCCATCCGCAAAAAACTCAATGAAGAGGATATCCGGATCATCAGGGAGTATACGGAGAAGCTGGCCGGATTGCAGGATGCCGAGGAAGACCTGTCCTGCCTGCCGACCCTGTCGCGGGAGGATATCCCTCCGGATGTCCCTATTGTAAACGAGTCGGATGCCTATGCCGGCACCCGGACGGAATGCTATGAACAGCCCACATCCGGAATTTTTTATTTTTCGGCTGCGGCAGGGGCCGGGGGCATTGAGCAGGATTTGATTCCTTTGCTGCCGTTTTACTGTTCTTCCTTTGCCCGGGTGGGAACAACAGATCATGATTATACGGAAATGGCGCAGCTGATCGACATGGTTACGGGCGGTGTCGGCTTGTCGCCCCAGGCGCGCACCGGTTTCGGCGCCAATGGTGAAAGCCTTCCCTTTGTTTCCTTTGGCGGCAAATGCCTGGTTCGCAACCTTGCGAAGATGTTTTCGATTATTGCAGAGCTTTTCGGTAAAGTGGATTTTTTCAATCTGAACCGGCTCAAGAATTTACTGCTGGAGTATCAGGCCGGCATGGAGTCCATGATCGTCAATAACGGACACCGGCTGGCCATATCCCTGGCCTCCCGGAATTTCACGACAGCCGCGGCTCTCGGGGAAATGTGGAACGGTGTGCATCAGCTGAAGACCATCCAGGGCATTACCGGCCGGTTTACGGGAAAACAGGAAACCGAAGCCGCGCTTGAAAAACTGGCGGAGGATCTGACCCGAATCGGAAAATCCTTGTTCCGCTCCGCCAATCTGCGGTCGGCCATCGTTGGCGATGAGCGCATGCTGTCATCCGCCGTCGGCCTTGTCCCGTCCGTATACGCGGCCATTCCCGGAGGCGGCGCCGACTGTTTTAAAACACCGGAACTGTCCATCGATTCCGCACTTCCGCGGGAAGGCTGGACCACCTCTTCTGCGGTATCTTTTGTTGCCGGCATGTTCAAGACCGTCAGGATGCATCATCCGGACGCGCCTGTTCTTTCCGTAATATCCAAAATGATGCGTTCCCTGTATCTTCACAAGGAGATCCGGGAAAAGGGCGGTGCCTACGGCGGATTTGCCGTTTACAATTCCGAAGACGGACTGTTCGGCTATGCCTCCTATCGGGACCCTCATATCCTGTCAACCCTGAATGCATTCAAAGGGGCTGCGGAATTTATCCGGTCCGGAAAATATGATGAAGAGGATATTAAAGAGGCCATTCTTCAGGTCTGTTCCGAGATTGACAAGCCGGATACGCCCGGTGCTGCCGGACGAAAGGCGTTTTTCCGGAAAATTATTTCCCTTTCCGATGAAACCCGTATTGCATTCAAGAAAACCCTTCTTGAGACGGATCGTCAAAAGGTCATGGATGCTGCCGAACGATATTTCCGGTACACGGATGATCAGCAGGCGGTGAGCATCATTTCCAGTCAGGATAAAATCACGGAAGCCAACCGGAAACTGGGGGACAAAAAGCTTTCCCTGCATAAAATATAGCTCCCTGTCTGCCCAAAACCACCGGCAATAGGCAATAACTGCCGGTTTTTTGTGAAGATCAGGATTCCGATAACAGCGCCAGCAATTCCGCTGCCTTCTCTTCGTTGATATTCCCCCCGGATTCCGCAACCAGGACCGTGTGCCTTCCCAGGCATTGATACAGGCTCAGCAGATCCGGGGCCAGTCTCCGGATTTCATGCACATGGGTCCGGACGGTGTCCGTATCTCCCCGGACAATCGGTCCGGTCAGGGCTTTCTGCGTGCCGACCTTTTTAATATTGGCAACCGTTCCCTGAATCAGCGGACCCAACACCGGAAATGCATTCTCCGGCGGAATTCCGGCAAGCGCAAGAAGACGGAAGGCCAGATCCTGAATGGCGACCAGATAATTGGAGGCCACCACGGCTGCGGCATGGTAGGCTGTTTTGGCGTCGGTTCGGATGGTCAGACAGGTCGCCGACAAATCCGTTGCAATCCGGCTTGCCATGGCAACCGCATCCGGCTCTCCTTCTATGGCTGCGATGATGTTTTCAAAGGGATTCCCTTCCATCTGTTTGGAAGCAAAACTTTGCAGCGGATGGAGAGATCCAATCGATACCCCGCATGGTTTTAATACGGACAAAATCGTAGACGGCTGTGATCCGCTGCAATGAAGCACAACGGCGTTTTTTTTCACCCCCTGCTTGTCTGCAAGAAGAGACGCCGCGTTCTCAATCTGTCCATCCGGGGTGGTGATAAAAACCACATCCGCATGTTTTGTAACCTCCCAGGGCTTGTCGCTGAAGAGTTCCGTGCCCAATTGTTCTGCGGCATCCCGGGCAGAGGAAAGACTCTTGCTCGCGAGTCCTGCCGGCCGGTATCCTGCACGCTGCATCTGTCCGGCCAGCGCACATCCCACCCTGCCACATCCGACGATTGCAAATGACGCTTTCATAAAGATGCTCCTTCTTTGATGTATCATGCCTGTCTGTTCTGTCTGGATACCTTTTTTCGGGTTGTCTTGACAATCCTTTTTCCGAATATTTTCGTATCCGGAAGGGAAACATTCATATTGACTTACCAAGGGCCTCTGGGATAATAGGAAACGTTCATCGCGCAGTAACCGTTGAGAATGATCCTGAATTTCCATGGTTGCGCGATTCAGGTTAAACCATTGTCTGAAAACAATTGGTCATATTATGATACAGTTAATTCGAGGTTTTAAGGATATCCTTCCGGAGGAATCAGCCCTTTGGCAGCATATTGAAAACACGGCCCGTGCCCTGTTTGAGGATTTCGGTTTCCGGGAAATCCGTCCGCCGGTTCTGGAAAAAACCGAGCTGTTCAAGCGCAGCATCGGGGAAGATACGGATATTGTGGAAAAGGAAATGTACACCTTCCCGGACCGGAAAGGGGATCTGTTAACCCTTCGGCCGGAGGCGACCGCGTCGGTCGTACGATCCTATATCCAGCACAAGATGTATGCCGCCGATCCCATCCGGAAGATGTATACCATCGGTCCCATGTTTCGGAGGGAACGGCCGCAAAAAGGACGGTACCGGCAGTTTTATCAGATCAATGCCGAGGTATTCGGCGAGGCATCCCCTTATATTGATGCACAGCTGATTTTCATGCTGGTCAGCCTGTTTGAAAAGCTTTCCGTGACCGACAGCAATGTGCATATCAATTCCCTGGGATGTCCGGAATGCCGTCCGGATTTCCGGAAGGCCCTGTCGGAGCTTCTGGAGTCCCGGAAGAAACAGCTTTGTGAAGACTGTATCCGGAGAAGCGAACGGAATCCGCTTCGGGTTCTGGATTGCAAGGTTCCCTCCTGCAGGGAAGCGGTATCGGATGCGCCTTCCATTATTGATTATCTTTGTCCGGCATGTGCCGCTCATTTTGATACGGTTCAGGAAATGCTGGTGAAACAGAATGTCCGTTTTGAGGTGGATAAGCGTCTGGTCAGGGGACTTGATTATTATACCCGTACCACCTTTGAAATCCAGACCGGCGCATTGGGAGCCCAGAGTGCCGTTGCCGGCGGCGGGCGCTATGACGGTCTGGTAGAGGCGCTGGGAGGGCCGTCTCAGCCGGCCATTGGTTTTGCCATCGGGCTGGACCGGCTGGTGGAGATCGTCACCTTGAATCAGGAGAGCCTGGCGAAACATCCGATGGTTTTTATCGCCGCACTGGGGGATGAAGGAATCCGGAATGCCTGGTTATGGTCCAATGACTTGTGCATGGCAGGCATTCGGACCGAAGTGGATTTTTCCGGAAGAAGCCTGAAAAGCCTGATGAAACGTGCGGATAAAGTCAATGCATCGTATGTGATGATTGTCGGTGAAAGTGAATTAAAGGAAGGCAGTGTTGTTCTTCGGGATATGAAAACAAAAGAACAGCATACCTTTTCGATGGATAACCTGGTTGAAAATCTAAAAACTTTTTTATATCAATAGATACCTGGAAAAAGGAGCAATCCATTGTCGGATATACTGGGAGAAATGAGAAAGACCCATCATTGCAATGCGCTGGGCAAGGAACAGATTGGCAAGGAAGTGGTGTTAATGGGCTGGGTGCAGCGCCGGCGCGATCATGGCGGGGTGATTTTCATTGATCTGCGTGATCGCGAAGGAATCACCCAGATTGTGTTTAACCCGGAGGATCAGCAGGAAGCCCATGCAAAAGCCCATTCCATCAGAAGCGAGTTTGTCCTGGGTGTCCGGGGAAAAGTGGAAGCACGGCCCGAAGGCATGGTCAACCCGAATCTGAAAACCGGTGAAATCGAGGTTCTGGTGTCGGAACTGAAGATTTTGAATACCGCACAGACGCCTCCTTTTCAGATTGAAGAAACCGTGGATGTTTCGGAAAATATCCGGCTCAAGCATCGTCATATCGATCTCCGGCGGCCGCAGCTCCAGAAAAATATCATTACCCGGCACAAGGCAGCCGCTTCCATCCGGCAATATCTTAACTTTAATGGGTTTTTGGATATTGAAACGCCGGTACTGACCCGGAGCACACCGGAAGGCGCACGGGATTATCTGGTGCCGTCGCGGGTCAATCAGGGACAGTTCTATGCCTTGCCCCAGTCTCCCCAGTTGTTCAAACAGCTCCTGATGGTGGCGGGGTTTGACCGGTATTATCAGATTGTCCGCTGTTTCCGGGATGAAGATCTGCGTGCGGATCGTCAGCCGGAATTCACACAGGTCGACCTTGAAATGTCCTTTGTGGGAGAGGAAGACGTCATGTCCACGGCGGAAGGCCTGGTGGCGGCTCTGTTTAAGGATGTCCTGGGAAGGGATCTGAAACTTCCCTTTGAACGGCTGGATTATGCGGAAGCCATGGACCGGTTTGGCCTGGACAAGCCGGATATGCGGTTTGGTCTGGAGCTGAAAAACGTATCGGATATTGTGGAAGGTTCCAATTTCAAGGTATTTGCCGATGTCGTGAAAAAAGGCGGAATGGTCAAAGCCCTGAACGCAAAGGGTTGTATTGATTTTTCCCGCAAGGAGATCGACGATCTCACCGACTTTGTCGCTATTTACAAGGCCAGAGGACTGGCCTGGATCAAGGTCAAGGAAGATTCCTGGCAGTCTCCCATTGCCAAGTTTTTTACAGATGAAGAAAAAGCCGCTTTGGCGGAACGGATTGATATGAAACCGGGAGATCTGGTTTTTTTTGTGGCGGATCAGCCCAAAATCGTGAACGATGCCCTGGGAAACCTTCGCAATCATCTGGGGAAAAAGCTCAGCCTGATCGATGAAAAAGAGTTCCGGTTTGTGTGGGTGACCCATTTCCCCATGTTTGAATACGATGAAACGGAAAAACGATATCAGGCTCTCCATCATCCGTTTACGGCACCCCTTGATGAGGATTATGACAAGCTGGTCGACAAACCTCTTGAGGTAAGATCACGGGCATATGACATGGTGCTGAACGGCTCGGAGATCGGAGGCGGGAGTATCCGTATTCATCGGCGGGATCTTCAGGAAAGGATTTTCCATGCCCTTGGTATGGAAAAACAGGAATACGAAGCAAAATTCGGATTCCTGCTGTCTGCCCTGGATTCCGGAGCACCCCCGCACGGCGGTCTGGCATTTGGACTGGACCGAATGGTGATGATCCTCTGCGGCATGCAATCCATCCGGGATGTGATCGCGTTCCCCAAAACCCAGAGGGCGGC
This sequence comes from Desulfobacteraceae bacterium, assembly GCA_003599865.1. Taxonomy (GTDB): domain Bacteria; phylum Desulfobacterota; class Desulfobacteria; order Desulfobacterales; family SURF-7; genus QZKS01. The sequence continues at coordinate 26,184 of QZKS01000049.1, forward strand.
ATGCCTGCTCACCGATGCCCCATCCGATCCGAGCCGGGAGCAGCTTCTGGAACTTGCCTTGAAGGTGATGGTGGAATAATTCACCCTTGAGGGAAGCCCAAGGGGCAGCGCTAAGTTAAGTTAATTATTGATAATTAACAATTGATTATTGATTATTTTTTTTTATCAGATTTCGGACTCCGGTTTGCACTGGAGTGTCGGAATGCAGATTTTTATGAATTCATTATTTCTGGGTAATTTTGTAAACATAGATCTATCATATTATAA
>QZKS01000021.1 GCA_003599865.1 Desulfobacteraceae bacterium
CGCCGGCCCCTTGCGACCCTTTCCGTGTGTAGAGGAGACCGGCCTGCCATTGTTTTTCATCATGTCGATATCGGCGATTCTGTCGTCTTCACTGCTTCTCAACTTTTCCAGCTCCGGAATCGTCTGTTCAAAATTGACGCTGGGAATCAGGAACAGATTGTCTCTTTCAAATAATGAAAAATACAATTTTAAAATATCTTTTTTGAATGGATCAGCGCTGCCGCTGCGGGACATGGTATTGTCATAACGATAGGTATCATGGGCTAAATGGGCTGTGGGATACAGGCTTGTCTGATATCCGTAGCTTTGCATTAACACTGCGTTCATCCCGACATATTTCAGATAATCCACCAGATTCCGACCGGATGAATAAAATGACTGCCAGTCCGGCTCTCTTTTGCCGTGCCTCGGAACACCTCCAAAATTAGCCACCACGTTCGGTTCTTCGTAGTAAATGCCCAGCAGCCGTTTTTTTTCAGGCGTCCGGGCAGAAGGGAGTCCACCCTCGGCCTTGTATACTTTGATGTCCCCAATGCTTATGACCTTACCTTCCCGTCTGTTGGTGAACAAAAGAATCGGATGGCTGCTCCTCGGCCAGAATATCAGTCGATAAACCGATTTTTCCGCTTTTTGGTGGACCCGGTTTTCCGTATAAAAGCCTACATCCAGTTGAGGGAGGGAGTATTTTCTCTTTTCATCTGTTTCTACAATTGAAACACCGACAGTCTGTGATTGATTGCCGGGATAAGAAATGTCAACAACATGTGCAATTCCCGGTTCTCTGATATCCAGCTGATACGCAAACCAGCCCATATGATGATGGTTTTTATGAATGCTTTTGGGGTTGCTGTTTTTGCCTTTGGCCGAGGTCTGTCGGAATGTGCCGAAGGGTAAATCAATGATCCGGGTATCCGGAGCCTCCCAGTACTGTAGGAGTGGATCAGGTTGACTGCAAAGGATTTCCTGGACCGGACGCAGATTCAGCTTGTCCGGCCGTGATGGAACCTGATCCGGGTCAACGACCACGAATTGTATATGATGCATATGATTCTGATGACCGATATCCCTTGCGGTTGCCACAAGTTCATAAACACCCTCAACTTCCGGCGCCGGAACCGTTACCGTCCATTGGACAGGCCTGCTTGTCAGATCCGGCGCTATCAGTGTTTTGGAAAAAGAAGTTCCCGGAATGGCCAGTGTAACCATAATCGGACCATTCATTTCTTTGTCTGAAATCGGATTTGCGGTAACGGAAAAAAGCCGGACTTCACCGGGTGATATGACAAGCTGATCATCCAACGGCTTGATATTCAGGATATCACCGGGATCCCTCCAAATGATAAGTTCGGCCTTGCCGTATGCCTGCGTGATCTGGTTTTGATCCAGTAATTCCCGGATTCGAAACCGGCACTCCCCAAGTCCGAATCGGAACAGGATCTCACTGTCAAGATGACCGTCAATGGCAATATGTGCATCGTCGTAGGCACCTCTTGTCATGCTTTGAATACGGAAGCCCGTTGAACCAATGTTAAAAAGTCCGTTTTCATCACTTTCCATGTCATAGCTTGTGACATCCAGAATCTTTCCGTTACGGATCATAACGTCACCATCCCATTCTACAGGAGAAGGACCGCCGCCTCCCCATTTGGCAATGATTCTGATCGGAACCTTTGATTCTTCCGCAATGGAAATATCGTGAATGAACAGACAGGATGCAGTGACCAAAAGGAAAATCATATGAAAAGTATTATTCATCATCAGGAATAATCAGCAGCCGGTGCCTTGGCCGCAAGTCTGTCCGATAGTCTGTTTTGTCCTGTTATCCGTTTTTCCAGGGATGAAAGGATGGCAACATCATGATGGGTCAATGCGCCTGTTATGAAGGGTGACAGCAGGACAAGTCCTCCTGAAACCAGGAATACCATGCAATGAACCATAAGGTGATCACCGGCGAATAATCTTACAAAAGCAATCATACACAAGGCGATCAGGGAAACCGGCAGCAAGGGTTTGATATAATGTCCGGCAAACGGATGAATCCGATAGTTTTGATAAAGAACCATGGAAAGAAAAATGTTTGAAGTCACCTTGCCGATGACCACACTGAATGTCGCGCCAATCGCTCCGTAAGGCGGTATCAGCCAATAGCAGAACAGAATTGAAATGATCGATGCAATGGCCGCACTGATAAAAATACTCCTTGAATGACCGAACGCTACCAGTGTCATTCCATTGGGGCCAAGAAATGTATGAAAGGATAACCCGATTGACATGACCTGCAAGATATTGATTGAGGCATAATATTTTTCACCGAAAAGCCTTTGGACGATAAACTCCGCATCAATGATAAAAAAAAGTATAAAGGGCAATGTTAAAAAAAAGGCCCATTTGGTAGTGCTCACATATAGTTGTTTCAGTCTTTCGGTATGATGGCCGGCGACCATCCGCGTTGCTTCGGGTAGATAAATGAATATGAGGGCCATTAATGGAATCGGAATGATATTGGTAAGCCGTAACGGAGCATTAAAGATTCCCACGGTTTCCGATGATGTGATGAATCCCAATGTCAATGTGCCCACCCAGGTGGTAAGGTTGGTCACGATTCCTGCACCCAGCAGCGGTAATGCGAAACGGATCATTTTTTTCGCCGTATCCGCACAAAAACCAAAACCGATCTTTCCGATCAGTTTCCGATACGTATAAACCAAATATAGTAAAAAAGTGCACCAGACGGCTGCCACATATATCCATACGACGCCTTGAAGATCGTAATGTAAATAAACGGCTATCATCAGGAGCAGCAGCCGGATCAGGTGCTGCATCATATCCTGAAATATGGTTTTTGCTTTTGCATCACCCCATCCCCTGAATAGCGCTGTGAAAATCTGGATTAAGGCCAGGGGTGTCAGCATCAAGGCAAAAACAGAAAGTATCCATGACAAGGCCGGTTTGCGGAATAGTGATGCAACAAAAGGAGCACTTGCAGACAAAAAAATCGATAAGATCACGCTGGATGCCAGTACGAGGGTGATCACCGTGAATGTGGTATCACGATGTTTGCCCGACGGCGGCGCGGAGCCTTGAGTTTTCCCGATATACCGTGGCACAGCGGTATCCATACCCAGGACAGAAATCATGGCCAGTACCTGTATGATGGTAAGCGACAATGAAATCAACCCGAAATCTTCCGTACTCAAAAATCGAATCATGACGATTCCGAAAATGAATTGTATCAACAGTGCGCTGAAAGAACCGATAATGAACAACAGTCCGCCTTTGGCTATTTTTTGATACACTTCTTCCGGGCTTTGAACGTTATCCATGTCTTTGTTTTTAAGCATTCCAGTGGCTGAGGTCACGATGGAGAAATTGTTCAAGTCGGCTGTTGTCTCTGCGATAGATCTCAACCAGCCGTTTTCGTGTGTCAGGATGTAAAACCATCTTGTGAACTTCTGTTTCATTCATTGCAATCAACTTCTGCCGAATCTTATGCCGCAGCCCCTTGAAGGGGATTAAAAAACGGATCAGCCGTTTTTCAGGGGTTTCCGATATAACCCTGTTTAGCAAGCGGGTAGAGCGAGGAATTCTTGCCTGATGATATTCCCGGTTCGGATTTTTTGGAACAAAACCGGTCGCAACATCCAGATATTCGAATATTGCATTCAATGCGCCTTCCTTGTTTGTTTTCAGATCGTCACTCAGCATGATGAACGGTTCCATATTCCCGGTTGTGGTCATCAATCGTTCTATCTGTTGATAATAAAAGCCGCGTGTTAAATAGCTGTAATGCATTTTTTCCTTGTAGCCTTTCTCAATCCGCCTGTTTTCGATTGCAATGGCTTCTTCAAAACACAAGGGTTCAAGACCCCTCCTGTGTGTCATTAGGTAGTGGGAAAACGCCCTGTCAATAGGATTCCGAAGTGAAATTATCAATCTGATTTTTGCGGTATCCATATGCTTGCCGATTCTTCCCGCAGCATAATCAAAATAGATAATATCCGGATCAATCTCACCGATCGCCTTTTCTCCCTTCCAATCGGAAAAATATGTTTGTCTGTAAAAGCCGATCCCTTTTGAGTAGCGAAGATCATCAACGAAAAATTTGGTTTCTTTTGATTCCGGAAGATAGATTTCCGGATGGCCTATTAAATAATTGTGCAGTGAAGTCGTGGCGGCCTTTTGCACGCCTACAACAAAAAAGTTTGGCAACATGCGTTTATCCGTATGCCGATCGTTTTTTTTTGCCTATGGCTCCGCCTCCTCGACTACAATAATGTCGAAAGAGTCAAAAACCGGTTTGTACAGTTCATAGGGCGTATATCGTAATTTAACAGTTAACATGTTTAAACGGTGAAAACAATGGCGGTTGAGCCTATTGGTCAAAAATGATGTGCAAATGAAAAAAAAGGACGGAACGGGATAATTTTTTATTACATTATCGATTCCCGGATACAGCTCCGCCCCTTGAATTACAGAGCGATGGTAAACAGTTTCCGTATCCGGAAGTGGAGTATATAGGCTTGAGATGATTTATCGGAGATTAGGTTTTGGTTATATTTGTGTTAGAAAACGGTCATTTTTTTCATGATCGGAAACAATATTTTTTTATTCAAAATTTAACGAATCGCTAGCATAAAACAAACATCGCTAAGATAGGCATAGGGGCAAAAAATGGTTATTATTCGGATTTTTTCAAAAATTTCCGGAGAGGGAGTATATCTACTTTTGTTAACAAATGATTCAACATAGCGGAATACTGGAAGGAAAAAACAATGAAAAGAATAAGATTGATCAGGATGATCGGCGTGTTACTGGTGATGCTTTCAGCTCAGGGAACCGCCTGGGCGTATTATCAGACGGTGGATAATGTATTACTGACCTATTCCGGGGCGACGGATACGGCTTTAAAAAACGGTGATATTTATTACCGGCAGGAAATCAATATCCGGAATACCGGAACCCAGAATTTGTTCGATGTGGGTGTTTTGTGGCAGTCGGTTTTTTCCGGCAGCATGTTTATCTATAATGATGACAACCACAGATGGGAACGTGAACTGATTGCAAACGGCATGAATTACGGCCTGCATTGGGTGGAAGGATACACCTATGATCCCATCCGGACACCTGACGGAAAAAATGATTATTTCAATCCGGGATTGATGAGTGTTTCACAGCAGTCAACCGCCTCGTTTGACAGGGCCAAGGGTTCCGTATCGGCAACCGATGAAGTCCCGGTCTACTGGCTGGGTGATCTGGATGCCGGTGAGGTAACAATTTTCAGTCTTTATTTTGCCCAGAACGAATCCGAATATACCGGGGGTGGATGGAGTATCCAGCCGGTTCTTTCCTGCATGGCGCAGGTATCACAGGTGCCGATTCCTTCCGCATTGCTCCTGCTGGGTTCCGGGTTATGGCTGATCAGCCGGGTCAGGAACCGTTCACGAAGAGCGCAATAACCGTCGACGGAGGGACAATAGCTTTTCCTTCAAGGTTATATTTGTAGAAAATAAATTTTTTTTAACACGATTCTAACAAGGAAAGGATATAGAGATCCCCGTGCGGTTTGCGTAAATTATTGCATGGTGCAGAAAACGCAACAATGCGGATGACAAACGGTGATTAGGTGCGAAATGGAGGAGGGATACTGTCCCTGCAAAAATGACATGATACCGGTAATTAAAAAAACAGCAGAAGAGCGGGATAGCAAAGAAAACAAGTACGAGCGCCTAATGGATTTTTTCAGGAATGCGAAACAGGAGAAATTTACCGGCTATGTCAAGATCAACTTTTCCCAGGGACAGATCGGCAGAATCGAAAAGTTTGAAGAGATCCTGAAAGGATGATTTGGGGAAAGACATGTCCGTTCATGAAGGCAAACAATAATTCAGGTGGATTATGAAAAAGATGATTCAGATTTTAATAATGATTGTTTTATTGCCGGTTATGGCCATGCCGGCTTTGGCGGCTTTTGAAAACAGCCATCTGGTGCTGGTGGTTTACAATGCCAACGACAATGAGGTTGCCGTTGACCTGGGGGATATGGAAACCATGCCGCTCGATGCCCAAGGTGTTGAACTCGCACCTCCAGGGACGGTATATATCAAGGCACCCAGCGGGAAAACTCCGCAATTCGGTTCCGGCATCAAGAAGTGGGAGGATCTGAGTGCAGCTTACTTTGTCGCCTATAGGGTTTCAGGGGTTTATCATTTTCTGTTTGCGACCACCAAGGGGACTGCTCCGGACATCAATAATGCCACTAAGGCCAGTTTTTATACGGCATCCGGGACAACACGACACAATTGGAACTCTTCCGGTTCCTGGATAACAATTCAGTCTTCAAGCTATCTGTACAGTTATGACAAATATGTGAATATGGGCGCACAAGGCCAGATGGCGGGATATAATAACATAAATTATCAGGATGCGGATATCGGCCTTTCCGCCCTGGATGCATCCGGTGGATATGTGGATGCGTATCTGTATGAATTTGATATCAATGGCAACCTGGTTCCAGGGACCGGAGGCGATTACCGGGCTGTCCTGCGATTCTCCGCAGACGGCAGTGTGATCCTGAATCCGACCGGCGGCAATACCCCGCCTTCCATAGAACTGAAACAAAACGGGACAGCTCTGGGCAGCAGCATCTCCATCAACGCAGGAGACGCACTTGCCATCACCATTGAAGCGCAGGATGAAGACGGCGATGTTATCAGCCTGACCTCTCCTCTTGCAGGTCAGCTTCCGGCAGGGGCAACCCTTCCGACCACTCCGGTAGTCAGTTCCGGGATCTACCGCTGGACATTTTCCTGGACACCGGGGTCCGATCAGGCTGTATCCATACCATTGACCTTTTCCGTGAGCGATGGTTCCGCATCCAGCAGCAAGCAGCTTTCCATAGCAGTGACGGATGTTAACCACCCACCTGCAGTTTCGGTTACCGGTTCGGATACGGTGAATGAAGGGCAGGCAATGACCCTTGTCATCCAGGCAACGGATGATGACGGAAATTCACTGAGCCTTGCGGATGCTACCCTGACAAATCTTCCGGAGAACGCGGTTTTACCCTCGACGCCGGTTATCAGCGGCGGTACCTATCAATGGACCTTTACGTGGACCCCGGATTCTTCACAGGCCGGCACCTATCCCATAAATTTTACGGTAACGGACGGAACATCACCGGTGACGGTTGCCAGAACCCTTACGGTTGCCAATACCAATCAGCAGCCGGAACTGGATGTGATACAGGGCAGCTTCACGCTTTTAGATCCGACCACGGAACTGACGATTTCCATCAATGCGATGGATGGGGATAAAGCCGGTCTTGCCCTTCAATACCAGCCGGTAAGCCATGCAAGCCTGCCGGGAACGGCCAATGTCAGTGCCCCTGTCGTAAATCCGCAGACCGGCGCCCATGCCTGGACGTTCCGATGGACGCCCGGACCGGGCATTGCCGATGTGTATACGATTGATTTTTCGGTCAGGGAAACAGCCGGTGAAACGCCTCTGACCAGCCGGACCAGTCAGGTGGTGATTACGGTCGGGGATGCAACCAATGCTCCGCCGGTTCTGCAAACCATCGGCCCCAAGGAGACGGTAGAAGCGGTGGAAGTAATGATTCAGCCTTCGGCAACCGATCCGGAGAATCAGGATCTGACTTATTCCGTTATTCTTCCGGGAGACATGCCGGCCGGACATAATGCCCAACTGGATGAATCCACCGGGGCATTCACCTGGACACCCCAGGCAGGTGACGGACATGACAGCAGCCGAACGTATCTATTGACCTTCCGTGTTACCGACAGCGGCGCACCCGCAAGAAGTGATGAGGAGATTGTAGCGGTTACGGTTCACGCCAATCAGGTTCCCGGAGATCCGTCATTGAATGCACCTGCGGACGACGGATCGGTAACCTCCATTCAGGGAGTCGAACTCTCTGTGAACAATGCATCCGATCCGGATGCGTCCCTGGGGCAGATTTTACAATACCAGTTTCAATTGTTTTCAGGTCAAGCCATGACGCCGGATGTTCTTTTGTCAGAGACCGATCCGTATCTGGCGGAAGAAGCCGGAACCACGAAATGGGAAATACCGGTCGTACTGGCGGAAAATAATATCTATTACTGGCAGTGCCGGGTATTCGACGGTATTGCTTACAGCCAGTGGGTTGACGGCTCTTTCTCTGTAAATTCCGGCAACGAACCTCCCGGACAGCCCACACGAATTGCACCGCTCAATGATGCAGTGATGAAAACCGTCACGGCGGAATTGAAGATTCAGAATGCAGTGGATCCGGACGCTGACACATTGAAATATGTTTTCCAGGTGGGAAGTTCCCAGAACATCGAGAGCAGTTCCGATTTTCAAACCAACACAGTCGACCAGGGGAACAATCATTCCGGAACCAACAATACTTCCTGGATTGTGACGCTGCAGGACAACACCCAATACTGGTGGCGGGTCAAGGCCCAGGATTCGTCCCTGGCCGAGAGCAGTTGGATCGGACCGTTTCCCTTCAGCATCGATCTTTACAGTGACGGGCCGACCGCCCCGAAACTGGATACAAACCTTTCCGACAAGAGTATTTATAACGGCGAGGTTACAACCGACCGGCCTAAACTGATCGTTGCCAATGCAACCGATCCGGATGCCGATGATTCCCTGACCTATTTCTTTGAGATTATCGAACGCAGCGGGACCGGATGCGGTGTATATGAAGGCGAAAATCTGATGCCGTCACCGGGTATTCCCGAGGGTCAGATGGAGGAACCGCTTCCCGGAGATGGAAATGACTGGGGGACAATTGCCGGCGGCGGACTTCCTCAGGATCCGGACCGTACCGCATGGCGGACACCTGCGCTCCATGACAATACCCATTACTGCTGGCGGGTTTGGGCGGAGGATGAAGAGGGCAATGCCGGACCTCCGGTGGAAAGCAGTTTCTTTGTCAACCTGGAAAACGATCTTCCCACTGCCTGTACAATCAAGTCACCGCTTCAGAACAGCAAGGTGGGTGAGCGGATGCCGATATTTGAAGTAAAACCGGCTTCCGATATCGATGGGGACCGCATCAGTTATGAGTTCATTCTGAAAAATGAATCGGAAACAGAAGTCTATACCCAGATTCTGCAGAAAACAACCTGGCAGGTTCCGGTTCCCCTCTCCGATGGCGTCTGGTACTGGCAGGTCAAGACCTTTGATGAGCATGCGGATGCACAGGGCGAACCTTCCCGATGGTCGGAAAAAGCAAAGTTTACAGTCGATATCAATGACCTTCCCGGAAAACCGGGCATTCACAGTCCGACCAACAAACAGACCGTTACAACGGTTCTGCCGATACTGATGGTAGACAATGCCGTGGATCAGGATGGAGATACTCTGTCCTATGAATTTGAGCTTTACAATGACCAATCCCTTGCAGGCTATTCCTTTATTTCCTCACAGACGGTTGCGGAGGGATCCGGCATTACCGCGTGGACAGTCCTGAAACCGCTGGCCGACGGCATGACCTATTACTGGCGGGTCCGCTCTTTTGACGGCGAGTATTACAGCGGATGGACCGAGACATCGGAATTCAAGGTAAATACCGCAGGCGGTATACTCATCAACATTGAGGCCAGTCAGCAGATTCTGTCTTCCGCCCAAGGAGATCAGATTGTGGAAGTACTGATCGAAGACAGCCCCATATTTGGTGTGCGGGTAGAGGTCCCGGCCGGAGCACTTGCGGAAAACATCACCCTGACCATTGGTTATGCCCAGAATCCGCCTTTGTCCAACGGCTATAACGTAATCGGCAAGGTGCTGGAATTCGGGCCGTCCGGAACGATCTTCTTAAAACCGATCACCATTCACATTCCCTACACCCAGGAGGATATAGACGCAGCCGGTGCAGGTTCTCCGGATCAGCTGAAGGTTTTCAATTATCATGAAGACACGGGCCTGTGGGAGGAAATAGCCGTATTATCCGTTGATCAGGCAAACAGAAAAATTATCTGCAGCGTGAATCATTTCTCGCTCTATTTCCTTGGCAGGTCCGCTGATGATGAAAACCAGCCGGCCGCAGATGGAGAAGATTCTTCCGGAGGCGGCAGCAGTTGCTTTATTGTTGCATTCGATCATGATGCAGGGAAACCGGATGTTATCAACACGCTGATTCACAAGGCAGTCCTGTTGATCATGTTTTCAACGCTTGCTTTGTGCATGTCATTATACATGAGAAACAGAAAACAATGGAAATAAACAGTTTTTCATTCGTCAGTTGAGAATTAAAATACAAACAAAAGAAGCAGCCGGATGGAAACATCGCTGCTTTTTTTGTTTGATTGATGCTTCAACCGGCTTTGACGAAACCATAAAAACGATCAGATCCGTCATGCCGGACTGGATCCGTCATCCAGAAGTCTTTGAAATTACTATATTCCAAGTCAAACCCGGAATGACAAAAAAGGCGAATTTCAATTTTTTACGATCTCATCAACTTTTAATTTTATCATAATACTAAGCTAATATCCGGTCTGTAAATATTCACCATCGGTTGAATGTGAAAGACCGGAAGCAAAACTGATGACGCTCTCCAGTAAATGAAACCGACTGCAGGACCGCAAAACAAAACTACACGATAGGGTACTTCGCTGACTGACCATTCCGATGAACCAGGAAGCCCTGCTGATTGATGGGCTGCATGCCCGGAAAGGAGGTGGGGATAAAAAATCAGGTTTACAATCAGGTTGAGACTTAAAATTTTTTTGGCAGAAAGTTTGATCGTGACACAAAAACACACTCCTTTAGAAAATGCCAAAACCCGGGTAACCGGGTGACGGAAAATCACAGGCCCGTAGGTGGGGGAAACACGGACGGGTGGCTGGATCGCCTGAAGGGACATACACAAAAGGAGTTTTATACAATGAAAAGAATATTGGCAATTTTAGTTACTGTTGCACTTGTGGTATGCGGTGCCGGTCAGGCAATGGCGGCTTATTTTGACAACAACAATCTGGTACTGGTCGCTTATAACTGGTCCGACAATGAAGTCGCCGTAGACCTTGGTGATTATAACACAGTTGATTACGGTGTTACCGGTCAGACATTGGCAGCAGCCGGAAGCGTGAATCTCGGTCAGTTCGGCGCTGCAGTTGACAGCTGGGATGACCTTCATCTGGGTATTATGACAGCGTATAGGACAACCAATCCGACAGTTTATCATTTTGTCCTTGGTACCACTCAGGATTCAACTGCTACCATAAATCCAGGATCAAAGGCATCCTTCTATACCGCATCAGGGAACGTACATTTGTTAAACAGAGGCGAGGGGACTCAGGTATCCGTAAATTCCGCTTCAGACATGAACAGCTATACCAAAAATCTGGACAACCAAGCCTATGGCCAGATGGCAGGATTCAATACGTTTAATGCCGATGCAGCAGGTCCGAGCCTGTCAGCTCTTCTGACGGACGGTTTCATCGATATGTACATTTATGAATACGACCTCAACGGCGTTCTGGTTGCCGGTAACGGCGTTGACTATCAGGGAATCATCCGGCTCAATGCAGACGGCAGCGTTGTTACCGTTGCCGGTAACAGCCCGGTCGTTCCGATTCCCGGTGCACTGGTTCTTTTCGCATCCGGTCTGGTCGGCCTGATCGGCATTAAAAGAAAGAATTCCTGATCCGGGTTTCATTTTAACAGACAGAAAAATTACGTTATTAAATTTTTAACTTACAAGGAGAACAACAATGATTAAAAAATTGATCAAAGCAACCGTAATCGGCGCATCCATGTTCGCCATGGTTGGTGCTGCAAGTGCAGCCCCCGTGAACATCAACATTTACGGCGCATCCGCGCAGTACAATTTCTGGAATGATGCGGCGGATGATTTTCTTGGTGATCAGGGTTGCACAAGTATACAGCAGGCAGCCGGCAACGATGCCAACAGCACAAAAGGCCACGGCATCACCAGAGGCACCTGCGGTTCCGATACCTGGTACATCCGTTACTCCTCAAAAGCTTCTTTTGACGGTATCCGTGCCATGCAGTGCATCGATCCGGATGGCGACACCACATGCACCAACAAATGCGAGCGTAAAATGGCGGATGAAACCACTACCAACTGGTCAACAAAAGTTGTAACAAGTCTGGCTTGTAAAGACATCAATGTCGGCGCATCCGACGTTGAAGCATCTGCCATTGCCGGTATGCACAGTCATGGTAACCTGAAAGGCCACCTTGGCGGCGGATGGGTGGATCGGGAAATGGATGCCTCTACCATTTACGACACCGGGCTTGCCAACTATCGCCCCATCGTTGTACCCTTTGCCTTTTTCAAAAACAACAGCGTACCATATACCAGCCTCACCAAAATGATGGCGGCTCATATTTTTTCAGGAAATATCTGGGACTGGAGTGATTTTGATCCTTCCGTCGCTTCTCAAGAGGTAACCGTCTGTCTGCGTCATGCCGGTTCCGGAACCCATGCAACACTGAATGCTGTTGTAATGGCCAATGCTGCTCCTTTGATGACGGAAGAAGGGGATGGATTCATTACCCCGACTGCATGGTTTAACGATGGTTCCAGTGACATGATGAACTGCATAAACGGAAATTCCGGTGCTATCGGATATGCCGATGCCGACGCAACGGCTGCTGCCAATGTAACCCGCATGTCATACCAGGGCGTTACTGCCGCCAAAAGCAATATCGTGAACGGCCAGTATCCTTTCTGGTCTGCTCAGTGGCTGTATGTTGACTCCATTGTTAACAATTCGCCGATCGACAAGCTGGCCAAATGGGCCGGCGTAGCGGCCAACATGCCTGCTGGCAGAGCACCTTTCTGGGCTGCCAAGAGTGAAATGAAAGTCAGCAAAACCAACAGCTTTACCTTCCCGGTTCGTAACTAATTTCGACCGCGAACCATTCCATACTTCAAGGCAAAATCCAAGGCCTTCCTTCGGGAAGGCCTTTTCTTATCCGATAGTCTGAACCGGCAGAAAAAAATCCGATCCTAACACAAACATAATCATTTTCTAAGATCGAACTAACAGAATATGGATATGCATAGCATGATCAAACGGAGAGAATTGAGTATGGAGGGTCTTAAGCGGAACGCAGATATCAAACAGATTATCGACAGGAGGATGGGCATGGCAAAATATATAACAGGATTGTTTATTATCGGAATGATAATGCTTTTGGAGACCGGACTTTGTACGGCTGCAGAACCTGCGGATAAAGTTGTCCCTCTGCAACAGGAGAATATCGTATGTCGGAATCATCATGTTCTGCCGGAACGGGGAACCGGAGATTATGCCGGTCGGAATCTGAACTGGTATGACCCGGTTTCGCTGTTTTCTTCCCTGTGGCTTCTTGGTTCCGGGATCGGTGGCCTGATATGGATCATGCGCCGTGAAAAATAACCAGCCGCTTCAAAAACCACTCTGCCGGAAATTAATTTGTTCTTCAAATTGATCCGGAAATGACAACATAAAAGACAGTGCCGGAAAAAACCGATGCCCTGATAAAGGTAAATCTCATGATGGATGATCACCGAAAAAGTATGACAGCGTTCATGCGGAATTTTATATTTGTAAATCTGTTTACCCTTCTCATTCTATACATGCCCGGTCCCGCTGCATGGGGAGATGACCCGCAGACCATTAAAACCGGAGATCGTGCCCAACTTCATATCATCTGCAAGGAGAGTGCGGGTGAAATCATCCTGACAACCTATCCGGAAGTCGACGGAGATGATACAAAGAAAAAAAGCAGCATATACAGTACCCCCAAAAAATTTGAACCCTTGCGGATTGTGGCTGGAGAGGGCGATAAATATTCCGGCGCCGATCCTCTGAAGCCTTTCAATAATGAACTGACCGCCAAGCTGAGCCAGGCCATTGTGGGAATGCGTGTCGGTGAAAGTGTCAGTCTTGCCTTCACAGCGCCCGTACCGGAAGAGCTGAAAGCGGAAGATCGAACCATCACGCTTTCCAGAAAACGGATGATACCTAAAAAGATGACCAGACCCAAACAACAGTTTGCCGTTGATCCGGATCAGGATCCGGCTGTAGGGCGGGAGATTCTCACTGGTTTGGGTTTGACGGCCGTTGTAACCGCCGTCAAAGGTGATGATCTGGAGATTATGTTTGCCGGAAAAGAGGGAGATCGGATCATGACCCCCTGGGGAACCGGCATCTTGAAGGATCATGGTGATAAATGGCTGCTGGAGCTGGAGCCTCATATCGGCCGCCTGGTAAAAACCGGAAACTACGTCGGCCGCATTATTACAGTTGAGGATGACAGGTACACGATTGATTTTGGTTTTCCGTTCGGAAACGAAACAATCCTGTGTGATATTTCAATCGTTTCAATCATGGGAAAAGACAATGAAAATGAATAGTAACAAATATTTTCAAGCCGAGAGATCTTGTCCGGGAAACATTCTTTCATGCCTGCTGTTTTTCGGTTTGATCGTCTGCCTGTCCGGATGTGCCTCCGTTCAACAGCAGAACCTGCAAGCCGCGGAAAAAGATTCATCTCAGGAACAGCAGCTCACTCCGGAGCAGAAGGAAATGGTTTTCCGGACGCTGAAAGAAGCGGTCCAAAGCGGGAAGTCGGAAATCAATATTTATCCGGATGAGAATCCGGATCTGATTCAGCAGTTTGACCTGGTTGTAGTGGATGTGACCGCTGGTACGGAAGACGGCCTGCTGATCAATACGACGCTGGAAGATGTGGCAAACCGGCAAGACCGGAAATGGCTCATCGGCCATGGCAGGGGTGAACGGTTTCATCCCGTGGAAGTGATTGCAGGTGAGGAAAAGGGCTTCCCGGGTGTCAATAATACGGTGATTGGTATGAAAAAAGGAGAGAGGAGGATAGTGACTATCCCGGTGGATCAGGCATATGGTGAAAAAGATATGAAAAAGATCCGGACCTACCCGTCCATCCATCGTGTTCCGCGTATGGCCAAAGCGGAACCCCTCGGATTTGTGCAGCAGTATGGGATATTTCCCATCAAAGGTTCTCAGATCAGCTTTAACCCTTACCTGAACGCAAAGATCCTGGATGTATTTGAAAACGCGGTTACCCTTGAGCTGTCCATGAAGCCGGAAGGAGAAATGGAGCAGGTCGATTATGGAAAGACCGTTGTTTCATTGGAGAACGATGAGTTCATAATCAAACTCATTCCGGAAATCGGCGCCCGGTTTGAGGTGGAAAACGAAAAAGGATGGATCACGGAAGCAAATGAAGACGGATTTACCGTGGATTTCAATCATCCCATGGCAGGAAAACCCATGGTTCTGGAAGTGGAGGTTCGGGATTTTATAAAAGCATCAGCCGCAAATGCCTATGAGATTTCGTGGCTGGATGACTATCAGAAAGGAATGGATGCATCCCTGGAACAGGGTAAGCCCGTGGTACTGCTGCTGTATGCGGACTGGTGCCGGTGGAGCCAAAAAATGATGGAGGATGTATTGCAGGACCCGAGAATTCTGCGGCTTCATGATGATTTCATATGGGTAAAAATCGACTCGGACAAAAATCGGGAATACAAGGAGGGGTTTGATCAGAAATCCTTTCCCAAACTGCTGATTTTGAATTCCCGGGGAGAGGTGCTGAAATCCCTGGACGGCTATAACAATGTCCATATTGTGAGCGAACTTTTACATGAAATACAGCCTGTGAGTAAGGCCGGTTGAAACCATATCCTCCCAAGTCGGGTGGAACGTATATAATAAGGTAGAAAAAGTTGAATATAAAACAAACTCACACTTCCTTTATTCCCCCCTTGAGGGGGGCCGGGGGGGTGTTTCATTTTTTCAATGAAGGCATTTCGAGAAAACAAAAGGTGTTTACACCCCCCTTACCCCCCTCAAGGGAGGAATTATATATAGGTTTTAAAAACTGGAAAATATCCCTGATCACCTGGATCGTCATCTTGGGATTGGTTCTGGGAGTCGAAAATCATTCTTCGGCAGAATCGGCAAAAGATACAAGTGGGAAGGAATCCGGCAATGATCTGATTTTCAAAATCGATTCATTTGAAATCACCGGCAATACCCTTCTGCCGGAGCAGGAGATCAATCAGGCCATGCAGGCCATGACCGGTCCGCACAAGACATCTGATGACGTGGAAAAGGCAAGGTCGGCCCTTGAGGCATTCTACCGGGAAAAGGGATACCCGACCGTACTGGTCAATATTCCGGAGCAGTCCGTGACCGAGGGGATTGTCCGGCTTGAGGTGATCGAGGGGCGCATCCGGATCATGGCGGTTACGGGAAACCGCTACTACACCAAAGAAAAAATTATCAAGGATCTTCCTTCCTTTGCACCGGGCGAGATATTGTACATGCCCCAGGCAAGAAGGGAGCTGAATATCATCAACCGGAATCCGGATTTCAAGGTGGCCCCGGTTTTGATGCCCGGCAAATACCCGGGAACCGTGGATGTGGAAATGAAGGTCAAGGACAAGTTTCCTCTCCACGCCAGCCTGGAATTGAACAACCGGTCCACCCATAGTACGACCGACCTTCGCCTGAACGGCGTAATTCATTACGATAACCTGTGGCAGAAGGAGCATTCCATTTCCTTCCAGTTTCAGACCTCGCCCGAAGATACGGATGAAGTGCAGGCCCTGTCAGGGTCGTATCTGCTGCATGCACCATGGAAGGATGAACATCTGCTGGCGGTTTTTGGTGTCTGGTCGGACAGTGACACCGCCTTTGGCCAGGATTTCCAGGTGATCGGCAAGGGTTTTCTGGTGGGTATCCGCTACGTGATTCCCCTGCCGGAGTATTTCACCTACACGCATCATATGACCCTGGGAATTGATTACAAGGATTTTGAGGAGCTGCTGGATTTTCAGGAAACCGGAGAGGAAAGTCAGGATGAGACCGTCCCCATCACGTATATGCCGGTTTCCTTTGTCTATGGCGCTTTTCTGCCGGACGGTTCCGGCCAGACTGGTTTTACCGCAGGACTCAGTCTCGGGTTCCGCGGAGCGGCCAATCAGCAGCGGGATTTCGAAAACAAGCGCTACAAGTCCCGCGGGAATTATGTCATTGCCGAGCTGGGGCTGGAGCGTACCCAGAAGCTGCCGGCAAAATTTCAGGGCTGGGTCAAACTGTCCGGACGGGTGACGGATCAGCCCCTGATTTCCAATGAGCAGTTCAATGCCGGCGGCATGGATAGCGTCAGGGGTTACAAAGAGAGTGAAGTCCTGGGTGACAATGGTTTTCAGTCTACGGTGGAATTGAGAAGTCCTGAGCTGATGAGCCTCATGCAGGCCTTGGATCAGGTCAATATCATACCCTATATTTTTTATGATTATGCGGCATTGAGAAACAAGGACCCGCTGCCCTCGGAAAAACAACCGGGTGATCTTCAGGGGGCCGGCATGGGTGTGCGGGGATCAATCACACGATACCTGACATATCAGGTGGACTGGGGCATGGCCTTGTCCAATTCGGACAAGACCGAATCCGGAGATTCCATGATTCATTTTAAAGTTAAAGGTTCCTTTTAGTTTAATGGGGTAGTTGTATGAAATTTTTGAACGGAAAAAAGAATCGTTTTCATGGCTGGACAATATGGCTGATGATTTACAACCTGATCGTCCTTCCGGTATCCTCATTTGCCGAACCTTCCATCCCCGGCTTTTACGGCACCATCAACCCCAGGATGGAGGTTCCATCGGCCAATACCCTGCCGGTCTTGGATCAGGTGATTCAGAATGCGGAACTGGAAAAAACAGCAGACAACAAACTGGTGATTCATCAGACCGATGAAAAGGCAGTCATCCACTGGAAATCTTTTGATATCGGTGCCAATGCCTGGACCCATTTCGATCAGAACGGAAGTACGGACTGGGCGGCCCTGAACCGTATTTATGATCAGAATCCGAGCCGGATCTATGGGCGGTTGACCGCAGACGGCAGGGTATATCTTGTAAACCAGAACGGAATCCTGTTCGGACCGGATTCCCAGGTCAATGTGCATACGCTGGTGGGTTCAGCGCTCAATATATCGGATGATCATTTCAAGGAGGGAATACTATCCTTTCAATCGCAGAATTATACCGGACAGGTTTATCCCGATCCGGGGAACACATTGGAACAGAGATGCGCGGCTAACCACGGAACCATCGAAACCGTTCAGGGCGGTCAGGTATTCCTGATGGGGCCTCAGGTGGAAAACGGGGGAACGATTTCAGCACCCCTTGGCCAGATCGGCCTGGCTGCCGGTACGGAGGTGAAGCTGGAGTATGATCAGGATTACGATGATACATCCAAACGGACTGCGAGACTGATAAATGTCAGGCAGGGGGAAGGGGTTTCGAAAAATCTGGAATCCGGAGAGCTGATTTCGGACATGGGAACGGTCGGCATGTATGGAAGGATCGTGAACCAGAACGGTCTGGTCCGGTCGGTCACGGCTGTGGAAAAGGACGGGAATATTGAGTTGATCGCCTCGGAAAAGGTCTCCCTTGGTCCGGACAGCCATACCATCTGTCCGGTAAGTGATTCCACTGAAAAGGTTCACGAATCATTTGTTTTTCAAGGGGGTGATATCCAGATCCGTTCCCATGATCCGGTTAAGCCGCAATCCAACATCATACTGCCCACGGAACGAATCGAAATCTGCGGTACGGTCGCAGCTCCGTCAGGGCAGGTCGAAATGGAAGCATCCGAACGGATCTACATGGAGTCCGGCAGTCTGGTGGACGTCGGAGGCAGCAAGGTTGGTCATTCCGCTTCGGCCGGCATCATCCAGGCCCAGTTGAACAGCGTGGAAATGACGGATGATTACGGCCAGAAAGGAGGGATTCTCCAGGGAGAGTATATTTCCTTCAGCACCCAGGAAGGATCCAGCATCGGCGATGTTTCCGGTCATCTGTCTTCAGAGGAAAAAACAGCCGGCGAGTTCAGTACCAAAGGCGGCTCCATCAATATGATCTGTACAACAGGCGATATTGTCATCAAGGAAAATGCCGGAATCGATTTTTCCGGCGGCGGAGTTTATTATGCAACCGGTCCGGTGGAAACCACCAAACTGGCTTCCGGAAACCGGGTGTATGACATCGGCAGTGCGCCCCAATGGATGGAATATGACCGGATTCTGGGAAGCTTTGAGAAAACCTACGACCGTTACGGCATGAAGGAGGAGTACAACGGACTGCAGTACGGCGGACCCGGCGCAGTCAAGGAACTGGCAGGAAGTTATTTTCAGGGGGATGATGCCGGAAGGCTGGAACTGATTGCCCCACGGATCGTTCTGGACGGATATTTGAATGGATCGGCTACTGCAGGCGTGTATCAGACCGAGTACAGCGATTCGGAAGATGGGAATACAACCGTTGCCGTAACGATTCCCGATGACGGAACCCTGGTGATTGGTGTTCTGAATGAAGGTGCTGACTGGCGGAGCAGGGGAAACGACAAGATCGTATCGGAAGTTATCGTGAAAAAGACAACGGAACCATTGTCCGATCTGACCGCGGAAAACCAAATCATTGCTCCCCAATCCGGTTCTCTCCTGTATGCAGACGGCAGCAATGTCCCGCAAACCTTTTTAAGTTCGGACACCTTGAACAATGCCGGTCTGGGGAACATCTACCTGTTCACGAACACCCGCCTGACCATTGAGCAGGATGCATCTCTTTCCCTGTCACCCAAAGGCGTATTTCGCGCAACCGCAAGACAGTTTCAGATCGACGGTGAAATTACGGTTCCCTCCGGAACCATCAGGCTGTCCGCGGATGAGTCTTATACTGCCGCGGAAAAGCTGATAGTCGGAGCAGATATTTTTTCCGGAAGTGAAGCCACGCAGGTTGAAAATACGCAGTATGTGGATATGCCCGGAGGGTTTATTCTGGGCAGTGGAAGCCGTCTTTCAACAACCGGAGAACGGGTCGACAATACTTATGTAGAGATTGATGATCAGCAGGTTTTATACCAGGGACAGATAGGCGGCGGAACCATTATCCTGGAAGATGCCACGGATGCCAATTTTGATAGCGGAAGTCTCGGCATGGAGATGAAGCAAGGAGCCTGTCTGGATGTCAGCGGCGGTTATCAGATGGACCCGGGTGGAAAGCTGACCGGAGGCAGCGCCGGGGATATCCATATACAGGCCGCGGATATCGCTCTGGATGGTGATCTTTATGGTTATGCGCTGGAGGGGTATGAGGGTGGAACGGTCCAACTGCTGTCCAAACAGCTCAGCATTGTTTCCGGCAATCAGACTGGCGGTCAGACAGATTCCCATGAAGGGACCATCCTTGCCGATGACCGTTTTTCCGATTCCGGCTTCACTCATTATATCCTTGACAGTCATAATGATTTGACCGTTGAAAGCAATGTCCTGCTGATGCCGTCCCTGAAAAAACTGGCAAATCCCATCCAATTCGTGAAACAGACCGAAACCGGATCTGATCTTTCCGGCAGCAATCGGATTTGGGAAACGGAAAAATATACATCAAAGCAGCTTGTTGAGGTCGCCCCGGAATACCTGGGCGGATCTTCCATCCGGTTGGAGGCAGGAAAGCTTTTCAGTCAGGTGGATACGGCTGAGACAAGCGGAGGCATTTCTTCGCTGATTGACGTAAAACCGGGTGCCGTGATTCAGACGGCGCCGGAAGGGGCTATCGGCCTTTCATCAACCGGCATTCAAATGGCGGGAAGCCTTGTGTCACCGGCCGGATCTATTGCCCTTGAAGCGTCCGGGGATTCGAAGTTTTCTCTTGTGGTCGCCGAAACCGGTAAAATTCTGGCCCCGGGATTGAACCTGCCGGATGAAGCATCAAGGGTAGAAGGAATGCCGGTTTCCTATACACCGTTGAACGGCGGGACGGTGACCTTGAAGGCTGCCGGCAGCGGTCTGACCATTGCCAATGGGGCGGAGATTGATGTTTCCGGATCAGCACCCGTTTCTCAGCCATACACGGATGCCGAAGGGAAGCTCCATGAGCGTCAGGTGGCCGGAAATCCGGGCAGCATTGCGTTTTCCTTTGAGAAGAATCTGAGCCTTGAGCCCGGTGTGATTCTTTCGGCCAATGGAAAAATGGCCGGTATTCAAGGCGGGAGTCTGACCATCCGGAAGACCAATGAGGCAGACGGCTTGATTATCGCCTCCACTGATTTGTCGGAAACCGGAAATCCGGATGAAGATCCGGACAGTGAAACATTTATCCTGAATCTGGAAAAGTTTGTCACGCCGGAAAGCGGTTTTGATGAGATTACCCTTGCCAGTGCTGAATCCATCGTGTTCCAGGGGAGTCAAAAACTGAAGACCTCCCGGAAACTCACACTGGACGCTCCGCTGATCCTTTCATCCGGCAAGGAGCCGGTTGACCTGATATCTTCCTGGGTGGTGCTGAGCAACACCGATTTTCCGGACAGCGGAACGCCTGATTCCGGGCTTTCCACAGGCGATGCTGTTTTCAGCGTAACAGCGGATTGGATCGACCTGACCGGAGATATCAAATTTTCCGGATTTGGCAGTGAAGAGAATACCGGCGTTTTTCTGAACGCGAAAAACGACATTCGCCTGACGGATCTTTACTATACCAATGAGGGCGGTATCAATTTGTCAGGATGGTCCGGCGGTCTGGTAACACCTGGTAATCTGGACTTGACGGCAGCGCGGATATACCCGGTTACCCGGGATGGGATTCCCAGTGACTTTATCCTGCAATCCGGGGGTATATTCTCCACCCATCCGTCCGGAACGGAATTGACCGGACCGGTGTATTCAGCCGGGGGCAAAATCACGGTTCTTGCGGATCAGATCAATCATGAGGGTACACTGCTGGCTCCCATGGGACAGATTGTGATGGCCAAATCCGTAAAGACCGAAGTAAAGGATGGAAATACAGTTTCGTCATATGAACCGGCTGATCGCATTTATCTGGCGCCGGGCAGCCAACTTTCCACCGGGGGACAGACCAGTGTTCTGGTTGGTGGATTTGATGAGGAAGGGATCAACTGGTTTTATGCAGACAAGGATGCCGGCGAGCAATATGCTCAAACCGAACTTTCCCAGGCACCGGCCGGCCGGATTGAACTTGTGGGAGATGAGGTGATCCTGCGGCCGGAATCCACGGTGGATACATCCGGAGGCGGAGAGCTTTTCAGTTATCTTTTTCTTCCGGGTATCGAGGGTTCGACAAACCCGCTGCAGAAAAGCGGACAGTATGTGATCCTTCCGGACAACCGGATTGAGGTGCCGGGCGAATCCGTTTATCTGGAAGGAGTGGAGGGCCTGCCGGAAGGCATCTATACCCTTCTGCCGGAAGAATTCGCATTCATGCACGATGCCATCGTAATCCAAGAGATCGGCATCAATCTGAGCAGGGAGAAGAACCGGTTTACGAATGAGGGATACCAGGTTGCCATTGGTTATATGGTGAGTCCGGAAGCCGGTATCCGCTCACCGTTCATTCAGGATTTTTCCGTCCGGTCCGCCACAGATGTCCTGACCCAGGGAAATTTTACTACCGACCGGATGATATGCGGAGATGCCGGTGACATTACCATCCACGGCAATACCACCATCATCAACGGGTTCATTTCCGGAAGTGCGCTTCCGGCTGATACGGTAACCGGTTATGAGGGTGGTGAAGGCGGCGTCCTTACCCTTGCCGGAAAAGAGGTCAGGATCGGAGAGGCAGCGGATGATGTGGATATCATCTTCAGCCATGAAGTGGAGGAACAGTATGAAAACATCCTTTCCGTGGGTACCGATACGCTGAGCGGCGGGGATCTGGGTGAGGTCCGCATTGGAGACGCATCCATTACCGAATCCATTACCCTGTCGGAAGGAAGCAGCATTACATCCCGTAACATCACCCTGACTGCTCAGGATCAGATTCTGCTCAAGGACGGATCGGAGATCAATGCCGTGGGTTCTGCAGATGAAAAGGGTGTGGCCACCTTTGTTGCCGGCAATCAAATCAAAATCAACGGCAATGCCAAAGTGTCGGCGACGGATGAAGTAATCATCGACACCAACGAACTGGATCTGGGCAGTGGCAGCTTTGAAATCGGCAACAGCACACTGAACCTGAAATCCGATACGATTCATCTGGCATCAGAAGACGGTTTCAAGGGCGATGGACTGACCATGACGCCGGCCATGTGGAACCGGATTATCGGTGCGGACAATATTGATCTGGAAAGCCGGTCCGACATTGTTTTTCAGGGGGATGTCGCCCTTGCCGCCGATCAGGGCCTTTCCCTGTCGGCCTCCCGCTTTGTCGGGAAAGATTCGGACTCCGTCAATCTGTCTTCCAAAATCGTGACAATTTCCGGAACGGATGCGGATGTTTCGGCAGAAAATATTCCCAATGCCGGAACCATGACCGTACAGGCTTCCGAGAAGATGGTCGTTGAAAATGATGGACAGGGCAAAGAGATTCTGGTTCAGGGATTTTCCGATATTCATCTGAAAAGTGATAAGGAGCTGACCTTCCGGGGGGAAGGCAGTCTGGAAACCAATGGCGGGAATATCATCCTGACCGGTGAAAAAATCAATACCACCTATTATCAGGCGGAAGCGGAAGTAAAGGATCAGGATCTAGTCGCAGAGGATGCAGCCGCTCCAGCCTTATCGGCATATATTCCGGGAAGTTTTCGTGTGGATGCCGGCAGCGGAAACATTCGGATGGTAACGGCAGAAGAGACGGATGCTTCGGGTGCGGTAGCAGAAACAGGTTCCGGCACACCGGGAGGTCAACTTGATTTTTTCGGAAATGCCATTGAAGTCGGCCTGCCCCTGGATCTTCCCGGCGGCCGCCTCACCTGTACAGCCGGCAGCGGTGGAATCTCTCTGACGGACAATGCCCGCATCCATGCATCCGGAATCGATTCCGCACCGGGCGGAACCGTGATCCTTGAATCGGAAAGCAACGGCGGAATTCAGATGGCAGGCAATGCCGTCATTGACGTGTCTGCCGGTTCACAGGGCGATGCAGGCGCGGTAAGTATTTCCGCACCCGGAGGCAATGTCGTATTGAATGGAAAATTGACGGCCGAAAACTCAGGAGGCCGGGGCGGATCATTTACGCTGGATGCCGGGGAACTGCCGGAAGTCTCCGCAGTAATCGGAAGTCTGGACGGTTTTACCCGATCCCTGGATTTCCGTTCACGCACCGGTGATGTGACCATTGATTCGGATATGACGGCCCAATCTGTCCAGGTGACGGCAGACAGCGGCAGTATACACCTGTCATCGACGGTAACCGCCCATGATGATGTAGAAGCAGGACAGGTGAAACTGAATGCGGGCGGTAATATCGATCTGGCAGCAGGCAGCAGGATCGATGCCCGGGGAATGGGCGAAGGTCATGACGGCGGAACGGTTTTCCTGAATGCTGTGGAAGGGGACATATGGTTCCGGGAAAATGCCGGTATTGATGTCTCCGGAAATGGTTCAGGAACAGATGGCACCGTTGTTTTCCGCGCCAAACGGCAGGGAAGTGATGATGTCCGGATGATTCTTTCCGGAACCATTACCGGTGCTTCGGAAATTCAGGCAGAAGCGGTTGCCGTATCGGAAGATATTTCCGAAGTCGATACGGCTCGGATCGATACCTGGAGCACTGAAACGCAGACATATATGAACGCGGTTGCCGCCGGAACGTCGGTTGAAGGTCTTTTGGCCGATATGAGTTTACAGGACCGCAACGGCGTAAACCTCGTCAATGAAGAAAAGTCAAACCGATTCCGTCTGGTGCCGGGAATCGAGGTTCGCAGTCCGGATGACGGGAACCTGACAGTGGAAGATTCCTGGACACTGACATCCTGGCGCTATGACGGCCTTCCGGGAGTGCTTACCTTGAGAAGCGCCGGTGATCTGACTATTGAAAACAGCATACTGGACATCCCCAACTCTTCGGCGATCAATCTCCCCGGTTCACCGGGTATGGACTCCTGGGGTATCCGTCTGGTGGCCGGTGCTGATTTCTCCAGCCCGGATCTGACGGCGGTGAAGCAGGGAAACGGCATCTTAACGATGGAAGAACTGAAAAAGGTTTATACGGAAAGCGCACCCTTGTGGTTTGCCTCCGGTGGAAATACCCGGATCGGCGGGATATCCGCTACCGGAAACAATCCTGTCTATTCATTGGGGACATATGATGGCGATATTTACGGCATTGTCGGTCAGGATTTGATTCTGGAAGGCGGAGTGATTCAATCCGCAACCGGAAACATACAAATAGAGATTTTCGGGGACCTGAATATGGAAACAGGAGGTCCCAGTAATATTCT
This sequence comes from Desulfobacteraceae bacterium, assembly GCA_003599865.1. Lineage (GTDB taxonomy): Bacteria > Desulfobacterota > Desulfobacteria > Desulfobacterales > SURF-7 > QZKS01. The sequence continues at coordinate 25,260 of QZKS01000021.1, forward strand.
CGGCGCTGTCCGCACAACCGGTCAGTCGCCGGACTTTGCATTATATCCCGACTTGAAGCCCAATACGGTACTTTCGAGATATTGGGAGTACGGAAGCGGGGGTGATATCGACCTGTCCGTTGCCGGGAATGTAAACAGCGGCGTCAGTTTGGAGGCCTGGGACAATGCCAATAAAACCATTGGTGAAAACGGCGACTTGATCTATATCTGGTCGGCCAATTATGCGGGCGTAAACGCCACCCAGGGTATTGCCGCCATGGCCGGAGGCGATGTTTCCATTCAGTGCGGCGGAGATTTTCTGGGTCAGGTCGGAACGTTCGGCAGGGGCGATCTTTCCATCTATTCCGGCGGCGATCTGGACGGGCGTTTTCTGGTCAGCGAAGGAATCGGCCGCTTGAACGCCATGGGCAGTCTGGGTGTTTTGCCGAATCTGGATAACCAGACCATCGAGATGATGGATGCACAGGTATGGGCCGATGCCCAGGGGCATATCGGTCTCGGGTCCGTGATCAATCCCACGGTAGCCGGTACAGCCATGAATCAGAGTTACTATAAAAACGACTGGAACCTGACCTATGTTTATGAAGGGCAGTCTTCGGGAGCACAGAACAGCGCCGTCCATTTGCATGCCCGGAAAGGAGATGTGGTCATTTCCGGTGAGAGCGCATTCGGAACCGCTCTGACCCAATCAAAAGCGCTTTACCAGCTTCTTCCGCCTGAAGTATCCGTCAAGGCCGGGGGCGATATTTTCCTTCAGAATAATTTCGTACTGGCCCCTTCACCCAC
>QZKS01000099.1 GCA_003599865.1 Desulfobacteraceae bacterium
GGAAAATTCCGAAAGGGTGTCACTTCCGGAAACCGCATCCTTATGAAAATACCGTAAAAATGACAGCATGGCCTGTTTCATTTCCGGACCGGCCTGCGCGCCGATGACTTCCAGGTAATGCGGGCCGGTTGCCAGATAAACGGCATTTTCGGTCTGGTAGGAAAATTCGGACAATTCCGTGGGCTCGCCGCTGTCACGCCGCTGCATGCTGAATACGGAAAATGCATTGGAGGCGGTTTCCATCTCATAGATAAAAACCTCCATCCACAGTTCCGGATTCTGTTCCGGGTGAATCCGCCGGCAGCGAAGCTCCCGGAATCCGGCAGAGAGATAGAGTTCCGCCTTTCCATTGATCTTTTCATACAGGGTGTCCGGAGTAAACACCTCCGGCGGCGTCAAGGGTTTCATTCCCGGGGGAAGGGGAATAACGATTTCCCGATCCGGCGGCAAGAGATCCGTAACGGATTTTTCGTCCTTTGCCGCAAGATCCTGATGGGAAATGACCGCAGGATGAAACGGAACCCGGCTGAAGAACACGCCCATGGCGATTCCGGCCAGCGCCGTCAATATCAGGATACTGACGCAGGTTTCCTTTTTTGACACCTTCCGGACGTTTGGTTTCATACAGGCCTTGTCAGGTTATGCCAGCATGGCAGATGCTTTTCTCATAAGTTTCCCGATTTCGATCTTCTGGGGACATCGCCTTTCCGCCGATGAAAAGTCAATGGCGGCAATTCGCTGTTTGATATCCTTCGGCATCCGGGTTTCGACAAAGTCGGAAAATTCCCGCTCTCCGTAGGTTTCCTTGTACATGAGATACCGCATGATGTCACTGACCGGAACCCTCCCCTGTACTTCCGCTTCACAGATATACGCACAGCCGGCGCAATATCCGGAACAGGTGTCCATCGCATACTGGTGCATCAGCTCCCTGTCTTTTGAGGCCAGATTGGTCTTGTTCAGTGCGGCGGAAATGTTGGCCATGAGGATGGTGGAGTTGGGCATCTGGGAGCAGATGCTGGCGATGTCCGGATTTTCCCAGACCGCCTTCAGCTTGGCCTGCTTATCGGTGAAGCCTTTTTGCACAAACCGGCCTGCCATCTGAATTTCCGTATCGGAAACGGTTTTTACCGACCCGCCGCCCTGGGTTTTCATGGCCGTGATGCCGATTCCGGCCTCGATGCATGCCTGAACAGCTTCCTTCATATCATTCTGGTGCATGAGGCGGAAGTTATAGGTGGTCATGATGCCGTCAATCCATCCGAGTTTTGCGGCGCTCATGAGGCATGTCTGCATATTCTGGTGGGTACTGAACCCGAACAGTTTGATTTTTCCCTGTTTCTTGGCTGTTTCCGCCCATTTTCGAACATCATCGGTCAGGGGGTCGGTATCGCCAATCCCATGCATGAAATACAGGTCAATATGGTCTGTGCCCATCCGCTGCAAGGATGTCTCCAGCTGGACGGACATCTCTTCCGGGTCCTTTGCATAGGCTTTGGAAACCAGAAAGATCTTGCTCCGGTCCCCGGGGTTGCTCTGAAAATATTTGCCGATCCCGGTTTCGCTGACCCCGTTTCCATATACATGAGCCGTATCCCAGTAGGTCACGCCGAATTTCATGGCCAGTTTCAGAATAATCTGATTGGATGGAATATCAAACATGCCGCCCAGGGAAAGAATGGAAACCTCTTTTCCGGTTTTTCCAAACGGACGTTTGGGAACCGTCATGTTCGGATCGGTTTCGGCAGCCGCATCCTGCGGAAACAGCGGCTGGGAAGCCAGGGCGCTGACGCCGACGGCACCTGCGGTTTTTAAGAAATCCCTCCGGGAACATCCTTTCTGATCTGATGACTTCATAAACGTCTCCTTATACTGGATTTATAAATACAGGTTTTTTTTGAGATATTCACCATCTTTCTCAAAGAATACATCCGCCATTCCCATCATCCTTTTTGCCTTTTCCTTGACAGCTTCATTGGCAAAGGCTTTTTCCGGAAGAAGATTTTCAGGAGCGTTGATAATCATGTTCAGGGTGGAGACAAAGAGTTGCCGGTCCTGGGCCTGAACGCAATAATACTTGGCAAACAGGAAATGCCAGGGCAAAAATCTGGATTCCGATATCAGGAACGCTTTCTCATAGTGGTATTTTGCCTGTTCCAGGTCTCCGCCCAGATGACTGGGCATGGCGGAATTCAGGGTTCCGTACATGGCATGAATCGCCCCGTAGTTAAAGGTTTCGTCAAGTTCCATCATCCGGCTCATCATGGCAAGGACCTTGGGACGGTCGTTCACAATCGCCATATCAAATTTCCATCCCAGCCCGAGGTAGGACAGCCAGCTGCTGGTGGAAAAAAACAGGGCCCGCACATCATCTTTGGTAAGTTCTTTCAGCCCGCAATCAAAGTCGTCGTTGGAACAGGAAAGCGGATCGCTCATGGCCTTGTTTTGCATCAGGGCTCTTAAGGCATAGTCACGGGCTTTTTTATGGAGCTTTGCCGCCCGCCATTTGTCGGTGTCTTCCACAAACAAAAATGCATATCCGCTGTAAGCTTCCGCCGCCCTGAGGAGAAGATCCTGATTGTCCGGGTCTGCTTCAATAAACCCGTCCAGCTGGATCAGGCTTGCCGGCATGGACTGGCGAACGGTCTCCACATCCCCGTTTTGATTGGTGGAAATGCTCATTTTTTCCATGATCGGTTTCATGTTGCTGATGACCATTTTTGTCCGCTGGGAACTGGTGCATCCTGCGAGCAGCAGAATCAGAACCGGCAGCAGCAGGGTTTGCTTTCGAATGTTTCTCATGGAACTCTCCTTGTGTTGTGTCCGGTGGTGATGATTGTATTCGGGAAATGTGGAAATTCTCTGTTCCATAGCAGGAAATATTTTTATATTCAAGTGGATCAGGTGATAATTGGTGAACGGCTTATGCGGTTGACACAGACAGACCCCATTGATATAGGTCCTGGAAAAAAATCAGGAGAGTCATGACCCCCCGAAAACCCCATATGGAGAACAGAAAATCCGTGACCGGTCTCTTCTGTGCGGTTTCAGCCTATCTGACATGGGGGTTCAGCCCCATTTTTTTCAAGGCCATGGCATCGGTTCCGGCGTTTGAAATTCTGATGCACAGAATGGTGTGGTCGTTTCTGTTTCTCCTCTTGATGGTGATCCTGTTCAAACGCCGGCGACGGCTGACGGAAGCGTTGACCAGCCGTCACAATCTCAAGCTGCTGTCACTTTCGACCCTTCTGGTTTCCGGAAACTGGTTTCTGTTTATCTGGGCAATCAACAGCAACCATATTTTACAGACCAGTCTCGGATATTACATCAATCCGCTTGTGAATGTGCTTCTGGGAACGGTGTTTCTGAAAGAGCGGCTGCGGAAACTGCAAATGGTGGCGGTTGTTCTGGCAGGCCTCGGTGTGGGTTATCTGACGGTTCACCATGGTGAGTTTCCCTGGATTGCGCTGACGCTGGCCGTGAGCTTCGGCTTATACGGCTTTATCCGGAAAACAGCACCGGTTGAGGCACTGGAGGGACTGACGGTGGAAACCCTGATTCTTTCCATTCCGGCGGCATTGTATCTTCTGTATCTGCATCATACGGGCGCGGGTTCCCTGTTTCATGACGGCTTTCAGATGGATCTGCTGCTGATGGGAACCGCCCTGGTGACGGCATTTCCGCTCCTCCTGTTTACCATCGGAGCACGCAGGCTCAGGTTTGTCACCATGGGTTTTTTGCAGTATATCGCACCGAGCTGCACATTTGTCCTGGCGGTTTTTGTGTATCAGGAACCCTTTGGCAGGGCGCAGGTGTATACCTTTATCATGATCTGGCTGGCACTCACGCTTTTTTCCATCGACGCGGTCCGTGCATGGCATCATTCTTCGGGTTTCAAATCGTCTTCTTCGCAGGCCGTCATCAAATGATGGGCGATATGACAGCAGCTTCCGCAGGGATATCTTTCAGACAAGAGGCAAAACCCTGCTTTACAATATCGGGGTAAGCTGATACATAACCATTTCATGATGTTAACATAGCATGATGGGGATCATTTTTTTTCGACAGTCGGTAATCCGGATTTCATTCGCATGAGATCATCGATCATGAGGTGACCTATGATGACGGAATGTGTTCAGTATGAAGACGCCCTGGATCATTTGCTGGGCCTGTTGAAGCTTGAGAAAATCGAAGAGAACATTTTTCGCGGCAACAGTCAGGACCTGGGATTCGGCAATGTATTCGGCGGTCAGGTTCTCGGACAGGCCTTGTCTGCGGCTTCTCAAACCGTGACACCGGAACGCGGTGTGCACAGCCTGCACGGATATTTCCTGCGGCCCGGTGATCCGGCAAAGCCGATCGTGTATGAGGTGGACTGCATCCGGGACGGCAAGAGTTTTACCACCCGGCGTGTGGTGGCCATTCAGAAAGGCCGGGCCATTTTTTCCCTGTCCGCCTCTTTTCAGGTGAAGGAGGAGGGATTCGAGCATCAGGCATCCGCCCCGGACGTTCCGGGACCCGAAGGGCTGTTGTCGGAAATCGAAATGGCGATGCGTGTAAAAGACAAGATCCCGGTCTCGATCCGGGACAAAATTCTGTGCGTGAAACCCATTGAAATCCGGCCGGTCAATCCCATCAATCCCTTTGCGCCCACCAAAGAAAAGCCGGTTCGGTATACCTGGTTTAAAACCATCCATAAAATGCCCGATGACATTTCCGTGCATAAATACCTTCTGGCATATGCCTCTGATTTCGGACTGGTCGCAACCGCAATGTATCCCCACGGCCGAACCTTCTGGGATCCGGACATGCAGGTCGCCAGCCTGGACCATGCCATGTGGTTTCACCGCGACTTCCGGATTGACGAGTGGCTGCTGTATGCCATGGAAAGCCCCAGCGCGAGCCAGGCAAGAGGGCTGACCCATGGCAATATTTTTACCCGGGACGGGCGTCTTGTCGCTTCCACCACCCAGGAAGGCCTGATCCGGCACCGGCCGAAAACAAAATAAACCTTACAATCCGGACTTGGCCGGGTTTACGAAATCAAACAAAGAGGTGATGATATGAGCAAAATCAAGTGCATCGAGATGTATCATGTTCGCATTCCGCTGGACACCCCGTTTTACCCGAGCTGGATACCGGGGTATCCGTCCATTGACAATCGTTTTGATCTGGTCCGCATCATCACCGACAGCGGCGTGGAGGGTTTTTCCGCCGGTCCGGCCATTGCATCGGAGCGAAAGGGCCTGGGCTATCTCATCGCGCCGTATCTGATTGATGTGGATGCAACCGATATGAAACTGATTCAGCAACGGCTCCGGGAGGTTTCCTATCTGGGTGTCCGCGCCAACTGGATGGAGCCGGCGTTCTGGGACATCAAAGGAAAACTGGAAAACAAGCCGGTATATGAACTTCTGGGAGGAAAGGCGGAACCGGTTGAGCTGTACGCGTCCACCGGCGAGGTCAAATCACCGGAAGCACGGGTGGAAGAGGTTCGGCAGCGGTACGAGGAGGGGTTTAAGAGCGTGAAAATCCGCGTGCATGATTTTGAGATTGAAAACGATATCCGGCAGGTGGAAGCGGTTGCCAAGGCCATGGGCGACAAGATGAAGATCGGTGTGGATGCCAATCAGGCCTGGCGGGTGACCATTGTGAGTGATGCGCCTTTGTGGGATCTTGATCGGGCGAAAAAATTTGCGGACGCCTGTGCAGACCTGGGGGTTGCCTGGCTGGAAGAGCCCCTTCCCATGGATGCCTATGAAGATCAGATCGCCCTGAGCGCCTACAGCCGGGTGCCCATCAGCGGAGGAGAGATCCATACCAACGGACTGCCGGAACTGAAAATGATGATCGAGCGAAAATGCTATAACATTTTTCAGCCGGACGCCATCATGACCGGCGGTATCGCCCAGACCATGGAGGTGGCAAGGCTTTGCCGGGAACACCATCTGATCTATACTCCCCATACTTGGACCAACGGCATCGGTTTTGCCGTAAACCTGCAGATGATGCTGGCCGGCGGGTTTAACGGTGTAAAACCGCTGGAGTATCCCCTGAATCCGCCTTCCTGGATTGTGGAAAAGAGGGATGGCCTGCTTCAGGAGAAATTTCACCATGATCATGGCATGCTGCACCCTCCGAAAAAGCCCGGGCTGGGTTTTGAAATTGATTTCAAGGAACTGAAAAAATACGGCAAGCGGTTTTTCCGCATGGGCCGGATCGGGCTGAAAATCTATGCTGTCCGGGACAAGGGCTTGAAAACAGCCTTGGAAATTGATCGCAACCGGAAAAAATACGGGGTCAATGCGAATAAAAAATAGAACGGCTGCTCAGGGTTTGGTTTGTTGCGACAGGACCTCAACAGCAAGATCAAAAGAGCCGGAAGTCGAACTCATGCGGATGTTGTTCAGACTAAAGGTCTGAAACTTCATATGGGAAAAGTCCTCCTGCGGGGCCTTCCGGGCAGATGCTGCAAACAGCTCCGTCTGTTTATGGGGTTTCCGTTTTTTCTTTGTCTGTTTCATGATTGCCTGTTCTCTGATCCAGTCCGCTTCGTCTTTTCCAGTTCGTTCGGTTTTCTTCGTCCGGTGCTGCCGGAACCTGGAATCGTCTGTCCTTTAATTGTCTTCTGCCGCCGCGATCATCCTTCTGCTGTCTGGTATCGGAGTGTTTCATAAAATCCTCCTGATGTTGATCCCTGTTGTGAACCCGGGATGGATACGGTTGCCGGTTGAAAAACATGGGAAAAAAGAAATATCGTTTGTGCAGTCCCTGTAATATGTGAGATTATCGTCCGGTTAAAAATGATCTTGAGATATCTCAATCGGTATGTCAACAGGAAATGAATTGGTTTTCAGGAACAGCAAAAAGGAATACGGGAAAAAAATGACAAGTTCAGCAGAACAAAAAAAAAGCAAACCCATGCCCCTTGAGGGGATCAAAATTCTGGAATACGGCGTGTTTCATGCCGGGCCCGGCAGCACCGCCATTCTGGGAGATCTTGGTGCGGACATTATCAAGATTGAATCCGGATTTGGTGATCCGGAACGGTACTGGACCAAGGTGGCGGGAATCGATATGGCCATGCCGGACGGCGAAAGCATCATGCACGAGGTTTCCAACCGGAACAAACGGGGCATTTACCTGGATATCATGACGGAAAAGGGACGGGAGATTTTTCACCGGCTGGTTCAGGATGCGGACGTGTTCATGACCAACCTCCGGAAAACCACCAAGAAAAAACTGGGGATCGATTATGAAACCCTTTCCGCCGTCAATCCGAAAATCATTCATGCCAATGTTTCCGGATACGGACCCGAGGGCCCCATGAGCAATATCGGCGCATTTGACCCCTTGGGCCAGGCGCGGTCCGGACTGATGTTTGCCACCGGATCGGCAGAGCCGACCATGCTGCACCTGGGTGTTCTGGACCAATCCACGGCCATTGCCGCCAGCCATGCCATTTTAACCGCCCTGCTGGTAAAGGAAAGACAGGGCATCGGCCAGGAGATTCATGTTTCCCTATACAGCACGGCGCTCTGGATGCAGCATCCCAACATGATGCTGGCGTCCGCCCTTTCGATCAATCCGTGCGTCACGGGAATCCGGACCCAGCACTCTCCGCTTCGCAACCGGTTCCAGTGCAAGGATGGGAAATGGATTATCGGAACCCATCATCCGGAGGAAAAGTACTGGTCCGTGTTTTGCCGGGGTATGAAAATGGAAGCGATACTGGAAGACCCGAAATACACGGATACGGCCGGCCGTCCGATGACCGGTGCAGAGCTGATTGCAATATTTGATGCGGCATTCCTGAAAAAAACCAGGGATGAGTGGATGGAGGTATTTCAGCCGCTGGGGCTGATGTTCTGCCCGGTGCTGCATGTGGCGGAGGTGGAGCATGATCCCCAGGCGCTGATCAACGGGTATGTGGTTCCATTTGACCACCGCAGTCTGGGAAGGATCAATATTCCGGGATATCCCGTGCATTTCAGTGAAAACAGCGCCGGAACACGGTTTTCGGCGCCGGGCATCGGCGAGCATACCCGCGAAATCCTGGAAGAGATCGGATATGGTTCCGACCGGATCGAGGACTTGAAAAAACAAGGGGTTGTCAAATAGACCCGGAGCATATCCGTATGACTTTTCTTGAACAGATACCTGCATTGATCCGGCTTCTGCTGGTGTTTTCCATTGTCATCATCGGTGTCCGGAAAAACCTGTCCCTGGGCAATGCCTTTTGCCTGGGGGCCGTGGTTCTGGGCGTCCTTTTCGGATTGCATCCCTTGCAGATGGGCCGGTCCATGGTCATGGCCGTGATTTTTCCCAAAACCCTGGCCCTTGCCGTTATTGTTTCCCTGATTCTAGTACTGAGCAACGCCATGGAAACCACCGGGCAGATGAAGCGGCTTCTGGCCAATTTCAAAGGACTGATCCGGCATTCCCGGCTGAACATCGTGATTTTTCCAGCCCTGATCGGTCTTCTGCCCATGCCCGGCGGGGCGGTGTTTTCCGCTCCCATGGTCAGGGAGCTTGGGTCAAACTCCGGTTATTCCCCGGCGCAGCTCAGCTTTATCAACTACTGGTTTCGGCATGTATGGGAATACTGGTGGCCTCTGTATCCGGGCATCCTTCTGGTTGCCGCACTGGCGAAAGGCATCAGCCTGACCTCGCTGATGCTCTGCCAGAGCCCGCTGACCCTTTTTGTGCTGCTGGTCGGCTATTTTTATCTGGTCAGGCAACCGTCCATCCCGGCTGATCCGGTGAACCGGAACATGATTCCGTTTTTCAGGGAACTCCTTCCGGTAGCCATTGTGATCGTGATCGGGCTCGGCCTGGGCATATTGTTCTCCCGGCTGTTTCCCGGCTGGGATATTGGTAAGGAGGCCGGACTGATCATTGCGCTGATTTTTTCGATTGTTCTGGTTCGGCAATCCAATTGCATGACCATGCAGGAAATCACAAAGATCATTTTCAATCCCCAGACCCTGAAAATGATATACATGATTTTCAGCATCCTGATCTTCAAGGGCATGCTGGAGGACAGCCATGCCGTAGAAGGCATTTCAGGGGAGTTGGCTTATTTGAAAATTCCTTTGATCCTCATTGTCGCCATTCTCCCGTTTCTGGTGGGCATGATTACGGGAATCACCATTGCCTTTGTGGGAAGCGCCTTTCCCATTCTGGTTCCCCTGATCGCATCCCTGGACGGATCGGCCTCCATCTATCCCTACCTGATGCTGGCCATGGCATGCGGGTTCAGCGGTGTGCTTCTGTCGCCGGTGCATCTATGCCTGATTCTGTCCAATCAGTATTTTGAAGCATCCATGGAGTCGGTCTACCGGTACCTGTGGAAACCCTGTGTGTATCTGATCGCCGCCGGATTCGGTTATTTTTATCTCCTTCGGCTGTTATGAATTGATTGCCTTTAAAAACTATTCCGGACCAAGGAAGGAATGCATGTCCCATATCAAATCCAAAACCGGTTTCAGCCTGAATCCGCTCTGGCAGTTCATGAGAAAGACCTACGGCATGGACGAGGCGTTTAAAAGCTTCGGCCCGTATCAGGGCGCGTCCATTATACCAAAGATGATCGACCGCAATACCGTGGAAGTCACCATGCCCCTTGTCCCTCTCAACACCAACTATGTGGGAAACCATTTTGGCGGTTCGCTCTACTCCATGTGCGATCCTTTTTTCATGTTCATCCTGATTGAAAACCTGGGAGAAGACTACCTGGTCTGGGACAAAAGCGCCCGGATCGAATTCCGGAAACCCGGAACCGGAACCGTCCGCGCCTTGTTTCATATCCAGGATGCGGAAATCGGGGAGATCAAAAGCGCGATACAACAGAACAAAAAGACCATCCGCAACTATGAAGTGAATATTCTGAATCAGGACAACGAAGTGGTGGCGACCGTTTACAAGGAGTTGTATATCCGGAAGAAGGATGTATAATTGCCAATGATTCGACTCGTCTTTCTGGATAACCTGAGATATCTCATGGTGCTGCTGGATATGCTTTTTCTGCAACCGGCACTGGCATCCTGGTCCGGCGGTTCCGCCTTCATCAAGTTCGGTATTGTGGTTTCAACATCCATTCTGATCGGCTTCGGGATCAGTCATTTCATGGTTCGTCCGTACCCCCGGCAATTCATTTTAATTGCACATGCCGCCTGCTTTTGTTGGATCGTTGTTTGTTTCTTTTCCTGTAATTTGCTCAAAAAGTGTGGAAGGCTGTCTGTTTGTGCCGACGGGAATTTGTACTTTTGACAGAAATCAAGGTAACACCGCAACCATTTTTTTATATTGCCACCAAAGCTTCTCCGGAACGGCTTTTTCCCGCATCTCGTTCTCAAACCGATTTTGTAAATCAGAAGATATTGTAATCATATTACTATTTCAAAAAATTTGTGTATTTATATAAAATGACATGATACCCGGAAAGATTGGTTTGATTACGATAAAAGAAAACCCTTGTCGAGCTCGAATATATTGTGTAAACAGCAAGGTACAAATACCAGACGATTTTCTACAAATCAAAAATATAAAAACGAATGAATTTACTTGGTCAAATATCTTTCCGGCTTTTGGAGATATACGGAAAACTATAGAATCACTTGTTCGCCACGAAACCACGGAAAATAAAAAATGAAAGAAGCCATTCGAGAGGCCTTAAAAAACATTGCATCGCATGGTGACACAGATATTTTCCCATTCCCGTTCGAGTGCCATCTTTTCCATGATGAACCTGAGAAGTGTGCTGAAGTACTAGAAAACCTACATGCTAATTTCGAGGAATGCATGTCAACCTATCCTCCTGACATGATTGAGATTCTTAGTCAAGTAGGTTACACAGGTTTTCGTTGGGCCGCACAAATTGAACCTTTTTGGAATGCTTACTATCTTGCCTGCGTACTAAAGCTCGCTGATCAAATTGAGTCACAAAGAATACTTGAAGAAGATGAGACCATCTATTCATACCGTTTCTGCTGGCAAGATGAGACAGGCAAATTATTCAAGGATTCAACATGGCGCGACTATAAAAGAAGATGCATACAACTTTCAAACAAACATCCCTGCGTAGTTGTAACAGATATCGCTGATTTCTATCCAAGAATTTATCATCATAAAATCGACAATGCACTCAGTAGACTTCCCAATCCGGGAGATCTGCGCAACCGCATCATGAGGTTGCTCTCTTCTTTCTCACGAATCAATGTTTCCTATGGTTTGCCCATAGGTGGACCAGCATCTCGTGTTCTGGCAGAATTATCCTTGATGGCGGTTGATCGTCATTTGAAGACAAGACAGATTGTTTTTTGTAGATACGCAGATGACTTCTGCCTTTTTTGTGATGACAAATCCGCAGCTTATAAAACTCTGGTATTTCTTTCAGAACTACTTTTCGATGAAGGTCTCGTTCTGAACAAGAAAAAGACACGGATAATTACTGCGGAAGAATTTAGGGAAACTTCAAAAGCGTTTCTTCCCACCGGCGATGATAAAGATACTAGTGACGAAAGAAAACTGCTGAACATCTCATTGCGATATGATCCATATTCTCCAACTGCCGAGGAGGACTATGAAAATTTAAAGGAAGCAGTTGGGGAGGTTGATATCGTTGGTATCTTAGGAAGGGAAGTAGCCAAAACCGCCATTGACCCAACAGTTTCAAAACAAGCCATTAATGCCATTAAGGCTCTCGATCCTCAATTACAAGGTGGCGCAATTCGAACAATTTTAGATCAAAGCAACCTTGAAGTCCTTTCACCAGTATTTGTTACAATCCTTAGGCTTGTCAGATCTGTATATGTGGATCTGCTTGATGTCGACAAGGATTTTGTCGACAACACCCTTTTGGCGCTGCATCAAAATGCCTCACCATTATTGTCTGTGGATCTCAATTTAAGCTATACCATCCAGGTAATTGGTCAACGTAAGTCCCAAGCAAAAGAAGAACTTCTTGTGAAGCTTTTTGAAACACACCAAAGTCCTTTAATCAGGAGATTGATCATCTTAATTCTTGCAGATTGGGAATGTCACTATTGGCTTTCTGGCCTGAAAAGACGTTATGCCGGTCTATCTTCGTGGGAAAAAAGAGCCTTTATTCTTGCATCTTACGTGCTTGGAGATGAAGGAGATCATTGGCGTAAACACGTCAAACGCAGTTGGACACCAATGGACAATGTCGCTCGTGATTGGTTCTGTAAGCGTTATCCCAAAAACAAGAAAATGCCAATATGATTACAGAACGAATGCTCGCAGACTCTTTTCAAGATTTTTGGAAGGAACTCCTGCCATTGCTCACACCGTCTTGTGTCCATCTTCTGAATCGTGGGCATGGGATGCAATTGTTGAACGAACAAGGTGTTGCTTTGTCTCCCGTTGAATCACGCGAGCAAACACGAGATTCAGCTGTTGTGTCTGAGTTTGCATATCATCTGGCAAAGGAAGCGTTCTCTCTTTCGTTAAATGTGCATGATGCTTTTGGCCTAAAAGACGTGTGCAAAAATGTCCAGAATCGTGCTGTTAGGCTTGTGAATATGTATGAGGGTGCAAGAGTTCTTCCTGACACAGTTCTCAATATTGAGGAACTAGAGGAAGGGCTTGAACTTGCAATACGATATGAATCTTTTGTCCGTCATTTTGGAAAAAATCAAAAGTGTGTTTTTCAAATTCCAATTCAAGGTGCAGGGTTTCTCAGAGCTTGTTCAGCCGATATGGCCATAGGTGATTGCTTGATTGAAATCAAAACGGTAAAGCGATCTTTGGCGGGTAAGGATATAAGACAACTAATTATTTATTTGGCACTAAGCGCGGCATCTCATGAAACTGTTTGGCAACAGGCTGGTTTCTTTAACCCCCGTCGTGCTTCTTACCATGTGTTCCGAACAACTGAACTGCTGGAACTACTATCCGGCGGAAGGGCTGCAGTGGATGTATTCGCAGAGCTTATCGACTTTATATGCTCTTCCGATGTACAGCTGGATAGCTCTTTCTAATCGCAAGGCGAACAATCGCATTCAGCAAATGGCGAACGTCGGCGGCGCTGATGCGGCTAACTTTGTGGCGCCACTGCTGATGCAAGGCGTTATGCCTTCTAAATCTATATTGAAAGAGGAGTATTTATGAATAGATGTCTTATTATCGTTGACTTACAGAACGATTATTTTCCAGGTGGCAAAATGGAACTTTTTGGTATTGAAACTGCTGCAGAAAATGCCCGGATTTTACTGACCGAATTTAGAAAATCAAAATCACCTATCATACATATACAGCACATTTCTCTTCCTCCTAATGCATTCATTCTCTTGCCTGAAACAGAAGGCGCAAAATTTAATGATAAGGTATCACCACTGGAGGATGAAACAATTGTAGTCAAAAATTATCCAAACAGCTTTCGCGATACATCCTTATTGGAAATCCTGAGGAGTTTGCATATTAAAGATCTCGTCATTTGTGGTGCTATGAGTCATATGTGCATAGACGCAACAACCCGCGCTGCTTTTGATTTGGGATTCAATTGTATTGTTGCAGAAGATGCATGCACAACAATAGATTTATTCTTTAATAATAAGGTCATAAAAGCATCAGAGGTTCATGCATCTTTCATGGCCGCATTGTCTTTTCCTTATGCAAAGGTAGTTTCAACAAAAGAGATCATGAAAGAACCGGCATAATTTTTTCGAGCAGAGCGCAAAAAGCCGCGGTGCGCCACGAAGTGTAAAATAACTGGCAACTGAGAGTGAATGAATCGAAAGTGCAACCCGGCACATCGATTATCGAGTCTTGTGCAGTGTCTGGTAACAGCCATATGATTATCAGGTCTGCTCTTGACTCATTTGGATCATTAATGTTGCCAATCAGAAAGTAAAACCATTCCAATTACCGGAAAATAATTTCCACCATTCAGGGGCTGTTGAGGCAAATATAGCAAAAGCATCAACAGAAGAAATGTCCGTGAAAGAACATATCGCTATTCCGGAACCCCTCAGGCAACTCCTAACTTTCCAGGCGGATAAAATCCGGAACAGGTTCAATATTTCTTGACATGACCATTTTAATTGACTACTTTGGCATAATTGGAGGTGATTTCATGAAAACAATGGCTATAAGTGAATTCAAGACACATGCATTAAAGATACTCAACGAGGTTGCAAAGTCCCAGGAGTCTGTTATCATAACCAAAAGAGGCAAACCCCTTGCTCATGTCATTCCTCATCGTAATACCCAAAAAAAGCCTAAAGCCGGCAAACTCGCAGATGCATTTGTGTTTGAAAAAGATATCATCACTCCGCTTGGTGAAGATTCGTGGGAAGCATGTCAATGAAATATCTGTTAGATACTCATACCTGGGTATGGTGGAATATGCGCCCCCAGAAACTGTCCCGGAAAATCAAAAAACTGATTGAAAATGAAGATGGATATGATGAGCTTCTTTTATCTGCAATTTCAGTTTGGGAATTCAGCAAACTTTTAGAAAAAGGCAGGATTGGCATATCCTATAAACCGGAGGTTTGGATCAGCACCGCTTTGGAAATACCGAAACTCAGATTTGTTCATCTTACGCCAATAATAGCCTATCGCTCAACTATACTTCCAAAACCTTTTCATTCAGATTCGGCAGATCAGATAATCGTTGCAACTGCACGAGATGAGGATGCAACAATTCTTACAAAGGATGAAAGGATTTTAGGCTATCAATATGCTAAAAGCATTTGGTAAATCAGATTCATATCCTTTGCATATGTATTTTCTCTCAAACAAACCCCTTTTTTTCAATCGGATGAATTCATGTCATAATCCTTCTCAAAAACAGGAGGAGGGGTCGCGGTCGCAGCGGTCGCAGGTCGGACCAAGCTAACTGACTGAAAAAAATAAAATAGCTGTTAAACGTGGGGCCGTTTAAGGTCTTAAAATCATCTTTTTGACAGTAAAAAAGTGGTTTTAAGAAAGTTCAATAATAAAATCCAAAATCCGGGATTCATCAAATTCCCGAAAGGCAACCAACCTGCTTTTTGCCCCTAAAAAGCATGCGCTAAGCCCGGAAAACAGTTTTTTTGGGGGTATTTCTTATTCAGGTTCAATAAGTTAGCTTGGTCCGATAAGAAAACGAGAAAACGGATATTGTTCCCCGTTCCTTCCAATGGGAGGGGAGTTTTTGTTCAGCCACTAATCATTCCACGCCAAGGTGATTGCCTCTTTTCTGCTTTGCAGCCCGATCATTTAATCGATGCCGTTAACCGCAAATTAACCACCCCTCTGTTAAAAAGAACATCATAACGGAAAGTTTGTTGTACCGTTTGAGATGGTTGCAATCCAAACGGTAATATCCTGATCCATGGAGAAAACTTGTAATGCAAATCGTTCCACTTTTAAAACGACTTCTTCTGTTCAGTACGCTGTTTTTAAGTGCCTGCAGTATGGGGGGGGTACAGAAGGATTTTGCTGCACTGGCTGATCGTGACCTCGGGCAGCATCAGAGTTGGTCACAACTGGATGGTGGGCAGCAGGTAACCATTCTAGGTGACCTGATTCACTCTGCCGAGCTTGAAGCCCTGGTCAATGAAGCCCTTGCTGCGAATCCGGGTCTGCAACAGACCTTGCTGACACTGCGCATACGTCAGGCGCAATACCGGCAGGCAGGCGGAGACAGGTTGCCGGAAATCGATGCCGGCTATGCTGTCGGACGGGAGAAGGAAAACGATACAAAATATAAAAGTTCCATTTCTATCAGCTGGGAGATCGATTTGTGGCAAAAACTGTCCGACAACATCCAGGCAGCGGCAAAAGATGTTGCCGAACAACAGGCATTTTACCAGTCTGCTCAGGACACCCTTTCGGCTGAGGTGATGAAAAGCTGGCTCGGCCTGACCACCGCACATCAAAATATCACGATTGAGGGGCGGCGCCTTGCCAATCTGGAAAAAAATGAGGCATTCATCCTGCAGCGCTACAGCAGCGGCCTTGGGACCCTCGAAGATCTGGATAGTGCACGCAGTGCAACAGCAAGTTCCAAAGCAACACTGGAGGGATACCGGGAAGCCATAGCGCAACAGGAGCGCGTACTGCAAACTTTGCTGGGACGCACGGTCAGGACGACAATCACCATCCCGGAGGAATATTCCACGGTCCTCATTCCATTGGTTGAATTGCCGGCGCTGACCCTGCGGCGCCGTCCCGATTTGAAAGCCGCCTACCTGGCCATTGAAGCCGCCAGTCTGCATTCAGACGTCGCTTATAAGGATCTTTTACCAAGCATAAATTTGCAGGTCGCCCTCGAAGATGTGGCCACATCCGCCGGAGCGGGGCTTTTAACCGATCCGGTATGGTCTCTTCTGGCACAGTTGACCGCGCCTCTCTTTCATGGAGGCAGGCTCAGAGCAGCGGCGGAAATCGCCGAACTGCAAACCGCCCAAAGCTATCAAGTCTATCGCGAAACCCTGATAGAAGCTGTACGTGAAATTGAAGACGCCATCGGCCTCGAGGGTGCCCTGACCAAACAAATACGCCATATCGAAACCGCTTTAACGATGGCGCAGAACAACCTGCAGCACTATCAACACAGCTACCGGTCAGGGCTGGCAGATATTCTCGATCTGCTCACGGTCCAGCGGCAGACGTATGATCTTGAGGTGCAGCTGAACAACCTTATCTACGAACGCCTCGCCAACCGGATCAATCTTGGACTGGCGCTTGGCTTGGGAGTAAAGCAATGATTCGGCGTTTTTCACAATGGTTTATTTATCTTGCAGCGATTATTATTTTTCTTGTCGCTGTTTTCTACATCCACCACCAGATCCAGGCAGAAGTCAACCGTCCGTCACCGGTGAAAACAGTCACGGAGCAGCATCCGAATGTCTCGGTTATCAGCGTAGAGGCCTGCAGCCATGAGGCCAAAGTGACTGCTTACGGGGCCGCATCCCCCCATTTCAAGCTGAGCCTGACAGCCCAGGTTGCCGGCCAGGTCGAGGCCTTGGCCCCGGCTTTCGAGCCCGGAAAACGGATTAAAAAAGGAGATCTCCTTGCCCGGTTGGAAGACTGCGACTACCAAGCCGCAGTGGCCGCAGTCCAAAAGGATCTCAACGATGCCCGACTGTCCCTGCTCGAAGAACAGCGCAAGGGACTACAGGCTAAAGTGGAATGGGCGTCATCAGGGGTGAGTGGAGAACCGGAATCGGAGTTGGTTCTGCGAGAACCGCAACTGGCCGCCGCTCAAGCGGCCGTTGCCAACGCCGAGGCGGCACTGATCAGTGCCCGCAAGGATCTTCGCCAAACCCGGATTACAGCCCCTTTCGATGCCTTGGTGGTCGAGCGTTGTATTTCCCCCGGAAGTTACCTTCAGGCCGGCAGCGAGATTGCCACCCTTTACAGCACCGATCGCGTCGAAATCGCTGTTTCACTGTCCGCTGAACAGTGGGCAAAGCTGCCGGAGACATTTCTGCCGAACAGCGGCCAATGGCCGGTTGAATTGACCGATGTGCAAAATGGTCGGCGTTGGTCAGGACGGGTTCTGCGGGCGGAACAACACATGAATGAAAGCATCCGACAACGGTCCCTGATTCTGGCGGTCGACAGTCCGCTCGATTCAGACCCGGCACTGCTGCCCGGAACTTTCGTTAAAGCGACGATCAGCGGCCGCAGCCTCGACAACCTCTGGAAACTGCCGAGTTCGGCTTTGAGCCAAAAGGGCGAAATCTGGTATGTCACCGACAACAATACGCTCGACTGTTTTTCTGCAACGTTGCAGTTCAGCGATGCCGACGCTATCTACATATCTACACCGGATAGCTTATCAGCGGGCGACCGGAAGGTGCTTGTCCATCCACTTACCAGCTATCTTCAAGGAATGGCCGTGAATCCGGTTGAGGACCCAGATCATGAACGATAACAAATATAGAATGCGGGGTATCATCCCCTGGTTTGCCACCAACCCTGTCGCCGCCAACCTGCTTTTGCTGCTCATCATTGTTTTAGGCGTATTGCAGATGGGCAGTCTGCGCAAGGAAGCCTTTCCGAGCCTTTCGCCGAACAGCTTGACCGTCTCGGTCACATACGACAGTGGCTCGGCCAGACAATCCGAGGAAGGTCTGTCGATCAAAATCGAGGATCAGCTCGAGGAAGTCATCGGAATCAAATCGATCACCAGCACCTCCACCGTCAGCGGTACCACCGTGACCATCGAGAAGAAAACCGATTACGACCTGGATGTGCTGCTCAGAGATGTGAAAGCCAAAGTCGATGCCATCTCCACCTTCCCTGCTGACGCGGAAAAACCGGTCATTGAAAAAGCGGAACGGAAAGAGCATGCGCTCTGGCTTCAGCTTTACGGTGACGTGAGCCGGCACACATTGCAACAGCTGGCTGAAGACCTCAAAACAGATCTGCTTGCCAATGCCAACGTCAGCCGGGTCGGCATTTCCGGTTGGCTTGACCCGATGATGGCAGTCGAAATCGACGAAGGTCAGCTTCAAGCGTACGGCCTCTCTTTATCGGACATCGAAACGGCGATCAGGCAGGGTTCTTCAAGCACCCGTACCCCGGTGTTGCGGAATGAAAACCTGTATCTTCAACTCAAGGCATCGGAGCAAGCTTATCTGAAGGAAGAATTCGCCGCCATACCGCTGCTGAACCATAGTGACGGCAGTCAGATCCGGCTTGGCGATGTGGCTTCGATCCGAGATACATTTGCCGACGACATATCGGTGCTCTCACGCTTCAATGGTCATAGCAGTGTCGCCCTGGAGGTGATCACCACCGGCCAGGACGATATTTCGGACTCTGTCGCCGGTGCCCGCAAAGTGGTGCAAGAATGGCTGGATAATGGGAACCTGCCCAAAGGCGTGGAACTGACCGGCTGGTACGACAGAAGCACAATGATCACTGAACGCCTCCAGCTTCTGGGTAAGAACGCCCTGAGTGGTTTTGCAATGGTGTTTATCCTGCTGGCCCTGTTTCTGAATCTGACAGTCGCCTTCTGGGTGGCGATGGGCTTGCCGTTCATCTTTTTCGGCGCCCTTTACTTTATGGGTGACAGCTTTGCCGGTGCCGGATTATCCCTGAACGAATTCACCACCTTTGGTTTTATCATGGCACTGGGAATCGTCGTAGACGATGCTGTCGTGGTCGGGGAAAGCGTCTACACCTTACGTTCCGGCAAGGGTGATACGGTGGAAAACACAATCAAGGGGACTTTGCGGGTCGCATTGCCGACCCTGTTCGGGGTTTTAACCACTGTTGCGGCTTTTTTTGCCATTTCCCAAACCAGCGGGAATCTGGGAGAACTCTATGCGCAGTTTGCCACGGTGGTTGCAATTTGCCTCATGCTCTCGGTCGTCGAGTCAAAACTGATCCTGCCGGCGCATCTGGCCCATCTCAACACCCGGCGTCAAACCAGCGTGAATCCATTGCTGCGGGGTTGGCAAAAAATTCAGGCCGGAGCAGGCAATGGGCTGGAATGGGTCAATCAACGCTGCTACCGTCCTCTCATCGAACTGGCCCTGCATTACCGGTATGCCGTCATTATTCTGTTTATCACCGTCTTTGTCCTGGTGATAACGATGCCACTGACGGGAGCGGTGCGGCTCAGTTTTTTTCCTGATGTGCCGGGCGATACGGTCCGCGCCGAACTGACCATGAAAAACGATACCAGCTATGGGCAAACCCATGCGGCGCTGAATCTTCTGGAGGCCAAAGCATATGAAACCGACTGGGAACTGCGCGGTGAGGATGGCGGCGGAACAGGGATTGCCGGCCTTCAGGTGATGTCCGAAGCCGATCAGTCCGGCTCGGTCAGGGTCGAACTCACAAGGGATGCCCCATACGATATCAATGTTTTTACCAAAAAGTGGCAGCAACTGGCCAAGCTGCCGGAAGGTGCGCGTACCTTGAGCATTCAAAATGCGCCGGTAATGGTCGATGCCCTGCGAATTGAACTGCGCGCAACCGAGGACGAAACCCTGATGGCAGCCGGACATGAATTCAAAGCACACCTCGATAAAAACCCGGCCGTCAGTGGCATTGAAGACAATCTCGAACCAGGGCAGCCACAACTCCATCTTAAATTGACGCAGCAGGGGCATGCCCTTGGAATCTCAATGGATATGCTGGCCACACAGGTACTGCAGGCATTCAACGGCCAGGTAGTCCAGCGGTTTCAGCGCAACAGCGACGAAATCAAAGTCAAGGTCCGTTACCCTGATGCCGCGCGCCAAAATGCGGCCGATGTTCTGAATTCGAATGTTCGCACAAACGACGGCAAGGTCGTTCCATTGTCCGCCGTTGCCACGACAAGCTTTGGCTATACGAGAGATTCCATTACACGGATCGACGGCAAACGGGCTGTCTATATCTCAGCCGATGTCGACAAAGACATTCTCTCTTCGACCGAACTGGTGCGGCAGCTGCAACAACAGGTCGTTCCACAGCTGAGAATGCAGTACCCCGGTCTTGATGTCCACTTTGCCGGGGAAGCGGAAGAACAGGCGGAAACCCAGACATCCATGTTGCGGATGTTTCTGCTGGCTTTGTTGATGATCTATTTTCTGCTGGCTATCCCGCTGAAATCCTACACCCAACCGATTCTGATCATGACCGCGATTCCATTCGGAATTGTCGGCGCCATTCTTGGCCACTGGTTGAATAATCTTTCGTTGGGTATTTTGTCACTTAATGGTATTATTGCCTTATCCGGGGTCGTCGTCAATGACAGCCTGCTTCTGGTGGCAACGTTCAATGATCTCAAAAGCAATGAAACGGCTTTGCATGATACTGTTGTCCAATCCTGCCTCAGTCGTCTGCGCGCTGTCTTGCTGACGTCATTCACCACATTTGCCGGCCTGATGCCGCTGCTCAGTGAAACATCAATGCAGGCTCAGTTTCTGATTCCCGCAGCCGTTTCCCTTGCTTACGGAATCATGTTCGCTACCGTCATCACGCTGATCCTGATCCCGGTGTTGCTGATAATCCAGCATGACATTGCCGCATTATTTGGACGGCTCAGACAACGATTGAAATCTTTACAAGAAAGGGAGCAGACATGTTGAACGTACTCCTGGTCGAGGATGATTTTGACCTTGCTGAAACAGTGATTGGCTATCTTGAACTTGAATCGATCACCTGCGATTTCGCAAGTAACGGCATGGTCGGCCTGCTACTGGTGGAACAGAACCAATACGATGTCGTCCTGCTTGATCTCAATCTGCCGCGACTGGACGGGTTGAGTGTATGCGAGCGGTTGCGTGCCACCGGAAACGATACTCCCATATTGATGCTGACCGCTCGTGATCGGCTGGATGACAAGCTGGCGGGCTTTGAGGCGGGAACAGACGATTATCTGGTCAAACCGTTTGAGCTCAAGGAACTGGTTGTCAGGCTTCATGCCCTGGCCGGAAGACGCAGCGGTCAAATCCGGGTGTTGCGCTGCGGTGATCTGGAAATGAACCTGAAAGAGCGGACCTTAACAAGGGCGGACCAGGTGATAAAGCTCTCTCCGATTGCCTGGCAACTGCTCGAAACACTTCTGCGCGCATCTCCGGAAGTCGTTTCCAAACAGAAATTGATTGCCACCGTCTGGGGCGAGGACCCCCCGGACAGCAACAGCCTTAAAGTCCATCTTTTTTATCTGCGCAAAGCCATTGACGCTCCCTTTGCCGACTCCCTGCTGCATACCATTGCCGGACAAGGTTTTGCCATCAAAGAGGACCGTCGCCAATGAAACCGCAGATCAGTCTGAAATGGTTCGTCGCCCTGTCATTTCTTACGCTGACGATCGTTCTGGTCATCGGCTATTCGCTGCTCAGTGCCCGGTTTTTTGTCCGCGGTATGGACAATGCCATTGCCGGCAATATGGCCCAGGTCGTGGACAGTTTTGTCAGCACTGTACCTGCGTCCCAACGGGAACAGTTGAATCGTTTCAGCGGCTATCAGATCGCCGATAACTGGCTTCAGATGCCGGAAAAGATCCGCCGGGTATTTAAAGAGCCCAGGCAGACGGACGTCTTGCTCAAGCATGACGATTCCGGCTGGTTCACCCCTCCCGATGAAGTTTTTTTTGTCATGCGTGTCATGCAGGCCGGCGATCCCTATTTTATCAGTCGCAGCGTAACCCGTGAGACGGCTTCTGCACTTGTCGGACGCAACGCGGCTCAGAACATACGGCTGTTGTTGACGCTCAGCATCATCATCGTATTAACACTGGCGGCCATCATATGGCTGTTATTCAGACAGATTGCGCGTCCAGTCAACGCGCTCGGCCAGTGGGCGCGCGCACTCAATGAAAAAAATCTGCATGAAACACCTCCTGACTTTTCCTACCCGGAACTCAATTCATTGGCCACTCTGATCCGCACCGGTCTTTCTTCGGTCCAGGAGAGCCTTGAGCGCGAACATCGTTTTTTACGTCACAGCAGCCATGAACTGCGCACGCCGATCAGCGTGATCCGAAACAATGTCGAACTCCTGAACAAACTACAGGAAAACACCGATAAAAAGTGGGGACCACGGCAAGCTCAGGCTATCAACCGAATCGATCGTGCCAGCCTGACCATGAAACGCCTGACCGAAATGCTGCTCTGGCTGAGCAGGGAATCAGATGAACACCTCCCCCTGAAAAAACTGGACCTGGAAAAGCTTATCCGTGATCTGATAGAGGAAGAGCGCTATCTGCTGAAAGACAAACAGGTGGACATCATTGTCGAAACAGCCGCCTGTATTGTGACAGTGGCCGAGATTCCCGCACGCATCGTGTTGGACAATCTGATCCGCAATGCTTTTCAGCACACCTGCCGTGGCACCATCCGCATCACCCAAAAAAATGGCACCGTGGAAATTATCAACGATATGGTCGATGAAAACGACATGACTCAGGATCTCGGATTCGGGCTCGGTCTCCAGTTGACCGAACAATTGACCCGAAAACTGAACTGGTCCTACAACAGCAGCTTTGAATCCGAGAGACATCGCGCCTGGGTCTGCATAGGCTGACCGGTCTCCCTCTTAACCCCACAACGACATTTAATGATCTTTGACAATATATTTTAATCGCCTCTTTCGATGTGACAAGTATGCCCGGAGATTCCGAGTCTGTATCCAGACAATCTGTTCCAACAACGACTCCACGGTATGGCGTTTCATCGGCAACAGCGCTAAAAGGAAACAATTTTTTCTGTGGGAGGTCTGGTCTTGAATCTTGACAATACTGCATTGTTCGGATTATGAATCGTGACCTATTATGAATCGAGTCATTTTTCTGGATAACCTGAGATATCTCATGGTGCTGCTGGTTGTTGTGCTGCATGCCGCGATCAGCTACGGTAAATTTGTTCCCTGGTGGTTTGTCAAGGATGCAGGCAGTTCGGTGTTCTTTGACATTCTGATGCTGACCCTGGATTCTTTTCTGATGCCGATGCTGTATTTAATTGCCGGGTTTTTTGCCATATCGTCGTTTCAGAAAAACGGGCCGGTTCATTTTCTCAAGGGAAAATTCAGGCGACTGGGTCTCCCCATTTTGGTGGGCATTCCCCTGGTAAGCCCTTCAGCGGCTTATTTGTATCACTATACGCGAAAAGCAGATGCCATGGCTGTCACATTCCCCGAATACTGGGCAGCGTATATGCAGCAGGCCGGGGATTTACATGTGGGGGTCATTCGATCCATCGATCATTTTGCCCACAGCCATTTCTGGTTCATGTCGCTGCTGCTGTGTTTTTTTGTCCTGTTTGCCGGGTATGCTTATCAACGGAATTGGCACAGAACTCCGGAACCGGTATTGTCCGGGAACAGCATGTCCGGAAAATCGATTCTTGTGATACTGCTTGCCGTGGGATTTTTGTCAGCCGTATCCACATTTACCGCAAAAATGCTTTTTGCCTCGCCCGCCAATCCTCAGCCATGGATCAGCATCGGTCCGTTTCTGATGTTCGAGCCGGAACGGGTCATCATGTATATGCTGTATTTCGGCATGGGTGTTGTGGCATATTACAAAAAATGGTTTACCCGTTCATTCATTCCGGGCCATCCGGTGGTCTGGCCGGCATCCGCACTTGTTTTATTTATAGGCCTTCTGTCGGTTGTAAAACCATTGATGGAAGATTTTTCGGAAGAGAAATTGCTGGTATTTGTTTTTTTCCGGTCTTTTTTTTGCGTCTGCATGTTGGTTGTTTTCACCAAAGCTGCGGCCAGCCGATGGAATGATGCTTCACGGGCAGGCAGGCTGCTTGCACGGAACTCCTATTACATCTATATGATCCATTATCTGGTTGTGCTTTTTCTGCAACTGGCACTTGTATCCTGGTCCGGCGGTTCCGTCTTCATCAAATTCGGTATTGTGGTTTCGGCATCCATTCTGATCAGCTTCGGGATCAGCCATTACATGGTCCGGCCGTATCCCCGGCAATTCATTGCAGGACTTTATGGAATATTCATTGCGGTCATGATATCAGCTTCGTAGTTGGGTAGCATGAAATGAAACCCAACATTTCGGGCAGGAGATGGCAGGAACCGTTTTTTCCCGCGGAAATGACGAAATATGATCACGGCCGATGAGATATGGCGTATTGCACTTGACAGCTTCTGAAGTTCATGCGGATTCGGGTCGGGCCTCTATTCTGCATAAAAATCGGCACAGAAATATGGAAAAAAATGCAATAATTCCAACTATATATTCCTAAAAATTTTCTGGTTTTCCGGTGCAGGCAATGCTATGGTGGGCAGGATTTTGGTATAAAGGTTTATTGTTTCTATATTGGTAATATGTTGGTATGCATCTTGTATTCTGCAACAATGGATCCTGGTATGAAATTTTTTTGTAAAGAGCCATCCAACAACAAGGAGTTTATATGAATACCCAAACACAATCATCCTGTTACCGAAAACAGATTGTTCCAGTCCTGATCATCCTTTTGCTGGTCCTGTTGACGGGCTGCGTGGATGATAATCAGGCTCCGCCGGCCGAGCCGCAGCAAAATATGGAAGAAACGGAAAACACGGATGGAGATACCACCTCAGAGGATCAGGGAACCACTCCGGAAGGTGAAAATTCATCCGATGCCGAAACAGGAAATGAGCAATCCGAAGTTCCGGAAAATGATCCGGCTCCGATT
>QZKS01000029.1 GCA_003599865.1 Desulfobacteraceae bacterium
TCTTATCGAGTTTTTTCATTGTTTTGAGGCTGCGGTTATGTTTCAAGGAGTTTTTAAGAGCGAGGTCAGCGAATCCTAAGTTTTGTTCCATCTTTTTGAATGTCATGAATTCCTCCAGATGATTGATTTTATGAGGAAAGCATGGCACAAATTAAATATAATTACAACTAATTTTACATAATTATATGGCTTTTTTTAAAGATATTTTTTTACCAGTGAGAACCCGGTGCATGTTGAACCAGAATTCCGATTTTTTATGGGTTATGCAAAGGTCTCGCAGAAAAAGGGGTACAAGGGGCTGTAAGGCCCTAATCATGCATAGTGCAGTAGCTGGGATCTATTCTGAAAGAGAGACATCATGCGCAGTATCATTTCTATAGTTCATTCAATGTATAAGCACTTTAAAAAATCATATAGCGCGATGTATAGACAAAGAACAAATTTTGTATTAGAAAATATAAAGTCACAGGAAAACATACTCATATTGGGTGCAAGAGATTCATTTGTAAAAAGTATTGTTGAATATACTGATAACAAATTGAATTATTATCTTGTAGACAAACATCCCCCGGTATTAAAAAAATTAAATTTTACATTTAGTTTTTCTGATTTAAATGAATGTATCCCATTTTCTGATAATCTTTTTGATTGTATCATTTCTGATCAGCTTATTGAGCATTTATCAAGACCTGATTCACTCCTAAAGGAAATCAAGAGAGTGGGTAAAAAAGATTGTACCATTATTATTGGGTCAGAAAATCTTTCCGCATGGCATAACATAATTGCATTGATTTTTACACTGCACCCCTTTTCTGATCACTACTCAGAGCATATTAGGGTGGGAAATCCGTTTTCAATTCATCATAAACAAGTAATAGATGATCCTTACATGAGGCATTTTAAAGTTCCAACAATGAGAGCACTGAAAGAATTATTGGAATATTACGATTACAACATATTAAAAATCAAAGGTTTTGGACACTTATTGCCGTTCGGTTCTTTATATGATAAATATCATTCAATACAATTTGTCATTGTATCAAGATTAAAGAAAGACAATTCAAGTATTGAAAACAATGTATAACAATTTGCTTTTGAATTTTCGCTATTCCAGAATATAGTAAAGGTGGAGAGACCTTTGAAAAACCAGCCAGATTGCCGGTTTCATAATTTTCAGATTTTTTTTTCAGAAATGAGGCCTCAAATTAGACGATTACTGCCCAAAACCAGGAACAATAACCGATGGAACCATCGTATTTTTGCCTCATTCGAGGCTGATTTTGAGGTGATCACCCGGAAAGCTGACTCCAGGCGCACCTCTCCGCCTTATGCGGTAGAAACCTTCAAAATTTTTAACCCCTTTGCAATATTGTATGCCGCCTGCCGGTACCAGCAGTCAAAGTTGTTTTTCACAATCGTTGTAAACCGTGCCCGATTTGCATTATCATGCAGATGGCTGATCCCAAAATATTGCTCAACAATATATCGAACCTTGGATAATTTTTTGTTACGTTCAATTTCCAATTCCGTTAATTTGGCTGTTGTAGAATCTTTTCTCATGATGCCATCTTGTATATTGTTTAAAGCCGGAAAATCCCGGTTGGGTTTACCGGCATATCCTTTATCTGCGTATACTTTTTGGATGGGTTGTTTTGTATGACGACTGAATGTGGTGCAATAAGGAAGATAGTTGGTATCGTTCACCGATGCTGGAGAAAGTGTTGTTGCCAGGATAAATCCATGATTGGTATCTACAGCAGAATGTTCTTTCAGACCATAATGGGGTTTGCCGTTTTTATCAAGCTTACCCTCAGGCGTATTATGGTTATCCCGGTTTTTCTTAATCTCATCATTACTTACCGGTTGACTGGCGGATTGAACCAGCCTTGCATCAACGGCAATGCCTTCATTAATGGTCAAACCTTGTGCTTCAAATTGGCGGAGGATTTCTGAATTGATCTGGTCCATAGCATTTTTCGATAAACGGGAACGGAATCGGGAAAAGGTGGAATGGTCCGGAGATGGTTTGCTGAAGGACAGGTTCAGGAATTTTTTAAAAGACAACCGGTCATTGATCTGGTTTTCCAGTCCAGGGTCTGAGTTGATCCGAAACCATTGCTGGAGCAGGAGGCATTTGAACAATAATAAAGGCGGGTATGCATCAGCGCCTTCAGTGGCGGTACCAACGGTATAATGGCTATGAAGAATATCCTCAATTCTTTTCCAGTTGATGGCCGTATCGATTTTTTATGGGTTATGCAAAGGTCTCGGTTTCATTGAACCTTGATGTTCGCGTTGGATGTGGCCGGTATATTGTGGCTATGGCAGAAAAAGCTTCTTAATACTTGCCGCCTAACACATAAAACAGATGACTCATGGGAAGCTTGAATACACCTTTCCGGAAGGTCATATCCCATTTCCCCAGCTTTTTCATCCATCCCGGAAACCGGTTGGTTTTCACATAACCAATGATCGGTACCTCCCAATCCGGTTTTATAGAAGCGGGTGAAGCACCGGCAGTGCCATATCTGCGGTGAAGTCTGACATCTCTTGGTCCACTCGGGTCCGGCCATCCGGGAGTGTCAATAGCACCGTATTCCATTACTGTTAATCCGGCATCCCGAAACATTTTGCGAACCGTCGTGATATGGTTATACTTCACCTGCCCATGGTTCCAGGGAAATCCGAAAAGCATATGAAGAAGTCGATGCCAGGGATAGCCCGGCTGGAAGTTGTTGCAGGTAATCAGCAGAACATATTTTTTTGAAATCCGTTTCATCTCAAGAAGATATCGGGATGGGTTTCCGAGCTCCGTCCAGGTGACAAAATTCCATGCCAGATCAAAGGTGTTGTTTTCAAAGCCGGTGCGATAGACATCGATGCCCTGAAGCGTTTTAACGCAATCCTCGATCTTCAGTTCTTTCCAGCCGTACATCATTTCCATTTCCGGATTCACGAGTGTAACATGACATCCGGCTTTTCCGAACCCGATGGAGTAAAGTGATCCAGCCGCCTTGGCTCCATGGCTCGGCATTTCTATGACTTGTTTCAGGCTCAGTTCATCGGCAAGCAGTTGATGAAGCTGTAGCAGGACATACCGGTCATACGTAACCCCGAACACTTCCACTTCTTTTTTCATTTCTTATACCCATCCATTATGTTTATACCAGATAATGGTTTCCCGTAATCCCTCTTCCGGATCGATGATCGGTTGAAACCCCAGGTCTCGCTGTGCCTTTGCAATGGAAAAAACACGGTCTGCAAGGGTTGATTCGATATTTTTTTTGGATACCGGGGGCGTTTTTCCGATCAAGGAGAATATGGTTTCACATGCCGAGGCAAGGGAAAGGGCCATCCATTCCGGAATATATATGGGCAATCGTGACACTCCTAATCCCTTTTCGATGATGGTTCTGATTCTGTCAAAAGGAATGGATTCCGGGTTGGTGATCAGATAGATTTCACCTGCCCTTCCTTTTTCCGCTGCCAGAAGCATTCCCTGAACCGCGTCTTCCGCATGGATCAGGGGTGTCAATTTAAGCCTGTTTCCGATTTTCGGGAACAGGTTTTTTTTTGCCAATCGGGTAAGTTTTAAAATATCTCTTGGATCTCCCGGTCCATATACCATGGAAAACCGGACAATAGCGGCCTGCAGACCGGATTCGGCAACCATCTGCAAAACCGCTTTTTCCGCTTTCCGCTTGCTGCGTCCATAAGAATGATGGGGCCTGCACTCACTCTCTTCCGTCGCCGGGTTATCCGGACAGATGCCCATGGCGGCAACCGTACTGCAGTGGACGATTTTTTTTACACCGGCACGCAAGGCCTCCTGCATGATGTTTCGGGTGCCCTGTACATTAATGGTTTCAAACATCTCTTGCGTAACGGCAAAATTACTCATATGTCCCAAGGTGGCCATATGGATGAGAACATCGATGTCTTCGGCAATACCATGCAGGGTGTCAGGTCTGGTGATATCTCCCTGAACGATTTCTGCATCGATATTTTTCAGGAAGCGGATGTCGCTGTTTTGCCGCACCAGACATTTGCATGTGTGTCCGTTTGATATCAGTTTTTTGATCAGATAAGGCCCTAAAAATCCTGTTGCGCCGGTAACCAGGTATTTCACAAAAAATTCCTTTCTTCACCATCGTTGCTTTTTAAAAATTTCCCATAATACTTTTGTCAGCGAAGGTCCATGAAGCAGTATGTTTGAATAGGTCTGATTGGCCAGCGGACAGTGGCATGAGCCGCTGCGAATATCGTTCCGGACTTTCTTTGCCTGCCGGCTGTTCCAGAGAGACTTGAAATCATAATCATGGTCCCGGAGGTTTCCCATGGACTTTTCATAGCCAAGTGTGCAGCAAGCCCAGATATCGCCGTAG
Source organism: Desulfobacteraceae bacterium (assembly GCA_003599865.1). Lineage (GTDB taxonomy): Bacteria > Desulfobacterota > Desulfobacteria > Desulfobacterales > SURF-7 > QZKS01. The sequence goes on from QZKS01000029.1 coordinate 4,386, forward strand.
GGCGTCATGTGGGCATTGGAAATGCCGGCATAGCAGGGGATGATTTGCCTTTTTTCCCTCATGGTCTCAATGGCCAGGTCATAATAGATCAATCGAAAGGAATTGGTGATCCGTTGAAAAAAGACCTTGTTTTTCATATTGGTCCGGAGCTGCTTCACAAAAAAGGCAATGGCCTTTTCATAATCGTCCGGTGACGGCGTGATGGGATTCTCCTGGTTGAACATTTCAGACCGCTGTTCGGCAATTTCATTTCGATAGCTGTCTGCTCCCAGTTGACTGACATATTCGGAAATGATTTCAATCTCACCCACATTCCAGCATGAGATCACGGTGCCCAGTTCGGCATGAAGATTTTTATGTTCTGCCTGGAGCTGTTTCAAATAATGGAACAGCTCCATTACCTTTTCAAAATTACCCGGTACGCCACGGATCTCATCATGCTTTTCACCAATATGGTCCAGGCTGGGTTTGATGGTGAGCCGGACAGTTGGAAACTGCGTTTCCAGCAGATCCAGAATCTCCGCTACCTGCTTCCTGATCTTCCGGATGGCGATGGCATTGGTGGGAATGTGGATAATTCCGGGTGTCAGGTATCGGCATGCGGATTCAATGATTTGAGGAAGATCACCCCGGAGAAAGGGTTCTCCGCCGCTGATGTTGAAGACATAGACATGCCCCATGGATTGAAAAATGGTATTGATTTCAGCAAGGGTCAGTTCTGTTTGCCGCTTTTGCGGATTGTTTTTGTAAAGTTCCCAGATATTGCAGGTCTTGCAACGGGACTGGCAGATGTTCGTTACGGAAAAGGTCAGATTGATCGGCATTCCGGGACCGGCGATTCCATACCGCGCCAGCCGGTATTGTATCATTTTGGGAAGAAGTTCCTGGATGTAGCTCAAAGGTCTCGGTCCATTTAAATTGGTTTATCCAAAAGATTTTTATATACAGATAAGACCTTTTTGGCAATAGCAGGCCATGAAATCTTCTCTGCAACAGCGTCGGCATCATTTTCCATGGACGTTAGCCGCTCCGGATCGCTAAGTGTGCGGATGATCGCATTGGCAAGAGCATCCGCATCTTTGGGCGGTACGATACTCCGGGGGTCATTCACAAGTTCCGGGAGCCCGCCGATATTGGTGACAACCATGGGTTTCCGAAACGACACCGCAATGGCGCCGACACCGCTCTGGCTGTCAAAATGATGATAGGGAAGCAGAACCAGGTCTGCGGCCATGAAATACAAGGATACCATTTCCGACGGGATATAATTCAGAACCGTATGAATATGGGCTTTGAGGTTCATGGCTTGGATCTGCCGGTCATATGGACTCCAGTCTTCCCATAGTTTGCCGGCAATGACGAGGCGGGAATCCGGTATTGTCTGTCGAACCATGGCAAACGCTTTGATCGCCGTATCGATTCCCTTGTAGGGACGGATGGCACCAAATATCAGAATGACCTTTTCCTCCGGTTTGATGTTCATCTGCTTGCGGGCTTCTTCCCGGGTTCGATTGGGGGAAACATGAAAATCCAGCGGTCCATGGGGTATGATGGTTATTTTCCGGGGTGAAATCCCATATTGTCTGATCATCTGCTGTTTGTTCTTGATGGAATGAACGATAAAATGATCGCCCAGAAGAAACAACAGTCCGGAAACAAACGTAAACAATCGTGATTTTTCATGGGGAAGTACATTGTGAACCGTAAAGACAATTGGTTTGTTCCGGAGCCGGAACCCCATACAAATAACCGCGTAGACCATGAACAGCGGCAGGCTCCACCATTGTGCATGGAGAAGATCCGCTTTGGTGCAAAACCCTTCGATCAGCCAGGTAAGGGGGTTGTGCCATGTGAGAAATCGCCGGACACGAAGCCGTTTATGGGAAATGCCCGGATAGGTGTGGTCATCCTTCAACATACCGCCCGGATAGAGAAAACCGGGATAGAGTTTTTGAAAAGAAAGGAAACGGACCCGGGTATGGTTCGCCATGGCCAGGGAAAATTCCAGGCAGTAGCTGCTCAAGGCCCGCAGGGGCGGAAGAGAGCCGAGCATGGCGATGACTGGTTCTTTTGTTTGTTCCGGACGGCACTGCTTCATTGCGTTTCGTTTATTGGGCTTGATCGGTCTGTTTTGGTTTGGATCTTTCCGGAAAGAGATTTTCCAGATCAACATCCTTTATCTTGGACAGGCAGTTTTCCAGTGCCTCTTGTTCCGTGTTCCCGGCTCCCTGATATTCCTGCTTGGCAATGATATTGATCAGATTGGGAACCGCCACGAATTTTGCGGCAAGTTTGCCGACAATCGCTTCATGGATATCAATATGAAGCATTCTGTCGGAACGGATCAGGTTGTATTTTGTTACCCGGGTCAGGATATCTTTTTCATTTACATCCGGCATTATGAATCCTCCTTATATTCCGATTATTTTTTTCATGGGGATACCATCATCGGTATCCCCTTTTATCACGGCAAACGATTTTATGGCATTGTTTCTTTTGGAAACACTGGGCAAAAGAGAGGTGTTCTTCATCTGGATTTCCATGAAGATCTCTTTGGGCGCATCCTCCTTCCGATCTTCACAAAGGTTTTGGGATAAACAAAAGACATCCTCCAGTTCATCGAGTTTGATCAGGTTGTTGACATGCAGAAAAATCTCCGGCAGATCGTTCAGATAATCCCGCACCCAAAAGGTATTGGAAAATTTTTCCGCATAAATATCCTCAATTCCCATGGCATTTCCGATCGCAATGATCTTTTGCAGCGCCTGATGAAATATTTCCTTTCTGTTTTCCCATAAATCCGGCCGGCCGAATTCCGGCAAATCATCCCGGAAGGCCCGGATGGTTTCCACCGCATCAACAGCCAAAACGATTTTATCCATATTCTCATGAGAGATATACAAAGGCAGCATATGGACTTTCAGGACAAACCGTCCGTCATAATAGACCTTCAGGATCTGATAGTTGCGATCCAGAATCCAGGGGAACACGGTCCAGTAGATATTTTCAATATTCCGGTCCGCCTGAAACGGGGTTTTATCCGCTGTGCAGTCTCCGGTTTCCTTTCCCAGCATCAGGTAGGTAAGATCCCTTGAAGCAAATTCAAACTCAACGCCTTTGCCTTTTCGCACGATCAGATGATCGGTTTGCGGAATCGGGTGGTCGGATGAGAGTTCGTAAAGGGCATGGGCGATTTCATCCGCAAAAACAGCCGTGATCTCCTGATCGAATGCGGCCAGGTCGCCGGAAATGGTTTTTTGTATCCGGGCGAGAATATGATGGGTCCTGATCCGCGTCAATGCTGTTTGAAGTCTTTGGCTTTTGCTGCTGCCGAAAAGGCCTGCTTGTTTGTTTTTCAGGATTCTTTCAGCAGACTCGATCAAAAGCGTATCCGGAATGGAATTGAGGATATCTTTTCGAAGCAGGCCGGTTCCGGCAAGATAGGTTCTGAGATGCCGGCTGGAGACCGGAAAGAGCCGGCTTTTGCATCCGGTCAAAATGTGGTGAACCTGTTTAGGATTGTTCAGATTGAAAAACGGTTCCATCCGGACGCCGAACTCCTGTTTCCAGTCCCGATGCCAGTTTTGGAAAAAGTGAAACACGGTTTTTTTTAAACCAGCGCCTTCCGGCTTCAATTTTTCGGTAATCATTTTGCCCAAAGCAAGATTCAGTACTTTTTTCAACTGCCTTCCGTCCTTCATGGACACCAGCTGATAATTGCTCGGCAATTCACCGAACCGGGCTTTCGCATCCTGCAGAGAAATAAAAACAGGCCCCTGTTCTTCGGTAAAACCGATGATATTGGGATTATACTCGGGCTGGTCCGGCAACGGCATAATGGTTACGATTCATATGGTTCTGTAAAGGGTTTTTATTTTTATCCAAACATATTCCAAGAAAGGTCTTCCTGTCAAATGGCGGTGAAAAATGGCTTTTGAATGGATCGGCAACCGGCGGAATTTTATATCTATTTGAAATTTAATCGTTTTGCTTAGCGCATGGTCTTGCGAAGCAGGGGCGGTTATGATAATAGGGTTCAATCATGTGTCAAAAAAGCTGCATGCGTCCGGATAACATATTTTTTTGGCAACATTCCAAAATCAAAGGATCCTGTTTTGAAAAAATGGCGTATCGTTCTGCTCATTCTGCTGATTTCAGCCGGTATTGCGTGGGTTGTCTTTTTTTCCGGAAAGGGTGACAATCCGGAGCCGGATGCCGGAGACGGAAAAGAAATCGTCATGGCACAAAAAGGCGACATCCTTGTGGTTGTGGAAGCTACCGGCCGTGTAATACCGAATCAGGAAGTGGAAATCAAATGCAAAGCCAGCGGAGAAATCACCAGTCTGCCGGTTGATGTCAGCGACACGGTTCAAAAAGGGGATTTGCTGCTTCAGCTGAATCCTGAAGATGAAGAACGTTCCGTCCGGCGTGCGGAAGTGGCACTTGCCGTTTCACAGGCAAGGCAGAAACAGGCCAATCTGAATTTGAACATTGCAGAACGGAATCTCGTTACCGAGGAAGCCAGAACCAGGGCGGCTCTTGTTTCGGCAGAGGCAAAATTACAGGAAGCCAGGTTCAAACGGGAAAGGGTCGAACAGCTTCTCGATAAAAAGATGGCCAGTCCGGAAGAACTGGATGTCGCCCGTACCGTATATGCCCAGGCAGAAGCCGAGCATGAAACCGCAAAAGCACGTATGGAAGACCTGAAAACCGCCGCCATCCAGATTGAAACCAAACGTGAAGAGGTCAAGATTGCGGAAGCCGCAGTGGAAACGGATAAAATCAATCTTTCCGATGCGGCGCAGCGTCTGGCGGATACGACTCTTGTCGCTCCGATTGACGGTATTGTCGCGGTAAAGAATGTTCAGGTCGGTCAAATCATCGCATCCGGAATCAACAATGTGGGCGGAGGCACGACCGTCATGACCCTGGTGGACCTTTCCCGCATTTTTATTCTTGTTTCGGTAGACGAAAGCGATATCGGTCAGGTTCGGATCGGGCAGATCGTGGATATAACCGTTGATGCTCATCCGGGGATTCAATTTCCCGGTTCTGTTGATCGCGTAGCCGTAAAAGGGGCAATTACATCCAATGTGGTTACCTTTGAAGTGAAAGTGGAAGTCAAAGGGCAGGATCGGAATCTGCTGAAACCGGAAATGACGGCAAACGTTGAAATCATGGCGGTGGAAAAAAAGGGGGTTCTGCTGGTTCCGCTGAAAGCGATTGAACGGAAACGGAATGAGCAATTTGTCACCGTCGGAAAAGCAGACGGCACCGATGAACGGAAGAAGGTTACGACAGGAGTGACAGATGGCGTTTCGGTTGAGATCCTTTCCGGTTTGCAGAAAGGAGATCAAATTGCCATTCCATCCAAAGGAGCCCAAAGCCGATGGCAGGTTGACAGCGATAAAAATGGAGACAATGCCCGCAAAAATCCAAAAAGAATGGGTCTTATGGGAAGGGGACACGGAAGATGATGTTGGAGACGCAGAATCTTCAGAAGACCTATCAATTGGGAGAAGCCACCGTTACGGCACTTGCCGGGGTGAACATTGCCATAGATGAAGGTGAAATGGTGGCCATCACCGGCCCCTCGGGCAGCGGCAAATCGACATTGATGCACATTCTCGGCTGTCTCGATACGCCGGATGGAGGGAAATACATTCTGGCCGGTGAAGATATTTCAAGCCTGAGCAAAGACAGACTGGCGACGATCCGAAACCGGAAGATCGGTTTTGTTTTTCAGTTTTTCAATCTGCTGCCGCGCATATCGGCCATTGAAAACGTCGAGCTGCCCCTTCTCTACGCCGGAAAGAAGGAAACCCGGTCTATGGCGATTCAGGCACTGGAGACAGTTGGATTGAAGGACCGGATGACCCACGAACCCAACCAGCTGTCCGGTGGCCAGCGCCAGCGTGTGGCCGTTGCCCGGGCGATTGTGACCAATCCAGCCATTATTCTGGCCGATGAACCTACAGGGAACCTGGACAGCAAAACCGGTGATGAGATACTCTCGCTGTTTCAAAGGCTCAATGAAGAAGGACGAACCATTATCGTTGTAACCCATGATGACTATGTATCCCGGCATTGCGGACGGCAAATCCGTTTTCGGGACGGCAAGGTTGAGGAAGGATATTAAATTTGCTTTTTTGGACCATTATCAAGGTTTCTTTTAAAAGCCTTCAGGCAAACAAACTTCGAACCTTCCTGGCCATGCTGGGAATCATCATTGGTGTTGGTGCGGTAATATCCATGCTGGCGCTGGGGGCAGGGGCGAAGAATCAGGTGATGGAACGGATTACGGCAATGGGAACCAATCTGCTGGTGGTCAGTCCGGGGGGGGATAGGAGGGGCGGGGTACGGGCCGGGTCACGGGAAAGCCTGACCATCAAAGATGCACAGGAGATCAGAGATACCATTGATGGTATTGCAGCTATTTCGCCGCTTGTAAGGGGAAGGGAACAGGTCACTTATTTTAACGAAAATGTGAATACCACCATTACCGGAACCGCCTCGACCTATCTGGAAATCCGTAATTTTGAAATGGAGAAGGGCCGGGGGTTTACCGTCATGGAAGAAGATCATACATCGCGGGTGGCCATCCTCGGTGCGAATACTGCAGAGCTGCTGTTCAAAAATCAGAATCCTCTGGGGGAGCGGATACGGATCAAAAATATCAATTTTAAAGTGATTGGTGTGCTGAAGGAAAAGGGCGATCAGGGATGGTTCAATCCGGATGAAATCGTTGTTGTGCCATACCCTGTAGCGATGAAACAGCTGTTTGGACAACCGCATCTGGATGAGATTGATATTAAGGCAAATACGGATGCAGACCTGACGCAGGTAGAAGAAGATGTCACCGCTCTCCTGCGAAAAAGGCATCGCATCATGGAGGATGCGGAAAATGATTTTCATGTTCGGAATCAGGCGGAAATCATTGATATGGCATCCACTTTTACGCGTACGTTTACCATACTTCTGGGCGGCATTGCCGGCATTTCTCTGGTCGTCGGCGGGATCGGAATCATGAATATCATGCTGGTCACGGTGACGGAACGTACACGGGAAATCGGTGTACGCAAAGCCATTGGTGCAAAAGACAGAGATATCCTCCGGCAGTTTCTGCTGGAAGCCATTCTGATCAGTGCCATCGGCGGCATCCTGGGCATTGTCTTCGGTTTTACCGTCGCATATGCCATCAAACAATTTACAGAGTATCAGACCGTCATCGAAACATTCAGCATCATGCTGGCGCTGACCGTATCGGCTTCCGTGGGAATTTTTTTCGGTTTCTACCCGGCTTTTCGTGCAGCAAAACTGGATCCGATTGCCGCATTACGATACGAATAGAAAGCTCGTTTATGAAAGAAAATGCATTTTTATTATTTCTGACGATCACTGGATCTGTTCTGGTTTTTAACAGTACTCCCGCTATTGCCGATCCGGTGTCATATACCGGACAATCATCTTCGGTCCATGAGACATTGGAAAGCGGCAGCAATGAAATAAAACCTGACCGGAAGATCGATCCGGCGGAGAGTGTTTTGTCCCTGACATTGCAATCCGCCATCATAATGGCATTGGATAATAATGCGAGCTTTCAAATCAATCGTCTGTCCCCAAAAATCAACACCTATTCGGAAGAGATGGAACGGGCTTCCTTTGATCCTACGGTTGCCGCTTCCATTTCCGGTCAGCGGGGAAAGGTCGGAGATGGTAGGGAAAATCTTATTTCCGGGACGGAATCTGATGCCGATTCGGCCGTTGCCGGTATACGCGTGAAAGAATACCTGCCGACCGGGACCACCATCGAAGCCGGTACAGAAGGAAGCATTACCGCAATGGATGATGAGTCGGACAGCAAATACCGGGACAACAACTATGATGTCACCATCACCCAGGCGTTGCTTCGTAACAGAGGACTGGATGCCAACCTGGTGGGGCTCAGAACGGCCCGCATCGATACGGAAATATCCGTTCACGAATTGCAGGGCGCAGCGGAGTCGCTGATTGCGCAGGTGGAAGAGGTTTATTGGGATTATATCCTGGCGGAACGGTCCATTGAGATTTATGAAAAATCTCTCATGATTGCAAACCGGCAGGTGGAAGAAGTGAAAGAGCGAATCCATGTGGGAAAGACAGCGGAAACGGAACTGGCTTCTGCAGAAGCAGAGGCGGCCGACCGTCATGAGCAACTGATTGTCGCCTCCGGTACTCTTGAGGTAAAGCGATTGAATCTAATCCGTCTGTTAAGTCCTTCCCATGAAGAGACAGGCTGGAACAGCCGGCTGAATCTTCTGGATTCACCGGAGATTGGCTTTCGGCAACCGGACAGGGTGGAAGAGTATGTCCGTGTGGCTCTGCAAAAACGGGCGGATATCAAACAGGCACGCCTTCAACTGGAACAGGGCAATCTGGAAGTGATCGGCACCCGTAACGGCCTGCTGCCGAAACTGGATCTGTTTGTACGTCTCGGAGGATCGCGTTATGCCAATTCTTTTTCGGATAAAGGTGATGAAGACAGTGATGATATCTCCTATTCTGCGGGCCTGCAGTTTGAAATTCCCATTGGCAATCGATTTGCCAAAGCGCGGCATCATCAGCAAATGTTATCAGCAGAACAAACCAAGCTGGCATTGAAAAATATGGAGCAGCTGATCCAGATTGATGTCCGATCCGCCTACGTGGATATGAATCGTGCCGGCGAAAGAATAAAAGCGGCGGAAAAAACCAGGCTGCTCCGGGAGAAAATTCTGGCAATCGAAGTGGAGAAATTCCGGCTGGGCAGATCCACTACGTTCCTTGTTGCCCAGGCCCAGCGGGATATGATCAGCAGCCAAATCGGAGAAATCGAAGCCGTCATCGACTACCGGAAGGCACTACTCAATTTGCACCGTCTGGAAGGAACCCTGCTGGAACGGCGGCAGATTCAGTTATAAACGATTTTTGTAATCGTCAAATCAGACATAGGGAAGCATCATGATGACATCATCGGGCCGTAAATGGACAATCATTATTTTGACAGGCGCTATTGTTTCAGGCATTGGATGGATCATTTTTAACCGGATTTATTCGCTGCATGGATCGACCGGTAGGAGCAGGGCATCCATGCCGATTCCGGTGGAGGTTGCCAAAATTACAAAAGGTCCGATGACGCTGAAACGAATATTCAGCGGTACATTGGAAGCGCAGGCAGCGTTTCTGGCGGCACCCAAAATTGATGGTCGGGTAAAACGTCTGTCGGTGGATATTTCCGATACGGTGAGTCATGGCGAGATTATTGCGGAGCTGGATAATGAGGAATATATTCAGGAGATAGCACAGGCTGAGGCGGATCTGGCGGTGTCAAGGGCGAATCTTGTGGAAGCGGAAAATGCGCGGATTATCGCCAATCGTGAATTTGAACGTATAAAAACCTTGAGCAATAAAGGTGTCAAATCCGAATCTCAGCTGGATATAGCGAAATCCAATCAACTGGAAAAGGAAGCAAAATTGGAAGTAGCCAAGGCTCATGTCGTCAGGGCGGAAGCTTCTCTTGAAACAGCCAGAATCCGGCTCGGCTATACCAAGGTAACCGCAGAATGGACAGATGATGATCCATATCGTGTTGTGGCAGAGCGTTTTGTGGATGAAGGCGATACGGTTTCTGCAAAGACATCATTAATGTCCATTGTCAGACTCCATCCGATCCGGGGCATCTTTTTCATCACGGAAAAAGACTATTCCCGGTTGCATGTCGACCAGACAGTATACCTTTCAACCGATGCATTTCCGGATCAACAGTTTCAGGGCAGAATCTCCCGAATCGCACCGGTATTCAGTCAGCAGACCAGACAGGCAAGGATTGAAATCATCATCGAAAATCCGGAGCAGAGACTCAAACCCGGAATGTTTATCCGGGCGACAGTGGTACTGGATCATGTGGAAGACGTAACGATTATTCCTGAACAGGCGCTGACCAGAAGAAATGACCGGACCGGTGTTTTTGTCGTTATCGAAAAAGACAGTACGGTACGCTGGAAACATATTGTTGCCGGTATAACGGAAGGCGGTTTTGTTCAGGTGGATGGACTGGAGCATCAGGGGTATGTGGTGATACTTGGCCAGCAGCTTCTGGATGATGGTTCAAAAATCATCATTCCCGAACCATCCGACAGGAAGGCTGATCAAAAATGAATCTTCCAAAATTCAGCGTAAAACGACCGATTTTTACCACTATGGTAGCGTTGATTGTGATCATCCTTGGCTGTGTATCCCTGAGCCGCCTCCGGATTGATCTCCTGCCGGACATCGAACTGCCCACCGTATCCGTGAGGACGGAATATGAAGGGGCAAGCCCTGTTGTCATGGAACGGATTATTACACAGATCCTGGAGGAAATAGTCGCCACGGTTCCCGGTGTGGAGGAGATGACTTCCGAGTCAACCGAAGGGAGCAGCACCATACGGGTCAGCTTTTCCTGGGGAACCAATATTGATACCGCGGCTCTTGACCTCCAGTCCAAGATCGAAGACGAAATCAACGAGCTTCCGGATGATGTTGTGCGGCCGCGTGTCCGAAAGTTTGATGTCAACAGTTTTCCCGTGGTGCTGCTTGGCATTTCCAGCAGGCTGGACCCGGTGGAATTAACCCAGCTGATTGAAAACCAGATCCGGTATCGGTTTTCCAGATTGGACGGTGTCGCGCAGGTGGATTTGTGGGGCGGATTTGATCGGGAAGTGCGGGTGGAATTGCATCATGAGAGATTAAAAGCCCTCGGCATACCCATTTCTCAGATTCTTGAGGCGATTGAAAATTCCAATCTTGATCTTCCGGCAGGAAGCATAGAAAGAGGCAAATTCGAAGTGACCCTGCGGGCTCCGGCGGAATTTTCGAATCTGGATCAGATCCGCGATACAGTGGTGGCTGTTCATGCCGGCGCCGCCGTTACACTGGGTCAGATTGCCGAGGTGAAAGATACCTATGAAAAGCTGACCCGGATGGTTCGCGTGAATGGCGAACGGGGTATCCGGGTGGCCATCCGAAAACAGGCGGATGCGAATACGGTTGAGGTGTCGAAAAATATTCTGGATGAAATTGAAGAAGCCAATGCCGCATTTCCTCAGATTCGCATTGTGCCGGTGATCAACCAGGGAAATTTTATCGAACGGTCCATCACCAATGTTGCCCGCTCCGTGATGTACGGAGGAGGGTTTGCGGTTATCGTGCTGCTGTTTTTTCTGCGAAATATCAGAAGCACGATCGTGATCTCTCTTTCCATCCCCATTTCGGTGATCGCCACATTCGGACTGGTATACTTTGGCGGACTGACACTGAATTTGATGACATTAGGAGGCCTGGCCCTGGGTGTGGGCATGATGGTGGACAGCTCCATTGTCGTTCTGGAAAATATTTTCCGGCGTCAAACGGAAAACCATGAATCCCCGGAAACCGCATCCGTTGCCGGCACACAGGAGGTGAGTTCGGCAATTATCGCCAGCACCATCACTACCCTTGTAATTTTTCTCCCGCTTGTTTTCATACAGGGGGTTTCCGGCATTCTGTTTAAAGAACTGGCGTATGTGATCATTTTTTCACTGGCATGTTCGCTTCTGGTATCCTTGAGCCTGGTTCCCATGCTGGCGTCACGGCTTATCAGACCGCATGAAAATGATAAGCGCCACCAACCGGTATGGGCACAAAAATTGTCCATACATGCGGAAACCTTTTTTGCCGGGCTTGACAACGGATATAAAAATATCATTGGATGGGTATTACGGAATCGCTGGAAAACGGTCGCTATGACGGCGTTCAGTCTCCTGCTCAGTCTTCTTCTCCTGCCCATTATCGGAAGTGAGTTTTTACCGCCGAGCGATGAAGGGGAAGTCCGGATTACCGGGGAAATGGAGGTCGGGACCCGTCTTGAGCTGATTGACAGGCAAACCCGTCTGATGGAAGATATTGTCTATAAAAATGTTCCTGAAATGATCTCAGCGGTCGCGAGCAGCAGGGGGGCGGATACTCCTGAAGGAGAAATCCGTCTGTCGCTTTCACCTTCCACACAACGAAAAAGGTCAAATATTGAAATTGCAGATGATCTGCGAAAAAAACTGATCGCCGGCATTCCCGGCATGAAGGTGCGAACAAGAGCACCGCAGGGCCAGTTTATTCTGGAGAGACTTTTTGGCGGTGATGAAGGAATTACAATCGACATCCGTGGATTTGATCTTGATATACTGGACCGATTGGCGGAAAAGGTGGAAAAGGCCATTGTCGATGTTCCGGGAATAACGGATATTGACTCCACCCAGAAAAAGGGGATGCCCCAGGAGGAGATCCATGTGGACCGGAATAAAATTGCGGATTTGGGACTGCATGTCCGGGATGTTACGGAGGTTCTCAAGACCGCTGTTGCCGGATCAAAAGCGGGCGATTTCCGATCCGAAGGGAATTCCTATCGGATTTTTGTTCAGTTGAAGGATGCGGAAAAACGATCGCTGGATGATATCCTCGATCTGACGCTGAGCACTCCTTCGGGTGGTCAGACAGCGCTCAGGAATGTGGTCTCGACAGAGAAGGGGGAAGGGCCGGCGGTGATTAACAGGAAAGACCAGCAGCGGATTGTCACCGTAAAGGCCAATGTTTCGAACCGGGATCTGGGTTCTGTTGCGGCGGATGTTCAGGCCATTCTTACTCAAATACCGAAGCCCATCGGATATGATTTTATGATTGCCGGTAATTATGAAGAACAGCAAAAATCATCTCGTGAGCTGCTGATTTCGCTGTTGCTTGCCCTGATTCTGGTTTACATGGTCCTGGCATGCCAATATGAATCCCTGAAAAATCCTCTGGTTGTCATGTTTTCCGTGCCGGTTGCCGGTGTCGGCGTGCTGGTCACGTTGTTTCTTACCAGTACCACCCTGAACGTGCAATCCTATATCGGTTGCATCATGCTGGGAGGTATTGTGGTGAACAACGCCATTTTGCTGGTGGATCAGGCCGGTCGGCTTGCCGAAACCGGCATGCGTATCCGGGAGGCGGTTGCCGAGGCCGGCAGAAGGCGTTTAAGACCGATATTAATGACGACACTGACAACCATATTTGGTCTTCTGCCGCTGGCTTTCGGTATCGGAGAAGGCGCCGATGCCCAGGCGCCTTTGGCCCGGGCGGTGGTCGGCGGACTCACCGGTTCCACTTTGATCACGCTGGTGTTAATCCCGGCGGTATATTCACTTTTTCATCCGGAAAAACAAGAGGGTTTGCATTGAATGGTATTTGCCTGAATAAAAATATGTCCATTGTCCTGATTGCCGTTGTTGTACTACTCTCCTTTGCAGGCATGGGGAAAGCCGCTTCGGAAGTGCGGGATTCCGACATCATGAAGCAGATGCCGGAGATTATGACCGACAGTTCTCCCTCCGTACTTCCGGAAGATCAGCAGGAGGGGCGGCTCCGGACCGGTGCGGGAACCATTGAACTGTCCATTGAACAAGCGGTAATGGAAGTCATTCAGAACAATCGGGATCTGACCGCCCAGAGACTGGAAACAGTGAAAGACGGTACATTTGAGATGATCGAACGGGCGTCGTTTGACCCTGAGGTATTTGCCGAAATATCCGTTGCAAGGGAAAAAATCTTAGACCCGTCTGAAACAGAAGATGAACGGATCACGATCGAGAAAATCGGAAAAGCAAGTCTGGGGCTTCAAAAAAAATTTGCTGCCGGGACATCCGTAAGAACGGAAATCTCCCATGAACGTGATGCCTCGGACGATATACCGGAAGACCGAAAAACCCGCATCGGTATCAGCCTGACACAGTCCCTTTTAAACGGATTCGGTCCTTCCGTGAATCTGGCAAGTGTCCGGCAGGCGGAACTGGACACAGCCATAAGCCTTGAGGAACTCAAAGGGTTCACGGAAATGCTCATCGCGGATACGGAAATCGCATACTGGCAGTGTGTTCTGGCAAAACGGGAAATAGCCATATTTGAGCAGTCACTTGCCATTGCCAAAAAGCAGCGGGATGAGATTGAACAGCAGATAGACGTCGGTATTCTTCCCCGAACGGAAGCTGCCGCGGCAAGAGCCGAGGTCGCCCTTCGCGAGCAGGACTTGATTGATGCCCGAAGCCTTGCGGAAGGATACCGGTTGAAACTGCTTCATCTGATTCGTCCCGGTTACGACGCGTCATTGGATACGATCATCAATTTAACCAGCAAACCGGATATCGAAACACTGCCTGTTGCAGACCTGACGGATCGTTTGAAACTGGCGGAAAAAGCCCGTTCCGATTTAAACGAGGCAAGATTTCGTCTGAGAAAAAACCGGCTGGAGACCGTCATCACGCGAAATGGCCTTCTGCCCCGTCTTGACTTTTTTATTCGTCTGGGCAGAACCGGCTACGCAGATACTTTTTCCGGAACGTTTCAAGGCTTTTCAAAAGATGAAGCAAATGATTTCCAGTTGGGATTGACATTAAGCCATGCCATCGGAAACCGCAAAGCGGAAGCCATCGATCAGGCTGCAATCGCAACGCGTATCCAGGCGGAGATGGCTGTGGATAACTATTTAAAATTGATTCAGCTGGATGTCAGATTATCTGTAAATGAAGTCGAGCGAACCAGAAAACAGATCAAGGCCACCGGAACAACACGGATGTTTCAGGAACAGACAGTCACCGCTGAAGAAGACCGTTTTGATGTGGGATCCAGTACTGCCCTTCTTGTCGCCCAGGCGCAACGGGATCTTTTATCTGCCCGTATTGCCGAAGTGGAAGCGGTTGTCGGTTTTCGAATCGCTTTGATTCGTCTGTATCTGGCCGAGGGAAGCCTTCTGGAAATGCGCGGAATCCGGATTGAATCACCGAACACCGCTTTTTAAACCAATCAGGAAGGGGGGGCGCTGATGCCGAGCCCCCTATGCTGATGGTCTTCTGCCGAATGGGATCGAAAAAAGGCAGCGGATTATTGATTGTATCCCATGATTGCCTTGATTTCCAGAAACTCTTCCAGTCCGTATTTGCTCCGCTCACGGCCGTTTCCGGACTGCTTGTATCCGCCGAAAGGAGCAAATATATCAAATTCCGCTCCATTGATGAAAACCTGGCCGGTTCTCATCTGTCTGGCGACTTTCTTTGCCCGTTCGCGATCGGAAGACCAGACGGACCCGGAAAGACCGTAGATGCTGTCGTTGGCGATCCGGATGGCCTCCTCCTCTGTCCGGTAGGGAATGATGGACAGTACCGGTCCGAAAATTTCCTCCCGGGCAATGGTCATGTGCGGTTTGACATCCGCAAAAATCGTCGGTTTGACAAAGTAGCCTTTTTCCAGACCTTCCGGCCTTTCGGGACCTCCGGTGACCAATGTCGCTCCTTCGTCCATTCCTTTCCGGATATAATCCATCACGGACTTTTGCTGTTCGGCGCTTACCAGCGGGCCTAAAAAGGTCTCGTCATCAAAAGCATCCCCGATAATCATGTTTTCGGCTTCCGCTTTGGCGATTTCCACTACTTCCGCCTGCCTGTCGGCGGGTACGAGCATTCTGGTCAAGGCGGAGCAGGTCTGGCCCGAGTTTAAAAAACAGGCACCGACACCTTCGGGAACCGCAAGGGAAAAATCAACGTCATCCAAAAGGATATTGGCTGATTTACCGCCAAGCTCCAGGGTCACCCGCTTGACGGTTTCCGCTCCTGTCTTGGCCACGCGAACGCCGGATGAAGTGGACCCGGTGATGGAAACCATATCGATATCCGGATGAGCTGAAATGGCATGTCCGACTTCCGAACCGGACCCGCACACCAGATTGAATACTCCTTTCGGGAGGCCTGCCTCAGCGAGGATTTCCGTCAACCGGAAGGCGTTGAGCGGGGCCATCCTGCTTGGTTTCAGAATCATTGTGCAGCCGGCAGCGATGGCCGGTGCGACTTTGCCGACGATCTGATGCAGCGGGTAGTTCCAGGGGGTGATAAACCCGCATACACCGATCGGCTCTTTGACAATTTGTGTATTGTTTTGGGCATATTCGAATGGGTACTCCGTAACGATCTGGGAAAAACTGGAAAAGGTGGATATAGGCAGCCCCACCTGTATCATCTGTGCCCATAGTACAGGCATTCCCATTTCTGAAGCGATGATCCTGCCGAGTTCATCCTGGTGTTCCGCAAGCGCATCCGACAACCGGGATAGAATTTCCGCCCGTTCCTGAACCGAAGTTCGCGACCAGGAGGGGAATGCTTCCCGGGCAGCGGAGACCGCCCTGTTGACATCGTCGGCGTTTCCCATGGGTATGACGGCAATCACCTCCTCGTTGCTGGGATTGATAATGTCACGCCTTCCCTTTCCGGATGGCTCCACCCACTTCCCATTGATGAAAAATTTGTCATATTGTTTCATGTTTCCTCCATTCGTAGTGCTTCCAGGCAAGGGCCCCTTAATCCGTTATACCATTGGCAACGATTCATTTCGTCATGCCGGTCATGATCTGGAATACCGGGGTAGGTATCCCGGATGCTGACTTTTTCGGAATGTCGATAGTCTATTATTTTTTTTCCACGATCAGATTGTCATAACCCATTTCCTTCAGAATTTCCGGGAATCGTATAAATGTCGGTTTGACGACCGGCAACAGCTTCAACATGGCGGTAATTTTGCCCCCCTGCCTGACCTTACCTCTGGTGACGGCGGCGATCGGGTTTTCAAAACCGTGCCAGAAGCGGTGGGAGTGGTCTGCGCTTTGCTTGGACCATACATCCTCTTTAAGCGCTGTGGGCCCGAGATAAAAATTGCCGTAATATCCTTCTTTCTCCGGTGGATTCTTGAAATCAATGGTGACTTCGCTATCAGGGTCCGTGTAGATGAATTTGATGATAATATTTGATTTGGCCATTTTCGGACCGATTTTATCATCCTGGAGTACATTGGACAGAAAACGTCCGTATATTTCGTAAAGGTGATCCGCATCACGGTAATATTCACTCATTTCAAACCTCCCTGCGATTAAGGTTAACTGTTTTCCATTCTGGTGATTCCGGTCAGGAGCAATTCGGTTGCCTGCCGGCCATTACTTCCTCTGATCGAACCGTCTGCCGAAGACCATGCCGGCCATTGTAATCCGCAGCATCTGAAGCGTGCCGCCTGCCACGCCCCAGGCCCGGCTGTCCCGAAGCATTCTTTCGACGGGAAACTCCTTGCTGTATCCATACCCCCCCAATATCTGCATGGCCATGTCGGTAACCTCCTTGACCATTTCATTGGCAAAACATTTTCCCATGGACGCTTCGTAGATGGACGGCAGCCCCTTACCGGCTCCGTTGGCGGCCCGATATACCAATAGGCGCGCGGCATCAATTTTCATGGCCATGTCGGCAATCTTGAATTGAACATCCTGAAATTCACAGATGGGCCGGTCAAAAGCCTTTCGTTCCGCAGCGTATGCTTTGGCGGTTTCAAAAGCGCCGGAAGCAATGCCAAGACACATGGCGGCATTGCCGCATCTTTCGATATCAAAGGTCAGCATCAGATTTCCGAAATCACCTTTGCGGATAACGATATTCTCTTCCGGCACGACGACGTCATCGAAAAACAGATCACAAGACGGCATACCCCGGAGCCCCATGAATTCTTCCTGTTTGCCGAATCGGAAACCCGGAGCTCCTTTTTCAACAATGACCGCACCGATGCCTTTGTATCCCTTCTGCTCTCCGAAACGGGTATAGACCAGATAGTGACTGGCAATGCCGCCGCCGGTTATAAACGCTTTTTGTCCGTTCAATACATACCGCCCGTTTTTTTCCGTCAGGGTTGTTGAAAGGGATGTCAGATCCGATCCGGCCTCCGGCTCGGTCATGCAAACCGATACGCTGTACTCTCCCTTGCAGACTCCGGGTATGATTCTCTGTTTCTGCTCCCCGGTGCCGAACATATCGATCACCCGTACCGGGCCGACATTGGATTCAAAAACCGGTGCCGCGATCATGGGGCTGTATCCGGCAAGGGCTTCGATGGCTAAGACGGCAGTCAGAGAGGATTCCCCCATGCCGCCGTATTCAGGCGACAGAGACATCCCCAGAAGACCCATATCCGCATACTTGTTTATCAGGAAATGCGGGAATTCGCCGGTTCTGTCGATATCGGCGGCGAGTTCCTTAAACTTTTCCCTTTTGCCCATATCCTGAAGCGACTGTAACAGCATTGCCTGTTCTTTACTGACGCTGAAATCCACAAGACCTCCTTGTTTGCCTGTTAAATCATATCGGTAATCTGCCGGATATCGGCCGTTGTTTCAAGGTTGAGGATCGTTTCGATCAGGTTGTCGATTTTCCGATCATTCCGATTGCCTGCAAATTTTTTAACTTTTCCTGCGATATCCATCGCGGTCATCGGGTCCCGCGGATCTCCTTTGGGTATGTCGATCTGCCTGCTGATGGTTTCACGGTTTTTAAACTGAATCGCGACCCTGCTGGCGGTCTTTCCCGGATATTGCTGATTGAGCGTTTCGTCGGTCTTTACGGACACTTTTTTCGACAGTCCGATAACCTGCGGATCCGCCATGCGTTTTTCGGTCAGTTGCTTCGGTCCAAGTTCTCCGTCCAACAGGCAAGCGGCGACAACATAGGGGATGGAGAACTGGGCGGAGACAAAAGAGTCTGAGATCGACACCCCTTTCCCGACAGCAAGTTCGGCGATGCCGTATGTGTGCACCTCTACTTTTTCAATATCCGCCGTTTGGATATCCGTTCTTTCGGACATCTCAAGAACCGCCTGGGCTGCCCCGTGTGTATGGCGGCAGGCGGTGTAGGGTTTAAAATATACATCCATGATGGAAAAGGTTTTTCCGAGAGCATCGGAAATCAGGTTTAATTTTGGTGCAGCCCGTGTGGTAATCTGGGTAAACCCGCCGTTCAGGGCTGATCCTTCCAGGACAAAGGGTGTTCCGGTAAGACCGGACCCGGCAAGGCCCGCAGCCATGATTCCTGCACTCGCCGCCTGACCTCCCTGGACGATTTTGATTGTATGTCCTCCCATCAGATGTTCGGCCATGGAAATCGGAAGAAGATAGCCGGCATTGGCAATGGCGTTGAGCATTTGATCGTTATCGAATCCATACAGTTTGGCGGATGCCGCGGCCGCACCGAATGTGCCGCAGGTACCGGTGGGCAGAAATCCGGACAAGGTGTGCCAGGGATGCATGGCCGCTGCCGGACGGTTGGCTGCTTCGTATCCGGCGACAACCGCTTCGATCAGCTTTCGGCCGTCAAGCCCTCTTTCTTCGGCAACGGCAATGGCTGCGGGAATGACTGCGGCACAAGGATGGTTGCCGCCGAATCGTACACCATCCTGGGCTTCGACGGCTTCCGCGGTTGTCCCGTTGATGAAGGCGGCGAGATGGATGTTGGTTTTAAATCCGCAGCCCAGGGCAGTAATATTGCCTTTTTGTTCGATGGATTTGATATACGCAATTACGTTTGCTACCGCGCTTAGTTCCAATGATCCGTATATATTGGCGACATAGTCCAGGATGCAGAGTTTTGCCTTGCCGACGACTTCTTCCGGAAGGTCGTCTATTGTCAAATTCGAGCAGAAATCCGCCAGAGCTCTTGTGTGGTTCATGTATACCTCCATAACCGTGTTTGGTGTTCCGGGTGAATATTTTCCCGATTACCCCTGTTAAGGTCAAACATATCCGCGCTTTTCATAGATGCTGATCATTCTGTGGGGATCGAGCACTTCCCGGATGATCCGCAACTCTTCTTCCGTCGGCGGTTTGGTTTCATGCACATCCTTTGACACCTTCAATTTCCAAGGTGTATTTTCGAGAATTTCGTCGACCGTATGACCGGGATGGAAGGATGCCAGGTACGCTTCCCGCGTATCGGGATCAAAACGCAGAACGCCTTTGTTGGTAATGATGCAGGCCGGACCGGTTTCCGGAGGAAGCCCCCATTTTTCCCGCACGCCCGGTCCGCTGATATACCCCGGAGTGGTGATGAAGTCGACTTTTTCGGCCAGCCGCCGTTTGTCGTGCAATGCGATAATCAGGGTTCGTTTGGCCAGGGATCCGATGGGGTTGGCCCCGCCGCTTCCCGGCAGCCGGCTCACCGGATTCTCGTAATCACCGATAACGGTTGTGTTGATGTTGCCGAACTTATCGACCTGACTGCCGGACAGGAATCCGACATCCACCCTGCCGGCCTGCAGGCACATTCCCATAATTTCGATCAATCCGCCTACCATGGCTGCCCCTGGATTGAGACAGGGGTCTCCGACGGAAAGAGCCGGCCGTTTCGGCCGGGCATCGATAACGCCCGATTCCTGCATCAATATGGCATGGGGTGCGTGGGTTTGTTTGGCAATGTTGGCGGACATGGCTGGAAATCCGGTGCCCACGATGACCACATCATGGTTTTTGATTTCTCTGGCACCGCAGCAAGCCATGAGTTCCGGTTTGATATACTCCTTTGAACGGTCTGTCATATTTCCTTCTCCCAGATGGTTTTCACTGATGGAATCGATTAATAGCCATAGTTTACCGGATAGCTGTAATCAAACTTGGCCTGAAGTTTACGGAACACTCCGTATCCGAACTTCTTGATGAAATGCTGCACATAGGCAGTGCGGTCTTCGATATCGTAGA
>QZKS01000060.1 GCA_003599865.1 Desulfobacteraceae bacterium
ACCGGCGGCTGTATTCACTGCTGCCCCCTTGACGCTGCTGTTCTTCATATTGGTGGAACCCAGATTGGCAGTAGACTGGTTGCCGACCGCAACATTGGTAAGGGTCTTGCCGGCAGCAGTATTCACAATTGCTCCCGTTACACTACTGTCCTTCATGCTCGCTGATCCAAGATTGGCTGAAGACTGTTTCCCGACGGAAACATTGGTAAGATTCTGTCCGGCTGATGTATTGACAATCGCTCCTGTTACCTGGCTTCCTTTTAAATCAATCGATCCCAGATTGGATTCGGACTGCTCGCCGACTGCAATATTGGTCACATTTTTACCCACCGTTGTATTGACCATCGAACCTTTGATGTCGCTGTCCTTTGTACTGACAGATGACTGATTTGCCTTGCTCTGGTTCCCAATGGCAACATTTACATTGTTTTTGCCGGTATTGGTATTGATTACACCACCTTTTACGGAACCACCCAACTGGACACTTCCCTGGTTGGCCGAACTTTCGTTGCCGATCGAAACATTCATGTTCTTTTTGCCTGCATTGGTATTGACAACAGCGCCGTTCATATCCAGATTTTTCATCATCACGGAGCTTTGATTTGCTTTGCTCCCGTTTCCGATGGCTATATTGGCGGCATTTTTCTGAGGTGTCGGGATGTTGATAACCCCTCCCTTTACTTTGGAATCCGCGAGAACCCATCCGTATCCAAGTAGTATCATAGAAACGGACATGATCATAATTCCTCTTGAATTTTTCATTTTCGCCTCCTTCGGCAAAAGTGCCCTGTGAACCGGCAAGAAGTGTTTCTTTTCAACAGCTTTTGTATAGTGAATCGGTTTTCATCATTGTGTGTCGTAAAAAATACGTCCATTGATACGGAAAGTCAATGACGATCCTCACTCCACGGGTATGAATCTGGTCACATGGTCAGTGCTGAAATATGATTAGGTCATCAATTTATCAAATCATATAGACTGAAAAGCCTATTGGATGGATTTTTTTCTATAATCTCCGGTCATTGATTTTACGACGATCAAGGACATAGGAGTTACCGGAAATGGTTTTCGCATATTGCTTCATGCTTGCAGCCCGTTCCGGAAGTTCCGCTATGTCTTTTCTTTGCCGGCAATCCACAATGGCAAGGGAGACAGCAGCCAGAGGCACTCTTATGTTTAAACCCTTCCGGTCATGGCCCTCCACATATCCTTGTGTTATTTCCATTTTATCATAGCAACCGGTTCGCAGCCGGGAAAAGGATTTGATGACAAGCCGGCATATATCCTCTGCTTTTTCCGGGGTTGTGATGATCACAAAATCATCCCCTCCAATGTGTCCCAGGAAATCTCCTTCGCCCCCTTTTCTCTTGATTGCCCAGGAAAGAATTTGAGACAGCTGCAGAAGCATCTGGTCTCCTCTTTTGAATCCATACTGATCATTAAATGCCTTAAAATGGTCCAGATCCGCATAAATCAAACTGATCGGTTGTCCGATCCGATAGTATTCATCAAGCGCCTGTTGAATAGCCATGTTACCCGGTAATCCGGTAAGCGGGTTGGCATCCCGGGCCTCATCAATCTGATAGCGGATAAAAACCTCCTGGAGCTCAACAAATGAAACCAGTCCAATGGGAGCATTATCTGCAATCACAACAATGGGAGGATTCATAACTCCCATATTTTGTTTGGCAATCATTTTCACGACATCGACTGCGGGCATCACACTCTCTGCCACAAAAAAGTTCTGGTCCATAAATTCCGCCAGATCGATCATATCCGGCCCGGCACCCTCTTGTTGACGGCAAAGGACTTGATATATATGCTGATTTTCCAGAACACCGACAGCCTTTCCATTATCAATGATCACTGCTGTAACATTATGATGAAGAGAAACAATTTGCTTTAGTTCCTGAATCGATAACCTGCGTTCTATAATCGGTACTTGTTTCAGGTACTTTTCAATGGGAAGGTTGCATTTCATCAATACACATTTCTGCAGCCGTTTTGCCGGTTTCATAATATCATCGGAGAATCCGGAAACCGTCTGCTTTTTCGGGTAATAAGGCCGTGCCAGATAATACCCCTGACCGTACTGAATACCCGTATCAACAAGAAGCTCGATCTCCGACAGGTTTTCGAGTCTCTCTGCGATCATGCAGACATCCATTTGCCTGCAGAATGAAACCAGTGATTCCAGCAGCGTCTTCATCACTTTTTCCGATAATGCATTCTGATAAAACTGCCGGTCCAGCTTGAGATACTGTGGTTTCAGATCGGAAATCCATCGAAAGTCGGACTGCCCGGCCCCGACATCGTCCAGGGCAAATTGGATTCCATGATGTCTCAACTTCTCTATTTGATTCCAGAAAGACAAATCGTTCTGAAAAGGATTACGGCTGCTGATTTCAAATACAACCTGAAAGGGTTTGATACCATGGCTGTCTAAAAAGTCTGTTAAGCGTGACGGAGAAAAGGCCTCATCTTGAAAACTCGGGGGCTGAATATTCAAAAACACCTTATGCCTGGAATGGATTCTGCCCAATTTTTGAATGGCATTTTCAAAACATTTCCGGTCCATGATTGTACTGAATGGCATCGCTTCCGGTTGAGAAGGGGCGTGATGCAGAAACCTGAAGCAATTATCGTCATTAATGCGAGTAAATGCTTCCCAGCCGATCGTTTCCCCGGAGCTTAAATTCACAATGGGCTGATAGGTTGACTTGATATGACTCTTGTCGGTTTCTGCCGGAACATCCCCGATCTTTTGATTGTTTTGAATTACTGGCTGGATCATGCTTTACACCTTAAACGGCTGATCATGCGATCAACAATAACCATTTTTTTATTATTATAATATGTTATTCCAATATCTTCCGTTCAAAATATCCTGTTTGCAAAACCTTAATGATACAAACCGATCAAGCTGAACTGTCATCAAGAAATATGCCGGCATGGGCAATAAAAAAATATTATATATTAACAAGTAGTTATATAAAAATATGGGTGGGTATTTCAAGCGGCTCCGGCAGCTCTATGCGATATTGCATAGATAGCGGGAAGAATTCATTACAGTATATTGATATTATAATAAAAATTTTGCTTATTCAGATTTGCATCAGCTATGTAAAAAGGCATAAAACAATATTTTTGAGGGGTTCTATGATTTTTTCCCCGGTATATCATCCATCTTTATTTTTTTTTGACGCCGGCTCAAAGCGGATTGTGAAATGCCGATCATCCCGGCAGCCATGGTTTGATTGTAATTTGTTCGTTTCAATGCCTCCTGAATCAGCATTTCGGATATCTGCTGAAGTGTGGGAAGATTGTTCGGAAAAAGCAGGGAACCATCATTACCTGCTGAATAACAATCTGCACCATTGGCTTCCTGCTCCTGGAAACCGGATTCGATCATCTTGACAGAAAGCGTTCTGGATTGATTCCGACTCACTGCATCAAAAATCAAGGACCTCAACTCCCTGATATTTCCGGGGAAATAATAATTTTTTACCCTGTTGATCAATTGATCCGGGATAGCCGGTTTCTCTTTTTTCTGTATCGCAGCCGCCTGACCCACAAAATAATCCACCAGCAGCGGCAAGTCCTCCATCCTTTCCCGTAATGGCGGAATGTGGATATGATGCGTTCGCAGGCGATAATTCAAATCCTTCCTGAATTTTCCGGATCTCTGAAGACTCCACAAGTCCTGATTGGTTGCCGTTATGATACGTGCACTGGACCGATGTATTTTCTCACTGCCAAGAGGAATGTATTCCCCCTCTTGAATCAAACGAAGAAGCTTGACCTGAGAGATCATGTTCAAGTCACCGATTTCATCAAGAAATATGGTTCCTTCCGCGGCGGTTTGCACCAACCCTTTTTTATCCTTATCGGCTCCGGTAAAAGCGCCTTTCACATGTCCAAAAATCGAATCGGAAAACATGTGGTCATCCAACCCGGCGGCATTTACAGATACAAACGGACCGCTCCGCCTGCTGATGTCATGGATGGTCTGGACAATCATCTCCTTTCCTACCCCGGTTTCGCCGGAAACAAGCACCGGCCAGGGAGAAGGAGCAATGGCCTCCATATTGCAAAAAATTTCCATCATTTTCCGGCTTTGCGTAATAATATCTTGAAACGCCTCCGGATTTTTCAAATTAATGGCCTGCTTTCTCAGGCTCTGGTTTTCTCTCTCAAGGTAAAGGATTCGCTGGACTCGACTGATGGCGGAGAGAAGCAACTGGTTTTCAACAGGCTTGACAACATAATCAAATGCTCCTGCTTTCATGCATTTGATGACGGTTTGAATATCGGTAAGTGCGGTTACGATAATGACATGAATATCCGGAAACTGTTGCTTGATTTCCGGCAGCAATACTTCCCCATCAATATAGGGCATTTTCAGATCGAGCAAAATAATATCAATGGCATTGTTTTTACAAACAGCCATAACATTCCGGCTGTCACCGCAGGTCATAATACGATGATAACCCTCTTTTTCCAATATCTTCTGCATGAACTGCAGATTGATGGCATTATCGTCCACCACCAGAATGGAACATTGAAATGCTTCATGTGATGATTTGAAACCGCTTATGGCTTCCGGTGCTGCCATGTTTTCACCAGATTTTTTACCCATTGAAACGTCGTGTTGCTTTTCCGTATCCTGTCCATGCCATATTCGGATGAACCCCCAAGACCCTTCTGATCCGACAAATCAACAAATGGATAGCAGACTTATATGGAAAATACAAATCCTTGCATGCCGGTCCGTAAAATCACGGTTAATGGGATTCAACCGGATAATAGGAACAGGAAAGGTCTTGATCAAAATGAAAAGACTCATTAAAAATCTCAAGGAGTTTAATGTTTTGTTTGGCCATCATGATGCAGTTTCCGATAATGGCATAATACAGGATGCTTAATCGCGTTTTGGAGGTATCATTGCGAATTCGTTCAATCTGATTCCGGTTGAAACGATTGGCCAGTTCTCTCATATATTGATATTGATCGATAATATTTTGATATTCCTCTATTTTTTTATCATTGAACGAGACCTCAACCTTTACCAGGATATCCATGATCAAAACTTTTATCTGTCGAAGCTCTTCAATCTGAATATCCAGAAGGCCTTTATGCTTATTGCCGACATGGACACACGATCTGGCAATGATATCCCGATGTCCATCCGATAATTTTTGCAGCCTTCGAATGATCTGCGCATATTTATAAGATATCTTTCGGTCCTCCTTTTGCAGCAGTCTGAGTACCTTGAAAACGTTTGCCATAATGATGTTGGCCCCGCGCTGAATCTTTTTTACCTTTTTCCGTTCCCGCGTCAGCGTATCAATATCCTGTTCAAACAAAGCCTCAAAGGAAACATCAAACGATTTCCGGATGTCCTTTAGAAAATAAGCCAGGTGTTCAAAGGTGTTGCAGATTGCCATGTTGGCATTTTTTATTTTTTTCAGGTTGTAAATGACAATCTCTTCTTTATCTTTTACGATGATTTCATGCTTTTTCTTATTCTTCCAAATAACAAAAAAAGCGAATGCCATGATGGCAATGACACCGGAAACCTGAAAGTGATAAATGATACCGGCAAAGATAAAAGAGGTAAGAAAGGCAATCAGGGCTGTCATAAACCATCCGCCGATAACCGTTAAGACCCCGGTTACCCGAAACACGGCACTCTCCATGCCCCATGCCTTATCCGAAAAAGAGGTTCCCATGGCAACCATGAAGGTAACATAGGTGGTAGACAAAGGAAGCTTCATGGAAGTTGCAAACGACACGACTGCGCTGGCAACCATGAGGTTGACCGCAGCACGAATCAAATCAAAGGAAGGTTTGTCACTTTCCCTGGAAATCTTTCCGGCAACCTTTTGATTGGGATCGATCCGACTCCCCACAAATGTTCTTACGCTTTTGGGAATAAATCCCTTAAACGTTCCCATAAAGGAATCCACCATACTGACCACCGCACGGGAAAGCCAGATGGATTCAAAACGCTCCGCGCCTTCATCCTGCTGGCCAAGACTGATTTCCGTTTCCGTAACGGTTCGTGCTTTTTTGGATATCCACAGGGTAAGCACCATAACCACACCGGCAATCAGCAATATATATGTCTGAGTTTGTACACTTTTACGGAGAGCTTCCATGGGGACGTTCAACGGATCGGATGAGGCCATCGCTGTGGTATAGGCGCTTAATCCGGCCAGGGGCACACCGATAAAATTAACCAGGTCGTTGGCGGCAAATGCCATGGCCAGCGCAAACGTCCCCACCAGAACAACAATCTTTAAAATATTAATCTGAAAAAACGAGATCAGAATCTGGAGAAATAAAGAAGATATGACAAAGATGGATATCAGCATGGTAAACGAATGCTCTTTCAACCAGTTAATGGATTCCGGGGTCATAAAAGATGCGCCCTTTGCCCCTTTTACCAGAATAAAATAGGTAATGGCCGCCATGGCGACCCCGCCCCACAGGGACCCATACCGCTTCAGTCTTTCCTGATAATCAAATGTAAAAATCAGGCGTGTGATGAACTGGGCGACGGCTCCGGAAAAAAAGGCCACAATAATGGAAAGCAGAATCCCAAAAATAATGATCATGGCCTTACTGGTATTGATATACTCTCCCAAGGCCAGAATATTCCCATGAAGATGCAGGACTTTTATCATCGACACGGCGACGGCGGCACCAAGCAGCTCAAACACGATCGATACGGTCGTTGATGTGGGCAAGCCATGGGTGTTGAAAAGATCCAGCAACAGGATATCGGTCAGCATGACCGCCATAAACATGGTAATGAGTTCCGGCATGGTAAAGAACTGGGGATGAAATATCCCCTTTCTGGCCACCTCCATCATCCCGCCGGAAAAGGTCACACCGGCAAGAATCCCAAGGCTTGCAATGGTCATAATGACATAATAGGGGGCTACTTTTGAACCGATGGATGAGTTTAAAAAATTGACCGCATCATTGGCAACCCCGACAATGAGATCAAAGACGGCAAACAGCAGCAAAATGCCGACAGCAACCATATAAATTTCAACACTCATTGGAACTCCTCATGTTTATCGCATCCATAATATTTCATGTGAGAATAAAATAAAAGCCAAGAAGGTATTCAGCAGCCTGGAGAAAAAAGCAATCATTCATTGCAGTCAAACAAACACAACCTTGCCGGAGATTAACAATTTTCTAACAAAATTCAAATGAGTGATAACGATTTTGAACAATAGAATCAAGCAAAATGTTCATAAGAAGAACGGCTCTGTGCCCTCATCACTTCAGCACTTGTTTTTTAACGCATCGACCGGAAACAATGTATGGTGGAAAATCGGATGAAATCAATGCGTCCGGACGGTTGCGCATGAACGGAAGCATAACTGTTATGCTTATTTTTTTAAAATACTGTATCTGTTTTTTATAGCCCCCCGTTTATATAAACAAAAAAGAAAAAAGATAATTTCAGCCGGGAGACTTTCCATGAAAAATACAGGATACATGACATTGATACGATACCTTTTCACACCGGAAGACACCTGCTGTGACTACTCCGGACAAAATGAATTCGGCAGATCGGCAGACCGGATCAAAACAATTTTCTGGACCATCATGCCCTTGCTCCTCTCTGTCCTCATATCCGTATTGCTTTGAACCCGCATCGGAAAACCGCAGCGGGCATCAAGAACGGACAATTGATCTGAGAACCAATTCATCTGACGTATTGCATAACCGGGAAATTTCCGTTACAAGAAAAAAATCGGATCATTCCTATTCAGCCATGATTTGATCTGAACATCCGGATCTGTCTGATTTTCCGTATTGGTTATTCCGGTTGCTGCAAACTTGCTGATCCTCCAAAAGGAGCTTCTCCTCTATGAAGACATCGCAGATTCTGGTTACCATGGCTTCGTTTGTCGTAATCGTAGCCGGCATGCGGGCAGCGGAAGCCATTATCAATCCATTTCTTCTTGCCGTTTTTATCGCCATCATCAGTGCATCCCCGATGTTCTGGCTTCAAAAAAAGGGGGTTCCGGCATGGTTATCCATCCTGATCGTGGTTCTGGGAATCCTCCTGATCGGTGTAATCATTTCGACGATGGTCGGAACCTCGGTCCGCGACTTTTCAAAAGAACTTCCGACTTATCAGGCAAGCTTGAAAGGTCAAACCACTGCCATCATCGCCTGGCTCGACAAAACAGGATTTCACATTTCCCGGTTGGCGCTTGTGGAACTCCTTGATCCCGGGGCTGCCATGAATCTTGCGGCGACCGTACTCAATGGACTGGGGAATGTTCTGGCCAATGCGTTTTTCATCCTGATGACGGTCATCTTTATACTGCTGGAAGCTTCAGGCTTTCCGGCAAAAATTCAGATTGCACTGGGAGATCCGGAATCCTCTCTTCAAGGATTTGAACAATTTCTGGATACGGTCAAACAATACATCGCCATCAAAACCTGGATCAGCGCGGCAACAGGAATCTTCATCACCGTCTGGTTAACCGTCCTGGGTGTGGACTATTCCCTGTTATGGGGGCTCCTGGCATTCCTGCTGAACTATGTGCCCAATATCGGTTCGATCATAGCCGCCATCCCGGCCGTCCTGCTTTCCGTTGTCCAACTCGGACCGGGAAAGGCACTGCTGGTTGCGGGCGGGTATATCCTGGTCAATATCATCATGGGAAATGTCTTGGAACCCCGTTTTATGGGTCGGGGTCTGGGACTGTCTACACTCGTTGTCTTCCTGTCTCTCATGTTCTGGGGCTGGATTTTAGGACCGGTCGGCATGCTGTTATCCGTACCGTT
Organism: Desulfobacteraceae bacterium; assembly: GCA_003599865.1. Classification (GTDB taxonomy): domain Bacteria; phylum Desulfobacterota; class Desulfobacteria; order Desulfobacterales; family SURF-7; genus QZKS01. The sequence continues at coordinate 8,824 of QZKS01000060.1, forward strand.
GACCATGACCGCAAAAATCGCTCTGGACAGCCGGGAGGATACGAAATGGATCTCCTTGCTGCTCGGACCGGAAACACAAACCAGGAAAACCGTTTTCTAAGGAGACCCGATTTGAAAATATTTACCAACGCCGAATTCATATCCTGCGAAGATGATAATCGGATATTTCATGTACTGATCGAGAACAGCGGCACCATTCTGTATACCGGAGACACCATACCCAAGGAGTTTTCCAGTGCAGAGCAGATTGATCTGAATGGCCGCTGCTGTGTTCCGGCCTTCGGGGATACCCATATCCATTTTGCCTCTTTTGCCTATTTCAACTCCGGTCTGGATTGCCGGGCGGCGCAGGATTTTAAGGAATTGGGCCTGCTGATCAATCAGCATATACAAAACCATCCGAAAGAAAAAATCATACTCGCCTTCGGATGCTCCAGCCATACGGTCCGGGAAAAAAGACTGCCCACAAAAGAAGATCTGGACCGGATTACGAATCGTCCGGTCATGATTGTAAAATATGACGGACATGCCGCTGTGGGAAACTCGGCATTGATCCAAAAACTTCCGGCCGCTGTTCTCAAGGATCCGGGATATCAGGAAGCAACCGGCTGGTTTTTCGGGGACGCCTTTTACCAGGCGGTCAACCACATCTCCAAATCCGTTTCCGTACCCCGGCTTTTTAAAAACCTGATAGCCGCAAGCGATACCATGGCCGGAAAAGGAATCGGCTTCATTCACACATCGGAGGGGGTCGGTTTTCCGCTTGATCTGGACGTGGACATGATTCGCTTTGCCGCCATGGGCCTGCCGCAGGAGATTCGCGTGTTCTTTCAAACCATGGATACCCGAAAAGTGATCAAGCGAAAATTGAACCGCATCGGCGGGTGTTTTGCGACAGCACTGGACGGCTGCTTCGGGTCGGAAGATGCCGCATTGAAAACGCCGTATTCCAACAATCCGGACAATACGGGCACACTGTTCTACACCCAGGAGCAAGTCAATGCTTTTGTGGAGGAGGCCCACAAAAAGGGACTCCAGATTGCGCTTCATGCCATTGGAGATGCCGCCATTGAACAGGCACTGAATGCCTATGAAAACGCCCTGAACATTCTGCCCCGGAAAAACCACCGCCACATCATTATTCATGCGGACCTGATGAATCCTGATCTGATCCGCAAGGCCGCCCGGCTGGGAATCCACATCGCCCTGCAAACCCCATTCCTTCAATGGCGGGAGGAACCGGTTGAGTATCTGGAAACCATTCTCGGCAATCGGCTCAAAGACCTGATTCCCCTCAAATCCATGCTGGATGCCGGGATTCCCATGGCAAGCGGATCGGACGGCCCCTGCACCCTTCCGGACCCGGTCTTCGGAATCCATGCGGCCTGCAATCATCCCAATCCGGATCAGCGGATTTCCGCACTGGATGCACTGCGTATGCATACAAGCTGGTGTGCCCGGCTCTCCTTTGATGAATCCGCAAGAGGAACGCTTTCTGCCGGTAAAACCTGTGATTTTGCCGTATTGGACAAAAACATACTGGACATACCGGTTGAGACCATTAAAAGCGTAAATGTCGAGGATGTGTATTTTCGCGGCAAACGATATGAGGGGCAGAGCAACAGTCCGGCGAAACTGTTTTTCACCTGCCTGAAAAACAAGTTCCGGCTTTAATGCTTTACCCCCCCTTGAAAAAGGATCTGGAACAGTCTGCTTCCTTTCTCCCGGATGAAGTCCGGTTACACGAATTCTCCCGGACGGATGAAGGCTTCATACTCTTTCCGGATGACCTTTCCGATTTCGATTTTTTGAGGGCAAACCATCTCCGCCTTTGAATAGTCTGTCCGGGGAATCCGGCTGCGCGTCTCTTCCGGCAGAAGTTGAAACCACGACATCGCCCGCTCCCGGTCCCCATAACTGTTTTTATACATGGCGTGCCGGAACAGATCACTGATCGGTACGGAAAAGCCAATGGCGGACTCACAGATACGCGCACAGCCGGCACAGTATCCGGAAGAAGTCTGTTGCGCATATACATTCAAAATATGTTTATCGGACAAGGAGAGTTCATTCTGATTGAGCGCCGCTGCTGCATTGGCCTGTAGAATCGTCATATTGGGCATGGCGGAACAGATGCTCGCGATAGCCTTGTTCTCCCATACGGCCTTCAGCTTTGCCTGTTCCGCAGTGTATCCCTTTTTCATGAAGCGATCGGTCATCCTGAGGGCTTCATCCGATTCCGAACCAATGGTGGAATAAAATCCTGCCGTAAACGCTGCCTGTGTTTTCATGGCGGTCAGACCGATTCCGGCTTTCTCGCATTGTTCAACCGCTTTTTTCATCCGGTCCTGTCCCATCAGCCGGTAATTATAACTCATCATGATGCCGTCAATCCATCCGAGTTGAGCGCCTTCGATCATGCAGGTTTCCATGTTTTTGTGTGTACTGAATCCAAAAAGCCGGATTGTCCCATTGGCCTTCATTTTTTCAGCCCAGAGCCTGACCTCGCCGGTCAACTCCTCTTTTGCATCGCTGACATGATGAATCATAAACAGATCCACATACGAAGTCTTCATCCTTTCAAGGGACTGATTCAGATTTTCCATTAACATGGTAGGATTGGATGTCCCGCTTTTGGTCGCCAGAAAAATCTTTTCCCGGTCTTCCGGGAACCGCTCAAAATATTTTCCGATGGCTTTTTCATTGTTTCCCCATTGATACCCTTCTGCCGTATCCCAATAGGTTATGCCCATGTTAACTGCCTGCCGGAATACAATCTGGTCCGACACGTCCAGCACCCCTCCCAGGGACAGCATGGAAACCGAAACACCTGTTTTTCCAAATGGCCGGGCCGGAATCCTTGTCTCGATCCCGCCTTCCATATTTTTCTTCTCCGATGCCTCGGAACGTCCCGGAATGCCTGCGAGCAAGGCTCCGGTACCGATCATGCCGGCGGTTTTTAAAAAAGAACGTCTTGATTTCCGCATATCCATCTTTCGCATGTTATCTCCTTTATATCCTGTTTGGTTGACAACTCGACGGACAGTTCTTGTAAACAAAAAAAATCAATATTGGATTGCCATTCGACTCTATACATTTTGAACTTTTCTCGGGACCGCTGTGACCGGCTGGATCGATAGTTTTTCTTTTCCATTTTTAACCGGAATCCCCAGCTCCGGAAACTTGCCGGCAGATACCAGCACCCGGTTGTTGAACGACCCCACCGTCTGATTATACGAATGGATGCATCGTTCCAAGTCATTGCCCAGACGCTCAAGGTGGCCTGTCATCAAACCAAGGCGGTCGTAGAGTTCCCGACCCAGATCACGGATCGCTTTGGCATTTTCAGCAGCGGTTTCCTGGTTCCAGACATAGGCAACCGTCTTTAAGAGCGCCAAAAGGGTTGTCGGGGTTGCCAGCAAAACATTTTTCTGCGCCCCTTCTTCAATCAATTCCGGAATTTTTGACAATGCGGCACTGAAAAAGTTCTCTCCGGGTATAAACAGAATCACGAACTCGGGCGTGGATTCAAAACTTTCCCAGTAGGACTTTCTGGAAAGAGAGAGAATGTGTGACCGCACCTGCCTTGCATGGGTCTCCAAAAAAGCGTCCTGCGCAGCTTCTGTTTCCGCTTCCAGGGAATCCAGATAGGCGGAAAGCGGGACCTTGGCATCAATGACCAGCAGACGGTTCCCGGGAAGATGGACCACCATATCCGGCCGCTGACCGCTGTTCTCGCCCTGGACAAAAGCCTGCTCTATAAAATCGCACCGGTTCTGCATGCCGGACAATTCCGCCGTGCGCCGCAACGTGATCTCACCCCACCTTCCCCGGACATGAGGCACCCGGAGAGCGGTCGCCAGTTTTCCGGTTTCCTTTTGCAGAACCGTCTGGGAAGCGGCAAGGGATTCGATCTGCTGATACAATCCGCCATAGGCTTTTTCCCGCTCCCGTTCCATGGATGTTACCTGCCGGTCATACCGATCAAGGGCTTCCCGAACCGGCTGTATCATACTGCCGATGGTTTTGCTGCGGGTATCCAGATCGCTGCGGGCGGAAGACACATACTCGGAAAGGGTTGCCTTGGCCAGATCCAGAAAGGAACGGTTATTCTCCTGAATCGTGTTCGCCGAGATCCCCCGGAAGGTGTCCGCCATGCTCTCCCGGATCTCTTCCAGGGCAAGAATCTTTTCCTGCGCGGCCGCATGCGCCCCGGATATCTTCAAATACGCATCATGCAGGGATTTCAGCTCCGATTCCGTTTTTTGAATCATGTCTTTCAGCAGATCGATTTCCGGCCGATAGCGAAGCCGCCCGAAAAGATATCCCAGCAAAAAACCAATGGGCAATGAAACGGCAACAAACAGGATATAGTCGGAATGAATCTGCATACGATATACTGCCTTTACGTTTCCCGCCGATAGGTTCCGCTTTTGCCTCCGGTCTTTTCCAGAAGAACAATATCTGAAATTCTCATTCCCTTGTCGCTGGATTTGCACATGTCATAGACTGTCAGGGCGGCAACGGAGACGGCGGTCAGGGCTTCCATTTCCACGCCGGTTTTCCCGGTCAGCCGGATCTCCGCAACAATGCGGATGGAGAATGTGTTCCGGTCCGGGAAAAAATCAACCTGTGCATGGGAGATGTTCAGCGGATGACACATGGGAATCAGCTCGGCGGTTTTCTTGGCCGCCATGATTCCGGCAATGCGGGCGGTTTCCAGGACATTTCCCTTTTTCATTCCCATTTCCTCAATGGCCGCAAATGTGTCCCGGTTCATGGAAATGACCCCCTGAGCGATGGCGCTTCTGGCCGTGGGCATTTTTTCCGTCACATCCACCATGCGGACACTGCCCTTTTCATCCAGATGTGAAAATGCAGACATGATAAGCCTTTTTTATCGAAAGTATTCGGTTTTTCTGGTTACGGCTGATTTAATGGCATTCAGGGTATCTTCCAGAACCCGGATCACATTATCCCGGATGTCTCCTGCAACGGCAAGCATCATGACGTCGTCACCGACCGCAAGATTCTGATTCTCCGAGATCTCAACCAGAATCTCGATGATCCCCGGTTTGCTTTTGTTTTCCCGGATAATCTCTTCCAGTTTTTCATGATCCACTTCCACCTTCAATCCGCTGACCTTGCGATTGTCCCGGGAAGTTTCCCGGACAATCCCATTATGACATAAAATCATGCCGGCCTTGTGAATATCCGGATGTTTTTTGATCTGATCGAGCAATCGTGACATGTTCACGGCAATCCTCCCTGAACCAGCAATTCGGCCCGGCTGAGATCTTCCGGTGTATTGATGTTAAAAAAAGAAATCAGTTCCGGATCTATTTCCAGCAGTTTTTTCTCGGAAATGATTTTTGTCGGAACCTTTCTCAGGCATTTCTGGATCTTGAATTTCTCATTGCGCAGACAGGTTTCCATATTCTGAAGGCATTGTTTTGCGTAAACCGCACACATGGGTTCCATGCCCAGAGATGTCTTTGGGATAATCCATTCCGCGTTTCCGCCGATTCCGGCAAGTACGGTTTCCACAAGCTGCCGTTTCACAAACGGCGTGTCACAGGCGGTAACAAATACATAGGGGTGACCGGCATAAAACAAACCGGTATGAATACCGGTCATGGAACTCCGGATTGAAAAAATGTCCGTTACAATTTCAAGGTCCCAGTCAAGGTATTCCAGGGGATTGTTCGTCACCAGAATGATTTCGTCAAACAGCGCTTGATATACTTCATAAATATACTGCAATATGGGCTTTCCATGAATCTGAAGCAGCGCCTTGTTTTTTCCGTGAAACCGGGTGCTGAGACCGCCTGCCAGAATCACACCGGTGCAGTTATATTTCATGGTACCATCCATCCTCTGGGAACATCCATTTTTTCCATATTTACGATCAATATTTTTATGTGTCAATTCAAATATATTCATGATATAGAAAAGCTTTCAAAAAGATCCACACCTGCTGGCTGACAACTTTGGATAAGAGGGAAAAAATGGGAAACCGACTCATCATTTTGGATGCTGCCGACATTGATCGGATCATTACCCGGATGGCATATGAAATTCTTGAAACCCATAAAGGAACGGATAATCTGGCTTTGCTGGGAATTCAGACCAGAGGGGTGTTTCTGGCCAAACGGATCCAGGCCGCGATTTTCAAGGCAGAGGGCTCAAAAGTGCCGACCGGCGACATGGACATTACCCTGTACCGGGATGACTGGACCAGAATCAGCTCAAACCCGGTTGTCAAGGCTACCGACATTCCCTTTTCCATTGACCGGAAACAGATCGTCATCGTTGATGACGTGCTGTTTACCGGCCGGACCATCCGTTCCGCAATGGATGCAGTCATTGACTTTGGCAGACCGGACAGAATAGAACTGGCTGTACTCGTGGACAGGGGATTCCGGGAATTGCCGATCCAGGCGGACTATGTGGGTAAATTCATCAAAACAAACCGATCGGAACGGGTGAATGTACTGCTTGTGGAAAACGATTCCGAGGACCTGATCGTGATTGAACAGGGAGAATCCCATGGGAACCCGTGAACACAAGAAGAACTCCCTGGAAAAGCTCGATATCGCCATCATATCCGTTTCTTCCACCCGAAGTCTTGCGGAGGATAAAAGCGGCAAATGGATTTATGCAAGAGCCGTTAAGGAAGGCCACCGGGTGGTATGTCATAAAGTGCTTCCGGATCAGGCAGACCGGATATCGGATGAGGTGACGGAGATATTGGCCGGCTTCTCACCCCATGCCATTATATTGACCGGCGGAACCGGAATCAGCAAAAAGGATGTGACCATTGAAGCGGTCAGGCCCCTGTTTCAAAAGGAACTTTCCGCTTTCGGAGCGATCTTTGCCCAGCTGAGTTTTGAGGAAATCGATTCCGCGGCAATCCTGTCCCGGGCAACCGCCGGAATTGTCCGTGATACGGTTGTGTTCTGCATACCGGGGAGTATCAAAGCCTGTAAACTTGCTTGCAAGGCCCTGATTTTTCCGGAGCTCGGTCACATCGTAAAACATATTCAGGACAATTGAGTACTGTTAAGACCTGATGCACTCGTAAAAAGTCGAAAATCACCTTTTTTGTCATTCCGTCGAAAGACGGAATCCAGTCTTTTCAATATGTTCTGGACTCCGGTTTTCACCGGAGTGACGGAATTGGGACTTTTTACAGTTTCATCAAGACCTTATGATTTCATCAAAATGATTTTTTTCCGGTATTTATTTTACAATTTTCAGCCGGTGGGTATCCCGCAACATTTTCCATAGCTCCCTGATCATTACCGCTATGGCATCCCGCTCGTTCGGATTCCGGTCATTCAGCTCATGGATGCAGGACCGGATCAGATCTTCATTGCCGGATATCAATCCAAAATGGACACGAATATACTTTTCCAGTCTGGGGAAAAGCGTCTCCGCTTCCCGTTCCGTCATATTGGCCACGGTCACCCGGTCTTTCAGCGCCATGTTTTCGGCAAGCCGATTCACCGCCTCCTGAAGGGTTTTCGGATGGCTTCCGATATGCCGGCGGATATCCTGATCATAGGCCTTCGCATCGCTTTCAAGCGGCATGTCTCCCATCATATCCAGATAGAAAAAGGCTTCCAGGATATCCACCACCGCCTGATAAATATCCGGATCACCGCTCGCCCTTGATCCTGCAACATTGAGCACTTCAATTTGGTTTTCGATTGTCCATGACTTGATTTTCTGGGCAGCATGAAAGGCGCTGATGGTATTCAGGTTGATGTGCAGACAGGGCCGTGCATGCTTACCGGCAAGCTCCTGTGTAAGCCGTGATCCGCCGCTGAGTTCTCCATGAGAAAAGATCAGGGTGCCGTCCGAATCCGCCACATTCCGCTCCGTTCGTTCCGGATAGCTTGTGCTCCCTGTTTCCTGCATGCCATATTTCTCCGGCAACGGCCCGTCTTCGGTCAATCGCCCTTTCGGAACCCAGCCTCCGTGCGGTATATCCAGCTTGATGGCAATATCAAGGGCTGCCTGATCCGCACCTGTCTGTCCTCCGGAGATCACTTTTATAATCATATTCGGCTGCTTTCCGTAATAGGAGGATGCTTTCCAATATGGATTCCGTCACCAGCGCGGGACAAGCATCCATTCCGTATCACGATACGTTATCGTCAAGATCCAGCCCCAGAAAGACGCTGCGCCATTGATTGACCGGAACAAATCCCTTTCGCCTGTTTAACCGCGTCCTTCGGTCATTAAAATTTCTGCGCTCAAGAAAACAGGTATTATTAAGATTCAAGGTAGAAGTCAAGCGTCTGTCTTTGCCGGATCGCCGTTCATTACCGGAACGTCTGCCGTTTGGATTGTTCATGGTCGACCTCCTTTATGGCATCCGTGTCCGCCCGAAAACAGGATGGCGGCAAACCCCGGACAGGCCCGATTCCTGAATACCGGAGTCTTCGCACAACGGCATGCAATAGGATGATGTTTTTCTGAAAACAACAAGGTGAGGATTGTCAAAATATGGTAATGATGTAACATGATACCATTTAAATTACAATATTTGATCTTTGGGAGACGCCATATCCGAATCATTTATCCACAGGAAGAATTTGAAATGAAAATAAATTCATGTGCATGAAAATGTCTCTTGATCAAACCCTGCATTTTTATTATTGCGATTAGTCAACCATATGTTTATTGAATGATATCCTAAAGGATATCCTGATGGACATCAATTTCCGTCAAATCGATTTGAAAACCAGTTGATATTCAAACCGGTTTGCATTGTGAGGAACCATGATTGAAAACAAAACTCCGATGATCATCGGCAGCGATCACGCTGCCTTCCCGTTAAAGGAAGTCCTGAAAAAATTTATTGCCGGGCAGGATATCCCCATACAGGATGTAGGAACTTTCAGCGAAAGCTCCGTGAATTACCCTGAATTCGGCATCAAGGTTGCCAGAGCGGTTTCCGAAGGAGAATTCAAACGCGGCCTCCTTCTGTGTGGAACCGGAATCGGCATGTCCATGGTTGCCAACCGGTTTCCCCATGTACGGGCAGCACTCTGCGGTGATATCTTTTCCGCAAAAATGAGCCGGGAGCACAATGATTCCAATATCCTGGTCCTGGGAGGACGGATGATCGGTGAAACCCTGGCCATTGAAATCGTTAAGACATGGCTTGAAACACCTTTTGCCGGGGGCAGGCATCAGACAAGGCTCGATCAGTTTGATGTCATTTGAACAAACAGTATGAATCTTTTTCTGCCGGAAGCTCAAAAAGCCTTCATACCTTCGGATTAATGCACAAATTAAGGATACAGCAAATTGAATTACCGTACGTTACGACAAACAGATCCGGATATCGCAGCAGCCATTTCCGATGAACTCAACCGGCAACGATACAGCCTGGAGCTGATTGCTTCGGAAAATATTGTCAGCCGGGCAGTGCTGGAAGTACAGGGAAGCGTTTTAACCAATAAATATGCGGAAGGCTATCCGGACAAACGATATTACGGCGGCTGCGAGCATGTTGACAAGGCGGAAAAGCTTGCCATCAAACGGGCAAAAGAGTTGTTTCATGCCGAATATGTCAATGTCCAGCCCCATTCCGGTTCCCAGGCGAATATGGCGGTTTATTTTGCACTGCTTGAACCCGGCGACACGGTTCTGGGAATGGATCTGGCGCATGGAGGCCACCTCACCCACGGCAGTCCGGTCAGTTTCTCCGGAAAACTCTTTCATTTCATCCACTATGGTGTGAGAAAGGATACCGGAACCATTGATTATGATGAAATGGCCTCCCTTGCCAAAAAGCATCGCCCCAGAATGATCGTTGCCGGAGCAAGCGCTTATCCCCGGATCATAGACTTTCAGGCTTTTGCGGACGCCGCGGCCTCGGTTGACGCCTATTTTATGGTTGATATGGCCCATATTGCGGGCCTTGTCGCCGGCGGGGTTCACCCCTCGCCTGTTCCCCATGCCGATGTGGTCACCACCACAACCCATAAAACACTGCGGGGCCCGAGAGGCGGCATGATCCTGGCCACCGATGCATTTCATGCAAAGCTGGACAAGGAGATTTTCCCCGGTATTCAAGGCGGCCCTCTGATGCATACCATTGCCGCAAAGGCTGTTGCATTAAAAGAAGCCAAGACGGAAGCATTTTCAGCCTATCAGAAATCAGTGGTCCAAAATGCCAAAGCAATGGCGGATGAACTCATGTCCCTCGGCGTAATTCTGGTTTCCGGAGGCACGGACAACCATCTCATGCTGGCGGATGTCAGCAGTCTGAACATTACGGGAAAAGCCGCTGAACAGGTATTGGGAAAAGCGGGAATCACCGTCAATAAAAATGCCATTCCTTTTGACCCGCAAAAACCGTTTATCACCAGTGGAATCCGTCTCGGAACTCCGGTGCTCACCTCCAGAGGAATGGGAACAGCGGAAATGAAGCTGGTTTCCAGACTGATTGTTGATGTGTTAAAGCATCCGGAAAATGAAACCATCATCCGGGAAACCAGAAATTCGGTTCAGGAGCTCTGCAACGCATTCCCCATTTATCCGAATATGGAGGTGTGATCATCATGTTGGAGGAAATCGACAAACGCCCCCCGTGGGATTCCTATTTCATGGACATCGCCGCGCTTGTTTCCAGACGATCCACCTGTATCCGGCGTGCGGTAGGTGCGATCATTGTGAAGGACAAAAGAATATTGTCCACCGGCTACAACGGGGCGCCGAGCGGAATTGCGCACTGCATCGAAGTCGGTTGCCTGCGCGAAAAGCTCAAGGTTCCCTCCGGAGAAAAGCATGAGTTGTGCAGGGGAATCCATGCCGAGCAGAATGCCATTGTCCAGGCAGCCTTTCATGGCGTATCGATCAGAGGGGGAACCCTCTACTGCACCAATTTACCTTGCTCCATATGTGCAAAAATGATTATCAATGCAGGAATTAAAAATATTTTCTACCAGGACGGATATGCCGATTCGATGTCCAGGCAAATGCTACAGGATGCGGATGTTGACTTGATCAAACTGAACGGGGCTTGATACTACTAGCATGCAAGGAGGGGAGAATTCATGAAATGTCCATTCTGCGGTGAAACCAACAACAAGGTGATCGACTCCAGATTGAGCAAGGATGGAAACGTCATTCGCAGACGAAGGGAATGCATTGACTGCAGCAGACGGTTTACCACTTACGAGCACATTGAAGAAATACCGATCATGATCGTCAAAAAAGACGGCCGCCGTGAGGTATTCAACAAGGATAAGGTCCGTACAGGCATGCAGAGGGCGTGTGAGAAACGGAAAATCAGCATGAATGTTATTGAGCAATTCATTGACAACCTGGAACGGGATCTCCGTGAAACCGGTGAAAAGGAAATCCCTTCCAGTGAAATCGGCCATCTGATCATGAAAAAACTGCATGAACTGGATGATGTCGCCTATGTCCGATTTGCATCCGTATACAGGGAATTCAAGGATGTGAATGATTTTGTTTCAGAGCTGAAAAGCCTTTTATCCAACAAATAAGGATCAGGCCAATATATCATGCCATGGCCTGCTGGTGAAATGGAAGACCGCTACTTTATGAAAATGGCGCTGGCCCTGGCTGAAAAAGGGCGTGGTTTCACTTCCCCCAACCCGATGGTGGGTTCGGTCGTGGTAAAAGACGGTCGTGTCGTGGGCCGGGGATGGCATGAAAAGGCCGGCAAACCGCATGCAGAAGTCAATGCGATTGATGATGCCGGAATTCATGCCGCCGGCGCAACCATGTATGTGACCCTGGAACCCTGCAATCACTTCGGAAAAACGCCTCCTTGCACACAGAAAATCATTCATGCCGGAATTGCCCGAACCGTCGTTGCCATGTCCGATCCGAATCCCGATGTTACGGGTGGAGGGATGGATTGCCTGAAGCAGGCCGGGATTGAGGTAACCCAGGGGATCTGTGAAAAACAGGCCATGAAGCTGAACGAGAGCTTTATAAAATTCATTCAGACAAAACATCCCTTTGTCATTTTAAAAACCGCATCCACACTGGATGGCCAGATCGCCACCCGTACCGGGGATGCGAAATGGGTGACCGGTGAGCCGGCCCGCCTGTTTGTTCACCGGATACGCCATGAAGTGGATGCCATTATGGTCGGTATCGGAACCGTTCTTGCCGATAACCCCAGCCTGACGACCCGGCTGCCGGATCGAAAAGGCAAGGACCCGATCAGAATTGTTCTGGATACGAAACTTTCCATTCCGGAAAACGCCCGGCTGCTGAAACCGGATTCCGAAGCGGAAACCATCATTGTCTGCGGTCAATCCGCACCGGATGACCGGAAGAAAGCCCTGATGAAGAAAGGAATACGGATCATCCGGACGGATGTAACAACAAAAGGAATTAATCTGCCTTCCCTGATGCCGATTCTCGGACAAATGGGCATCACCAGCCTGCTCATCGAAGGCGGAGGCAAGGTGATTCATTCCGCCCTGGCTGCTGGAATCATTGATAAGGTCCTTCTGTTCTATGCCCCGAAGATCCTTGGCGGAAATGACGGTATCCCCATGTGTTCCGGAAAGGGCCCGGAAAAAATGAGCCAGGCGATTCATTTATCCGACATGAGCGTACGGCGGTTTGAAAATGACATTATGATAGAAGGATACCTTGGCAAATGACCCAACAGGTATTATAGTAATCAATGGTTTAAAATCCGGATCCTGACAATCCGGTTTTGAAACAATCTGTTTTTGAAATATATCAAAAATTGGACGATTTTTTGTCCGGCAGGCAAGGCACCGGGTTTGGAAAATATGTTTACAGGAATCATAGAAGGTCTCGGAACAATCGTCGGAATCGGTTCTGCCGGCCATGGGAAACGATTGATCATGGAGTCGGATTTTCCTCTTACCGGAACCAAAATCGGAGACAGCATTGCCGTCAACGGAGCGTGTCTTACCGCCGTCATGATTCAGGGCAGGCGGTTTGAAGCGGATGTGGCGCCGGAAACGCTTGACAAGACAACCTTCTCAAAAGCCGGTGTCGGTGAAAAGGTGAATCTGGAAAGGGCACTCCGTCTTTCCGATCGCCTGGACGGGCACCTTGTTTCCGGACACATTGACGGAACCGGAATCATTCAGCAGAAATCCCCATTCGGCAATGCCGTGATTGTTTCCATTCGTGTCCCCGAATCTCTCAGCCGATATATGATTCCCAAAGGATCTGTTGCCATTGACGGCATCAGTCTGACAATCAACAAGGTCCATCCGGAAGGGTTTGAAATAAGCATCATCCCGCATACTGCCGGGATGACCACCATTGGATTCAAAAAACCCGGATCAATAGTCAATATTGAAACCGATATGATCGGAAAATATGTTGAACGGTTCATTTCTCAAAAACCGGAACAGTACGGCCAGGTTAAGCCCGCCAAAGATTCCGGCATTGACATGGCGTTTCTGCAAAAATCCGGATTTATCAGGTGATCCATTGAATGTTAATTTTTATTTACAGGAGTGTAAGGAAAAAAAATGCCGTTGATTACGATCGAAGAGGCCATCGAGGACATCCGAACCGGAAAAATGGTCATTCTGGTTGATGATGAAGACCGCGAAAATGAAGGCGACCTGACCATGGCTGCTGAAAAAATCACCCCCGAAGCCATCAACTTCATGGCTAAATACGGCCGGGGGCTGATCTGCCTATCCATGACCGGTGAAAAACTGGACCAGCTTCAACTGCCCATGATGGTCAGCAAAAATACATCCCAGTTTGAAACCGGATTTACGGTTTCCATTGAGGCCAGAAAAGGGGTTACCACCGGAATCTCCGCAGCAGACCGCGCCACCACAATACTGACCGCCATTGCAGACGATGCCAAACCATCGGACCTGGTTCAGCCCGGGCATGTATTTCCCCTGCGGGCCAGAAAAGGCGGCGTCATGGCCAGAATCGGACAAACGGAAGGATCTGTGGATCTTGCCAGGCTTGCCGGTCTCCGGCCTTCCGGCGTGATCTGTGAAATCATGGATGATGACGGAACCATGGCCAGAATGCCCTCCCTGGAAAAATTCAGCGAGAGGCACAAAATCGGTATCTGCACGGTCGCCGATCTGGTTGCCTACCGCACCCGCACCGAATCATTTGTACATATCGCAGCAGATACCGTGATACCGACCCATGCCGGGGAATTCAGAATGATCGCTTATAATAATGATCTGGATGACCTGCTTCACATTGCCCTGGTAAAGGGAGCGGTTGACCCGGAAAAACCGATCCTGGTAAGGGTCCACTCCGAATGCATGACCGGAGATATTTTCGGGTCCCTGAGATGCGACTGCGGAAGCCAGCTGCATAAAGCCATGGAAATGATGGAGAAGGAGGGGTCCGGCGTGCTGCTCTATCTCCGGCAGGAAGGACGGGGAATCGGGCTGGTGAACAAACTGAAGGCATATGAACTTCAGCGTCAAGGATTTGATACGGTGGAAGCCAATGAAAAGCTGGGATTCAAGGCGGATCTGCGTGACTATGGAATCGGCGCGCAAATGCTGGTTGACCTTGGGGTCCGCAAAATGAGACTGATGACCAACAACCCGAAAAAAATGGTTGGCCTGGAAGGCTATGGCCTGAAACTGGTTGAACAGGTTTCCATTGAAGTGGAACCCAATGAACACAATATCGGATACCTGCAATGCAAGCAGCTGAAAATGGGACATCTGTTGAACTTTGATTTTCAGAAAAAAGAATGCTAGTGTCCATCCGGAAAACAATAAAAAGGAACAAATACCATGCCGAAAATCATTGAAGCAAGTCTGGTGGCGGAAGGAAAAAAATTTGGAATCATTGTCAGCCGCTTTAACGATTTTATTACCGATCGTCTGGTCGGCGGAGCTGTTGATGCGCTTTTGCGCAGCGGCGCTGCCGATGCAGATATTGAAATCGTGAAGGTCCCGGGGGCTTTTGAAATCCCTCTCTTGGCATCCAAAATGGCAAAACGGAAAAAATACGATGCCATTATCTGCCTGGGAGCCGTCATCCGCGGTGCCACGTCCCATTATGATTATGTATGCGCAGAGGTTTCCAAAGGAATTGCATCGGTCAGCCTGGAATCATCGATTCCGGTGATCTTCGGGATTGTCACCACCGACACCATTGAACAGGCCATTGAACGGGCCGGAACCAAGTCCGGAAACAAAGGCTGGGATGCGGCGATATCTGCTGTGGAAATGGCCAATTTAATGGATACCGTGGATCAGGCATCATAATGGGCAATCGCCGTCAATCCAGAGAATTTGCCATGCAGGCCCTTTTTGACATGGATATGAGCCGTGACAGTTCCGATGAGCGGTTTTCCCTTTTTTGTCAGAACTTTGATCCGCCGGAAAAAGCCAGACCCTTTTTCATTAAATTGTACAAGGGGGTTGTTGAACATAGAGCGGATATTGATTCCATGATTGACCAATTTTCCAGCAACTGGAAAATCGAACGAATTTCCTGTGTGGACAGGAATGTCATGCGGATCGCCATTTATGAAATGCTCTATTGCGATGATATCCCGGCAAAAGTATCCATCAACGAGGCCATTGATATCGGAAAACGATATGGAGCGGATGAATCCGGAGCCTTTATCAACGGAATTCTGGACAGTATCCGGAAAATGATTGATCAGAAAAAATAATTAACCATCAACAAATGGAGCGAAAAATGGAAGCCAGAAAAATTTTTCTAAGTGAAGATGAAATGCCCCGCCAATGGTATAATATTCTTGCTGATATCAAGATGAATCCGCCCCTGGGGCCGGACGGGAAGCCGGTCACACCCGATGCTCTTGCACCGGTCTTTCCCATGAATCTGATTGAACAGGAAGTCAGCACCCAGCGGTGGATCGACATACCGGAGCCGGTTCTGGACATCCTTCGTATCTGGCGTCCCTCTCCCCTGGTTCGGGCGCGATCCCTTGAAAAAGTACTGGGCACGCCGGCCAAAATATACTTTAAAAACGAAAGCGTCAGCCCTCCGGGCAGTCATAAGCCCAATACGGCCGTTCCCCAGGCATATTACAATAAAGAGTTCGGCATCAAACGGATCACCACGGAAACCGGTGCCGGACAATGGGGCAGCGCCCTGTCTTTTGCCTGTTCCCAGTTTGGAATCGAATGCAAGGT
>QZKS01000036.1 GCA_003599865.1 Desulfobacteraceae bacterium
GAAAAGGCTTCGATTACGGAAATGGAAACCACCACATTCCGTACGGAATTAAATCCCAGCATGACGACAGCTTCCGACAGGGTGTTCACCCGCGAACGCATTCCGAAAAAAGCGGAATTCACCAGCTTCAGCAGGCGGGAAACAATGGCCTGATCTTTTTTTATCATTTCGGCCAGACCCTCAATGGTGGTTTCTGCTTCTTCCAGCATCCGGTTTACTTGCATGGCGATATCCGGCAAGGTGGGCAGCTCCTGAATACGTTCCAGTTTTTTCAATGTGGCGAGTCTATCCATTCATTGTTCCCTTTCTGAATCGTCCTCACAATTGCCGCATCCCGACTTTCCTGAAACCCATCCCGTACTTCTCATGACCCTTCCTGTTGAACGACGATTTCCATCGTATCCTCAATCAGCCTGGCGCGGGAAAGCCTCATGATGACACCGATCATGTAGGGACTGAGGATGATGTCCTTGGAAAGCAGCAGCTTTCCGTCCATGGTGCGCAGATCCTTGGCGATCACCATGCCGCTTTCCAGAGAATGCATCCGGACCTGACGTGTAATCCTGCTTTCCCTGTGCTGCCGGTCCTCACGGATATATTTGATCAGTTTCGATATGATTTCCGGGTCATACTTTGTATTTATCCCGGATAAAAGTGCTCTTTCACCGATTTCACCGAGCATGGCTGCCGGCGGATAATCCTCTATGCCCTTGATCATCTCCGGTCCAAAAGCGAGTCGGACTTTTTTGATAATTCTGTTCCTGTCTTCCGGCCAGAGATTGACAATTTTGCAATAGTCTCCGGCAGCGGCGATGATCCTGGCTCCCAGCGGTATGGCTTCGGCTTTCAGACCATTGGGTGCTCCGGACCCGTCATAATGTTCATGATGGTACAGCACGGTATCGGAAGCCGGTTTCAGTTTTTCCACGCTCTGGATTAAAAACAATGAAATGGTGACATGCTCCCGGAAAAATTTCGCCTCACCTTCGGTCATCTCGGACTCGTCTTTTGATATCAACTCCACCGGCAATCCAAGCAGACCGACATCGTGCAAAAGGCCTGCAATCTCGATATCTCTGAGGGCGTCGCCTTGAACATTGCAATCCCTTGCCACACGCTTGGCCAGCTCTGCCGTTTGCTTGATATAGCTCCCCAGACTGGGATTGATCACATCCACAAAGGTAACCAGAAGACGGATAGTGCTCATAAAGCTTTTATTGAGTGCCTGATTCTTTTTCTCCAGTTCCTGCGTTTTGGCATCGATGATATTTTTCTGTTTGATGCCCAGTTCATAAAGCTGCTTGTTCTGGTTTTTCACCAAGTCCTGCAGCCGCTGGTTTTCCTTTTTGAGTTCATACTGCTCCAAAGCCTGCTCCACCTGGGCCAGCAGCTGTTCGTCATTCCACGGTTTTGTGAAAAACCGATGAATCTCGCCCCGATTGACCGCATCAATAATAGCCGCGACATCGGAATAACCGGTCAACAGAATACGGATGATTTCCGGTCGGATGCGCTTGGCCTGCTCCAGAAATTCCGAACCGCTCATACCCGGCATGCGCTGATCGGATATGATCAGGGAAATCGACTCCTTGTTGGCCTCCAGGCAGACCAGTCCCTCTGCGCCGTTCAGAGCAGTATGAATCCGATAGCCCCTGTTCCGGAAAATCCGTTTCAGCGCGTTGGCAATATTGACCTCATCATCCACAATCAAAATATGGTGCTCATGGGAGGGTGTCATTTTTTTATCTTCCATAGTCATCTGTTTCGGATGGAATCCCCGAATGATGATCAATCGGCATGTTTTTCCGGGTGCCTTTCCGCTCGGCTTTTTTCCGCCGGATTTCCATAAAAACAGCCAGAATATCCGGATCGAATTTATTTCCGGAAAGATTCGTCATTTCCAGCAAGGCGCGCTCCATATTCCATGCATCTTTGTAGGGCCGCTTATGGGTCAATGCATCAAACACATCCGCCAAAGCAACAATACGCGCCGGAAGCGGAATGGCAGCAGCGGAAAGACCGTCAGGATACCCGCTGCCGTCCCAGTTTTCATGATGGCTGCGGGCGATCTGCCGGGCGATCTGATAAAACGGGCTGACCCCCAGAATTTTTTCTCCGGCCAGGGTATGATTGCGCATGACTTTCCATTCATTGTCCGTCAGCTTACCCGGTTTTGCCAGGATGCTGTCCGGCACATGGATTTTCCCCACATCATGCAGAATGGAAAACCGGCTGATCTTATCCACTTCCGTCGCCGAAAGGCCCAGGCCGTTGCAGATATCCAGCGTAATATCCAGAATCCGGTAAATATGGGCACCGGTGTCATCGTCCTTTGTTTCTGCCGCCGTGGCCAGCATGGTGATGCCTTCCTGGACCGCCTCATCCAGAAGCAGCGTTCGCAGTCGGACCAGTTCTTCCAGATCCTCATTCAGCTTTTTCAGCTTTTGGTTTTGTTCAACGGTGATCTCGGTCAGCTTCCTGTTTTGAATCACCAGATTGTAATGCTCAAACGCCCGGCTCAGGGTCGCCTTGAGATCTTCCATATCCCATGGCTTCTTCACATAGCCGTATAGATGCAGATTATTGATGGCTGACACGGCATTCTCCAGGGTGGCATGGCCCGTGATGAGGATTTCCACCAGATCCGGTTTCTGCTGCTTGGCCTTTTCCAGAAAGGCGACGCCGTCCATCTCCGGCATCATGAAATCGGACAGAACCACACCGACATCATGGGATGCCAGAATATTCAATCCCTCCCTTCCGGATGGAGCGGTGTGGATCGTGTATCCTTCCTTGCGCAGCATCCGCTCCAGGCTGGCGCTGATCCGCGGCTCATCATCCACGATCAGCAAGGTTCGATTGGAATCAGACATGAATGTTCCTCCTCTATCGGCAGCCGGATCGTAAAAACAGTCCCCTGGCCCACTTTGCTGGAAACGTCGATGCTGCCATGATGGTTTTTGATGATGTTGTAAGACACATGCAGACCAAGGCCGGTACCCTTGCCCACTTCCTTGGTCGTAAAAAACGGATTGAAAATCCGATTCAGATCCTCTTCCGGAATACCCTGACCGGTATCGCTGATTTCAATTGTGATGTGGGTCTCATCCGCTCTTGTACGGATGGAGATTTCTCCCTGACAGGCCATGGCCTGGGCCGCATTCACCAGGATATTCATGAAAACCTGGGAAAGCCGATTGACATATGCATTGATCAGGGGAATCTCTCCATACTCCTTATGCACCTTTGCCTTATACTTGATCTCGCTCCAGACTACGTTCAGGGTCGAATCCAGGCAGCGGTTGATGTCCACAGATTGTTTTTCTTCCTTGCCCGGATGGGCAAAATCCTTCAGGTCGATCACGATCTTCTCGACACGAACGGAACCTTCCAGGCATTCGCGGATCAGCTCGGGTGCATCCTTCAGGAGATAATCCTTGTCGATTGACCTCTCATGCAGGCGTATGGCCTCAATCTCACTGAAGATCTCAGCGGGAGGGGCCTTCAGCCGATCGATCAGTCCGCCATACATGCGGATCAATCCGGCAAAATCCTTCACATAGTCCGACAAGGTCAAAAGGTTGCTTTTGATGAAACCGATGGGGTTGTTGATTTCATGGGCCACGCCGGCGGCAATCTGGCCGATGGAAGCCATCTTTTCAGATTGAAACAATTGCGACATGCTTTTAAAATAGCGGTTCTCCAAATCAATTATCCGTTCCGCTGTTCGCAGACGCGCTTTCACTTCATCATAATCGACCGGTTTGATCAGATAGTCATCCGCTCCCGCCTGAAGCCCTTCCACCAGATCGCTTTTCCGGTCCTTGGCGCTGATGAGCATGATAAATATATAGCCGTCTCCTTTCCTTTCCCTGATATTCCGGCATAAGCTCAATCCATCCATGTGCGGCATGGCCCAGTCCGTGATCACCACGTTGAATGGTTTTTGCTGTAAAAGGTCCCAGGCCTGTGCCCCGTCATTCACGATCGTCACCTGGTAGCCCTCTTTTTTCATAAATATTTGCAATTTGGTGCTCGAAACCAGGTCGTCTTCTACAATCAGTATTTCCATCATGTTGTTTTTCCTTCTTTTTTAAAAAACGACCGGAAAATGATACAACAGGCAACTCATTGATTGTCATGACTCCTCACCACGGGGTTCCCAATCGGAAGCATCAGTATAAACGTTGTCCCCTTATCCTCTTCCGTGATGAAATCCATGCTTCCCCCATGGTTCTCCGTAATGATCCGATACGCTACATTCAACCCCTGGCCGATACCACGCCCGACTCCCTTGGTGGTAAAAAAAGGATCGAATATACGATGACGGATGGACTCCGGAATCCCGCATCCGGTATCGATGAACCGGATTTCAACAAAATCACCTTTTTTACAGGTCGTTACCGTGATCTTTCCTTTTGCCCCATCCGTCTTCCGAACAACTTCTTCAACAGCATGAGCCGCATTGATCATGACATTCAGGAAGGCCTGCTTGACTTCACCGGCAAGACAACTCACGGTAGGCAGGTCGAAGGCGAAATCGGTTTCTACTACAGCAACCGGTTTCCATTCATTTTGGGCAATGGTGATGGCACTCTCAATGGCTTTATTCAGGTCCGTTTCCGCTTCCTGCTCCTTTCCCGAACTTGCAAAATCACGCATGGAATGGACGATCTTACTCACATGCCCGATACCGTCCAGGGATTGGGCGATGGACTGGGGTATCTCTCCAATGAGGTATTCCATATCCGCGACTTTCATCAGTCTCTCAAGCTCATCTGCGATTTCCGCACATGAGTTCCTGGTTTTCATCGCTTCCGGCAGCTTCATGACAAAATCAAATACCGGCTTCAGGTCTCCCAATGCCTCCTGAAGAAAACCCATATTGTCGCCTACATATTGGGCGGGCGTATTGATTTCATGGGCAAGACCGGCGGCCATCTGCCCGATGCTTTCCAGTTTCTGAGACTGAAGGAGTTTTCTCTCCAGCCGCTTACGTTCCGTAATATCGAGCATGACACCCACAATTCCGGCCACAAGCCCCTGTCCATCCCGATAAACATCCTTATGGAAAATAACTTCATGCAAGGAACCATCGGCAAATTTCACGGACGCTTCATACACCTGCCTGCCGGCCTCTTGTATCAGTTTCATATCCGCCTGGTGGTAAATTTCAGCCAGGCCGGCCGGTGCAATGTCAAACACCGTTTTACCCGCTATCTGGTCTTTCGGCACTCCGGAATAGGATTCAAAGGCCAGATTACCACCCTTGTATTTTCCCTGCATGTCCTTGTAGAAAATCGGTGCGGGGATGGAATCCATGAGGGTTTGCATGAAAATAAGCTGGTCATGAAGCAGATGGGCTGCATCTTCTTTCTCCTTCCGCGCGACTTCCAGCTCCCGAACAGTCTGCTGCAGCTCCATGGTGCGGTCATAAACCTTCTGCTCCAGCATCTGATGGTACGCTTTCTCTTTGATTTCCAACTCACGCCGCCGCAGGGCATTATCGACGCTGATGAGAATCTGGCTGGTGTCAAAAGGCTTGACGATATAGCCATATAAATCCATTTCTATGGCCGCATGGGCGGTCTGCAGATCGTTGATAGCCGAAACAATGATGACCGCCGTTTCCGGGTATTCCGAGCGGATAAATCGAATCAGCTCCAACCCGGACTCGCCCGGCATGATCAGATCGGAAAGCACCATCTCAAAACATTTCTGTTTCAAATAAGCGCGCGCCTCCGAAGCATTGGATGCCATATAACAACTATACCCGCTTTTAGTCAGTGTTCCGGCCAAAATGTGCCGGATCATCTCTTCATCATCCACGATAAGGATATTATTCGTTGATTCCGGTTTGATCTCGTTCATTTCGGTTGATCCTTTTTTGACCCTTTTTTAATCCTTTGCAAGGCAAGCTCCCGCCTGCAGACTGCTGTCCAGAACATGCCTGACTTGTCCGGCCAGGTCTTTTCTTTCAAAAGGCTTTTCCAGTACGGCTCGGATACCCGATGATTTTGCCTTATCCTTATCCATCCGTTCGCTGAATCCGGTGCAGACCATCACCGGCAGGCCGGGTCTGACATTCATCAGTTCCCGGGCAAGGATATCGCCGGTCATCTGGGGCATGGTCATGTCAACAATGGCCAGATCGTATAATTCCGGATCATTCCGGAAATCCCTCAGTGCCGCCAGGGGGTCGTTATATGCCGTTACCTGATACCCCAAAGATTCCAGCAGCCGTTTCATCAGATCGGTCAATGCCGCCTCGTCATCCACCACCAGAATCCTTTCACTGCCGGAAGGGATACTCTCCGGTTCATGCACGAACGCGGGTGAAACCGGGTCATCCAGTTTCGGAAAGTACAGATGAAACACGGAACCCTTCCCGATCTTGCTTTCCACCCGGATCATGCCGCCATGGCTCTGCATGATGCCGAATGCCACGGAAAGACCCAATCCGGTTCCTTCTCCCTTGATTTTGGTGGTAAAATAAGGTTCAAACAGGCGGCTGAGCACGGTCTCATCCATCCCGACGCCCGTATCCGTGATATCGACCCTCAAATAGGGTTTTGCAGACAAACCGGAAGACCCTGCCGTCTCCCCTGCCATGTCTTCCACACTGATGCTTACGCCCAGGTCACCCCCGTTTTCCCTCATGGCATGATGGGCGTTGATGCACAGGTTCATAATAACCTGGTGGATCTGGGTAGGGTCCCCCATGACCCATCCGTCCCCATGAATTTTCTGATGGATGGTAATGGTCGCGGGCAGGGTGGCCCGAATCATCTTCAGGATCTCCTTGATGATATAACCTATTTTCACCGGCATGTAGCGGGTCTCTGCCTGACGGCTGAAAGCCAGAATCCGGTGCACCAGATTTTTGGCGCGATGGCCGGCTTTCAGAACATTGGCCAGATATCCGCTCAATACCTCATCAAACAGATTGCGCTGCTGGGCCAGCTCCGAATATCCGATGATGGCAGATAGGATATTATTGAAATCATGGGCGATGCCACCGGCCAGCAGCCCGATGGTTTCCATTTTCTGGGCCTGCCTCAATTGCTCCTCCAGCGATAACCGTTCCGATACATCCTCGGACATTTCCACTACTCCGATAATTTTTCCCGCCACATCCCTTACCGGACATCCTTTGATGGAAAGGGTTCTGCCTTGCGAATCCGTGCGTGTATCCATTTGCATTCGACCTGTCCGGACAGCCTGTTCCACCGGGCAATCCGCACAGATACCGGACCCCATCTGCAGCGCCTCAAAACAAAACCGTCCGATCAGTTCCTCCCTTGGTAAACCGGCAAACTTACAGGCAGCCAGATTGGGCCACTGGATTTTTAAATCCGAATCCAGCAGGATGATGTTATCGCTGATGGCATCCAGGATGGTCTGCAAACGCAACTCCGACTCCAGCAGGGAATCCCGGGCATGTCTGCTTTCAGTGACATCCATGATATTGCCGGAAACCCGGTTGATTTTGCCGTCCTGCCATTCTGCATGGCCCAGGGTACGCACCCACAAACGCCGCCCGTCCGCTGCATGAAAGCGCAACTCCAGATCATAGGATCTGCCTTCGGTTACTGCCCGTTGAAATGCCTCTTCGATCCGCTTCCGGTCTTCCGGGGCATAAAAATCAATGTCCTTCGGGATATCGCTCGGGTCATACCGTTCTTTTTCCAATCCGTAGATGCGATACACCTCATCGGTCCAATGGATTTTCCCGTCGACAAGATCGTATTTCCAACCGCCCACCCGGGAAAGGCGCTGGGTTTCATTGAGGAGTTCCAGACTTTTCACGTTTTCCAGTTCTGCCAGCTTTCGCAGGGTGATGTTTTCATGGGCGACCACCACCCGGTGATCACCTTCCCCGCAAAACGGCGAGACGCGTCCCACAAACCATCGCTTTTCCTCAGGACTATGGCAGGGATACTCCATCTCAAAAAAGTCGCTTCCACCCTTCATGACCGATCGAATACCGGCCGCAAAATCCCTTGCCCCCGCTTCGGTTTCCCCGTCCCGGATGTTCTCGCATACGGCCAGATAATCCGCCCCTTCCATCACCTTTCCCGGATCCGCATGGTTGGCCGCGGCAAACTGCTGCCAGGCTTTGTTAACCAGTAAGATCATGCCCTTATCGTCAAGAATGGCGATATGACTTGTCAAGGCATCCAGGGTGGAACGAAGGAAACGTTCGGATTCGTTGAGCCGTTTCTGTACCTGATTCCGCTCCAGGGCATTACAAAGCACCCGGGCCAGAAAATCATCCGGAAATCGTCCTTTGATCAGATAATCCTGGGCTCCCTCCCGAAGCGCCGCCAGACCGGTCTCTTCATCGTTATTATCGGTAATGACGACAATGGGAAGGTCGCAGACCGCCTGACGCAGTTTCCGGATGGTATCCATGCCGCTGCTGTCCGGCAATCCCGGGTCCACCATCACCAGACGGAACTCTTGTTCCTTCAGCCGGTCAAAAGCAGCGGCAAGACGGGACACCCATACAATCTCAAACTCCGCCCGATCTTCATCGGCCAGCAATAACCGGATCAGATCCGCGTCCCCGGGATTGTCCTCAATCAGCAAAATCGGAATTTGTTCTTTCATTTCCCCCTCCATCGCTCGGCAGGCTGACGATGGTCAGCCGGAATCTCTCAATGGACTTCATCACCTTGATGAACTGATTCAGATCAATGGGCTTCCGGGTGATGCCACTTGAGCTGCAGGGCAAGCCTGTCCGGCGGCCGTTTTTCACTTTTTTCCGAACAGGCTGACGCAAAAACGAAAACAAAAAACAATGCGGCTGAAAGCAGGACTGCTCTTTTTATATTTACCTCCTGCAATCGTATGCAGGAATATGTGTGATGAAATGGAACCGGCGGCCATTTTTTTATGGCCTGTTTTCTCTGGAGATTGAGCGGTCAGGAATCAGGTAAGGTAAAAAAAATAAAGCATCTATCAATTTTTAGATGGTGTCAGAATATAGAGTTTTGCCGATTTTGTCAAACCATCATTTCCGCCACCGCCGGCTCTAAACTGCCGGTTGACAATCCGTCCTGCGGATGGTAATTTTAAGCCACATTTCAAGCAGCTTCTAAGAAATAATCATTTTTTTAAAACGCATTACAAACTGTCAGGTCTTCACGTATCATATAAAATTATCAAGGAGATGGCGATGAATGACAACAATAGCCCTTCGTGTTGCTCAAAGTTTCGGCCATGCCCGGTCATCATCAATATCCTTGTAATTCTTGTATTTTCCTGCCACGGTGCTCCGGCTGTGTTTGCCGGGGATCGCGTTGTAACGGTCGGCGTGTATGAAAATGCCCCCAAGATTTTCACGGCCGAATCCGGAAAGCCATCCGGAATTTTTGTGGATATCATTGAAAATATCGCGAAAACCGAAGGCTGGGACCTGCGATATGTATCCGGCACATGGGGGCAGGGACTGGACCGGGTACAAAAAGGAGAAATCGACCTCATGCCCGACGTGGCATACACCTCGGATCGGAGCAGGATATACGCCTTTCACAAGGTGCCGGTGCTTTCCTCCTGGTATCAGGTCTATGCGCCTGAAAAGAACAGGATTCAAACCATTCTGGATTTAAACGGAAAACGGATTCTCGTACTGGAACGTTCGGTTCAGCAGGAAGCGTTTACCAGACTCAGCAAGGGTTTTGGACTGAATATGACCCTGATTTCCGTGCCGGATTATGACACCATGTTCGAAACGGTGGCAAAAGGGGATGCGGATGCCGCCATCACCAACCGGTTTTACGGGATGATGCATGCCAAACAATTCGGACTTAAAGATACGGCTGTAATTTTTGAGCCTTCCGATCTTTTTTTCGCCGCGCCCAAAAACGGTGATGATCATATATTGACGGTTATTGATGAGTATCTTGACGATCTGAAGCAGGATCATGCGTCCATCTATTATCAGTCCCTGAAGCGATGGAGTTCCGAAGATGTGCAGTTTAAGCTGCCGGAGTGGGTAAAAAACGCAGGCATTGCCTTAGTCGTTTTCCTCCTGATGAGTCTTGCGGGAGGCATCCTTCTGAAGCGTCAGGTCAATGCCCGCACCAGAAGTCTGTCTCATCGCAACGCCCAGATGACCATTATGGACCGGACCCTGCGTGCTGCCGCCACGGAAAGATATGTACCGGCGATTCTGGAAAATTTATTGCAGGGAGCCCTGGATCTTACGGGTGTTGAAAGCGGTGTACTCTGTCTGTCAGACCCTGAAACCAAAGGCATGAGCTTGAGTGCTGTCCGGAATGTTTCCGGAAAAATGGCCGCACAATTGAAAAACAATGCGGGTCGGATGAATGGTTGTTTTTCCGGCTGTGCCCTTGATAGCGGCAAGCCGTCTATCCTGCGGGACAATAACGCCGCAGACACACCTGCTGCACAGCCATCATCCGATGAAGAGGGTTTCGGGTTTCACGCATCGTTTCCGCTGAAAGTAAAAGACGAAATCATTGCCATACTGTGTATTTTTTCCCATACCGGCATTCGGCCGGATCAGCAGTCCATGGATCTGGTGGAAGACATCTGCTCAACCGTGGCCATGGCCATCCAGAATGCGCGCCTTTTTGAACAGGCCAAGCACCACGAAGAAAAACTGGAACAAAAAGTCACCGAGCAGACAGCGGAATTAAAGGTAGCCATGGAGCAGGCCATGGCGGCCGACAGACTCAAATCCGCCTTTCTCGCAACCATGTCCCACGAATTGCGCACACCCCTCAACTCCATCATCGGTTTTACCGGCATCATGCTCCAGGGTCTGGCCGGGCCGCTCAATGAGGAGCAGCACAAACAGTTGTCCATGGTTCAGGGCAGTTCCCGCCATCTTCTGGCCCTGATCAACGATGTGCTGGATATATCCAAAATTGAGGCGGGCCAGCTGAATCTCTCTGTTTCATCCTTTACGCTGAAGGATTCCATCGAGAAAATGGTCAAACTGGTGTCTCCGCCGGCGGAAGCCAAGGGCATTGCATTGCGCATGAAAATGGATGAAAATGTTGACACCGTGACCACGGACCAGCGCCGTCTGGAGCAGGTCATTTTGAATCTGTTGAACAATGCCGTCAAATTCACCGAATCCGGCGAGGTGAGCATTCTGTGCCGACGGGATCACGATCATTACCGGATATCGGTTTCAGACACCGGCATCGGCATAAAACCGGAGGAAATCACCGGCCTGTTTCAGCCGTTTCACCAGATTGATACGGGACTGAGCCGTAAACATGAGGGCACCGGCCTTGGCCTGTCCATTTGCCGGAAACTGATCACAATGATGAATGGAACCATTGATGTTCAAAGCAATTGGGGAAAGGGCAGCACATTCACCGTGCGGTTGCCGGCGGCCTGATTTCCCGATATCGGGGGGATTGATCATGAGCGAAACCCTTTTAATCATTGAAGACAATCCGCAGAATTTATACATGATGCGATTTCTGCTGGAAAAAAGCGGTTTTACCATTATCGACGCGGAAAACGGCCGGATCGGCATCGACATGGCGCTGAAGCACAAGCCAAAGGCCATTCTGCTCGATATCCAGTTGCCGGAGATGGACGGATATGCCGTGGCCGAGAGACTCAAAACCTATCCGGAACTTTCCGACATTCCCATCATCGCGGTGACATCATATGCCATGATGGGAGACCGGGAGAGAATACTTGCAGCCGGTGCAATCGGTTACATTGAAAAACCCATTGATCCGGAAACCTTTGTGTCTGAAATTCAACGGTATCTGTAGAAAAAAGAGGTTACTTCCAAAATGAAACAAAAAAAGGACAACACCCTAAGAACCCTCATTGTCGACGATCGGCAAGACAATCTGTATCTCCTCAAAGCCCTGCTTCAGGGAAACGGACATGAGGTTGTGTCGGCAAATCATGGGGCAGAAGCACTTGAAGAATTGAAAAAGGGCCGGTTTGATCTGATCATCAGTGATATCCTCATGCCGGTCATGGACGGGTTTCAGTTATGCCGCATCGTCAAAACCGACCCGGCTCTTTCCCATATCCCGTTTATCATTTACACTGCCACGTACACCGGTCCCCAGGATGAAGATTTTGCCATCAAAATCGGCGCAGATCGTTTCATCATCAAACCCTGTGAGCCGAACACTTTCATGGAGGCTGTCCATGATGTGATGGCAAAGGCCGGCCGGATTGATATAGACCGGAAACAGCAGCCCCAGGAAGAAGAAGTCCTCAAGCTCTATAATGAACGGCTGGTCAGAAAGCTTGAGCAGAAGATGCAGCAGCTGGAAAAGGAAACCGGGGAACTGCTGAAAACCCAGGAGGCATTGAGGATCTCGGAAAAAAAATATCGAAGGCTGCATGAAAGCATGGCGGATGGTTTTGCCTATGTGGATATGCAGGGGTATATCCGGGAGAGCAACGAATCTTTCCAAAAAATGCTGGGATATACCGAAGATGAACTTTCACGCATGACCTATATGGATCTGACCCCTGAAAAATGGCATGCTTTCGAACAGGATATTGTGGCCAATCAGGTTTTTATCAATAATTACTCTGAAGTTTATGAAAAAGAGTATCAAAAAAAAGACGGTACGATATTTCCGGTTGAACTGAAGGTTTTTCTACTTCGTAATGATCTGGGAGAGAAGGAAGGCATTTGGGCAATTGTCCGGGATATCACCGAACGGAAAAACGCAGAAAAAGAAAAGACCCGGCTGACGGAACAGCTCCGTCAGGCCCAGAAACTGGAAGCAGTGGGCCAACTTGCCGGAGGCGTGGCCCATGATTTCAACAATATGCTCAGTGTCATCCTGGGCTATACGGAACTGGTTCTGGGAAAAACCGATCCTGCCGATCCTCTCCGTGCCGATTTCAATGAAGTGTTCAATGCCGCCGGACGTGCCAGGGACATTACCCGGCAGTTGCTGGCCTTTGCGCGTCAGCAGGCCATAGATCCCCGGCCCCTGGATCTGAACCTGGTTGTCGAAGGCATGCTCAAGATGCTCCGTCGTCTCATCGGCGAAGGCATTGATCTGGTCTGGTGCCCCAAAAAAGAGTTATGGCCGATCCTGATGGACGCTTCCCAGATCGACCAGATCCTCGCCAACCTTTGCATCAACGCGCGGGACGCTATCCATGATGTAGGAAAGATCATTATGGAAACAAAAAATGTCCGCATTGAAAAGGATGACTGCTCCCGCCATGCCTATTTCGTTCCCGGTGGCTATGTGATGCTGACCGTAAGCGACAACGGTTGCGGGATGGACCGGAAAACGATAGATAAAATTTTCGAGCCCTTTTTTACCACCAAGGAAAAAGGTAAGGGTACGGGGCTCGGACTGGCGACCATCTACGGCATCGTCAAACAGAACCAAGGATTTGTCAATGTTTACAGCGAACCGGGCATGGGTACGACTTTCAGGGTCTACCTGCCGCGGTATGAGGGAGCTCTTCCGACAAATGACGATGAAGACCCGGCAGACATCCCCAAAGGGAAAGACGAAATGGTGCTTGTGGTGGAAGATGAGCCGACGATACTGGATATTGCCGTAAGGTTTCTGGAAACCCTGGGCTATCGGACCCTGACCGCAGGCACGCCGGATGATGCCATCCGGATTGCCGGAAACCACAATGGAGAGATTCACCTGCTCATGACCGACCTGATAATGCCGGGAATGAACGGCCGGGATCTGGCCGGACAGATCCGGAACGTCCGGCCGGAAATCAAATGTCTGTTCATGTCCGGCTATACGGCTGATGTTATCGCCCATCATGGTATTTTAGAGGCGGATGTGCAGTTCATCCAAAAACCGTTTTCTTCAAGAGATCTGGCAATCAAGGTCCGGGCAGTGCTGGATATGTGAAGCAAGGAGAGTCTTACTATTTGTCCTATCCACACAGCGAATTATGCACTCCCAAAAGCACTTCCTTTTGGATGATCTGCAACCCATAGGCCGCCTTTTGAGAATCAGGGCCGGCAATCCATTTGATATCGCTTAACCGGTTCATGGGAAACTCCCCGATCAGTTTTGAGATTTCCAATGGATTTACCCATAAATCCTTCTCTTTTGCTTCACCAACAATCGCTTCCCATGAAAACGGATATCTTTCAGCGATAAAGAGAATATCAACGACATCTTTTGCTTCCAGCCTGCTTAATGCGCTCAGCTTATTGGAAAGAATATTTCTCCAGTTGTCTATCCTGCCAAACCGCTTATCCGCCTTGAACTTTCCATAGTGAAACGAGACATCGTTCACCAGATCGACTTTTACAGAAACATTTTCTTCTTCAATGATGAACCGGACAAAATTCTTTGAAACGGTTCCTGCCGAAAGCCGGAAGGTTTCTTGTTTGAGTCTGCCGATAATCCGATTGGAGAGGAGTTTAAAGTCCGGTGAGTTGTTGATAAAAAAATCAAGATCATCCGAATAGCGATGGTTCAGGTAAAAACGGCTCAGCGCCGTTCCTCCGGTCAGATAAAAGCCGGTTTTTTCAGCTGCGACGATGGTTAGTATCCTGTCCTGCAATGGGTAGAAAAAATTATGATAATGACTCTCTGGCATATTGATATCCGGCTTTCAAATCCTTGAATCGTATTCTATTCAGCACCCTGTCATGCAAAGCATCTCTTAATTGCTCCGGAGGAATGATTTTTAATATGGTATACCAGTCATATGTTGTCAGTATCCGGAAATAAAGGTCCTCCCGGCAAACATGGCCGACCGATTCCACCTTCCCGGTCAGCAGTTTGTATAAATCTTTTTTATCAAAAGCATAATCCCAGTATAATTTGGCCAGATGGTTTGTGATGTCGGCTCTGCTCAGTTTCTTCATGATGTTTTTTTATGGATAGTTTGTTTTCTCAAAAAATCGTTTCCGGGTCTGATCTGTTTTGACGGGTTCATGATATGTATTTTTTCCCAATCCGTCAACCGATTCATTGCCATGGTTATGCCTTCGGAGTTCAGGGTTCGGTGTCATGTCCGGCCCGGAAAGGAACGAATATCTCTTTTCCCGGCACGCGAATGGCCATGCTTTTCCCCGCTGTGTCAATGTCCAGCAAAACCTGCGTTTTCATGGTTCCGTTCAGCTCGGTATGCTGGTGGCGCAAGGAGCCGAAGTCCGCATGCTCCAGAAAAAAGAGAAGCGCTTCAATCTGATTCTCGCATATCTTTTTTTCCCGGTCGGAAACCGTTTTGCGGAAATACCGCCCCAGAAGCTTTTCATAAAGCCGTCCAGCTTCGGTTTCAATGCAGTGTTTATCAATGGTGATCGGAATCTCCACGTTAGTTTTCCATTTTTTTCAGCAGCTGATTGGCAGCGGTCAGCAAGGGGTCCCACACCGGGCCAAAGGGCGGTGCATAGGCCAGATCGGTCTGGCTGAAGGCTTCGACCGTCATCCGGTTGTGCAGGGCAACGGCCGCCGCATTGATCCGGTGAGCCACTCCCTCATTTCCGACCATCTGCACACCCAGGAGTCGTCCGGTTTTCCGGTCTCCCACCATATGGACCAAAATGGTGGTTGATCCGGGATGGGCATGGGCGCGGGACCGGGATGAAATGGTGACGGATGCCGGATCAAAGGAAAATGTCTCCGCTTCTTTGATCGTAAGCCCTGTCCGGGCAACCTCTTTGTTGAACACCTTGAACACGGCCGTCCCCGCGATGCCGGGAAGCTCCGTTGACTTTCCACACACATTGTCCGCCACGGCCCATCCGGCGCGGTTGGCCCGCAACGCCAGGGGTATCCAGGTCTTCCGGCCGGTGACCATATGATAGGCATCGGCGCAATCCCCGGCAGCGTAGATATTCTCATCAGAGGTTTTCAGGGTCCTGTCCACGGCAATGGAATTGCCGACACTGGTCCGAAGTCCCGCGTTTTCCGCAAGCTCACTGCTGGGTGAAATCCCCATGGCCAGGAGAACCATGTCCGCATCAAGGGTCAATCCGGTGCAGATCACCCGGATATGGTTTCCGTCCGGTTCGATCCGCTCAACCGCATGTCCGGCATGCATTCCGACATCATGGGATACCAGTTCCGCCTGAATGGATTCCGACAGCTCCTGTGCCATCCAGGGCAAAAAAACCGGACCGGGTTTTACCATATCCACCTGAACAGACAATTCCCGCAGGGCCTCGCACATTTCCAGACCGATGTACCCCATGCCGATGATGACTGCTTTTTTGACCTGCTTCTCCCGGATATACGCTTTGATCTTTCTGCCGTCTTCCAGGCTTTTCAGCACATGAATTCCGGGATGATCCATTCCCGGAAGATCCGGCACAACAGCTCTTCCGCCGGTAGCAATCAGCAGCTTGTCATAGGAAAACTCAAACGTTTTTCCCTGCCTGGTCCTTCCGGAAACCGTTTTGCCGGAAGGATTGATGAACGTAACCCGGTGTCCGGTCAGCAGGTTGATATCCTGCTTTTCGCGAAAAACTTTGGCTGCTCTGACCACCAGGTCGTCGATCTCCCGCTTGCTGTCTGCAATGTTGTACGGCATGCCGCATGCGCTGTAGGAGACATCTTCGGTCATTTCCAGAACCGTCACCTCCAAATCCGGCATATTCCTCTTTGCCCGGCTCGCGGCACTCATTCCGGCAGCATCTCCTCCGATTACCAGAAATTTCATACGTCTCCCCCTTTTGAAATGATCGTTGGACGGGATCATCCCTCTTCCGAATCCAATCGGCATATCGAAGTCGTGAAATCGTTTTTATCGACATGTTCCATGCACCGCCACCCGGCCTGACGCAAGAATTCGGCGGCTGCGTCAACTTCGGGCTCGAAAACAAAAAAACAGACCTCATCCTCTTTTTTTAAACGCATGTTGTCTCCGACAGGCGATAAACTGTCGTTCCGGCGCACAGCCGCCGCGATCAGTCCGTTTCCCGGATACCCGGCCGTCAGCGGAACTTTATCGGCCTCCCTATGCGGATCGGAAATGCGTTGCCATTTCTGCATATGAACCTGTTTTGCTTTAAAGCGACGGTCCCATGCGTCTACATCGACCGGCGCGCCGAAGATCAGTTCGGCGCCCGATGTGTGAAGCATTTTGGTGGTCAGGGACGCGGAATCGCTTTTCAAGGCCACCCAAAGGGGAACCCTTTTGGTCTCTTCTTTCACTTTCTGAATGAACAGATAATTCACCTCGTCATTGGCGGTCAGCGCCAGGGCGCCCCGGCGGATGTCGATTTCCGCCCGCAGAAGATACCGGGCCTGAAGACCGTTGCCGTAAATGACGCGGGTGCAGTCATTTTCCGCAGCCTTACAGTGGTCGGCGTTGGAATCAATACAGACCACCTCCTGGCCATCATCCTTAAACAGCTTTGCCAGGCCGCGAGCCAGTGCATTCGCGCCGAGCAATACCCAGCCCATTTGGCTGGGACGCCGCAATCCCAAAACACCGGCCACCAGCCCGCCCGTGAGTCCGGCGAACACAACGGTCACGGCAATCACCAGGAAAACCAGCGCGCGCAGTTCGTAGCCGCCGGGCAGTCCCTTTTCGGTAAAGGCCGCCGCGAAAAAGGAGGCCACGGCTGCCGCCACGATCCCCCTGGGGCCGATCCAGGCGATAAAAAAACGCTCTTTCCATCCCAGCTCGGAAAAGCTCGTCCCGACAAGAACGGCTGCCGGGCGGACCAGCACCATCAGCACCAAAACAACCCCCACGGCAGGCCAGCCGAGACCAATCACCCGGGCCAGGCGAACATCCGCGGCCAGGAGTACAAAAAGCATGCCGATCAGCAGAACGGTCAGCTCCTCCTTGAATTCCACCAGATCCCGCAATGCATAGGAACTGAAATTGCCGATGATGATGCCGGCCATGGTCACGGCCGCGATGCCGCTTTCGGCCAGGATCATGTTGCTGCCCTGAAAAAGAGCCAGTATAGCGGCAAGGATGAACACATTTTCGATCCCTTCGGGAATCAATCGTCTGTCCCTGTGCAGTAACATCAGCAGCATGCCGATCAGGCCGCCGCTGATGGTCCCGAAACCGAGACGTGAAACCACATGCCAGGCCCATACCAGTGGTGAAACATTGAACGGACTCAGGGCGGCTTCCAGAGCCACAGTGGCCACTACCGCGCCGACAGCATCGATCAGCACCCCTTCGGCCTCCAGCACCGTTGCCACCGAACGCTTGACTTTCAACCGTTTCAATAATGGATTGATCACGGTAGGACCGGTCACCATGACCAGGGTGCCGAACAGGATTGAGTTTTGCCAGGGCCACTCCATGATCAGATGAACGGCAATGGCGGCCCCGGCGACGGTTACCAGGCCACCCAAAAGAATCAGCTGCCGGATGGAACGCCGGGCACGTTTCAGCCGCCTGAATTTAAGATTGATCCCGCCTTCGAAAAGAATGACGGCCACGGCGAAGCCGGTCAGGATATTCAACGCCGGTCCCAGGGACGCAGGCTGAATCAGACCGAGGCCATCAGGACCGGTAGCCACGCCGGCGGCCAGCAGCAGGACGATTCCCGGCACACGCAGATGGTGTGCCAGGCTTTGGGCAATCATGCCCAGCGCCATCGCCAGGGCAACGGTCATGCCCGGATTATGGAAATCAGATGCGATCATAAAGCGATAATGACCAATTTACCGGACGGTGTCAAGATCGTGGTGAACGACCGCGAAACCGTGGTCCGGGTCGATGAACAGGATCAGGAAAACGGAAATGGCATTTGACTGAAACGGAAGATCTGAAACCGATAAAACATATTGATAACAGGCCGGTCATGACGGATCTCTTTCATGACCGGCCTGCTGCATCAAAGGAAGGATGTAATGGAGGTTTTTTTGCCAAGCTTCCTTTTGTCGCCTTTTTTATGCTGCCGACTCTTTGTTCAGTTCCCTTTCCAGGTCCGACACCTTCTCATATGGCCAGCACACAACGCCGCCGTCCATAAACCTTACATTGGTGTATCCTTCGCCGATCAGCACCCGCTCTGCCTCATATCCCCTCAGTGAAATTTTGCAGAACGGAATAATCTCCCTGTCTTTCGGAAGTTCATCCAGACTGGTTCGCAGTTTGCCCAGCGGAATCAGCTTCACACGCGGATCATCAATACGGATCTCTTCATACTCTTCCGGGGATCGGACATCCAGAAAAATAAAATCATCCCCTTTGTCCATTTTCTCCTTCACCTCGACCGGCGTATAGGAAGGAGCGATCCCGTTCAGCTTGTTTTCCACAATATAGGCTGTGGTAATGATGTTATCTATGGCCGGAGAAAACGGCGGCGCATAGGCCAGATCGTAATTCCCGATATCCGTAACCTTTCCGCCGGAGGTCAGATTGGCCACCGCCACCTCCATCCGTTTGGCCACATCTCCTTGACCTGCAATCTGCGCGCCAAGAAGCTTTCCGGTCTGTTTGTCCACGATAAACTTGACAATGATCAGCTTGGCTTCTTTCAGAAAATGGGCCCGGTCCGGGGACGGATTCAGCACCGTGATATAATCATACCCCATTTTTTTAACCGCTTTTTCCGTCAGCCCGGTTCGGGCGACATTAAAATTGAACAGTTTGCAGATTGCGGTTCCGGCAACCCCTTTAAACCGGGTCTTCATGCCGCAGATATTATCGGCGATTACCCGGCCATGCTTGTTTGCGGTTGATCCCATGGGCGCATACATGGGTTTTCCGGTCACCAGACTGACGGTTTCCACACAGTCCCCGCCGGCATAGATATCCGGATCGGACGTGCGCATGTGTTCATCCACCTTGATGGCACCGGTTTCACCGATCTCCAGACCCATTTCTTTGGCAAGCCGGATATTGGGCCTCACGCCGACAGCGATCAGTACGATATCCGCAGGATATTCTCCCTTGTCTGTCGTCACGCTGGTCACGTTTCCCCTATCATCACCGTTGATCCTGGTTACCGACTCCCCCAGCCTCAGATTGATGGCATTTGCCTTAAGCTCGTTATGGGCATGGTAGGCGATCTCCGGGTCCAGCAGTTCCCCCAGGACCGAATCCAGCCTTTCGATAATGGTGATATTCATGCCTTTTCGCTTGAATGCTTCCGTCACCTCAATACCGATCAGACCCGCACCGATGATGACCGCATTCCTGTCCTGCAGCGGGCCGCTTTCATTTCTGATTTTCCGGGCATCCTCAATCGTCTGGAGAAAATTCACGCCTTTCAGATCAACGCCCTCGATGGGCGGTTTCTGGTATTTGCTGCCTACGGCCAGAATCAGGGAATCATAGGGGAAGGAAACGGTCTCCCCGGTTTCAAACTGGATGGCGTTGACAATCTTTTTCTTCCTGTCCACACATTTCACGAGGGTATGGTTTTTAACCTCGATTCCTTTGACAGCCTTGAAAAAATGGGTATCCCTCACCACACCTGTCGGAGTTGCCATCAACTGATTGTGGCTGTAAACCTCGCCGGAAATATAAAAAGGAAGCCCGCAGCCGGCATAGGACAGCAGTTCTCCCTTTTCAATAATGGTCACTTCCGCATCCGGCTTCAGTCTTTTGATTCTTGCGGCTGCTTTTGGGCCGCAGGCAACGCCGCCCACAACAACAACTCTGTGCTTACTGCTCATGTTCATTTCCTTTTTTCCTGTAATGATATTGGTTAAACCGGCAGAGATCGTTTGTATTCCAAATGATCAAGTCGCTGTCACATCAACTTTATTCCCGGCCTTGCGACTGTTTTCGCAATCCACGGTCTCTTTCAATAAGCATGCCATGAGGGGGAAGTTGAAGCAAATTCAGACATGGCCTGTATTGTTTCTGTTTTTTATCTGCCGAACCATATAATTTTTCAAGGCTTCCTGAAGCGTTTCCGAGGCAAGATAAGCACAGTGTTCATCTTCTTTGGGAAATCGGCCAAGTTTGCCCAATATGGTTTCACCCGTAACCGCCGCCAGTTCATCCGGATTTTTCCCAAGAGCCGCTTCAGCGGCAAACGAACCGCAGACCGAACTGGAACCGCAGCCATCCGTCGTGTAGGAGGCTTCCGTTACGCGGTCATTTCCAAACATCAAAAACATTTCCATGGTATCCCCGCAGCTTCCGGTGATTTTTCCGTAAGCATGCGGGTTCTCCATTTTTCCCAGAAAACGCGGATGACGCCATCGATCAAAACCGGCTTCACCAAACGCTTCGCGGGTTTCATCAAAAATCTGCTCCTGCAATTGATCCAGGAAGGCATCCAGCTTATCGTTCATGGTTATTCTTTCTCTTGGCTCCCTTTCTGTCCCTGGCCGCCCTGGCTTCGGCCGCCGCCGAGTCCCCTGCCACCGCCCATTCCACGGCCGCCGCCTTGTCCTTGGCCTCTGCCTGTGCCACTTCCCTGCCCTTTTCCATTACCGCAGCGCCCTTTGCCTTTTCCCGTCACCGGACCCTGTCCTTGCGGACCTGTTCCATCTCCTCTTGGCATAATCATCACCTCCTTTTGTTTTTTGCCTTGCGACAAAAAAATTTATCGGTTCAATACCTTGTTGAGTGCATCGGCCAGACAATCTTTTGACTGGAGACCGACCAGGCGTTGAATTTCCTTTCCATTTCTGAAAATGATCAATGTGGGAATACTTTGAATCCCGAGCTTTCCGGCGATTTCATTGTTCTTGTCGATATTCATGGCGGCAACCGAAGCCTTTCCTTTATATTCAGCCGCCAGTTTTTCCAGTATGGGTTCCTGTGCTCTGCAAGGGGCGCACCAGGGTGCATTGAAATCCATCAACGTCACCCCTTTTCCGATGGCATGATCAAAATCCTGCTGAGATGTTATTTCATTCATATTTGATCTCCTCTGAATCAAAATTGATATTGCAATCAGCTTCAGGATTACTGTGGATCGGCATTAATATTCTATAACATCAAAATCCATACCAAAAGATCCAAACGATATCGTAAAAAAATGGAATATCATAACAAATAGAGTTATAAAGGTTTCCGAAACTTTCCCCATGGCAGACCCGGGTTGTGCCAAGTGAAATTGGTAAACGGAAAGGGTGGACGAGGGTTCAAAATCAAAAAGTGTCGCCACTGTAACGATCATATGGCGCCACCCCGAAGCTGTGACATCCACATATCACCATTTCCCCGAATGCGGATTTTACCTTTTACCGGTAAAATCCGCGTTCGGGCATTGCCGCATCCGGCAAACAGCATCTTTAAAAAGGAACTATCATCATTGGTTTTAATTGGTTATTGACTTCCCCACATCCTTCCTATATGTAGGCTTCCAGAAAGAGTAATTTCTGAACCCGTCCGGTTTCGCATTTTCAGCCTCTCCGACACGAACCTGACCTGACAAACCATAGAGCCGCTGCCGGTTTCTGAATTATTTCCGGCAATAAGACTGGGAGATCATTACAAATGGCTGCAAAGCCAACATATGAAGAACTGGAGCAGCAAGTCAAGGCATTGCGGCAGGCATTGTCCGAACACGGACAAACCGTTGAATCCTACCTGAAAAATGAAAACAACTTCCGGCTGATGTTCATGAATGCGCCGCTGCCCTATCAATCCCTGGATGAAACCGGCGCCTTCATCGATGTGAATCAGGCGTTTCTGGATATACTCGGATATACAAAAGAGGAATTGATCGGAAAAAATTTCGGCGATTTCCTTCATCCGGACTGGACTGCGCATTTCAAGGAAAACTTTCCAAGATTCAAGGCCATTGGTGAAATTCTGGGTGTTGAATTCGAAATGGTCAAAAAAAACGGAGACCCCATCCTGGTTTCCTTTAACGGAAAGATCCAACGGGATGATTCCGGCAATTTCAAGAGAACCCACTGCATATTCCACGACATCACCGAACAAAGGCGCACGGAAGAAGCCTTACGAAAAAGTGAGGAAAACTATCGTTTTCTGGTGGAGCATTCAAACGACATTATCTGGATTTTTGATTTATCGACCATGACCTACTCCTTCTGCTCAAAATCCGTTGAGACCATTCTCGGCTATACTGCGGAAGAAGCCTGCAGCGCATCATTGGATGTTATTTTCTCCCAGGAAACAAAAAAGAAAATACAGGATGCCTTCGGGAAAATCGCGATCGGCCAGGCCGGTACGGACAGGGTCCTGATCGAAGCGGAACACCGGCATAAGGACGGCCGGCTGATCTGGATGGAAATCAACGCCGTGCTTCAGAAAGATCCTGCCGGACAGCCCGTATCCTTTTCCGGAGTATCGCGGGATATTACGGCGAGAAAACAGATGGAAAAGGAGAAACAGGAGCTGCATGCTCAGCTGCTGCAGTCACAAAAGATGGAATCCATCGGGCGGCTGGCAGGCGGGGTTGCGCATGATTTCAATAATATGCTGATGGTGATCATCGGCAATGCCGAAATGGCTATGGAAGAAAACGATCCATCGACACCCGCCTATGCACAGCTGCAGGAAATTTTTACTAGTGCCCAGCGTTCGGCTGAACTTACCCGTCACCTGCTTGCATTTGCACAAAAACAGACAATCAGCCCCAAAATTCTGGACCTGAACAAAACGATTTCCGGCATGGCCGGAACGCTCCAACGCCTTATCGGAGAAAATATTCAACTGATCTGGAAGCCGGGGATCGATCTCCTGTCTCTGAAAATGGACCCGTCCCAGATCGACCAGATCATCGTGAATCTTGCCGTAAACGCCCGGGATGCCATTGCCGGTGTGGGAACCCTTACAATTGAAACCCGAAATATCGTCGTGGATGAAGCCTGCTGCATGACCCATGAAGAATGGATTCCCGGTGATTATG
>QZKS01000084.1 GCA_003599865.1 Desulfobacteraceae bacterium
AGCTCGACCACCTCTCTGTATTGGTCGTACAATTCCTCCTGGCTGGGGAAGGATGACCGCCGCAGGTATAAAAATTCGGTTCGAAACAGTCCGACCCCGTCCCCGCCGTGATCCATAACCGAAACCACCTCTTCCGGCAGTTCGATATTGCCCATGACATAGAGGCGGACACCGTCGGCGGTTTTGGCCGGAAGCAGGCTGCTTCTGGTGATAACTGCCCGGTACTCTTCATATTGCTGCAAACGGTCTTCGTACAGGGCAATGGTTTTATCGGTCGGATGAAGGATGACGATTCCGGCCCGGCCATCCACAATGATGATATCGTCACTTTTGATTTGAGACGTTGCATTTTCAAGCCCCAGAACACTGGGAATTCCCAGGGTTCTGGCAATGATCCCGGTGTGGGATGTTTTTCCGCCAAGGTCGGTGATAAAGCCCTTGACCCGGACAAGCTGGATCTGACTGGTATCGGCAGGTGAAAGATCCCGGGCAACCAGGATGACCCGTTTATCAATGGCGGCAATGTCAACATCTCCGGCTCCCACAAGGTTTCTCATGATCCTGTCCGACACATGGGCAATATCGGTTGCCCGGCCCTTGAGATAGGGGTCCGATATGCTCTGGAACATCACCTTCACTTCTGAAACCACTGTTTTTAATGCCCATTCCGCATTGACCATTTCCCGTTCAATGGTTTCAATGGTACGGCCATACAACATTTTATCATTATACAATGCCATATGGGTTTCGAGGATATCGACATGTTCCCGCAGTTCTTCGGATGTGCTTTTGATGATGGAAGCCAGCTGGTCCTTGCTTGTTTTTACTGCGGCCTTGAACCGCCGGATCTCATCTTGCAGTTTGTCCTTTTTGATATAATATTTTTCAATAACATTGACGCCCTCCCTGTCAACGATATAGGCCTTGCCAATACAGATACCGGGAGAGCCGCTGATTCCCGTTAAAATTCTTTCTTCCCTGCCTGTATCCGCCATATTCATTTATTCTCCAAATCCATTTTGAAACAGATTGCCGATCCGCTCCAGGACGTCGGAATCCGAAGGATCTTCAACCTGAAATGTAACTTCCGTACCTTTCAGACAGGCGAGGGTCAGGATATCAATAATGCTCGATGCATCAACCTTTTCCTCATTTCGAATCATCCAGACTTTGCTGTTTGCCTTCTGGGCAATCGCTGCAATAAGGGCTGCCGGCCTTGCATGAAGACCCAGTTCATTTTGAATATTGACACGTTTTGTCAGATTTTTGATTGAGTTGTCCATTGATTAAAGGTTGATGTTAAACCGGCAATTTTTTAACATGGGAAACCCGATAAGTCAAATTGAAAACATTGACAACAACCGCCTCACCTGATAGATTGCGATTACCCGGCAGGTATGTACAATTGTTTTGTTTTATTATATATTTTTATGAATTGGACCGTCATGTTCCGGTTCCTTCCTGCCACTATCTTTCAGATTTTCTGTGAGGAATTCATCATGACCGATAAAGTTTTGATTTATGGGAAAAATACCTGACCCTTTACCACGGCAGCTCGTGAAGCCTATGCCAAAAACGGAAAAGATGTTGAATATGTCAACGTCATTGAGGATGCCGCCCGTTTGAATGAAATGTTGAAATATTCCGACGGTTCCCGAAAGGTGCCGGTAATCGTTGAGCAAGGGAAGGTGATCATCGGATTTAACGGCAGAGCCTGAGGCGTATGATTCTTACAGCTGGACGCTGTAAGCCGGACAAAAAATATTTACCTGAAAAATTCAGACCTCCTTGTGTATACAATTTTCAGATGAAGACACAGGGAAGCGCCTGGTGAGTTCTGCCCGGCGTTTTTTGTTGAACCTTTTTTTTACAGACAATGACCAAAGGAAACCGTAATGGAAAAACAATACCTGATCGATGACCTGAAACTGGGTGAAGCATGGCGACTGTTTAAAATCATGGGAGAATTTGTTGAAGGCATCGAAGCTCTCCATGATATCGGACCGGCGGTCAGCATTTTCGGGTCTGCCCGGACAGCCCCGAATGATCCCAGCTATAAAAGAGCGGAAAAACTTGCCGCCAGGCTGGTCAAAAACAAATTCGCGGTTATCACCGGCGGCGGCGGCGGCATCATGGAAGCGGCCAATAAGGGAGCGGCAGAGGCCGGAGGGGTTTCCGTGGGGCTGAATATCGTTCTTCCGTTTGAACAAAAGCCCAATC
The DNA here is from genome assembly GCA_003599865.1 of Desulfobacteraceae bacterium. Classification (GTDB taxonomy): domain Bacteria; phylum Desulfobacterota; class Desulfobacteria; order Desulfobacterales; family SURF-7; genus QZKS01. Next base: position 2,221 of record QZKS01000084.1, read on the forward strand.
CATACGCCAATATTCAGCTTGAATTCAACTACTTTTTTATCCGGAAGGTGATGTTCGTCAAATATGCACAGGCCTATATCATCATGCCCGGCGGTTTTGGAACGCTGGATGAACTGTTTGAAGCCGTCACTTTGATCCAGACCCAGCGGATCAGGCCGCTGCCGGTCATCCTGATGGGTTCGGACTACTGGGGAGGTCTCGTGGAATGGATTCGGGAACGGCTGCTCAAGGATAAAAGGATATCCAAGGAGGATATGGATATCCTTCAGGTCATGGATGATCCGGAAAAAATCGTGGCCTATCTGAAAAAGGTGATCATACTTTAATGAAGACCGTACATCAATTTTCTATCGGAGATGCCCGGAAAAGCAAGCACATCCCGCCCAAAAGCGTTGATCTGGTGGTCACATCCCCGCCCTACCCGATGATTCAGATGTGGGATGATGTATTTGCCGCTCAAGACCATGACATTCAAAAGGCCCTGGACAACCGGGACGGCATGCTTGCTTTTGAACGGATGAACCGGCTCCTGGACCGTGTCTGGGATGAGGTATACCGGGTATTGAAATTCGGCGGTCTGGCCTGCATCAATATCGGAGACGCAGTCCGGACCATCAACGATCATTTCATGCTTTACCCGAATCATTCCCGGATATTGACTAAAATGCTGAGTATCGGTTTTACCCCCCTGCCGGCCATTATCTGGAGAAAACAGACCAATGCTCCCAATAAATTCATGGGGTCCGGGATGCTGCCTGCCGGTGCCTATGTGACCCTGGAGCATGAGTATGTTCTGATCCTGCGAAAGGGCGGAAAACGGGAATTTCAGCACGAAGACGAAAAACAGCATCGCCGGAAAAGCGCCATTTTCTGGGAAGAGAGAAATCAGTGGTTTTCCGATGTCTGGATGGACCTGAAAGGAACGGTTCAAAAACTGGACAAACAGGATGTCAGGAACAGAAGCGGGGCATTTCCCTTTGAACTCCCGTACCGGCTGATCTGCATGTACTCCACCCAGGGGGATCTGGTTTTTGATCCGTTCCTGGGAATGGGCACGACCATGCTGGCAGCCATGGCTGCCGGTCGGAATTCTATGGGGGTTGAACTTGAAAAACATTTTGCCGACCCCATCGTCTCCCGGATGGAAACCGCTGTAGAGATCTCGAATGCCGGAATTGCCGGCCGCCTGGAAAACCATCTTGCATTTGTTTCCGGAAGAATCTCATCCGGAAAACCGGTCAGTCATGTCAATACCCATTACGGATTTCCCGTGGTGACCGCCCAGGAAAAAGACCTGATGATACACTCCGTGGAATCCATCCGTCCAACAGGGGATCATGCTTTTGAAGCCGTCTATTCGGATCGGCCGCAGGATGAATTCTGCCGGACCTGGCCGGAAAACAGCATGATCCCGGATTCATTGCCCGGCAAACAGAGACCATCAAAGAAGACCCCTGTCCGGAAACAGATTCAGCTGGAGCTGCTGTAAAGGAAAAGAACACTGTTGAGCGCCATATCAAATTGATATTTCGAAGGATATTAAATCAATGACCAAGGCGGACCTGCTTAAAAAACCATCCAAGGCTCTTGAAGCCAACATTGCAGACTATCATGTTGAAGCCCGGATCGATCCCAAATATTTTCTGATACAGGACATCATGTCCAAGTATTACGGATTGATGGAAGGATTGAACACCTTTCTCAAGGAATTGTCACACCCCTATCGAAACTGGCAATTCATCGTCAGGGAAGCACGCAATTATTCCCTCAATTACTTTCATCTGATGAAAAAACATCCGGAAGGCCCTGCTGCGGCAACCCTCTATGTTGAAATTTTTTTGACCGCCATCAAATCTGCGGCCAAACCCGCTATCAAAGCCGATGCTGCCGACAATTTCCTTCTCTTTATTCAGAAAATGATCAAGGATGCCAAAACCGAACTGCACCGGTTTAAGCCGGTCCTGGACGAAGCCTTTCTTCAGATACACGATCTGGAAGATGAATGTTTTTTCCTGTTTGTGAAAAGCTATTACAGAATCAAACGGATTGCTGAAGACCTGATCAATGCAGACCCGGCAGTCTCCAGCGGATATCAGGCCATCAATCATCTGCTGGTCAAATACTTCCAGTATACTTATGCCTACTGGTTAAGTGAAATCGATCCTATGGAGTGGTTCCAGAAAGAGGTGGAAGAAACGGAATTCCCCCAGGACCTGAAGGAAATTTTCAAGGATATCTCCACGGCAAGCATCGATACCCTCGTCAACAAACTGAAAACCATTATTCAAAATGCCCCTCCGGACTCGATCGAAATGCTGACCCGGCTGCTGGAACTGAGAGGGTATGGCCAGTTTGTGGAAACCTACCGGAAAATTCCGCAAAATCTATTCCAGGCAGGGGATGATGAAAGCCGGGGATGGCGCTGGAAACTGTTTTTTTTATTCCATATCATGAACACATCCGGTCTGCTGCTCATCCATGAGGAAGCCCTCCGGGAAATCAACCGTTCCCTTTCGTTTCTGATTGCCAATGAAGAACCTTCCCGAATTCAGGTACTGATCGAAAAAACCTTTTCCATATTAAAAGTGCGGGCGGAAGATTTTCCGGCAACCGCCCTGAACTGCGTATTGAATATGGGAGAGGGGGTATACAAAACGGATGATAACGATTTTGTGAACTTTTTCACGGATTTTATCATTGATCTTGGATTTCAGGCCCCCATGATCCAGGGGGTTGGAAACGACTGGCAGATAAAAGTCAATTCCGATCATATCCAGAATATCCGGACCTGGCTGAAACTGATCGAACGCAAACCGCAATGGTCGGTCAGGCTCTTGTCCGCCCTGATCATCCACCTCTCCATCAGCGGTGTCTTTATCAAGGATACCGACCTGTTTCCGCGGGACATCACCAAATTTTTAAATTCGGACATCGAGCCGGTTTACAATCTCTGCAAACAACTGGCCCGGTTATTTCCTGCCTTTTTCAATGATATCGGGGCAGAAGGCGAACTGCGTGACATTTCCACACGACTGGATGAGATTTGCCATCGCAAGGATGTCCTGATCCATTTTCTGCGCAAACAAGGTCACGTGGAGAGCAGCAATCGCATCATCGGCTTTATCGAAGCCACCCTCTTGTACTGGCAGACAAAAAACAAAGAATTTCTCGAGCCTTACATCCCACCGTCCATGTATGAGGCCATGGAGCCAAACGGCCCCTATATTGATGGCGTAAACAAGGTCATGTCCTTCCTGAACCAAAAAGGGATCTCGAAACCGGATGCTTTTCTTTCCGTCCGCCTGGATGAATTGAAGAAACAACTGGAAACCATTCCCGATACCTCCCCCATTGACCGGGAACGGGTGGAGCTTGCCCTGACTTTCTACAAACTGACCAATCAGAAATACAATCTGAATTTTATTGAAATTGATCATTATATTAGTCAGTTAAGCACAGAAGCCCTGCCGGACATGCACCGTCTGAAAAATGCACTGCAGGAACCGGACCTGAAGCGAAAAATTCAGAAGCTGCTCGACTATCTCGGGCTTTTAAAGGCAGTGATCCTCAGCAACCGTGAATATGAAATCCGTGAGGATATCTATCAGAAAAGACATATCACGGTTGACATTCCGTCCATGTACGGAAGCTATCATGAGATGAAATTCGATGCGCTGGGACTGACATTCCGGATTGAATCCCTGGTCAATGTTCTGTTTGAAGAGCTGGTGGACAGTATCGACCTTACACTGATTACCAAAGCATCTTTTTTTCAAATCTATGATCGTCTGGAACTGTTTGATCAGGCGCTTGAAATCGACGGATTATCCACCGTGGAATTCAAACGCCAGATGGATTTTCTATCCCATGCCCTCCAGACAAGAGGTTTTTCCTACACCCAGTATCTGGATATCTTCAAAGGGTTTGCCCTGGCTGTCCGCAACATCATCAATGACCATTTTAACAACATCCACGGACGCAATCTGAACAAGATTCTGTCCCAGATGCCCAGGGATCGGATTCTTCCTAAATATCTACCCAAAGAACAGATGGATGATGATGAAAATATGGCGCATCGCATTTCCGAAATCTTTTTCCGGGAAAAAATCGCCCTGGCTCTGGGCCTGACACAACTGGATCTGCTGCTGACCCGGACCATCAACATCCTGTTCCAACAGGCGGAAAGACTTCCCAAGGAAAAACTGCTTCTCCTCCTGAACTATGATCCTCATCGGGCCATGACCTCCATTGACGAAACCCCGAAAGGATCGCACAGCATCATCAATCTGGGCAACAAGGGCCTGAACCTTCTGAAACTGCGAAGCTACGGGTGGCCGATCCCTCCGGGATTTATTATTACAACCGAGGTGTTCCGGTGCCAGAAAGTGATTGAAAGCTATCGGCCGGCAGGAGACAACTTCCGGCAGCAGGTTTTGAGCCAGGTCATCGGCCTGGAAAAAACATCCGGCAAATCCTTTGGAACTCCGGAAAATCCTTTGCTGCTTTCCGTCCGAAGCGGATCAGCCATTTCCCAGCCCGGTATGATGGATACCCTGCTCAATGTGGGTATCAATGAAAAAATTGCGAACGGAATCGCCGAAAAAACCGGAAATGCATGGTTTGCCTGGGATAATTACCGGCGCTTCCTGCAATGCTATGGCATGGCCTTTGGCGTGAAACGGGATGATTTTGATACCATCATCGGTGACTTTAAACAAAAACTGGATACGCCTTATAAGAGCGGGCTGACCGGCAAGCAGATGAAAAAGGTCGCCCTTGCCTATAAGTCGCTGATCCTGGATTCCGGAATTACGATCATCGAAAATCCATTTGAACAGCTTCTGGCCTGCATTCAAAATGTTTTTCAATCCTGGGAGTCGAATAAAGCCAAAGCATATCGAAAAATCATGGGAATATCCGATGACTGGGGAACCGCCGTCATCGTCCAGGCCATGGTTTTCGGAAATATTTCCGATATGTCCGGAACCGGCGTACTGTTCACCCACAGCCCGAGGATGTCGAGTGATTCTCTTCGGCTATGGGGTGATTTTACGGTTGAGAACCAGGGCGAAGATGTGGTTTCCGGACTGGTGAAAACCCTGCCGATTTCCAAGGTCCAGCAGACCATTGAACAGCGGGAAACCGATATCACCCTGGAAACCCATTTTCCTGAAATTTATAATACCTTGAAAGAATATGTTTTCCAACTGATCTATGACAAGGGTTGGAGCCCTCAGGAAATGGAATTTACCTTTGAAGGTCCTTCCCGGGGAGATCTTTTTCTGCTGCAAACAAGGGATATGGCCATGCGGGAGATGAAGAAAAAAATGATCTTCGATCTGGAAGATCTTAACTCCAGGGAAATCTTTCTCGGACATGGAATCGGGGTCAGCGGCGGGGCCATGAGCGGAAGGATTGTCTTCACACTCGATGAGATCAAAAAATGGCGAAAAGAAGAACCCGAACGTTTGCTAATTCTCATCAGAGGTGATACGGTTCCGGACGATATTTTGGAGATTCACGCAAGCGACGGTCTCCTGACGGCAAGGGGAGGGCTGACCTCCCATGCAGCGGTTGTGGCGCATCGACTGGAGAAAACCTGTGTCGTGGGTTGCGGGAATCTGATCTGTGATGAAAAAAGAAAAACCGCAGTGTTTAAAAATACCTGTTTACAGTCCGGCAACTTTATCAGTATTGATGGCCAGGAAGGCTCTGTCTTTAATGGACTGATACGGGTAAAACAGAAATAACTTATATGATTTCATCGAGATTGAAATGTAATAGAAATACAATAAAAAACCTTCACCGCTAGGCACGGCAAAGGTTTTTTAATAATACACTGCCCAGAGTTTGGACTGTGATTGTATAGCACTAATTACGCTACCAACCTCATGGGTTTAATTCAAGTTAAAAATGTTATACACAGGAGGAAAGTATGCAATTCGCCGAATTATTTAAATTGTTAGAAAGCTACGGGGTATTTAACCTTCTGGAAAATTACGGAATTTTGGCCATCTCCATTTATTTTATACATGATTTGATAATGAACGGGAAATTGAATATAATAATTGGGAAAGGCTTCATTGAGATAAAGATAGGAACACAAACCGATTGAAAGGGAAGAAATGGAAACCAATTCAAATATTGGTCACGGAAAAAAACTTGGGATCAACGGTTTTGGAAGAATTGGAAAACTCACCTTATGGCAGCATGTTGGAAGGCAATATTTTGATGAACTGGTGGTCAATGTCGGACGTGAGGTCGGTACCTCTCTGGCGGACATCGCTCATTATACGGAAAGAGACTCTACCTATGGATTGCTTCATGGTTTCCTGAACGGCTACAAGGCGGAACCGGTTATCCATGATCTGGATGAAAAAAACGGAACCATGATGATCAACGGAATCAAGGTCCGTTTTTTGCGTGAGAATCGGAATCCCGCCGACATTGGATGGAAAAACCATGATGTGCGGATTGTCGTGGACACCACCGGGCAGTTCCTGGATCCGACCTTGCCGTCCTCGGCACCCAAAGGCTCTGCTCGCGGCCACCTGGATGCAGGCGCCAAAAAGGTGATCGTTTCCGCTCCGTTTAAAATAAAGGACAAGGGCACCTCCATGCCCGAGGATGCCGTCACGACAGTGATGGGTATTAATGAAAACGACTTTGATTCCCGGCGTCACAATATTATTTCCAATGCATCCTGTACGACCAACTGTCTTGCCCATATGATCAAGCCCCTAATTGACGTCCTGGGTTCAAAACGGATTTTGTCTGCTTCCATGGCAACGATTCATGCGGCAACCGGTTCGCAGTCTGTTCTGGATAAACTTCCCAAAGGCGGGAAGACAGACCTCAGAAAAAACAGAAGCATCATGAATAACATTATTCTGACATCGACGGGAGCTGCCAAAGCGCTGCGGCTGGTGATTCCGGAAATGCAGGAAATCGGATTTATCGCCGAATCGGTCCGGATTCCGACCAGCACAGGCTCTCTGATCATTCTGGTGATCAATATTCAGGAAGGACTTGAGGGTGAACCGGTTCGAAGGGAGTTTTTAAACAATATTTATCGCCAGACAGCGGAAGATGATCCCAACCAGTATCTCCACTTTACGGAAAAACAAAATGTTTCCGGGGATATTATCGGAATACCAAGGGCTGCGGCCATTATCGAAGGACATGAAACCCATACCAGAACAGCCGAAGTTTCCATTAACATGGGGCTGGTACCCAATCTCGGCAAAGAGGTTACGGCAGCATTGAAAGATACTTTTGTGCGGATTCCCGTCACACAGGCTGTCATTTACGGGTGGTATGACAATGAGATGGGCAGCTACGTCAACATGCTCAGCGACCGGACGGTTTCCATTGCAGAAACGATGTAGACTGTAAATGCCGGATTCCGGTCCGGCATGGCAAGGCCTGATAATTATTTCCGATCCAACTCTTTTCGGATGGTTTGTGCCATCTCCTCCATGGTGATCGGTTTGTTGAGAAAGCTTCGCACACCGATTCGCTGCGCCTTCTCCTGTGTCATCTCCCTGCTGAAACCGCTGCATATGATAATGGGGATATCAGAACGAATTTTTTTGATTTCCATGGCAAGCTTATCCCCCGTCATCTCCGGCATGGTCATATCGGTAATGACAATATCATATTTATCCGGATTGGCACGAAATGCCTCCAGTGCATCATGCGAACTGGTCCTGCCCTCCACTTTATAGCCCAGATCATTCAGCATCTCGATGCCGATATCCACCAGGAACTTCTCATCATCCACAAACAAAACCTGTTCATTGCCTGACGGCAGATCCAAAATACTGTTTTCCACTTCCGGTATCTCCTTTTCAATTACAGGAAACAAAACATGAAAGGTTGTTCCAGCGCCCGGTTTGCTGGATACTCTGATGTCACCGCCGCAATCGGTGACAATCCCGTGAACCGTGGCCAGTCCCATACCGGTTCCCTCGGATATCCTCTTGGTTGTAAAATACGGTTCGAAAATGTGTGACATGGTTTCTTCATCCATACCCATTCCCGTGTCTTTTACGGTCAATAAAAGATATCTTCCCGGTTCGATGTCGGTATAATGTACCACATCTGCTGCGGTCAGCTCCACCGGAAAGAGTTCGACACGCAATTCTCCCCCATTTTCTTCCATGGCCTGGGATGCATTGACACACAGATTCATCAGAACCTGATGAATCTGCGTCTGATCCGCCATAACCGCACCCAGGTTTGAAACCACATTATGGGTGATCTCAATTGTGGAGGGAGTGGTCGGCCGGATCAATTTCAACACTTCTTTGAAGACCATGCCGATATCCACCGGTATTCTTTCCACCTTTGTCTGACGGCTGAATGCCAGAATCTGCTGAACCAGGCTTTTCGCCCGTTCACTGGATGCCATAAGCTGCTGGATATACTGGTGCACCTTATCATTTCTCTGAGAATTCATGAGCGCCAGTTGTGCATATCCCATAATAGCGGATAAAATATTATTGAAATCATGGGCAATTCCGCCTGCCAGGGTACCGATTGCCTCCATTTTCTGTGCCTGTCGCAGCTTCATTTCCAGCCGCTGCCGCTCCTCTTCTGACTCCTTGTTCCTGGTGATATCCAGAAGCTGACCAACGGTTTCTACCCGACCATTGGAATCGCGAATGACATTCCCGCTGAACTCAATACGCCTTTTTTCTCCTGTCTTCCGGAGGATATTGAATTCGTATCTTGGCGGCACCGCTTCGCCCATCTGTCTTCTTTTGTAACGATCGGCAACAAGATCCTTGCTCTCATCATCCAGCACCACCCGAAAATCCTCTCCGATCAGTTCCTGATAGGAACGGCCTGTAATTTTACAGAATTCGTCGTTTACATACTGAAACTTATAATCCGCTCCGATAAGAATAATGCCGTCATGGGAGTTTTCCACAATGGATCGGAACTGATTTTCGCTTTCCCGCAAGGCTTCTTCCGCCATTTTCCGTTCCGTGATATTGGTTGCAATTCCAATGGTTCCGATCAATTCTCCGGTTCGATCCCGGTAAGGAGCAAACGTGGTCGCAAATATCAACTTTCTGACCGCGATATCCACCGTGAACGTATTTCCGGCCATTGCTTTTTGTATATTCCGGATGGTTTCCGGCTGATCATGGAATATGGTGAAAATCGATTGCCCGGTTACCTGATTCGGCTGCAGTCCCAATACATCCACCCCTTTTCCTTCAAAAAGAAGGAGATCTCCCGAAAGGTCCAGGATGAAAACAACACCCGGAGCATTTTCGATAATGGTGCGGAATTTCCGTTCACTGTTTTGCAGTTCGTCTTCAAATTCTTTGCTTTTTTCCGTTTTTTCATGCAGTTTTTCCAGAAGCCGATTGAACTCATTGGCAAGGACATTGATTTCATCCCGGCCTGCTGTTTCAATCCGTTTGGAAAGATCCCCGGTCTGTTGAATGGATTGGACATGGTTTGTCAATTTTTCAATTTTTTTAAACACGGCCTGCTGAAGCATGAGAAGAATCAAAACAATCGTGATGCTGAGGGCGATTTTCAATAAAAAGGCATCGCCGATCATATCCGTTCCTTTTGTTGAGATTTCCCGGCTGTTGTTTACCTCTAAAAGCAAAAATGGTTTCCCTTCCAGCTCCTTGATAACCGTATAGACGCGCAGGAGATCCTCTCCGGCTGCCTGTATGAAATAGGGCGCTTCTTGTGTGATATGGGATGGAATACCCTGCAAGGCGGATGGAATCGATTCCGGCAGGATCGGATAGAGGCTGAAATGAATACGGGTCTGTTCCCTGATTTTCCGAACCATGTCCCCATTGAACAACCGCCCCATGATCATACTTCCCCGGATAGGGCCTTCATTGCTGTTGGCCAGAATCGGACGGGAAGAAATCAGCATGGGACCTTTATCCGTCATCAGAATACCTTTGATCGTCACTTCGGAAAGCGATTTGCCGGCAAGGGAATAGGTAAGCAAAGGATGGGATTCCGGGAAGACATCATCCGGAAAACGGCCGATGGTTATTTTTCTTTTTTCTGAAAGATCCATCGCCTGATGGTATAAAACCTTTCGATCCGTATTCAGGATGCCGATATAGCTCAGCTTGTTGTCATCAAAAACGCTCTCCGGGAGATTTTCCTCAATATATGCATCGGAAGGATCGGCAGCATAGGTATAGGTTGCATCCCAGGCCGACCAGTCATGGCACAGGGTATCCAGATGGTCCAACTCGTTGGTAATTGCCTGGGTGATGCGTTTGGTGTTTTCCACCGCACGATCCTTCTCAATCTCCAGAAAACCGGGAAACAGGATAACATGCTGGACCCCATAATCGATCGCTGCAAAACCAAAAAACACACCGATTAAAATGAAAATCACTTTGGTTTTAATTTTTACCAATTTTCAACTCCTTATGCTGCCCTGCTGATAGGAAAATTACGAAGCCTTCATCTGGGTAAGATCATTCCGGATACGGAATGGGACATTGAAAATGGGCCGGTTTTGTTGGATGATCGCCGCAGAATTGTTTCATCTTTATTCCGTTTAATGGAAGTCCGTAACTCGTGTTTCATTGGGAAGGCAGTGACCTGCATGTAAACGGCTAAACTATAACAGGTATATTCAAAAATTACAAATCGTATCTCCATGGATTGTATCCCATAACAAATCCAAAATCACCTTGCTCATACATGGCTATCTGATTTATAAAACATGGGGTTTTCATATCTTCCCAAAGGAGTCGGATTGTCGGAAAAAGAACTCTATATTGATGTGGCTGTTGCCCTGCCGGTATACCATACTTACACATACCGGGTTCCGGAAACACTGATACCCGATATTGAAATCGGTCTTCGGGTGCTGGTCCCGTTCGGGCAGCGCAAGGTAACCGGCTACGTCCTGGGATCGGCGGAAAAAAAAGAACCGTTCAAAATCAAAAAAATACTCGATATCCTGGATGACCGGCCGCTCTTCCCGGAATCCATGATTGTCTTCTTCAAATGGATTGCCGACTATTACATGCATCCCATCGGGGAGGTGATCAAAGCCGCCCTTCCGGGAGGCCTCAATCTGGTTGAATGGACGGAGATATCCATCACAGAGCCGGGCAGAATATATCTGCAGTCCGATAAAATCACGCCCCTTGAAAAAGAAATATTATCTCTTCTTGCCGATAACCCGATTCTCCGGAAAAAACTGCAGACAAAATTAACACCGAAAGTCCCGGCCGGTCTGATCCGCAAAATGGCCGATTCCGGCGTCATTCAAAAAAAACTGATTTTAAAAGGCGGGAATTCCGGTTCCCGGACAGAGCCCTATCTGTCCTATATCCGTTCCGATATCCCTCAAGACCGGCATGCACAGAAAAGAAAAGCCATAGTGGAATTTATTCAGTCCCATGAATGTGGCGTTTCCCGGAAAGCGTTGAAGAATCATATGCCCGGAGCCGATTCCTATGTCCCCTATCTTCTGAAATATGGTTTTATATCCCAAAGCATGCAAAAGATATATCGTGATCCGCTGGGAGATCCGATTCCGCCGGACAGACCGCCGGATCTTTCCGAGGAACAGCAAGCTGCCGTATCGACCGTAATCCATTCCCTGGGAAGTGGATTTCGTGCCTATCTGCTATCCGGTGTCACCGGAAGCGGAAAGACGGAAGTGTATATGCGGATCGCCGAAGCCGCTATGGAAAAAGGATTTTCCACGCTGATTCTGGTTCCGGAAATCGCTTTGATATCGCAAACGGAAAGACGGTTTCGGGCCCGATTCGGTGAGTGTATTGCCGTTCTGCACAGCGGGCTCTCCGCCGGCGAACGGTACGATCAGTGGGAAAGAATCCTGGAACAGAAGGTTAACATTGTCATTGGCGCCCGATCCGCCATTTTTGCACCCATAAACCGCGTCGGTGTGATTATTGTAGATGAAGAGCATGACACTTCCTATAAACAGGAAAGCCGGTTTCGTTACAATGCAAGGGATCTTGCCGTGGTTCGGGCAAAACAGCAGGATGCCATTGCCCTTCTGGGCTCCGCAACACCCTCCGTCCAATCGTATTACAATGCGGATCTGAAAAAATTCAAGCGATTGCATCTGACAAAACGGGTAATGGATCGCCCCATGCCCCATGTGAAAATTGTGGACCTTTGTTCATACCGGAATGAACGGGGCATCCATAAATTTATTACGCCGGAACTCATACAGGAAATCCGGCAGAATCTTTCCCGTGGAGAACAGGTCCTGTTGTTCCTGAACCGCAGGGGCTATGCCAATTATGCGATATGCTCCGTATGCGGAGAACCCATGCTATGCAAAAATTGCGATATCTCCCTGACCCTGCACAAACGGATCAATGCGTATAAATGTCATTTCTGCGGCTTCAGCAAAGCCTCGGTATCCCATTGTGACAAGTGCGGATCATCCGATATCAAACCCTTAGGCATGGGAACGGAAAAAATTGTAAGCGCCATGGCAGACCTGTTTCCCAAAGCCAGAATTGCCCGGATGGATCGGGACACGACAAAACAGAAAGGATCTTTGCTGAAAATATTGAAGGATCTGAAAAAAAACAATATCGACATCCTGGTCGGCACCCAGATGGTCGCCAAGGGGCATGATTTCCCCAATATTACTCTGGTCGGTATTATCTGTGCCGATCTCTCCTTGAATTTCCCGGATTTCCGGGCCAGCGAACAGACCTTCCAGATTCTGGCCCAGGTCGCCGGAAGAGCCGGCAGGGGCGCTGTTCCAGGTCGCGTCATTCTCCAGACCTATAGTCCGGAACACTTTACCATCACGACTGCGCAGCATCAGGATTATATAACATTTTACAACCAGGAAATTGTTTTTCGAAGAGCCCTGAGCTATCCCCCGTTTTCAAGGCTGATCCAATTGAAAATATCCGGCAAGGATCAAAAAACAACCAAAGCCCATGCAATCTATACCGGAGAATGCTGCAAGCAACTCCTGAAAGAGAATCCCGGATTTGAAAAACATCTGACGCTGCTGGGTCCGGTGGAAGCGCCTTTATCGAAAATTTCCGGATACTACAGGTGGCAGATCCTGTTAAAAGGATCAAAAATCAATCTATTGCACGCTTTGGCCCACAAACTGCTGTTTGAAGATCCCAAAATCATGAATCACCGGTCCGTGACCGTCGCCATTGATGTCGATCCGGTATTCATGTTGTAACGTCTGCAACTGAACTCTTGACATTACCGATTTTAGGGTTAAAATGCACTCATTTAAAAAAACGCTGACCGATAGACGAACAAGGAAATACAAATGAAAAACAAACCCATTATCATGCTGCTGTTCCTTTTCTGTTTAACGCAAACCGGTTTTGCAACAGCGGCAGACAAACCGGAAAATCAACCGGAACTGAAAATCATCGAATCCACATATGCATTTCAGTCCATCACCGAAGGAATAGACATTGTTCATGATTTCACCATCAAGAACACCGGGAGCGCCCAGCTGGATGTCCTCAAAGTCAAACCCGGCTGAGGGTGCGCTGCCGTTTCCTATACACGGCAAATCCCTCCGGGCGAGGAAGGAACCATAAAAATCAAAGTAAACACAAGAGGATATGGCGGACAAAGCCTCAGAAAAACCATCCAGGTTGAAACCAATGATCCCCGTTATCCCAAATTCAACCTGATTGTCACGGGTTTTGTCGAAAAATTCGTCACCATCTCTCCGGAACGCATAAAGCTTACCGGTGAGCCCCAGACGCCGATAAAATCAGTCGTCAGCATTATGCCGGAAGAAAAATATCCGTTCCGGATTCTGGAAGTTACTGCCAGGAACGGAAGCCACATTCGCCAGGATTTGCAGGAGACTGAAATTTCCAAAGGAAAAAAAGGATATTTGCTGACGGTTGAAAACATCAAGCAGGAAGCCGGTCGATATTTTGATACCGTCATCCTGAAAACAGACAGCCAAATTCAGCCGGAAATTTCCATCAGTGTATACGGCAATATTTTTTCAAAAACACCTTAACCAACCGGAAACGGTTGGGCCGGGAAACGCCATGAAAACCATTTCAACCTTCTTATTCAGCACTGTATTTATCGCCGTCGTTTTCCTGGCTTCCCCATGCCGGCCGGAAACTGAAAATCAGAAAATGCCGGCACCGATACCTTCTCAGGACCCTGCTCTTCCGGATCATCAGAAGACACTGGAAATACAGGCAGGGAAACTGGGGATTGTCGGTGTTCATTTTAAACCCGGGGCTGCGGAAATTGATGACCGGTACATGGATCAGCTTCATAAAATCGCAGAGGCCCTGAACTCGGAAAAAATGCTTTCCGCCAAAATCCTGATCAAGGGTCACTCGGACAGCAAAGGCTCCGCTGACCGGAACCTATCACTCTCCCGGCAGCGAGCCCGAAACGCCATGGAGTTGCTGGCAAACAGATTCGGGGTGGATCCAAAACGGCTGTCTTATGCCGGTGAGGGGGAAACCGCACCGGTTGCATCCAATGATACGGAATCCGGGAGATCCCTTAACCGCAGGATCGAGTTCATCTATCTGGGTGAGATGGATGCAGGTCCATGAATCCGGATCCTATTAAAGTTGTGGCCTTTGACTGTGACGGCGTCATGTTTGACACCACGGAAGCAAACCGGACCTATTACAATAGAATTTTAGACCATTTCCATCTTCCGCCGTTAAGCGACGAACAGTTCGCATATACGCATATGCATACGGTTGATGCATCCCTGGACCGCATTATCACCGACGGCATGATGCGGAAAAAAGCAGATGAGGTCCGTAAAACACTCAACTACTTTTCCCTCATTCCGTTCATGAAAATCGAGCCGGGTTTAATCCCCCTGCTGCAGAAACTCAAACCCGGATATTATACCGCGATTGCCACGAATCGATCCGATACCATGGACAGGGTGATTCAGGAGCATGGTCTTACCGGATATTTCGACCTGGTGATTTCCGCCCGTGATGTGGAACGACCGAAACCATTCCCGGATCCGCTGATCAAAATTCTGACCCACTTTCATATCGCGCCGGAGGAAATCCTCTATATTGGAGATTCCGAGCTGGATGAGCAGGCTGCCATGGCTGCGAAAATCCCCTTTGTCGCCTATGACAATCCTTCTCTTTCCGCCGACATGCACATCAAAAGGCTCCATGAAATCGAAGCATTCCTGAATCTCTGATTCAATGCCGGCAGGATATATGACAATTGCCCTTTTCCTTGGCCTGATACATGGCTGTATCAGCCCTTCTTACCAGACTTTCCAGATCATCGGCATCTTCCGGAAAACTGCTGATCCCGATGCTGGCTGAAATAAAATCAATTGTATGATGCTGAACATAATATGGTTTCCCGAGAGCGTCCACAATTTTTTCCGCTACGGCTTCCGGCAGGATATCCTCTGTGGGATTGTCTAAAAGGACGGAAAATTCATCGCCTCCGATCCGGGCAATGGTATCTGTTCTGCGCAGACAGTTCCGCAGCCTCTCCGCTATGAGCTGCAGCAGCCGATCCCCAACTTCATGGCCCATTGCATCATTGACTTTCTTGAAATGATCAATATCGATATACAGCAACGCAATCTGATATTGATACCGTTTTGCATGATGGATCAGATCCCGCAGCTTTTCATAAAACCACTTTCGATTTTTCAGTCCGGTCAGCGTATCATGATAGGCAATATAGATCAGCTTATCTTCCTGCTTTTTTCGTTCATTCACATCCCTTGCCACGCCGCGAAATCCGATTTTTTCCCCGGTCAGGTTCCGTATCAGGGAGATGGAAGTTTCAATTTGCCGGTTTTCTTCATCTTTCCGTATAATTTCCAATCCAAAAACAGAGACGGGTCTGTCGGACAAATATACACCGGCAAACCTCTTGAACACCTGCTTCCGATTGGCTTCACCGATCAGATGCCGGCTGTTCATTCCGATCAGTTCATTCACCGGATATTCGGTAATTTTCCCCATCACTTCATTGGCAAATGTAATGATCCCATTGTTATCAATCTCATAATATCCGTCCTCAATGCTCTCGATAATCGTCCGGTATCTTTCTTCGCTTTCCCGCAAAGCCGATTCAACGGCTCTTCGTTCTCGAATTTCCGCTTCCTTTTCGGTAATCTCTGTTTTTAAATGCTCTGCTGTCCGGTTAAATGAATCTGCCAGACTTTCCACTTCATCGCCGCTGCGAATCATCGCCCTGGCGGACAGATCACCGGATCGGATGCGCTTTGCAACCTGATCCAGCATCATGATGGGCGTGCTGATCCGCCTGGCAAAATAAAAAGAAGCGACCATGCCCAATGAAATGGCCAGAATGGATGTCAGAAGGATACGAATATACAATGATTTCAAATCAGAATAGAATTTTCCCGGTGCCAGTCCGATATGGATCCACCCCCAGTCAATTCCGGAATACCGAAAGGGGAAAGATACACTGTAGACTTCCTGATTCACCAGTTCGCTTTTCACAAAACGGCCGGTTTCCGAATTTTTTTGATTTTTCGGAAGCCACTCCTTGCTTAATGTTTTCTGTAACCATTGTGTTGCGGTATGGATCAGTGAAAATCCGTCATGCCGGGTGATGACAACATACATCACCCGGGTGTTGTTCTGGATCAAGGTCAGGCAGTGATCCACAATAGCGCTATAATCTTCCAAAATAATTGAATTTTCGGCAATCTGAGAAACCGAGGAAAACACAACGCCGGCTTGCATTTCCATTTCATTCTGAAGTTGTGCCTTTTGATAGGGGATAATGGCAAATACGAATATGATCACCGTAAAGATGATAATCAGCCATGAAAGCAGCAGGGTGCGCAGAAAAATTTTTCTGCGCCTCGGAATTTTTTCCGTTTTCCGGTGCTGATCTTTGTTCTCTGAAAATGGTTCCATGCGACTCAGTCTTTGGCTGATGTTTGTTTTAACTGTTCATACCGGTCCAGCAAGGCCTCCAGGGTATGTAAATGCTCCGGCGTAAACCGAAAAATTTTCTTTACCTGAAACAGCAGCAGAACCTGACGGTGCTCTGCATGATCCGGCATTTTCTGGATAAAATTGATAATGGAATCGGCTAATCCGGGTTTAATTCCCGGACGAAAGCACATCAACACAGAGCCGAAAACAGGCGACCTGTCCAGCACCTTCAATTTCTTTCCAACCTGAGGATTCAACTCCGCCATGGTCTCGAAGGCAAAATTACGGACAATACACCCGTCAGCCTGCCCGAAAAAGACAGGCAGCATCGCCCTGGAGCTTTTGTCCACCTGTTTTATTTCCCGAAAAAAGAACCCGCTTTCCGGCAAGGACTGTTCCAGCAGGAGCGTATCCAGCCATTTCAAGGCAAGCTTTCCGCCGACACCTTTTTCAACAATCAAATTTTTATAGTTAAGCTGGGACAATGACTGAATATTAGAGCTGTTGTTGACCAGAAAGACATAGGACTGCTCTTTTTCCGGGCCAATACCTGCAATCATTTCCGGTATCATCCGAATCCGATTTTTAATCCGGATGTAATCCATTGTCGGAAGTGTCAGCAAATCAAGCTTTCCGTTTTGCGTATCCTGCATGGCTGCATGAATATCCGGGTAAACAATGGTTTCGGCTCCATCCTGTTGAAAGTCATCTTTTAATTTTTTTTCCAGCAGTACATTTAAGGCAATTCTGGCATCATTCTGATTGACGCCGGAAAAGG
Organism: Desulfobacteraceae bacterium; assembly: GCA_003599865.1. Lineage (GTDB taxonomy): Bacteria > Desulfobacterota > Desulfobacteria > Desulfobacterales > SURF-7 > QZKS01. Next base: position 19,927 of record QZKS01000084.1, read on the forward strand.
TATCGGCAATGACCCCCAGACGAAATACGTTTCCGGGTTCAGCGGAAACCGGTTCCGGAAAAAACAGAAAACACAAACCCGCAATCAATAGGTACAGTCGCATTGTATTATGAATGATCCTGGTCAGGGTTAAATTGTTTTAGCATGATATTGCCGATCAGTTTTTCAATGAGAAACTGCATTTCCGCGTGTTTAAAAAGAATATGATGATAACGGGCTTCCATGATGGATTCCATGATCTGGGATTCGATGACATCCTTTGTCTCAACCAATGCCGCTTCATATGCTCTTTCATGCAATGAGCGATTCTCACGTGCGCTGTCCATGGCAGCCCGGGTTGCCGCAGCCTGATGGTAATAACTGTCCATCAGCAAGAAGGCGTGTTTCACCTGCAGCGCAATCCCTTCCTTGAGCAGGATCTGCTGTCCCTCCAGTTTTGCAGAATATGCTTCGGCCTCCTTAACCTTCTGGCTGGTTAAAAATCCTTCAAAAAAAGGAATTTGAAAACCAACTCCCACTTTCCATCCCTCGTCGTTTTGATCATTTGTCAACCCATAATCATATTGATTATCCATTCTCCACAATGTCCCGGTCAGCATCAACTTCGGCAGATGACCTGCTTTTTCCTGTTGAATCCTGGCCCGGGCTGCTTCGACAGCTGCCCTGAACTGTTTCCAGTCCGGATTGAACTCGTATACATTGCCGATCAGCTCCGAGAGGTTGGTTTCCCATAACCGATCCGGGATATCGGTTTCCGATAGCCGAATATCCGCATCCCATGAAAGCCCCATGGTATTGATCAGCGCGGCTTTGGATATTTCCCGGTTCCCCTGAAATTCCGCCACCATGGCCCTTGCACTCTCTGTCATGGTTTTGCTTTTCAGATAATCGGTTTTTTGAACGGAACCGGCTCCCTCTTTGTATAACTGTTCTGTCAAGTCCATGGTGGCTTTCAGTCGAGCCATGGCATCCGCAGCCGTATGATATAGCTTTTGGGAGAGAATTACACCATAATACATTCGCTTGACATCATAAATGATCTGAAGATCTGTTCTTCGCGAGGCCTGCTTTGCCGCCTCAATATTGGATTTTGATTGTTGAATGACCGCCGGACGCTCCCCTCCTGTATAAACCGGCCAGGTCATCTCCAAGGATGTGATCATATTATCCCGGTCCATCAATGTAATACTTCTTTCCGGAGCGATTACCGTCGCCTCCTGGGAGGGAAGGGTTCCGCCGGGGATGGTGCCGACACCGGGGATGGAAAGATCGGGAGTGGTCAAACCATTGATCCGGTAAACCGATGTATCTTCCGGTAAAATTAAAACAGGGTTTTCATCCAGTCTCGACACCATCGAACGGACCATCAGTTTGGGCCAATAGGAGGATATGGCCTGTTCATACTGGTGCTGTGCAATTTTTACGGCCAGTTCTGAAATCCTGCGCTGTTGATTTTTTTCCAGTGCAATCTCAATACACTGATCCAGGCTTAACAATTCCAACAGGCTGTCGGAAATTTCCCTGTTTTCAGAAGCCTGCAGAGATGTGACCAGCAGCAGGCAGCCTGCCGAAAGAATATGGATCAAAAAGCTTTTCCGCATAATGGACAACCTTTTTGTATAGCAGGTGAAAATCGGTTTCAATATCCGGCACGCCCGTTTATGCTCCGCAAATACCATGATTCAAAACCATTTTATGCATGATTTTTTGTATAAAAGACAGGTCAAAATCCGGAATGACAAAAAACAACATTTTTATCATGATTGTCCATTTGAAAAATTGTTGGCCTTTCCTTACCTTTTATTATATGGAAGCAAACTCATCAATCATTTTTTTGATTCAAATCCTGCAAAAAAATTTGGAGATCACAATGAAAATAGATATAGAAAAAATAAGTTATATACTGGGACAAAGTATTGGCGGGGATTTCAGAAGACAGGAATTCGAGATTGACGTACAAACCTTTATAGACTCGTTCGCCGATGCTTATGCCGGAAAAGAAACCAGGATGCGCCCGTCCGAAATGCAGCAGATCATGATGGCATTCCAGAGCGCCATGCAGGAAAAAAAACAGACGAAACAGAGCAAGGCCGCTGAAACCAACCTGAAGCAAGGTCTTGCATTTCTGGAAGAAAATCGGACCAGACAAGATGTCCAGGTCACAAAATCCGGTCTTCAGTATCGCATCATCCGGGAGGGCAGCGGGAAAAAACCCGGATCTGCCGATACGGTTGTCACCCATTATGAAGGGAAAACAATCGACGGCCGAATTTTTGACAGCTCCATCCGCCGGAATACACCGGCCCGGTTTCCGGTGAATGGTGTTATTCAAGGATGGCAGGAGGCTTTGCAGCTGATGAATGAAGGCTCCCAATGGGAGATTTTCGTTCCGTCCGACCTGGCGTATGGACAGGCAGGAAGCGGGGGAACCATCGAACCGCACGCCACATTGATTTTTCAGATTGAACTGATCGCCGTGGAATAGGAAAGCCCTGCACTATTTTAACAGCGTTTCTCCGTAAAAACATCCGCAACAATGACGCATAGCGTCATTATTCTCCTTGACTTTGACGCTATGCGTCATTATTATACCGTCATGCGGTAACATTGATAAAACCGTACCTGCTTGTTTGACAATGAGCACAAAAATAGCCTGACGGCTAAAAGGAGTAAATTATGTTTTTCTTCGATCAAATTTCAAAATCCGTAGGCATATGCAGTGTTTTCAAACCTGGAAATGCATCATGGCTTGGGGGTCCTTTCGGATCATCCGGCGATTCTTTTTCAACAGAGAAAAAAGCCCATACACGCAGGATTAAAGCAGACACGTTTGATTTCAACAACAACCTCAAGATATTTTAATGAGTTGTAAAATAGCCTGACATATCCGCAGAATACAAAGAGACTTGGAAAAAGCCGGAAGCGCAAGCTTCTGGCTTTTTTATTGGAAATGGTCTATAAAAAAACAAACGATGAATTTTCCATCATTGTCGACGGTTTCGGATGCAAATAATTGACATAAGGAATGCACGCCCGATTCTCTGTATTTTACTGTTTCCCATAAAATCCAATTCAAGGAAGGAGCTTTACAATGATCGTTATCGGAACCATTACATTTAATGAAAGCCTTGCCAATGATGTTGCCCAGTGCTATGGCAACCTGCCGCCCGTTCCCGACTTCATTACCATAAAAGGAACCTATGTTTACACCAATGAAGGTGAGGATATCCGTGCTTTTGCCATTTTCAGCTTTGATGAATCCCGTATCGATGATGCATCTGAATATTTGAAAATTCGATATAAAGCTTTTTCCAGTGTGAAAGGTCTGACATCAAAGGTAGAGGAATGGCTTGATGTTCAGGACGCCTTGAAGGTTGTTGAAAGCGGGGATTTCAATCTCAGCGCCCTGTCCACCAATAAATTTCTGTAAAAACAAGTTTGATAAAACCGTAAAAAGTCGAAAATTACTTTTTTTGTCATTCTGACGAAAGTCAGAATCCAGCAATTTCAAACGCTTCTGGATGCCGGATCAAGTCCG
>QZKS01000063.1 GCA_003599865.1 Desulfobacteraceae bacterium
CTGATCGAGGGCCTTGTTTTTCCGGGAGGCTCTTCGCCGGATGCCGATCTGGCGGTTTATCTGATGAAACTTGGCGAATCTCCTGTTTTCAAACAGGTCAGTATCCGGGAAAAGACAATTCAAACGGTCAATGGCCGGAAGGTGCTGCAGTTCACTGCAAAACTGGAACCCGTATAATGGGAAAGACATTAAAGATCGATAAACTGCCGAAGCTTCCGAGAAGGAGCATTATCTATATGCTGGTTTGCGGGGGAGGGATACTTCTGTTCTGCCTGATCGGGATTTTCCCGAATCTCAGGGCAATCTCCGACCTTGATGATGAAATCGCAGTCCTGAATCATAAAATCAGTGAACAGAAAATTCTGTTTCCGGTGTTTAAAAAAATGCTGTCACGGATTGAACAGCCGGAAAACCGGAAGGATCCGGTGAACGCCAGGGAAAAACTGAAGCGGGATCATATCGCCGGGTTTTCCACTGTGCTTGCGGAACTTGCGGAAAGGAACGGCCTGGAGATTGCCGGGAATACGGTGGATATCCGCGGGTTCAAGGAAAAGGGCGGATTCCTGGAAATGAATTTTTCATTCAGCGGCAGTCTGGATGATTTCCGTTTGTTTTTCATCCGGATGATTGCGCTGCCCTATGATATCCGGGTCGGCCGACTGGAGATTCAACCCTTATCGGAAAAGAAAAAGTTTCAACTCAACCTCTGGCTGGCATTGGAATAAACAGGCAAGGATGATGAAACTGCAATAAGTCGCATTTCCGTCATGCCGGACTGGATCCGGCATCCAGGAGCTTTTGAAAAGACTGGATTCCGGGTCAAGCCCGGAATGACAAAGGGTGATATTTTCGATTTTTTACGAGAGCATCAAATATGAGCAAACGGGAAAAAATAATTGTCGTCTTTATGATGCTGGCCCTGATTTTCGGGGGTTTCCAATTTATGGGAACATCATCGGATTCCCTGTTGACGGAAAAAGATCAGCTGATGGGCGAGCTGAATCAGTTCATTGCCAAAACGGTTGCGCAGCTGAATCGAAACACAGACAATGTTTCAGACTATATCCTGAAAACAGCATCACTGGAATGGGATCATGATCCCTTCTTAAAGACGGAGGCACCGGTGGTTTCTTCGGTTCCGGAAAAAGGTGTTCCGGCAGGAACGGATGACCGCCCGCTGAGCTATTCGGGATATCTGCAGGCAGGCAACCGGCAGTTTGCGATCATCAATGGATATGAGTATGAATCCGGTGATGCCGTGGAGCCCCAGGGCTATGTGGTCCAGGAGGTTACGCCGGAAAAGGTCGTTCTGGAAACCATGGGAAAAGAACGGATTGTTCTTGCCATTGAAGAATAGAAAATTGTCAAAATGAAAGGTTGTTACGTTCATGAATTTTCAAGCTGAAAAATTTATTTTTGTGATTCCGGCGGCAGCGGTGCTCTTTCTGGCAGCACTGTCCGGATGTGCGGAAAAAGCAGGCGTAAAGTCCAACCTGGCATTTGAAAAATGGCGCCTAATGGCAGAGGAAAACAAGGGACATTCCCCATCCGTGCAGGAGCCGTCTGCATCTCTTTCCCATATTGCGGCAAAAAGGGAAGCTTCCGTTTCAGGGCAGAAAGCATTGCCTTCCAAAAGAATCACCATGAAGCTCCAGGATACGGCAATCCCCACGATCCTGAGAGCGCTTGCCCGTTCCGTTGAACTGAACATCCTGATCAACGAAAACATCAAAGGAAAAACCAGTGTTCACGTCAAGGATGCCGGATGGGATGAACTGTTCATCGGCATTATCCGGTCCAACGGGCTTGCCTATGTCTGGGAGGGTGACCTGCTTCGCGTCATGACCATCGAGGACATGGAGCGGGACCTGAAGCAGGCGGAGCAGAAGCGTGACTTGCGGCTGACGGAACCGATGCTCACCAGGATCATTCCGATCCGGTATGCGGACGAGAAAAAACTCAGCGAGAACCTGATGAAGTTTCTTTCCAGGGATCAGAAAGGAAACGCAATCGGATCGGTGCTGGTGGACGCCCATACAAAATCACTGGTGATTCAGGCATTGCAATCGGATCTGGATAAGCTGGCGTCTCTTGCCCAACAGCTGGACAAACCCATTTCACAGGTTCTGATTGAAGCCAATATCATTGAAACCAGCCGGGAGACGGCAAGAGATCTGGGAATACAGTGGGGAGGTCTGGTGAAACGGGCTGGAACCACCAACCAGTATCTGACTTCCGGCGCCAACAGTTCCGGAGCGCTTGGAAACAATCTGGATTCCGCCATCTCGCCTACTTCCGGCATGGCCGGGAATTTTCCCGCGGACCTGGGCAACAGCGGCGGCCTGACCATCGGCTACGTGGCGGAAAAGGTGGGGAACAGGGTGCTTGCCGTGCAGCTTTCCGCGCTTCAGTCCGAGGGCAAACTCAATATTCTTTCCAGTCCGTCCATCACGACCCTTGACAATCAGTCCGCCATTATCGAATCCGGAGCAACGGTTCCCTACCAGACCGTTTCATCCAATGGCGACATCAATATCGAATGGAAGGATGCGGTATTGCGGCTGGAAGTGGAGCCCCATGTGATCGACGATACATCCCTGCGACTGGCCATCAAGACCCGGAAGGATGAATTGGATTTTTCAAGGGAAGTGGACGGCAATCCCACCATTATCACCAAAAAGGCGGAAACCGCCATTTTTCTGTTTGACGGGCAGACAACCGTGATCGGAGGCCTGAACAAAGAGACCAAAACCGATACGGAATCCGGTATTCCCCTTTTGATGCACATTCCGTATATCGGATCTTTTTTTAAAGGGACCAGCCAGGGGGACATGATGGAGGATGTGCTGATTTTCATCACACCCCATATCCTGAAGAAGTATCCTGCGAGTCAGCCGGAGGAAACAAAAATGCCATTACCCGAAGATTCGGTTTCCGGTCCGAAGGCCGGAGCGGAAATCATCCGGGAAGCGGCGGATGAACCCCTTGTTCCCAAAGAGATTTCCGTAAAACAGCCGGTTGTTCTGGGAAAGGTGGCGGCGGAAAAGCATGAAACCCTGTGGGAGATGGTCCTGTCCGTATATGGCGAGTATCGTCCGGAAATCATGAAGGAGGTCATGAAGATCAACCCCCACATCAAAGATCCGGACTGGATCGGTGAGGGCCAGATCATTTATTTCCCGGCAGTCAAGATGTCAAAACCGCTTCCGGAACGCAATGCATTCTGGATTCAAGTGGAAGCAGACGATGATTTGTCGCAGGCCTATCGGAAGCTGCAATCTTATCGAAAGGTTTTGCCGGATATCCGGATGGTTCCCTACTGGAGCGATCAGGCCGGGCTGAAGTTTGCCATTATCCTGAAAGAGGTTTTTTTTGCAGAAGAACCGGCCCGGGAAAAACAGGGCCGGCTGCCGGAATCCATCCGTTCCGGAACCCAGTTGATTTCCATGGGGAACCATGGGATGGTTTTTTATGCGGATCCGTTTTTATCCTATGAATGATAATAATCCCGTCACTCCGGTGAAAGCCGGAGTCCAGTGTCTTTCAATAGAGTCTGGATGCCGGATCAAGTCCGGCATGACACTTCAGAGACAATCGCAGTAGCGGGCGGAACTATGGATTATTTCGAAATCCTGAATTTAAACAAAGAGCCGTTTTCCAATTCGCCGGATCCGGATTTTTTCTTTCAGTCCGCTCAGCACAGGGACTGTCTGCAGAAACTGGAGATCTCCATTCGGCTGCGCCGCGGACTCAATGTGGTGGTCGGGGAAGTGGGCACCGGAAAGACCACCCTCTGCCGTCAGCTGATTCGGAAATTCTCCGAAGACCCGAAGATCGAGACTTATCTGATGCTGGATCCCCATTTCCCGAATCCGGATGATTTTCTGTCAGCCATCGACCGGATGTTCCATGAACGGTCCGGGGCCTCTCCTTCCGGACCGCAATATGCATCCCATGTGAAAGAGCGGATCAAGCAGGTTTTGTTTCAGAAAGGGGTGGATGAGGGCAAAACGCCGGTTCTGATCATCGATGAAGGCCAGAAAATTTCAGCCGCCTGTCTTGAAATGCTGAGAGAGCTTTTGAATTATGAGACCAATGATCACAAGCTTCTCCAGATCATTATCTTTGCACAGAAAGAGTTTGAAGATGTGATTGCAAATCATGAAAATTTCACGGACCGGATCAGCCTCTACCATTGCCTCGGCCCCCTTGATTTCCGGGACACCTGGCGGATGATCGCTTTCCGGCTGCGGCAGGCCGGCAGGGATAAAACCGTTCGTCCCGTATTTTCCGTGTGGGCATTTTTCGCCATTTACATTTCCACCGGCGGATATCCCAGAAAAATTATCAATCTGTGCCATCAGAGCCTGCTGGCGATGATCGTGCAGAACCGGACAAAAGCCGGATGGTTTCTCATCCGGTCCTGTGCCGGGAGAACCATGATCGGAAGGCCGTATGCAAGAAGACGGTCCCTTGCTTTGGGACTGGCCGGCCTGCTGGTTTTTTCCGTGGCTCTTTTCGGATATGCAAAAGGATTTCATTTCCGGAAAGGGGATGTTTTGGAGAAACAACAGGAGGTACGGCAAAAGGGGGAAACCATCATCCAGGCCGGAGTTCCTGCCGGAACCGTAAAAATCGGAGAAACGGCCGGGGCCGGGGACAAAACCCAGGCTGTGCAAAAGAAATCCGGACTAATCGACAAAGGTGTCCCGGAGGGTAACGATTTTCCCAGGCTGCTTGGCCAGGTTGCGATCCGGAAAGGAGAATCTCTTGGCGTGATTGCATGGAGTGTTTACGGCCGGTTCGACCCTGCGATACTGAAAAGCATACTGGACGCCAACCCTCATATCGCCAACCCCGATAATATTGATTCCGGAAAGGTCATCAATCTTCCTGCGGTTCCGGCCGCGGTCCGGAATACGGGCATGCCGTGCTGGTGGGTGAAGCTGGGTGAGACAGATAATCCGGAAGATGCCATGGAAATGATCCGTTCCCATCCGGACGAGAATCTCCCTGTCCGGATGATTCCGTATTATTCGAAAGCATCGGGCCTGAAATTCGAGATTGTTGCCAAGGAATATTTTTTTGATCAGGATTCGGCTGAAAAACGGGTCCGTGAAATACGGACGGAAGACTTCCCCCATGCCGGGATTCGATCCGGCTGGGAGGGTGAGACCTGTATTTTGTTTGCCAATCCGTATCTTGTTTACAAAAACAGTGCAAGAATGAATAATGGATAGGGGAATGATGATGAACTCGTAAAAAGTCGAAAATCACCTTTTTTGTCATTCTGACGAAAGTCAGAATCCAGTTTTTTCAAGAGGTACTGGATGCCGGATCAGGTCCGGCATGACGGACGGGATGAGACTTATTACGGTTACCTTGCCGGAGAATATTGTGAGGACGAAAAAGAAACTGGGAACGATGCTTTTTGAGGCCGGTCTGTTAACCGAGGATCAGCTCGCAAAGGCAGTGAAGGATCAGCAGAAGTATAAGCTGAAACTGGGGCAGACCCTGGTCAGGGAGGGAATCGTCAGCGGTTCCCAGATCGCTGATATTGTCTCCAAACAGCTGAAGATCGATAAGTATCAGCCGGATAAATACCCCATTGATGTCGGGCTTGCCAAAATTATTCCCGTGGAGATTGTGCAGAAGCATCAGGTGGTCCCGCTGAGCAAGGACCGTTTTCTCCTGACCGTGGCCATGACGGACCCCATGGATATCGACACCCTGGACAAGATCGAAGTCCTTACTAATACCGAAGTGGAAGTGGTGATCTGCACGGAAAAGGAATTGAATCATATTGTCAGCAGCATGTACGGCTCCCTTTCCGGTATCGGAGGTGTTCTGGAAGGCATTGAGGAGATGGAGTTCGAACGGAGCGATGAATCGGAACAGCAGCCGCTGACCGAAGATGTGGAGGTCGGTTCACTTCATGATATGGTGGAAGAAGCGCCGGTGATCCGGCTGGTGAATTCCATCCTGGCCCAGGCGGTCCGGGAAGGAGCCAGCGACATTCATATCAGCCCGGAGAAGGATTATGTCCAGGTCCGGTTCCGTGTGGACGGACGGCTGCATGAGGTGCCGGCACCTCCCAAATCCATGATCCTTTTGATCATTTCGCGATTAAAAATTCTGGCCAATATGGATATTGCCAGATCCCGGATTCCCCAGGACGGGCGCTTTACGGTCAAAATGGACAACAAGGAAATCAATATCCGCGCCTCCACCATTCCCACCATTTACGGCGAGAACCTGGTGCTTCGGCTGCTGGATACCAGTGCCGGTGTTTACTCTCTGGGAAGTCTCGGGATTGCGGACCGGGATATCGAGAAGATCGAACGGGCTATTGAAAAGCCCTATGGAATGATTCTCAGCACCGGACCCACCGGAAGCGGCAAAAGCACCTGCCTGTATTCGATTCTGCAGAAGATCAACAAGCCGGATATCAACATCATCACCCTGGAAGATCCGGTGGAATACCGGGTGGAAAAGATCCGGCAGATCCAGCTGAACCGGAAAGCCGGGATGACCTTTGCCGACGGACTGCGGTCCATCATGCGTCAGGACCCGGATGTGATCATGGTCGGGGAAATCCGGGATGCGGAAACCGCCACCATCTCCGTTCAGGCGGCCCTGACCGGCCACCGGGTTTTGAGCACCGTGCACACCAATGATGCGGCCGGCGCCATCACCCGTTTTATCGACATGGGCATCGAGCCGTTTCTGGTATCATCGGTGATGCTGCTCTCCATTGCCCAGCGACTGATCCGCAGGGTCTGCCCCTATTGCAAAAAACCCTATAAACCGCCACAGGCGGCACTGGAATACTGGGGGCTGGACAAGATCGAGGGCGCTGATTTTGTCAAGGGAACCGGCTGTTTCAACTGCATGGATACCGGATATAAGGGCCGTGTCGGATTGTATGAAATTTTAAGTATCGACGAGATGGTTCAGGACATGATCCTGCAAAAAAAATCCGCCCAGGAAATCACGCGTGCGGCCAAGGAAGCAGGCGTCCTGAGCACACTCATGGAAGATGCTGCCAAAAAAGTACTGGAGGGTGTCACGACTCTGGAAGAAGCAGCCTCTGCGGTGATGGTGTAAATGGCGAAATACTCCTATAAGGCAATCAATGAGCAGGGAGAAAATCTCACCGGAAGCATTGAGGCGGATTCTCCGGAAATGGCCACAACGATCCTGAGTGCCAGAGGGGTGATTCCCCTGTCCGTAAAAGGAGACGTGAGGGCCGGCGGAGGCGCTTCCGGTCTGGATGCGGTCAATGAGTGGCTGACGCCTGTCAAGGCACCGGACCTGATCATCTTCACCAAGCAGTTCAGAACCCTTTTGAAATCCGGCGTGCCCATTGTCAAACTGCTGGAGGTGGTGGGCAGTCAGACGGAAAATATCAAGCTCAAAAAGATCATTCACGCCATGAATGATGATATCCGGGAAGGAGCGAGCCTGCATGATGTTTTCAGAAAGCATCCCAAAGCGTTTTCGCCCCTGTACTGCAGCATGATCAAGGCCGGTGAGGCCAGCGGCGCCCTGCCCGAGGTCCTGGAAAGACTGGCGTTCATTATCGAGCATGAACACAAGATCAAATCGGATGTGAAATCCGCGCTCCAGTACCCCATGATCGTGATCCTTTTTCTGTGCGTTGCTTTTTTTGTACTGCTGACATTCGTAATCCCGAAGTTCGTCCGGGTGTTTGTCAGCGCCGGCATTGATCTGCCGGTCCCCACACGCATCTGCATGGTCATGTATCAGTTCATGGCCGATTACTGGCATGTTCTGATTGCCGGGACTGTTGCCGGGATCGCTGCGCTGGTTTACTACATCCGGACAGAACAGGGACGATATGTTCTGGATGCGCTTTTCATGAGAATTCCGGTGATCGGCGTGCTGTTTATCAAGGCGGCCATGTCCCGGTTTGCGAGTATCTTTGCGATCCTTCAATCCAGCGGAGTGGATATCCTGGATTCCATGAAGATTTTGTCCGGCACCATCGGCAATCTTGCCATTGCGAGGGAATTCCAGAATATCATCAACAGGCTGGAGGAAGGCCGCGGGATTGCCGAGCCCTTATCCAAGGCCCGGTATTTTACACCGATTGTGATCAACATGATTGCCATCGGCGAGGAATCCGGCAACCTGGATGAGATGCTGGAGGAGATATCGGTTCACTATGATTTTGAATTGCAGTATGCCATGAAAAAACTGTCCGATGCCATTGGGCCGATTTTGACCATCGGCCTTGCGGCTGTGGTTGGCTTTTTTGCCCTGGCCATATTTTTGCCCATGTGGGACCTGACAAAGGTTGTGAAGTGATGTCGTGAGGAACTCGTCATTCCGGCGAACGCCGGAATCCAGTAAGATTGCAATGAATAAACAACCAGCGGTATATATACTATCGAGCAAACGAAACGGCACACTCTATATCGGTGTGACGTCAGACCTCGTAAAGAGGATATGGGAGCATAAGAATAATTTTGTGCAAGGGTTTACTAAAGATTACAATGTACATCACTTGGTTTGGTATGAACTACATGGAAGTATGGAGTCAGCAATTATTCGGGAAAAACGTTTGAAAAACTGGAAACGAAAATGGAAATTGGAGTTGATTGAAAGCCATAATCCAAATTGGCATGATTTATATGATACGATCGTTTGACTGGATTCCGGCGTTCGCCGGAATGACGGAAAACGCTATTACCGTTATGTTGGACTTGATCCGGCATCCAGTATTTACCCAATAGTTTTAATTACACCCTTGTTTTGATAAATTGATTGTTTTTTTTGAAAAGTAAATATAATATCGAAATCTGAAATCTTGGGAGGGTTTTTTTGATGAAGAAAAAAAATCTGGTAAGAAATGAAAAGGGTTTTACGCTGGTCGAGATTATCGCTGTTCTGGTAATCCTTGGAATTTTAGCAGCCGTCGCTATACCCAAATATTTTGACCTGCAGGGAGAAGCAAAAGTCAAGGCACTGGATGCGGCAATGGCAGAGGCGGTTGCCCGGGTGAACGGACGGTTCGGCCAGCAACTTCTCGCAGGCTCTTCCTGGAGTTCCATCACCTACAGCAATGCTACACTGGGCAGTGATTTAGGAGATTTTGCCCTGAACGTAACCAATGCATCCGGTAATTCCATCACACTGACGATTACTGCAAAACCGGGTACCGCAGCTTTCGGGGCAACGATCCCGTCGAAAACCATACCCAAGCCTGGATCACCCTGATCAACAGATTCCGTCATAGGGAAAACAGGGGAGATGGTTGCTGAAAGACCGGCAAACCAGATCCCTTTTTTTGATATTCCTGCCCTTTCTTGTATAATCGGTATCTGGCCGCATCCGTGCGTTTCGGCAGGTATCCGCCACCTTCATGATCACCAAAGGTTCCGGAAGAACTATTTTTGTTTCCGGATGGTTCATGGATTCTCCCGATCTTTTTTTCCCCGATGGATTTCCGCCATGAGGATCTGATATTTCGGATGATCCGGGTACAGTTCAATCATTTTTGTTATTTCCGAAAGCGCCGGTTCAAGCCGGCCGGTTTTGAACAGGATCATGGTTTTGACAAACAACAGGTCCGGATTGTCCGGCCAGAAGGAAAGGGCATGTCCGGCAAGATCCATTGCCTTTTCAGGGTTTCCCAGGATCAGGTGAATGCGGGAAAGCTCCGCCCAGATAGCGGGAGAACCGTTGTTGATGAGAAGCGCTTTCTGAAAGGCTTCCCCCGCTTTCCGGTACTGCCGGGTTATATAAGCATCATACAGCGCCTTGTTGAATATCAGGGTGCGGTGCTGGATGGTATTGTTGAAACGGTTCAGCGCTTCCGCCTTGTTCAATGCTTCCATGGATTTTTCCGTCAGGCCGATTTCCCATAAACTTCTTCCCAGATTCAGGTAGGGCGTACTCAATGCAGGCGATTTTTCGATGTTGTCGCTCCAGAGCCGGACGCCGGAAAGAAACCGGTAGTTCCGCATGTGGGTTGTATGGGCTTGCGATACCAGAAGAATGATTCCGGAAAAGAAACAAAGTACAGGGATGGTTCCGGTACCGGGTATACGGGAAAGCAGCCGGAATATCATGATGATGAAGATTGGAAAGAAGAAGAGAGACGGCAGATAGTTGCGATGTTCATAGATCAGTTCAAGGGGAATGACGGTTCCCTCGATCAGGTGATTCAGAAAGAAAAACAGAATGCCGAAACTAATGACCGGGTGTTTCCGGGAAAGATAGAGACCTGCCGGAATGATGGACATCACCAAAACAATAGCCGGAAGGGTGGTCCATGGGGTGAGCAGATTCCGGGAAAGCTCGATATCATGAAGCAGGGTAAACCGGGAACTGACCGGATAGACAAGAAGGGAAAGATAAAACAGAATTACCCTGGGTTCGGTCAGAATCCGTTCCTGCATGGTGAAATACCGGGTTTGATATCCGTTGAAAACGGCGGATGGCGTCGTGAGAATACAGGCAAGGACAACCATGCCGGTAATGATGACAAGGAGTGAAATGATTGCCCCATTGCGCTTTTTGGGACCCGGGTTCGGACCCGGGCCCTGGATGATGAGCATTTCATATAATAGGATGGAGACCGGAAGCATGACGGCATTTTCCTTGCTGAGCATGGCAAGGATACCGGCAAGGATGCACAAGGCCAGCCGGATAATTTTCTGCCGTTTTCCCGCCGTTAAACGGTATAAGGCAAAAAACAGCATGGACATGAGATAAAACATGGCGGCCATGGATGTCATTCTCTGGACAATATAGGTAACGGCGGTGACCTGAATCGGATGGGTTGCCCAGAAAATCGTGGAAAGAAGAGAAAGGGAATAGACGTGTTTTGGATCATCCCGAACCGCGAAGGAAGCCGCAAGTGTCAGATGGAGGAGGAAAAACAACAGAACGGATGACAGATAGTGAATCGCAAAATTAACGGCATGATATCCGAATACATCGGTCCGGCCGACATAATAATTCAACGCAAATGTCAGATAGGACAGCGGGCGGGTATCCCAGGTATGGTTCGGTTTTTTCCCGTACAGCACATTTCTCAATGAATGCAGGGAAAAATCCCGCAAATGGATATTGGGATTGTCCACGATGTTAACATAATCATCATAGTGGAACGGCGCGCGGAAACTGCTGCCGTAAATGACCAGCAGCAACAGCAGTATGGCGGTGAAGGCAAACAGGCATTCCCTTGCCGACGGAAAAAGAGTACGGTTGTTCATCTCGGGGTCAATTCGGGTCATGGGCTCCGTGATATGATTGTCCGGTAATGGTTCCATAGGGTATATATCGGTTTCATGGCGGGAGGTCAATGAACATTCCCCTTGACATGCGCAGAGAAAAACGTAGTAATACAAACGGTTCCGAACCGGATTTTTCAGGATGCCCCTGTTTGACGAACTCGTAAAAAGTCGAAAAGTTTTATACCTGTCATTCCGGGCTTGACCCGGAATCCAGTTATCCCAATGACTTCTGGACTCCGGTTTTCACCGGAGTGACGGAATTGTGACTTTTTACGGTTTCATCCTGTTCCCGGAACCGCATCATCACGGCTGCAATCCATGAATAAATGGTTGAACAATGCGACGCTCAACCCACAACATGATACTCCCATCGGGAAGTGACGGTTTTTCACTGATCGAACTTCTGGCAGTGCTGGTGATCATCAGTGTTACCAGTGCATTTGTCTGGAGCCGGTTCGGCGGCAATGCCAAGGCCGATCTCAATGCACGGACCGATACCATAAAAGCGCATCTGCGTTATGCGCAGGTCAGGGCCATGGATTCCAACCGGATCTGGGGGATCAGGTATACGGGCAGCGGATATTCGCTGTTTTCTTATGACGGGAGCGCGGAGTCTGTCAGCCGCCTGCCGGATGAGGAGGATGCCGTGGTTGATCTTTCCGGGAGCGGGATCGGTCTGGGTTCTTTCTCCGTGGTTTCGTTTGATTCCTGGGGAAGGCCTTTTAACAATGCCACGGCAACGGGTGTTTCCATTGGGCAGACGATCACGGTTTTCGACGGGAGCAACCCTGCAAATCAGATCATCATCACCCGAAATACAGGATTTATTCCATGATTCACACAGAATTGTTCTCCTGCAACGATCACAGGGGGTTCACCCTTCTGGAGGTGATCATTACCCTGGTGATTGCCGCCATTCTGGGGAGCATGCTCATTCAGTTCACCGGTACGAGCATGTCCAGAAGTGCGGAAACGGTTGAGCGCGTGCGCAACGCGAGCCTGCTGGTCCGGACAGTGGAACGGATTACAAAGGACTACCGGAACTGGCTCCGGGACAACCCGGATGACTCTTTTGCCAATTTAAAGAATACCATTGATTCATCCTATGGAAGCGGAAACATTACCGTTCAGACTGTTTTTGCCGATGTGGATGCGGGAATGGATGCGGATGTGGAAATCCTGTGGGTAACCGTTTCCGAACTGGATGAAAACGCAACGGTCAGGCAATCCATGGTGACGCTTTTTACAAAATAACATCTTGTGACACACGATGAAAAATGA
This sequence comes from Desulfobacteraceae bacterium, assembly GCA_003599865.1. GTDB lineage: Bacteria > Desulfobacterota > Desulfobacteria > Desulfobacterales > SURF-7 > QZKS01. The sequence goes on from QZKS01000063.1 coordinate 12,549, forward strand.
AAACGGATTTACGCTGATTGAGATTATCATATCCCTTGTCATGGTCGGCCTGATGGTGTCGATTGTGGGCATTCTGATGGTGGCCGGTGTAAAGGAATATGTTTTTTCAAAAGAAAATGTGGTGATATCGCAAAAAGCGTCCATGGCCCTGAAGAGACTGGAAAAGGAAATCAGAGGGCTGACGGCGATCGATGCGGAAAATTCAGATGATATTTGTGTCCGGTATAAACTGGATGCCGTTTCCCCGTACTTCCGGGCAATCGGCATCCGGGGCAATGCCGTTGAATTGAAAACACTGCCGGATGCCGATTGTGACTGCTCAACCACCGGCGATATCCTGATCGATCAGGTTTCCGGCTTTTCATTGTCTTATGAAGACAGTGCGGTCAGCCCTTCGACCGTTTCCTCCACACCGCCGGTCAAACTATCGGACTTGTCCGAAATCCGCGTTTTGTTTACCCTGGATCTCCTTCCATCGGACAAAGGGAACAAAACGTTTGAACTGTATGTCAATCCAAGAAACAACGGGAATCTGAACGGCCCGGGGATACGGATGTAAGTGATGAAAGAAGCCGCATGCCATCATAGCCCGATTGCGTCAGACCGGTCTGCCCCCCATGATTTTGTTCCGGAGCCGGAACAGGGAGCGGTACTGCTCGCCCTGGTCATTCTGATGGTGATGATCGGATTCCTGGGCGCTGCCATGACCCATCAGGCCGCCATCGGAGAGCTGGGGACCGTCATGGGAAACCGTTCCCAACAGGCCTATTATCTCGCAGAGTCCGGATACCGTTATGCCGCAGCCAAAATGAAGAAACGGGGAGACCTGAACACGCTGCATGACCATGGCCCCTATGCAATCGATCGTGCCGGTACGTTTACCATCCGTTTCTATCCCTATATTTTCGATGCCCGGACAACCGACGGCGCAGGAACGGTGACAGCAGAGGTTCCGTTCGGGGATGCGCCTCCCGTATCCCGGTCCGCCGGTTCCGGTTATTTTTTCTACCTGAAAACAGCCTTCCAGACCGAGCCGTTCCAGACCATTTCCGTATCCGATGATACCATATCCTTTATCAAGGATACCGGCGTATGGAATATCTTTCCTTCCGAACGGGTCCGGCTTGTGGTTAAAAGCAACGGCGATGTGCCGACCGAGGGCGGAGATCTTAATCTGCAACCCACAAGTCCTGCCGATGCATTTCCGCTTCGTCACGGCCGGATCCTGGTGGATGGAAAGACATATCACTACAAGCTGCGTGAAGCGTCAAAGCTGACAGGGGTTGTCCGGGCGGACAACCAGTTCTGGGAAGCACCGGTTCTCGTGAATGGATCGGATATTGTGCTGCTGGATTTTCTGGAGCTGCGTTCCGTCGGAACCGTCGGTAGCGGCCTTCCGGCAGTCAGTCAGGAGGTTGTCTACAACATTCCGGTTTATGGAGACGACCATGAGGAGTTTTATGATCGGTTTGATGACAAATCCCATTGGGAAGAAACCTCGACCCAGGGCAGCCATGGGATTGAATCCGTGGACGGCGGCAATGTCTTAAAGGTCGATTCCACCGCGGCTGTCAACACGGAAAGCAAAAGCCAGATTGCCCTTGCACCATCCACGACCAATGTGGATCTGGCAAGAGCCTATCAGGCTGCCGGTGATTTTCTGAGCTATGATACCCAGGTAAAAATTGGATTCTCACCCGATATCCCGGATCATTACATGGCAGGCATCTCGTTTCGGCTGAATGGGACAACCGGGAACCATCTGGGTGTTTCTTTGCAGAAGCCGGATTTTCATTTTTCCCATACCGGCGCCCAGGACCGGATTCCGGACACGCTGGTTCCCAATGCCATGGAAAATCAGTTCGGGATTGTGCTCTGGCGGGAAATCGCTTCCGGATGGGACTGGCTGGCCTATAAAAAACTGCTGCCCATGATTCTGTTTCAGGATGATATGGAAGGCGGTAATTCCGCCTGGGGTCAGACCGGGACCTGGGGAAAGTCAAGCTGGGCCTATAATTCCGCTTTTTCCCTTACGGACAGCGTTTCCGGCAACTATTCCAATAATCAGGAAACCGCGCTGGTATCGAATACCATCGACCTGACCCATACCCGGAGCGTCTCCCTTTCTTTTGTGCACTATTACAGCATTGAGCCCCCGTATGCCGTAACCGGCGGCTGGACCGATTATGGAGCGGTCGAGATCTCCAATAACGACGGAGCGACCTGGACGGAGGTGGCCCGGTTTGCCAACTGGTGGTGGTCTTTTCTGGAAATCAGCCAGAACTCCTGGAAGCAGGAAACCTTTGCCATACCGGATGCGTTCCTGTCAGACCGGATGAAAATCAGGTTCCGGCTGGTCACGGATTATTCCGTGACACGGGACGGCTGGTACATTGACAATGTCCGGCTGTCTTCCACCTGGTTTCCGGAAAAGGATGCCACACTGATGGTCCGCCTGGTCGAGGCGGCAGCCGTTGAATTCACAAACGGCGTGTTGCCGGGAGTGGAGGACGGCGACATCCTGATCAGCCAGACGGATGGGACAAGGGGGATTGCTGCCGGAAACCCGATCCTCCATTCCGGGTCATATGCCGGAGGGGATGCTGCCGGGATCATCCGCCTGAACAATCTTTCTGCAGCCGGTTTTCCAAACGGGGCTGTTTCGGTTGCCGGAAAGGGAACCGGCCTTGCCAATGTGACGGGTTTCCGGGCCAGGGACAATTATATCCAGGTATATTATGCCGATCCATATGGTTACGGTACGCCAAACTACACACCCCTGGATATTGCAAAACATCCCAATCCCAGAATGACGGCGGCAGGGCAGGTTCTGAAATGGCCTCCGGCGGATGTCAATCATACGGAACCCTCAAACGATTACTTTACCATCGTGCAGTGGGACGGATACAATCCCTCTGCCGCAACCCGGCTCGGCAACGGCCTGGAAGCCGGCACCATTATCCGGACCGATCTCTTGACCACCGGCGCAGGATACAACCCTGATCCGGAAATCGGCCTGCACACATTCGGCAAGGAGATTTATTCCACCAGCGTCTATTTCGACGATTTCGGCCTCCGGACAAACCTGCCCGCACTTCAGGGCTTTTTGCCTGCCGTTCAGGAGTGATCCGGCCGGTCGTTTGATCGGCGCATTTAAAACGGTTTCATCAAAACAGATCAATCGGAACTCCTGCTTTACCATTCCGGAAGAAACTGATAAAATGCGGCCGTCATATAAACACAATCAATACGCAATCAATCCAACTGGATCTCAGGATGCAAAAGAATAAAAATATCATGGAACTTTTCCGTGACAACAAGACCGTTGTCATGATTCTCGCCATTTGCCTGTTTCTGATTGAACTGGAGGTGTTCGCCCTTGCGGTGATGAAATCCGGGCGCAAATCCCGGCTCCATGTCCTGAACGCCGCAGAAGAGGTGATATATGAAACCGATGGCAATAGTTTAAGCAGCTTTGACAAGTATTATTTTGAAAAGACATTTGGTCCCTTTGAAAACTACAATGTGAAACTGGTGACAACCGAACAGCCTTTTCCTTTCCGTGCCTGGTTTTCCGCAGCCGTCGGCATTCCAATCGGCCTGGTGCTGCTCATGGCGTTTGTCCTCAAGGCGTTTTCCACGATTTTTTATGGCGGGAAGCAGGACCCGGAAGTTTCCCATCCATTGTCCGGAGAGGAAACCCGGCTGGAAAGAATCATACTGCGGATCAGCCGGTTCAACATTTTCATGATCGGCTTCATTGTTTTTCTGCTGATCTTTTCCTACTGGGTTATCCCCAACTTCCTTTCCTATGTCGGTGTCAAGGGAATGGAGGCCGTCACCCGGTACAAATGGATCGTGCTCGGCGGAATTGCGGTATGTCTTTTTCTGTTCATGTGGATTGTGTATCTGAAATACCTTCTTGCCAAAAAAAGTCTGGAAGCCAAAACGGAAATTGAAAAATACAGGCTTGAACTCGAATACGGCAATTCCGGTCAACAGGTGATGAAACTGGAATATCATGGCAAGGATCATGAAGATGCCAAACGGATCGAGCTTGAGAGGAAGCACTGATTCCTGAAAGGACGCACTTGAGAATTATAACCACCCATAAGGGGACGGATTTTGACGGGCTGGCATCCGTGGTTGCCGGAACGGTTTTATATCCGGATGCGGTCCCGGTTCTGCCCGGGAGTGTCAATCCCAATGTGAAAAATTTTCTGGCCCTGCACAAGGAGATGTTTCCGGTAAAAACTCCCCAGGAAATTGATTTTGAAACCGTAACGCATCTGGTTGTCGTGGATACCAACAACTGGAGCCGGCTGGATCATATCAATATCCTGAAAAACCGGACGGATCTGGATATTTTTGTGTGGGATCATCACCCCGGAGAGTGTGAGATCGTCTCCGGCGGGAAATGTATTCGAGAAACAGGAGCCACCATCACATTGATGGCCGAACAGATCCGGAAAGAGGGGAAAAAACCGACCCCGGTTCAGGCAACTCTTTTTCTGGCGGGAATCTATGAAGATACCGGGGGGCTGATCTTTCCGTCAACCACGGCTGCGGATGCTTATGCCGCAGGATATCTTCTGGAGCAGAATGCGGACCTGACGGTGATCAATTCATTTCTGAAACCGGCCTACAATGCGGAACAGAAAAACATTCTGTTTGAAATGCTCAAATGCGCAGAGCGGATCAAGGTGAATCAGCATACCATCAGCTGCAACATCCTGGAGGTGGAAGGGCATGTCGGGAACCTTTCCGTTGTGGTCAACATGTATCGGGAAATCGTCAATGTGAATGCCGCGTTCGGGATCTTTTATGAAAAAAAACGGCAGGTCTGCATCGTGATCGGCCGGAGCAACACCGATGACCTGAACATGGGTTCGATTATGAGGGGCCTGGGAGGAGGCGGTCATCCGGGTGCGGGTTCTGCTTTGATCAAATCAATAGAACCGGAAGTGGTCAGGGAGATGCTGATCGAACAGATCCGGAAGGATCATCATTCCGCCTCCCTGATAGACCTGATGTCCTATCCGGTCACTTCGGTAGCTCCCGATACTTCAATGAAGAAGGCCGCGATGATCCTGCGTGAGAAAGGGTTTTCCGGGCTGCCGGTGGTGGACGGCAAAAAATTGGTCGGCATTATTTCCAGAAGGGATTTCCGGAAGCTGAAACGGGAAAATCAGATTGATTCTCCGGTCAAGGCATTCATGAGCAGAGATCAAATTATCACTATTGCCGCCAATAAAAGCCCGCTGGAAGCGGCAAATCTGATTGTCAAGTACGACATCGGAAGGATTCCGGTGATCCAGGATGACGAGATCATCGGGATCGTCACCCGCACGGATGTGATGCGGTATTTTTACAATCTGTTGCCGGATTAGACATCGGACGGATCAAAATAAACAGGAGATGTTGTATTGTGGATAACCGAACCTACCAGAAATCATTCATACTGGACATGGACGGAGTCGTGTATACCGGCTCCCGATTGATTACCGGAGCAAAAGAGTTTGTGAACCGGATCATGAAAAGCAGTTATAAGTTTCTGTTTCTGACCAATAACTCCTACTATACGCCGTCGGAACTGAGGGACCGGCTCCTGAACCTGGGAATCGATGTCACCGAGGACTGCTTCTACACCTCGGCCATGGCAACCGCGAGCTTCCTCAAGGTGCAAAGGCCGAACGGCTGTTCGGCGTATGTGATCGGCGGCAATGGGGTTATCGTTGAACTTGCAAAAGCGGGTATTGAAATAACATCCAAAAATCCCGATTATGTGATTATCGCCGAGACCGAGGAATATGACTATGCCAAAATCATTGAAGCCACTCTCCTGATTCAGGAAGGCGCAAAATTCATCGCCACCAATCCGGATCTGACCGGCCCCAGCCGAAGAGGGCCGGTTCCGGCATGCGGAGCCCTGGTTGCCCCTATTGAAAAGGTTACCGGGGTAACGCCGTATTTCCTGGGAAAACCGAATCCGGTCATGATGTTTCTGGCCAGAAAGAAACTGGGGGTGCATTCGGCCAACTGCTTCATGATCGGTGACCGGATGGATACGGATATCATGGGCGGGCTGGAATCCGGGATGACCACCTGCCTGGTCCTGTCCGGTGTAACGGATCGGGGGACGATGAGCCGGTTCCCGTATCAGCCGGATTATGTTTTCAATCATCTGGGCGAGATCGATCCCGATGCCATTTTGTCCAGAAGGGACAGGGTGGAAAAGTGATTCCGCCTAATCATGCATCAGACCGGCTTGTTCCGAATCCTTCATATGGAGCCGGACCGCCTTGAATTTTTCTTCCTGGGCGAGGAATGCATCCACGACTTCCGGCGCAAAATGTTTTCCCTTGTCCTCCAGGATCATTGCCTTGACTTCTTCATGGGAAAGCGGTTCCTTGTAAACCCTTTTGGATGTCAGCGCGTCATAAACATCGGCCAGTGCAATCAGCCTTGCGGATAAGGGGATGTCTTCTCCCCTGAGTCCTTTCGGATATCCGCTTCCGTCCCATTTTTCATGGTGATAAAAGGCAATTTCCCGTCCGATGGTCAGGAAGGACTGGCCTTTGGTTTCCGATTCAATCAACTCGATTGCCTCGCCTCCCAGGCGGGCATGGCTTTTCATGATTTCAAATTCTTCCGGAGTGAGTCTGGCCGGTTTCAGCAGGATGGAATCCGGTATCCCCACCTTGCCGATATCATGCAGAATGGAAGAGTTGAACACATCATCAATGTACTCGTTGGTGATGTATCCTTTGTAAGCAGGAAAATCCGACAATGCCTGTGCCAGAAGTTTGCTGTACTCCCGCATCCTTTCCAGATGAAGGCCTGTATCCATATCCCGGTATTCGGCCAGTTTTGCAAGCCCCAGTATGGTCGCGCCGCGGGCGGTCTGAAGTTTTCTGTCCGCCTCAATCAGTTTCCTTTCCATGGACCGCTTTTCCGTGACATCTCTGGCAACCCCCCGGAAGCCGGCCGGTTGGTTTTGGGTGTCCCGGAAAAGGGCAAGGGATGACTCCACGATGCGAGCCGTTCCATGCCGGTTGATATATTCAACCTCAAAAAGGGAGTTGGGCTTGCCGGTTTTCAAGACCTTTTCCGATTCCGTAAGGATGATTTTTGAATTTTTCTCATCCAGAAAGTCTGTTTGATTTCGTCCCAGCAGCTGCCTGCCGGAATAATCCAATATCCGACATAATGCTTCATTGAAAAAAGTGAAATTCCCGGTCAGGTCGACCTCATAGTATCCTTCCTCGATGCTTTCCAGGATGGAACGGTATTTTTCTTCGCTTTCCCGCAATGCATCTTCGGCTTTTTTCCGGTTGTTGATTGTATATTGAACGTGGGATCCAAAGATGAGAAACAGACACAGGACAATGACACGGGTATAAATATCATACTGATTGGCACTGAAAAAATTGTCGGAAAAGCGGAAACCCGGGGACAGGAAGATATGCATGAACGATTCGATGAACCAGAATGCCACGGCAAGGCTGATGCCGATCAGAATCATGGAATCCCTTTCAAAGGGATTGGTTTTGGTTGCTCTTTTCATATATTCCGTTCCTTTTGCATCCGGAGGAAAATCATAACCCTGTCATTCGATCAGGCGGCAGGTTCAAGCAAACGGCTTACTATACAGAAACATTATGGATTATTCAACCGGTTTCGGCCGGGACCATGGCCTTGAAGTCCGGGCATGGAAAGCCGCGGCAATAACGTCCTTTTATTTCGTCCGATTCTGGGTTATGTTGAGGGCAGGTGGGGCATAAGCGCTAAGTTAAATTAATTATTGATTATTAACAATTAATTATTGATTATTTTTTTTCATGAATGTCAACAGATTCCGGACTCCGGTTTGCAGGGAATTCAGATTTTTATGAATTCATTATTTCTGTTTTGGTAATTTTGTAAACATAGACCTATTATATTATAATAATTAATAATCAATAATTAATGGTTAATGGTTAAGTTAGCGCTTATGGGCAGGTGGGGGGTGTTTGTATGGAAAGAAAACCGACATATGAAGAACTGCTGCAGCAGGTCCGGGAACTGGAAAAAGAGTCGGGCGAACTGAAGCAGGCCAAACAGGCGCTTCAGGAGAGCGAACAGAAATACAGGCATCTGGTCGAGAACATCCCGGACACGATTTATTCCATTGACGCCTCCCTGAAAGTTGCGGCAATCAATATCCCGGCTTCCGAGTTTTACGGGTTTAGGGCCGACGAGGTGATTGGGCGTGATTTTTCCGAATTTATTCACCCGGACGATCAGGACAGGATGATCCGTTCGTTTTTTGAAGCGGTCACAACCCATCGGGAATGGACCCGCGGCATTCAGTTTCGCGTCATCTCCAAAGACGGCACAATACACTGGGTGGAGCTCAACTCCCATATGCAGTTTGATGAAAATGGCAACTTTTGGCGGGAAGAGGGGGTTCTGCGCGATATCAATGACCGAAAAAAAGCCGAGCATGAAATTCGGCGTATCCATACGGAGCTTGAGGAAAGGATCGAACAGCGCACCCGGGAACTGGTTGAAGTCAACAAGCAGCTGAACCAGGAAATCCGGGAGCGGATACAGATAGAAAAGAATCTGAAAAGCTCGGAAGAACGACTGAATATCATGTTCGAATATGCACCGGACGCGTACTATCTGAATGATCCGGATGGGAAAATCATTGACGTGAACAAGGCGGCGCTGAAGTTAAGCGGATATGATAAGGATGAGCTGATCGGAAAAGACATCATCCAGGTCGGCCTGCTTCCGGAGGATCAGCGTCGGAAGGCGGCAGAGCATTTCCGGCAGAGCGTCGACAATCCGTCCATGGGGCCTGTAGAGTATATATTGCGCCGGAAGGACGGTGAAACCGTGCATGTGGAAATCAATACCTATCCGGTCGAAATAAAAGGCCATAATACCTTTCTGGGCATCGCACGGGATATCACCAGAAAAAAACAGGCGGAGTCCCGGCTGATGAAACTCCACGAAGAGCTTGAAAAACGCGTTGAACAGCGGACCAGGGATCTGGCCAGGATCAACAGTGAGCTGGAGCTGAAAACCCTCAATCTTGAAGAAGCCAATACGGCATTGAAGGTTCTGGTAAAACGAAGAAGTGAAGACCAGAAGGAAATCGAGGAAAACATTCTGGCCAACGTCCGTGAGCTGATCATGCCGCTGATCGATTCTCTAAAGGGGAGCCGGCTTGATCAAAGACAGGCCAACTGGCTGGAGATCCTGGAGGCCAACCTGAGCGACATGATTTCCCCGTTTTCCCATGGATTGAACACCGGCTATTTCAAGCTGACCCCCACGGAATTCCAGGTGGCCAATTTCATTAAAACCGGTAAAACCACCAAGGAGATCAGTGAGCTGCTATGCGTGGCCGCCAGCACGATCCACACCTATCGCGATAATATCCGCAAAAAACTCGGTATTAAAAATCAGAAGGTCAATCTCAAAACATACCTGGCCAACATAACATAATATGGATATTTTATCCATATTATCTCCATAATTATTCCATATTGCTTTTTTCATGCCCCTGTACTGAAATGGCCGGCATGAGGAGACCTTTGCAGAACAATATGAACATGCTGAAACTCGGCCTGATTCTTGTGGTCATCGGGATGGTTGTATCGCCCTGCGCCGGGACGGCTGCCATGAAGGCCCTGACCAATGACTCCCTGCATTCGGTGCAGGGGGATTCACGGATTTCCGGCAATAAAAACCAACCGGCTGCCGGACATCCATCTCCCATCCGCAAAGACGGGACTGTCGATGGAGCTCCCCTTGAGGACGAGCTGGAGCTTTTCGATACCGTTGTCCGGGAATTTGAACAAAGTCATGAGTATACGAGATTCTCATTGCTGATTCAAAAGCTGGAAGCCATCGCATCCGGGCAGCGCCATCGGCAATGGCTGGAATCAGCCGAAGGTTTTGCCCTCTGCTTCAGCATGGCAAGTGCTGCCCGGAAGTGCGGACAACACCTGTCAATGCTGGAGGAAACCATTGAAAACGACGGACTGAAGAGGCTGCTGGAGACAAGGCGGAACGCACTGTCTATCGCAGTATCCTTCTATGATTCGCTATGCGGCTACCGTCAGGGCAACAGTCCCCTGCCTGATCCGTTAATGCTGGTCAGCGATATCAAATCCGGACAATCCGCATTTGAAGCCGAATATGCCGGGTTCAAGACTGAAAACCGGTAGTTCACCCTATAGCCGGAATTCCGCTCCGGGTTAGAATTCCTGTTATCAACCATTTGATCGTTTGCGTAGTTCTGGATTATTCAACCGTTATCGGATGCTTGGTCAGCCATTCCTTGAGTCGCCGGAACCCTTCCTTGGTGGACACGTTCGGACGGTAACCCAGGTCTTTTTTGGCAGCGCTGATATCAAACCAGTGGGCGGTCCCCAGTTCATTGGCCACAAACCTTGTCATGCGGGGTTCACCGGAAATCCGGAAAACGGTGTAGACAAACTCAAGAATCGCGCCGATGGTCCAGACAGCCCGTACCGGGAGGCTTCTGGTGATCGGGGGAAGATCGGCGGCATGTAAAATTCCATTGATCATATCCCACATGGGGATGGGGTCGTCCTGGCTGATAAAATAGACCTTCCCGGAAAGGGACGGGTTTTCTTCGAGCTTTTTTGCGGCGAGGATATGGGCATCCGCGGCATTGTCAATGTAGATGGTGTCCACCAGGTTATTCCGGTTTCCGACCCGGACCAGTTTTTTCGAGCGCTGAATCACCCGAGGAACAATGTGGGGATCGCCGGGCCCCCATATCAGGTGGGGGCGGAGGATGACGGCATTGATTTCCTTGTTTGCCGCAGCCTGGCGGACCGCCTTTTCGGCAATGGTT
>QZKS01000005.1 GCA_003599865.1 Desulfobacteraceae bacterium
TATCCATTGGATACAATCCTTATTTCGTCTCATTGACTGAGACCCTTACTCGACAAGCTGTCACTACCTAGTTTTCAAAGATCAAATTTGATTTGTTTTGTCAAAAAAACAAAACCCACGAATTATAGCACTCATTTTTTTAATGTCAAGTACTTTTTTACATTTTTCTCTTGTGACGACTTCTCGTCAGCAAGAGAGATACCTAACTACACTTACGGAAATGCTTTGTCAAGGAGATTTAAAACATATTTTTAACTTTTTTCACATTCGTTTATAACTTGTTGAATCCACTATAACGAGGCCAATAAACCCACTCTCCGGTCTTTACATCCGGTGACCGCTTCTTGAGGCGCGGTCGTATATCTTTTTCCCTGCAGAACTGCCGCCTATCAAGGTGGTCTTATAGATTGATGAAACCCCGGTTCTGATCTGTGTATAATAATAACAATATATTGTGTTTCTTTTTTCTTGACACACAATATCTTTCATTTTATATGGGGGATAATTTCGGCAAACCCTATTCGGCATTGCTGGAATGGTTATGGAAATCGGATCAAAAATACTATACATGGACTTTTTTGCGCGGAACCAGGGGAGGTTTTTTATTTCATCATCAGGATTTTGCCAAAGAGGATATCATGGAACAAATCAATGCACCCGGAGCTTATGCAGACCGCCTCAAGAGTGTTGAATTTTATGTCAGCCGACTGAACCGGATCTACCAGTTCAAGGTATGGGGAAACACACTGACATCCATGTTTGTTCTGGTAAAAGAAGATTCCGAACTTGTTGAGCAGTTCGGCGTCGGGGATGTATATGAAATGACGTTTTACGGTATGGACTCATCCGGACCATCCAAAAACGTGAACACCAAAATCAAATATTTTGATAAAATTGACCAGGGACGATTCAAGGGGCATTACCTGACCGGCCTGTCCATCGAATAACAAAAAGTTTTTTAGATACCGGTTGTTGCAGCTCCGGAAAAGAAATAAGATCGTTTCTGCTTTAGATCCATTTTGCCTCTTACCTTATGGCCGGCAGCCGGTTTTCGGCCTAAACTTTCCTGAAACGGCTACTCGCCAAATCTTTAATAGAACCGGACTTATCTTTACAATCTGCTTGATCTTTGGTTTTCATGTGCACATATTAAAAATGTAAGTTACATATGGGTTCAGGAGAAATTGCATATGGCGTCAGCTGCCTTTCGGTTGTTTTATCCGCTCCGTTATCTGTTGAGCATCTTACTGGTATGGTCATATGCAGCCACCTGTATGGCAGAACAAAAGGGCGCTGCCTTTTTTGATTTTGGTGTATTTGCCTTTGAAGAAGGAGATTATGAAGGCGCTGAAAAAAACTTTTTAAACGCCATCAAGGCCAACCCCCGAAATGGGGATTTTCATCATTACCTGGGAAAAACCTATCTGAAAACAGGCCGGTTCAAGGAAGCGGAAAATGCCCTGAACCAGGCATGGCAGTATCAATCCGCGATGGAAGGTTTGAAATATGACATGGCCATTGTGCAATATCAGATAGGTGCCTACCCTGTTGCCTCTTTTCTGTTTGCCGATGAACTCTTTGAAAACCCATCCAATGTCCTTGCCCAATACTATCTGGGCATTTGCATGTACAAAAGGCAGCAGTATAAAAACGCACTGGAGCACTTTGAAAAAGCGACGCAAAAAAATCCCAGTATCAAACCCAACGGATTCTTTTTTGCGGGGATCTGTCACATGCAGCTTCGGGAAACCGAAAGAGCCGTGGAAAAATTCTCCTGGGTTGCGGAAAACGCTCAGACCGATGAACTGAAAACCAATGCGGTAAAATGGCTTCAAACCGCCCAGGCCTTAACAAAAGAAGCCAATCCGCTTCGTCTCAATCTGAAAATCGGTGCCCAATATGATGACAATGTTGCACTGGAGCCTGCGGATCAGGATATCTATGCCGATGAGGGTTCCTTTGGGTTTACAGCCTATTTATCCGCCAAATACCGGCTTCTTCAGTATAATAACCTCTCAACCGGTATCGGGTACAACCATTACCAGTCGATCCATTTTGACCTCAGTGAGTACAATCTCATGGGAAGTATTCCCAATCTCTATGTGAAGTTTAACCACAAACCCTGGATACTGGGCCTTTCCATTCAACCAACCTATTATTGGCTGGATACGAATAAATATATGCTTCGAAAACAGTTCAGTACAGATCTGATTTGGAACATCACGGGAAAACTGGCCGGCCGGTATGCCATCATTTTTTTTGATGAAAACAACTATATCACCAGCGGGAAAAATGGACGAAACATTCAATTCTTGATGGATGCCTTTTACCGGATTCCGGAAAAAAAGATTTCGCTGATCGGAGGGATCGGTTTCGATCACAGCAATACCGATCACGCCGATTATCAATACACGGGGTTTCAGACCAGAATCGGTATGGACTGGGGATTGCCCCGGGAATTTGTTTTTTCTCCAAGCGTAAGGATAACCAATAAGCAGTATGCCCATACCCATTCCTTCTACAACAAAAAACGGGATGATCTGAAATATGAACTGGCGGCATCCATATCGCGCAAAATGATATACCAATGGCTGACCGGAGGTGTTGAGTACAAATACACAAAAAATGATTCCAATATTGCCGTATACGGCCATCAAAGCCATAAAGCGGCATTTATCATTTCTGCCGCTTACTGATCGGACTTGTTTGCTTATGGAGGTCTATTTTGAAACAAAATCTGTGTCTGCGGCCCTTTTCAGGAGCATGATATGAAGCAACGTAACAACTTGTTGAAGTACTGTATCTTCACATCCCTTGTCTGGCTTGCTGTTGTATCTATGCCCCTGTCCTGCCCGGCTGCTTCCTCATCCATCCTTCCTGCGGGACTGACCGTATCCGGGCAGTACACACCGGGATACGGCGCACCGGTAGGAAAAATGCTGTTAACACAGGGCCGGGTCATTGTGGTCCATCAGGGGATGTCTTCCGGTTTCCATGCTGAAAAAGAAAACCCTTTGTTCAAAGGAGACACCATATATACGGATCAAAAAGCCCGCGCCCGGTTCAGGTTGGATGACGGGAGTATCATGACATTATCCTCCCTGACAAAATTGACCATCAACAAGAGCATTTATGATCCGCAAAAAAACGGAGAGCCTCCTTTCTAAACCTGGCTCTGGGAAAGGCTCGTTTTCTGGTGACCAGAATGTTTGAGTTTCAACATACCTCCTTTAAAGTGAAATCCGGCACATTTGTCGCCGGAGTGAGAGGGTCTGACTTTATCATTGCCCGGACGGAAGAAACGACATCGGTTACGGCCCTGGAAAAAACAACGCTGGAAGTGTTGCGAATGGATGCTCCGGAAATGAAACCCGTTCTGCTGTCTTCGTTTCAACGCACCGTCGGTTCCCTGGACGGTGGACTGCAAAAGCCGCAGAACATCCCTCCCCAGGAGATTGAACTTCTCAAGCAGGAATTCAACCTGAACATTGATCCGGGCAGTTCATCCGATTCCGAAGCCGGCAAGACCGATCCGTCCAAAAGCAATGCAGCCGGCAAAAAGGAAGAAGATACAAAACAAAGTGGGGAAAACCGGGATTCCGGATCAGGTGAAACGTCCGATACGGGAAAACGTTGCTTCCGGGGGAGCTGCAGGGACCGCCCCCCATGAGTGAACTGCCGGATGACATGGATATGCAAGGGTTTTTAATTCCTTCTGACGAGCTGGAAAATCCGGGCTTTGTGTCGCCGGAACTTGATCTTTTGTCAGAACCGCCGGAACTGCCGCCGGACTGGGATCCGGAAAATCCGGAACAAGATCCGCCGGAAAAACCGGAACCGGAAGAGGAATTACCCGGGTTGCCCGGGCTTCCGCAATAAATATAAAAGGGGTTTGATCATAACGAGTTTTGGTCCGACAACATCATTCGTGATGAACCATTATCAATTGATTATTGATTTTTCCCATTGATCAGGAGAAACCGCACCATGTCATCAGGAAGCCTGCAAACAACCAGAAATCCATTGATCCTTATCTGCATCCTGTTGCTGCTGTGTACTGTTTTCAACCCGGCAAATGCAGCGGATTACTATGTCGATATCGTCAATGGCTGCGATGTGGCCGGCGGCGCCTGCGCTGTTGCCGGAGACGGCTCTCAAGCAGCTCCGTGGAAGACATTTCATCATGCGGTTCTCCAGCTGGCTGCCGGAGATACGCTTCATGCCCTTCCCGGCACTTACAACTACGCCAATGGAGAACCGGATACGGCAATCAACGTATCGGTAAGCGCTGCCATTATCGGAGAGCCATTTGGGCAGGCGGTCATTGATGGGTCCGGTGCAGCATCCTGGTCCAATGGTATCGGTGTGTCCGGCATTACCGGCGTTTCCGTCCAAGGACTGATGATCAAAAATTTCATCCACGGCATTGACGTCAACAACTGCAGCCCGGAAATCCTGAACAACATCCTGGTCGACAATTCGGTCGGTATTTCCGTGATTGCCAATATGAGCGAAGCCTCACCGACCATCATCAACAACCTGATCTATGAAGAAGTATCGAACGCAATGACATACGGCATCCAGATTCAGGGGGTTTCATCCGGCGCGCTCAACGCCTCGCAGATCTATCACAACACCATCGATGGCGGCTCCACCGATGCCATTTATTTTGATACGGATGTGGAACTCTTTAAGCTGGACGTCCGGTACAACAATATTACCGGCTTCGGCGGGTATGCCATCAACCATGTCGATCCGTCCCTCAATGCCGGTTCCGTCGTTGCCTATAACAATGTTTACGGAAACGGCAACACCTATACAACCAACCTGACAAGTTACCTTTCAGACAATATTGCCGCCGATCCGGGGTATGCCGATCCGGCCAACGGCGATTACCACCTTCCCCCCGGGGTGGGCTCCGTTGATCAGATCCCGGCCGCCGCCGGTGACCCCGTGACCCAGGACCTGGACGGAAAAACCAGGATGACGCCTTTTGATATCGGCTGCTACGAGTTTGCCGATATGTATACCCTGACCGTATCGATTACCGGCGATGGAAAGGTCTCCTCGGAAATCCTGGATATCAACTGCCCGGGCGACTGTGCGGAAACCACCATGATGGGAACGGTTTTCAGGCTTACATCAACAGCCGATTCCGGATATCGGTTTGATCGCTGGATTGTGGACGGAACAGCCCAAACCGACAATCCCGTCGATATCTCCTTGAGCGGCGATAGACAGGTGGAGGCGATCTTTGTCGCACTGAACCTTCCCGAACACACCTCCGATGAGCAGATATTCCCGGCCGGAACCACATCTGTCATTATTCAGGCAAACAATTTTTTCACTCCTTCCCTTACCGAACATGCACTGTCTCACTGGCTGGTCCGAAGGGAAGATCGAAAAACCTATCATAATATGGATTATGATGCCAGTTTCACCGCGGATACGGACTCATCTTCAGGTCTGACCTCACATGTAGTAAAAGGCCTGACCACCGGTATGGTATACGTCTGGAAAGTGGGATATGAAAATTCCGATGGAACCATTATATGGTCCGATGAATTTGGATTTGCCGTTGGTGACAATGCGCCGCTACCGTCCATGACACTTCCCGGCGGAACACTCGTGGAGGACTACCGGATGCTTTCTTTTCCGATCTGGACATTGCAGCCCCTGCCCGAACTTCTGGATATTCCTTGTGACCCAAAAACCATACGAGCAGGCACCTGGGATCCTGCCATTCCGGGTTATATTGAATGCGGCCCTGATTTGAAAGTTGATCCCGGGCGTGCATATTGGGTGTTATCCAGAAATGACCTGCAAATAACAACCGCAGGAATTCCGGTAACTATCGGACTGGATGTGGAAGTGGAACTGATCCGGGGATGGAATATGATTTCCTGCCCAAATGCAAGAGACTATACATGGGAAGATGTTCAAATACTGGAATCCGATCTGCAGGGTGGTTTGCTATTTGGTCCGATCCGTATTGGAAATCTCACAGACAGTACATACATTGAACCAGAACTTTGGAGATGGGAGAATGGACGCTACGCGGCTGACACCGTCAGGATGATCCCCTATAATGGATACTGGGTCAAATCCAACCGGGATCATCTGTTTTTGAAATTTCCGGAAACCGCTGTCAGCGCCGGGGATTTTTCATCCGCCTCCAGGGTGATGGAAGAAACAACATCGCGAAAACAATTTGATATGGATACCATGGAAGCACCGCCCATGCCCATGGGAAATGATTCCTTGGATTCCGGTGGGGGTTGTTTTATTGATATCATTTATTTGCGGCCGGCCCATTAACGGGTAAAGAGGTGAATTCATGATAGCTCTTCCCGCTATGCCTTTAAAAACCGCCCGACATTCTGAAGTGTTGATTTGGCGTCTTCCAGTGTAGAAACTTCAAAAGCTTGAAACCCTTCTGTTTTCGCACCCAATTGAAAAATATCGGTTATGGGTTTGATATCGGATGTTTTCACACTGACTACATGCGCCACACCGGTTTGGGAAAAATTGTATACCAGCTTTCTGAGATGAAATATCACTCTCTTTTTAAATGGGCCCTGTAATTCGCTGAAATTATTAATTACATCATATCCTTCCCGCAAACTGGGAAGCACGCTTATAATGCTGTTTGACGCCAGTTTGACAGCGCTGTAATCCAGTTCACCGGCCAGACTGATATACAATCGATTTTCCTCTTCATTCACATGCGCGTCCCACTTCATTTTATTTTTTTGTCCTGACTTTTCAAGAGGAGGACGTTTCTTTTGTAATAAACCTGATAGATGATCAATACGCTTCTCATAATCCGTAATTTTTTCTTCCATTTTTTCAATCTCACGAACCAGAAATGGAACCGCTTTCATGGCAATCTCAACATCCTTGATATCCACGCTTGATCGGTGTCTAAATTTTTTTTTGAGTTCACTCAGCTCCATCCTTTTTCTCCTCTACCATATGAGCCTGAAAACAGCCCTTTCTGAACAGTTCATAGAATTTATTAAAACATGCCCCTCCGCAATAAATCAGATACCGTCCAAACCTTCCAGACAGAAAGCAGCCAGATGCCAAATACGGATGATATTTTTTATTAGATTGTGAATTTCAAAGGCAAGAATGTCTATTGGTTGACTTTTAGAATACTTCTAATTTGATTATTTTTCAACTCCTAACTTTGATGAAATCCTTGAAAAACTCCCAATACATTTTCCCCGTCACCGTTTCATCTTTCAACATACCGAAATAAAAGTAAGAATGGGCACCCTTCAACGATTAACTACCTTTCACGGGAATATTATCGATAGCAGAATCCGTGATCCGGATTCATCATTAAAAAATCTTTTGCGATTTCCAGCAACTGCATCTACCTTTAGCCTTGACACCTTCTCTCATTTTGGGAATAATTCAGCGTTCGGATTGATCGCAGGCCTGTTACAAAATTAAAGTTCTTCTTTCAATGAGATGCTCAGCAGAAACCAATTTCAGGCGGGTTTTTGCACGATATTAACAGCTTCGTTTAATATACGGATTATATAACCAAATGAATGAAATTGATGCCATAATCCATAGACTGCAAGAGAATGAAAAGGTTTCCAAAAAATTTCAAAAAGTTGAAACTAAAATTTTATCCATATTAGACTTTAAAGATCTTTTTGAAGTTCTGCTTACTGAAATCCGGGATGAATTTCAGGTTCCTTATGTATGGATAACCATGATCCGAAACAGTGAGGTTTCAAGTCTGATCGAATCTCTTGGAAAATCCGATATGCTAAAGGAACATATCAATATTGTCAGCAAATCTTTTTTTATGGATCTGGTGGGTGATCAAAAAAATCCCACCCTGATCAATACAAACCTGAAACCCTATTTTAAGCTTTTACCCCGGAATAAAAAATTTTTTATCAAATCTTTAGCCGTTGCTCCAATTACTCTTGATGGCCAAGTCATCGGCAGTTTGAATCAGGCAGACTCTTCCGCCTCCCGATTTCAGCCAGGTATCGACACCTCACTGCTGGAGCAACTGGCGGTCAAAGTTTCTTTATGCCTTTCCAATGTTTTTGCTCACGAAAAACTCAAACTTTTAACCTATGATGACCCCCTTACCGGTCTTCTGAATCATGTAGTAACTGAGAAAATTTTAAAAAGAGAATTTTTCCGGTCTAAAAGATATTCCACTCCCTTAAGCTTTGTATACATGGATATTGATTATTTAAAACAGATTAACGAAACGTATGGACAGGATTGCGGGGATGATCTTTTAATTCATTTTGCGGATACGATACGAAAAATATGCCGACAATCCGATATTATCACTAGATATGGTGACGATGAGTTTACAATGATTATGCCGCAAACCGATTTCAAGCAAGCGAACACGCTGATTGCCCGCATTGCTTCACAGATGAAGGCCAATCCTTGCTCATCGAGAGAGTTTGATATATTGGCCACCTTCAGTTATGGAATCGTTTCCTCTGAAGATGAATCCATAGATCGATGGTCTTTGATCATATCCAGGGCTAAGGATGAATTGGCTATGAAAAAAGCCGAACGAAAAGACCCGCCAAAAGAGATGGGGAAAAGCAAGAATCCGAAAATTATCAAGTTACCGGCAGGTACAAATCCTTCTCGGGAAAAAAATTAATAAAAAAAGCCCTGCCGGACAGACAGGGCTTTAGAATTACTCGGATTTTTTTGTTTGCGCAGTACCGCTGGATCTATTCTTTATCTGGAGATGATTTTGTTTCTGCATCCTTCCCAGGTCCGGAAACGGATTCTATTGCTTCAGAGATATCTCCTGAAGCGGCTTCATTTTTCTTCGTTTCTTTCCCTTCTGTTTTCTTCTTTTTATTTTTTTTCTTTTCGGTGGTTTCTGCCACAATCAATTCAACCTTAGAAACCGGGGCAGAATCTCCTGGACGTGTTCCAATTTTTGTAATTCTCGTATAACCCCCAGATGAATTAGCAAATTTTTCGGTGGCTTCTTCAAAAAGCTTGTGAACAACATCTTTTTCTCTAATTATGGAGAGTGCCTGCCGACGAGCGTGGAGATCACCTCTTTTGGCAAGCGTTATCACTCGATCAGCCCATCTTCTAAGCTCTTTTGCTTTTGTATCCGTTGTTTTGATACTTTCGTACTTAAAAAGAGAAGTAACCATATTTCGAAACATGGCATCTCTGTGACTCGAAGTCCTGCTTAATTTTATTCCACTTTTACAATGTCGCATGGGATTGTTTATTCTCCTTCTTCTGTCTTTGCATCCGGTGGCACAAACCCTTCAAGTTTCATCCCAAGAGAGAGGCCCATCTCGCTTAATACATCCCGAATCTCGTTCAAGGACTTTCTTCCAAAATTTTTTGTTTTAAGCATTTCCTGTTCGGTTTTTTGAACAAGCTGATAAATTTTTAAAATTTCTGCATTTTTTAAGCAATTTGCACTTCGGACCGAAAGTTCCAGTTCATCCACATTACGGTATAAATTATCATTAAATTGCTTCATCTGAATGTCTTCTTCATCAGCAGTGGATTCGGGTTCCTGCGCCTCATCAAAGTTGATGAAAATAGTCATTTGTTCTTTCAAAATCTTGGCAGCAAAAGATACCGCATCTTCCGGTAAAATACTACCGTCTGTCCATACCTCAAAAGTTAGTTTATCATAATCTGTTCTTTGACCGACTCGTGCGTTGCCGACAACATAGTTTACCCTTTTGATAGGAGAAAATACAGAGTCAATGGGTATGGTGCCAACCGGATCATTTTCATCCTTGTTTACGTCTGCCAGCACATAACCTTTTCCGACTTTCACGATCATGGTCATCTTCAGCTCAGCGCCACTGGAAAGCGTCGCGATATGCTGTTCAGGGTTTAATATCTCTACATGTCCATCCGGGCTGATGATGTCCCTAGCGGTTACGACGCATTCTCCCCTTGCATTCAATTTGATTGTTTTGGGTTCGGGTGATGAAACACGGAGTCGGATTTCTTTTAAATTCAAAATAATTTCAGAGACATCTTCAAGAACACCTTCGATAACCGAGAATTCATGCATAACTGTTTCGAACTTGACAGATACAATCGCTGCTCCATGTAACGAGGAAAGTATAATTCGTCGTAAAGCGTTACCGATAGTTATACCAAAACCCCTTTCAAGCGGTTCGCAGACAAATTTTCCATATGAAGGGCTGCTGGTAACCTGAACCTTTTCAGGCGAGATCATTTCCCGCCAATTCATATACATGAGCTCATTAGATGACATATTTAAATCTCCAGATAGTTTAGCAGAGGCGATTCGCCAGGGATTTTAGATTAATAATTTTTTGTATCCAATCCATAAAAATCTGAAAACCATTTTTACTTGGAGTAAAGTTCAACAATGAGCTGCTCCTGAATCGGCATCGTAATATCTTCTCTCGCAGGAAAGCTCTTGATGGCGCCTTTAAAGTTTTCCTTTTGCAGTTCCAACCATTGTGGAACACCACGTCGAACAACAGCTCCCAAAGCATCGACAACACATTGTATGTTCCTACTTTGTTCTCGAATTTCGATAACATCTCCGGTATTAATCAGATATGAAGGTATATCTACTTTCCTTCCGTTAACGAGGAAGTGTTTGTGCCGGACAAAGTGACGTCCCTGTGTTCTGGAATTGACAAAACCAAGACGATAAACGACATTATCCAGACGACGCTCGAGAAGCGTCAGAAGATTCGTGCCTGTAATTCCTTTTTGACGGTCAGCCTTCTGAAAAACCAGTCTGAATTGCTTTTCAGAAAGACCATATAATCTTTTAACTTTCTGCTTCTCTCGGAGCTGAACGCCATAGCCGGAAAATTTTCCTCTTTTCTGGCCATGTTGACCGGGGCCATAACTCCTGCGGTCAAAGGCGCATTTATCTGAATAACATCGATCACCTTTCAGAAACATTTTTATATTCTCGCGCCTGCATAAACGGCAGACTGAACCTGTATATCTTGCCAAGTCTTCCTCCTTTTGATCAAACGGGACCAAAAAAAATTATAGTAATGAAGTTTACACTCTTCGCCGTTTTGGTGGTCTGCAGCCGTTATGTGGAACTGGTGTCACGTCCCTGATTTTTAACACATTAAAACCAACGGCTTGTAACGCTCTGAGTGCGGATTCTCGGCCTGCCCCCGGTCCCTTTATATATACTTCTACGGATTTCATTCCATGTTCCATAGCTTTCTTTGCAGCATCTTCTGCAGCGAGTTGGGACGCGAATGGAGTACTTTTTCTGGAACCTTTAAAGCCTTGAACACCAGAACTTGACCATGCTAAAACGTTACCGGCGGTATCGGTTATACTGACTATGGTGTTATTAAACGTAGACTGAATGTGAACAACTCCGTTTGATATATTTTTCTTTACCTTTTTTGTGACACGGGCTTTCTTCGGCATTTTAAATTTTCCTTGCTATGATTATATTTACTTCTTTGTAACGCCACCCTTCTTCTTTACAGCTGTCCGTCTCGGGCCTTTTCGAGTTCTGGCGTTCGTTTTTGTTCTTTGTCCCCGAGCAGGTAATGACTTCCGATGTCTAAGCCCACGATACGAACCTAGATCCATAAGCCGTTTAATATTCATGGATACAGATGTTCGAAGTTCACCCTCGACTTTGAATTCATTCGTGATCAGATTACGAATTTCATTAACTTCTGATTCAGACAGCACGTCTGTACTGGTATTCGGATCAATATTCAGCTTTTGAAGTATCTGCTTGGATGTGCTGAGGCCAATACCATATATGTAGGTCAACCCGATCTCTACCCGTTTACGTTTAGGTAAATCTACGCCTGCAATTCTTGCCAAAGCTCTTCCTCCTCTTATCCCTGCCTTTGTTTATGACGTTTGTTTTCACATATAACTCTGACAACGCCTTTTCGTTTTATTACCTTGCATTTGCTGCATATTTTTTTTACTGAAGCACGAACTTTCATTCTCGTTTCTCCTTAAAACCACAATAATCTGTGTCTATCCTAAACCAAACCCGGATGATGATCAGCTTATTTAGATCGATATGTAATCCTTCCGCGTGTGAGATCATATGGCGAAAGCTCAACAGTCACCGTATCACCCGGCAGGATTTTAATAAAATGCATCCTCATTTTACCGGATATATGCGCTAGAACTTGATGTTTGTTTTCAAGCTCTACTTTGAACATGGCGTTAGGCAATGTCTCCAGAACCTTACCCTCCACCTTGATTGCTTCCTCCTTGGCCATATTTGCTCCCCGTACCCCACTTTAATAATTTGCAGCGTTCCGATATTATCTGCCGCTTCTGCCTCGGATACCGCCTTTTTTCAGAAAACCTTCATAATTTCTTGAAAGCATGTGGGATTCCATCTGTGCAATGGTATCAATAGATACCCCCACTACGATTAAAAGAGCCGTACCACCGAAATAGAAAGGCACATTGAATTTTGTAACCAGAACAGAGGGTAAGACACAAATTGCTGAAACATACAATGCTCCACCCAGCGTTATTCGAGTCAACACCTTATCAATATATTCAGCCGTTCGTTTGCCAGGTCGAATCCCGGGGATATAACCGCCATATTTTTTCATATTTTCTGCAACGTCATCCGGTTTGAAGGTGACGGCTGTGTAAAAAAAGCAGAAAAAGAAAATAAAGGCCACATAACATATTTCATATATTGCATTACCTGGCGTTATGGAAGATGCAAAATCTTTTATGATCGGTATGGATATAAAAGTTGCAACGGTTGCAGGGAACATCATGATAGATGATGCAAAAATCGGTGGAATAACACCAGCCGTATTTATCTTTAAAGGAAGGTGAGTGCTTTGTCCTCCGTACATTTTTCGCCCGACAACCCTTTTTGCATATTGCACTGGTATGCGCCGTTGTCCTTGCTCAACGAAAATGATAATACCCACAACCAGAATCATAAGGACAACCAATACGACGATTCCGAATATACCCATTTCACCGGTAGACATAAGTCTGAATGTATTGACGATTGCACTGGGAAGTCTGGCCACAATGCCTGCGAATATAATGAGTGAAATTCCGTTTCCAATGCCCCTCTCTGTAATCTGCTCACCGAGCCACATAATAAATGCCGTACCCGCGGTAAGTGTCAGAACCGTCATTATGCGGAAGCCCCAACCAGGCTGGAGAACCGCCCCCATTTGTTCCAGTCCTACGCTAATTCCGAAGCCTTGTATAATGCTAAGCACTACCGTTCCATACCGTGTATATTGCGTAATTTTTTTTCTGCCTTGCTCACCTTCTTTGGACAGCCTCTCCAAGTGAGGGATCACAACCGTCATAAGTTGCAGGATAATAGACGCGCTGATATAGGGCATAATTCCCAATGCAAAGACAGATAGTCTTTCAAGAGCTCCTCCCGAGAACATATTAAACATTCCCAGAATTCCACCCTTATATGCTTGAAATATTTTTTCCAAGGCGATGCTGTCAATACCGGGAGTCGGAACATGCACACCGATCCGATATACGGCAAGAAGCGCGAATGTATAAAGTATTTTCTTTTTTAACTCCGGAATTTTGAATATGTTTTGAAAGCCACCGCCAACCATGATTAGATCACCTCGACTTTGCCGCCGACAGCCTCTACTTTTTGAATCGCTGAATTGCTGGCCTTATTGACTTTAATTGTGAGTGGTTGTTTGATTTCACCCAGCGCCAAGAGCTTGACTCCAAAATATCTTCCCTTTACAAGTCCTGCCTGGGAAAGCACTGTTTGATCCACAATACTTCCGGTTTCAAACTGCGATAGATCTCTCAGATTGACAATAGCGTACTCTTTCCGAAAAATATTGTTAAAACCACGTTTCGGCAACCGACGATGAATTGGCATTTGCCCACCTTCAAATCCCGGTTTTACGCCACCCCCTGAACGTGCTTTATGTCCTTTGTTTCCACGACCGGCAGTTTTTCCACTACCCGAAGCCACTCCCCTTCCAACACGTTTCCGGGATTTACTCGATCCTATTGATGGTGATAACTCATTAAGCTTCATCAGTATTCTCCTCTATCTTTACAAGATGCAAGACCTTGTTTACCATCCCCCGGTTTGCTGACGTATCCGCGAGTTGAATACTTCGGTTGAGTTTGCGCAAACCCAGACCACGTAAAATTTCCCTGTGTCTTTCCGGTCTTCCATTCATACTTTTTACGAGTGTCACTTTTAGCATAGCCGACATTGTCATTTCCTTCTTTTATAATTCCTGTACACTCAGTCCGCGTCTTGCAGCTACTTGCTCCCGGCTTTGAAGTTTTCGAAGACCGCTGATAGTGGCTTTTACAACGTTATGCGGATTGCTGGATCCCATGCATTTTGTTAGAATATTTTGGACACCAGCCGCTTCCAGAACAGCACGAACAGCTCCACCGGCAATTAGCCCAGTACCCTCTGAAGCCGGCTTTAGCAAAACGCGTCCGGCACCAAATTTGCCGATAGTCTCGTAAGGTATTGTCCCATCGACAATCGTTACCTGGGCCATATTTTTTTTGGCGCTCTCAACTCCTTTGCGAATTGCCTCCGGTACTTCCCCCGCTTTTCCAAGGCCATAACCCACGCTTCCTTCACCATCACCGACAACAACAATCGCGCTGAAGCTGAATCTTCTACCACCCTTAACAACCTTGGCAACCCGGTTAATATGAACCACTCTGTCGATAAACTGATTATCATCTTTTTCTTGTTTATACAAAGGATCGTCCTCCATTCCTTCTGAAATTATATTTAGAACTCAAGTCCGGCTTTTCTCGCGCCTTCCGATACAGCCTTTATCCTGCCATGATAAAGAAAGCCGTTTCGGTCAAACACGATCTTCTTTACACCTTTATCCAGTGCACGCTCAGCTACGAGTTTCCCAACAAATTCAGCAGCCGCAACCTTGCTTTCAAACTTGGGTTGTCCTTTAACCTCTTTTTCATACGTAGAGGCCGCTACTATGGTTTGTCCTTTTGCATCATCAATTACCTGAGCATAAATATGCCTTGAACTTCTGAAAACGCAAAGTCTCGGTCTTTCACCTGTCCCGATAATACTGTTACGTATTCTTCTTTGCTTTTTTAAACGTTCACTTTTTCTTGAAATTACTGAAGCCATCGGTCCATATCCTTATTAAACAGAGTGTTTTCTGTTTCCGAAAAATTTCAATCGCTGTCAAAATAGTCGGATTATTTGGTTCCTGTCTTTCCGGCCTTTCTCTGAATCTGTTCCGCCGTATACTTGATACCCTTGCCTTTATAGGGTTCCGGTGGCCTTAGCTTACGAATTGTTGCAGCTGTCTGGCCGATCAGTTGTT
Organism: Desulfobacteraceae bacterium; assembly: GCA_003599865.1. Classification (GTDB taxonomy): domain Bacteria; phylum Desulfobacterota; class Desulfobacteria; order Desulfobacterales; family SURF-7; genus QZKS01. The sequence continues at coordinate 15,336 of QZKS01000005.1, forward strand.
TATCGATTCCGGATAATTTTACCGTTGACTTTTCGACACTGGCAGCAACTCCCTCAGGCAATTTAAAATCAATTGGATGTGAATAGCCTAAATTGAAAACAATTGAATTTCCTTTCACTTCAGCTCTATATCCAAGGCCGTTGATTTCCAGACTTTTTTCAAATCCCTTACTGACTCCCACCAACATGTTATCGACAATCGATCGGACCATTCCCTGTAAAGCCATGTTGTTTCTGGTTTCTTTCTCCATAGTTACCTGAATGATTTTATCATCGATAGCAAGATCAATGGCAGGATGCACCGTACTGGTAAGAGAACCTTTCTCTCCTGTAACAGTAATGATCCTGTCTTTATATTGAATTTTAACCTTTGCAGGTATGGTAACCGGTTTTTTTCCGACTCGAGACATAATTTACTCCTGTTCTGTGCTGCTACCAAATGTTACAAAGAATTTCACCGCCGATATTTACAGCTTTCGCCTGTTTATCGGTCATAATTCCCTTAGAGGTGGACAAAACGGAAATGCCCATCCCATTCAATACCGGTTTAATGTCTTTGCTGCTCACATAATTACGTAGGCTAGGCTTGCTTACTCGCTCAATTCCATAAATTGCATGAATATTTTTTTCATTGTATTTCAGGTAGATACGCAAAATGCCCTGTTTTTCATCTGTTATGAACTTGAAATTCTTGATATATCCCTGGTCTTTCAATACGATTGCAATCGAATTTTTAATTTTGGATCCTGGTATATCCACACTTTTTAATTTTGCCCTTCCGGCATTACGAATCCGAGTTAACATATCCGCAATGGGATCACTCATCGACATGGTTTTCTCCGTCTAAATACCAACTGTTTATTGTTTTTTGCCAAATTATCGGACCACTCAAATTTCCCTGTTTACCAACTTGATTTGGTTACGCCGGGTAGTTTGCCATGGGACGCCATCTTTCGAAAGCAGATACGGCATATACCAAACTTTCTCATATATGCTCTAGGCCTGCCACATATAGGACATCGATTGTAGGCTCTCACCATAAATTTTGGCGTTCGCGCTGCTTTGGCTCTAAGTGATTTCTTTGCCAACTGTTCCTCCTCCTGATCCTATCAAAAATATCGGATTTACCATCCAGACAGATTAATTTTTAAACGGCATCCCCAGCAGCTTTAGCAATTCTTTACCTTCTTCGTCTGTCCTGGCTGATGTTACAATCGATATATTTAGTCCTTTAATCTTATCGATTTTATCATAATCGATTTCCGGAAAAATGATCTGTTCAGTAATGCCCAGAGTATAATTTCCGTTTCCATCCATTGCCTTTCCAGATATGCCTCTGAAATCTCGAACACGCGGCAGAGTTATATTAACAAGTTTATCCAGGAAATCGTACATACGTTTTCCACGCAGCGTAACCATACAACCAACAGGCATTCCTTCACGCAACTTAAAAGCTGCTATGGATTTTTTCGCCCGCCTGATAATTGGCTTCTGACCGGTTATTGCAGCCAGTTCATCACTCGCGGAGTCAAGGATTTTAATGTTATGAATTGCTTCTCCCAAACCCATATTGAGGACAATCTTTTCAACTTTGGGAACCTGCATGATGTTTTTATACTGAAAGGTTTCCATTAAATTGGGAACCACTTCACTTTCATATCGCTCTTTCAAACTAGGCATTTTACGCCCTCCGACTCATGTTTCTATGCATCAATTAATTCGTTACACTTTCTGCAGGATCGAACTTTTTTCCCATCTTCAAGAACCTGAAACTTTACTCGCACGGGAGTGATGCACTTGTTGCACATGATCATTGCATTGGTCCAATCTATCGGTCCTTCAGTTTCCATGATTCCACCCTGCCGGTTCTGAGCATTTGGTTTTACATGTCGTTTAATCATATTTGCATTTTCGACAACCAAACGTTCCTTTTTATAATCAACCTTCAGAACCTTTCCAATCTTGCCCTTATCTTTGCCGGCAATGATTTTTACCTTATCGTTTTTCCTGATATGACATTTCATTTTCATACGACTTTTCTCCACAGGCCAACGGCCTTACAATACCTCAGGTGCCAAAGATATAATTTTCATATAATTTTTGGCTCGAAGCTCTCTGGCAACAGGTCCGAATATTCGTGTTCCTAAGGGTTCCATACTACCGGTAAGTAAGACCGCCGAATTATCATCAAACCGTATATATGAACCATCTGGCCTTCTGATTTCTTTCTTTGTCCGAACGACCACGGCTTTCATAACATCGCCTTTTTTAACCTTGGCATTCGGAATCGCTTCCTTGACAGATACGACGATGATATCACCGATACTGGCGTATCGTCTTTTGGAGCCACCAAGTACTTTAATACAATATACTTCTTTTGCTCCTGAATTATCTGCAACCGTCAACCTTGTTTCTGATTGGATCATTGCTCGAATTTCCCCTATAATGAAACAGCCTTTTCAACTATTCCACTGACACGCCAACGTTTCATTTTACTTAGCGGTCTCGATTCCGTTATCACAACTTTATCACCGATTTGACATTCGTTGTTTTCATCATGGGCTGTGAACTTGTTCTGCCTCTTGATATATTTCTTGTAGAGACTATGCTTAACAAGTCTTTCAACCTGCACAACAACGGTTTTGTCCATTTTATCGCTGATGACTTTCCCGACGACCTGTCTTTTATTTCCTCGTGTTTTCATGGCAACTATTCTATTTTGAAGTTTATTTTGTTTGCACTTGACGAATAACGGTTTTTACCCTTGCTATATCTTTTTTAGTCTCTTTCAATTTGCTGGAGTTCTCAAGTTGACCTGTTTCATGCTGAAAACGAAGATTAAAATAAGTCTCCTTGAGTGTTTTCACTTTTTTGTTCATTTCTTCAGGACTGAGTTCTTTAATCTCGCTAGCTTTCATTAGAAATGCCCCCTTTCTACAAATTTGGTTTTCACCGGGAGTTTGTGAGCAGCGAGCCTAAAAGCTTCCATGGCTAGCTCTCTGTCAACACCTTGCATTTCATAGAGAATTCTTCCCGGACGAACAACGGCTGCCCATCCTTCCGTAGGTCCTTTACCCTTACCCATTCTGACTTCAGCAGGCTTTTTGGTAAACGGCTTATCCGGAAAAATCTTAATCCACATTTTTCCGCCTCTCTTGACATGTCGTGTCATGGCAATACGTGCTGCTTCAATCTGTTTGGATGTGATTAAACCGCATTCGATCGCTTGCAAACCAAATTCACCAAATGACAGTTCAGAACCACGTCGGGCAGCACCCTTCATTCGCCCTCTCTGTTGTTTCCTATATTTAACTTTTTTGGGACTCAGCATGTCCTTATATCTCCCTGTCCTGTCGATCTTCGGCTAATCAGTCTTTTTCAAGACCTCACCCTTAAAAATAAATACCTTTACACCGATGATTCCATATGTTGTTCTTGCTTCTGTGAATCCGTAGTCAATGTCTGCCCGTAAGGTATGTAATGGGACCCTGCCTTCCCGATACCATTCTGTTCTGGCCATCTCGGCGCCGCCCAATCTTCCGGAGCAGATGATTTTTACACCTTTTGCACCAAACCGCATGGCAGAAGATACACCTCGTTTCATTGCACGCCTGAACGCAATCCTCCGAATCAGCTGATTTGCGACATTTTCTGCAACAAGCTGGGCATCAATTTCCGGTTTTCTGATTTCTTGAATATCAATTGAAACTTCCTGAGATATAACCTTCTGAAGGTCACGCTTGAGAATTTCAATTTCGGAACCTTTTTTACCAATCACGATCCCGGGCCTTGCAGTAAAAATACGTAATCTAACATGCTTGGAAGATCTTTCAATCTCTACCTTTGAAATGCCGGCATGGTTGAGCTTCTGTTTGATGAACTTCCGAATCTTATCATCTTCTAAAATAAAGGCTGCATAATTCTTATCTGCGTACCAGCGTGATTCCCATGTTTTTACAATTCCGATTCGCATGCTGACCGGATTTACTTTTTGACCCAAGACGATTCCTCCTTTTTACACAGCATCTTCCGCTACTATAACTGTTATATGACTGGTTCTTTTTAAAATCCGGGAGCCACGACCCCTCGCTCGTGCACTGAAGCGTTTTAAGGTTGGCCCCTGGTCCACCAGAATATTTCTGATAACCAAAGTATCTACGTCCATATTTAAGTTCTGGTCTGCATTGGCAACGGCAGATTTCAATACTTTTTCAACAAGCCCTGCTGCTTTCTGCGGCATAAACTTCAAAATACTTAGTCCGAGTTCAGCTGGCTTCCCTTTAACCGCGCCAACAATCTTCCGAACCTTCTGGGGAGAAATGCGCACATATTTTGCTACAGCTTTTGCCTCCATCTCGATCATTCCTTATATTCTCTGTTCTTCATAACGTATAGGTTTATTTTTTTAATTTAGACTTTTTATCGCCGGCATGACCATAAAATGTTCGAGTCGGTGAGAATTCACCTAGTTTATGTCCAACCATATTTTCAGAAACAAAAACCGGTACGAATTTTTTTCCATTATGCACCGCTATTGTTAAACCAACCATTTCGGGAACGATTGTTGATCTCCTGGACCATGTTTTAATAACATGGGTGCTCCTTGTATCTTGCGAATGCAATACTTTTTTTATTAAATGGTCGTCTATAAAAGGACCTTTTTTCAGCGATCGTGGCATATCTTCTCCTGAAACCAGAACCAGGTTCACATTATTCAAAAACCCTAGCTATCTCTTTTTTCTTCTTTTTACGATAAATTTATTTGTGGTCTTGTTTTTACGAGTACGAAATCCTTTTGATGGCGTACCCCATGGTGAACAGGGATGGCGTCCTCCGGAAGACCGTCCTTCACCACCGCCCATTGGATGATCAACCGGATTCATCGCAACACCTCTGACCTTGGGTCGACGTCCAAGCCACCTTGTTCTCCCGGCTTTTCCCAGCGAAATATTTTCGTGTATTACATTTCCGACTTGGCCGATTGTTGCCATGCATTTCAGCAAAACCTTGCGAACTTCACCGGATGGCAATTTGATTAAAGCGTAAGGAGCTTCTTTTGCCATTAATTGTGCAAAAGCTCCGGCACTGCGCACAATTTGCCCGCCTTTACCTATTCTCAGCTCAATATTATGTACCTGCGTTCCCAATGGTATGTTTCCCAATGGGAGTGCGTTCCCCGGTTTGATATCCGCTTCCGGGCCAGACATAATATTATCCCCCACTTTCAAATTCGCGGGTGCCAGAATATACCGTTTTTCTCCATCAGCATAATGTAACAAAGCAATTCGTGAACTTCGGTTTGGGTCATATTCTATAGTAGCGACCTTTGCCGGAATTCCCTGCTTGTTTCTCCGAAAGTCGATAACTCGATAATGTCTACGGTGCCCCCCCCCTCGATGGCGGCAGGTTATCCGTCCATATGAATTTCTTCCACCCGTCTTGCTGATCGTCCTTAGAAGACTTCTCTCCGGAGTTGTCGTTGTAACCTCTTCGAAGGTTGAGTATTCCTGAAACCTTCTCCCCGGTGATGTTGGTTTTACTTTCTTAACTGCCATTGTCTGCTCCTAGCTCTACACACCATCAAAAAATTCGATTCGCTCCCCAGGCATCAGGGTTACGATAGCTTTTTTCCAATCTTTCCGTTTTCCTAAGGTTTTGCCTTTTCTTTTTATCTTTCCATTTACATGCATCGTATTAACTGCAGCAACGTTTACTTTGAATACTTCTTCTACAGCACGTCCGATTTCAATTCGGTTTGCTCTCTGATCGACTTCAAATGTTACCTGATTCACAACTTCCTTTTGGGTCGTCGTCTTTTCAGTATTTACAGGTCTCTTTATGATATCATACCGATTCATACCGAAAGCCTCCCCTCAATCGCTTTTATTGTACCCTCAAGCAAAATCAAATTATGATACTTAAGAATATCATATACATTCAGACCTTCACTTCTCATCACTTTAACACCGGGAATGTTACGGGCAGAAAGCTCCAAATTGGTATTTTCTCCAACCGTAAGAATGAGAGCATTTGTAAACTTCAGAGCGGTTGCAAATTCGACGATTTTTTGAGTTTTTGGCTCGGGAAGCTCTATCTTATCGATGATAAACAAGCTGTTCCCAAGTCGCTTACTGCTTAACGCCATCTTAAGTGCAAGCCTTCTTTTTTTCTTTGGCATTGTATAAGCATAATTCTTGGGATGAGGTCCGAAAACAACGCCTCCACCTCTCAGAGTTGGCGATTTGATATCTCCACGACGGGCTCTGCCTGTACCCTTTTGACGAAAAAGCTTTCTTGTGCTACCAGCAACATCGGATCTGTTTTTTACACATGCTGTCCCTGAACGCTTACTGGCGAGCTGCATTTTTACAACTTCATGAAGAAGATCGGATTTGACAGGCACATTAAAAATACTATCCGGCAGATCTACTTCTGAAACTTTATCTCCATATATATTTTGTACATCTATGACAGCCATAGCATTCCTCGTAATAATTCAGTGAAGAATTAAAATTTTTTCTTGTTGATTCTTAACAATCCTGTTTTGGCACCCGGAATCATTCCCTTCAACAGCATAATATTTTCTTCAGGTCGCAAATCAACTACTTCAAGATTTTTTATTGTCATCGTATCATTGCCATATCTTCCGGGCAGTTTTTTGCCCTTGACAACTTTAGACGGCCAAGCGCTACAACCAATTGAGCCCGGGACACGATGGCTGTGACTACCATGAGTCTTTTTTCCACCATGAAATCCATGCCTCTTGATAACACCTGAAAAACCTCTTCCTTTGGTAGTACCGGTCACATTTACACGCTCGCCAACTTTAAACATGTCAAGCTTGATCTCCTGACCGATCTTATATTCATCTGGATTGTCAACAGCAACCTCCCGCAGGAATTCGAACATTTTATTACCTGCTTTTTGATAATGCCCGGAAAGAGGTTTGTTAACACGATTTGCCTTTTTATCGCCAAACCCAATCTGAAGGGCATTATAGCCGTCAGTTGCCTCGGTTTTAATCTGCGTAACCACGCAAGGCCCCAGAAGCACTACCGTAACGGGTACATATTCTCCAGACGGACCAAACAATCCGGTCATCCCCACTTTTCTACCTATCATTCCTTTGCACATAACTCGTCCCAATCCCTCCCTGGCTAGAGTTTAATCTCAACATCAACACCCGGTGAGAGATCCAGTTTCATTAATGCGTCTACGGTTTGTTGCGTTGGTTCGAGAATATCCAACAGCCGCTTATGAGTCCGGATCTCAAACTGTTCTCGAGATTTTTTATCCACATGAGGTGATCTTAAAACACAATATTTGTTTTTTCTCGTGGGGAGTGGAATTGGCCCAAGCACTTTCGCGCCGGTCTTCTTGGCGGTATCCACAATATCAATTGCTGATTGATCAAGAAGCTTATAATCATAGGCTTTCAGCCTAATTCGGATTTTTGTATTCATCATCATATACCAATCTTCCACTCTATTCGATTATTTCACTAACAACGCCGGCACCTACCGTCCTACCACCTTCACGAATCGCAAAACGGAGCTCTTTCTCCATCGCTATCGGACTGATAAGT
>QZKS01000018.1 GCA_003599865.1 Desulfobacteraceae bacterium
ATGGAAAAATTGCAGATGCAAATATCATTAATCGTAGCCCATCCGGATAAAGGCAGTTTTAACTCTGCGATTGCAAAATGCTGCCTTGAAACCCTATCTGCAAACGGGCATAAAGTTTATTTTCATGATTTGTACTCGGAAAATTTCGATGCGTTACTTCCGGCTCATGAAATTCCACGAACAGCCGAATTACCATGCGAATTGGAAAAGCACTGTGATGAAATTGCTTCCGTAGATGGGATTATTGTTGTCCATCCCAATTGGTGGGGGCAACCTCCCGCAATTTTGAAAGGTTGGATAGATAGAGTGTTCAGGCCCGGAATTGCATATGAATTTATAGAGGGTGACGCAGGGGAAGGTGTTCCTGTCGGGTTGCTTAAAGCAAAATCAGCTTTGGTTTTTAATACATCAAACACCGAGACCAAACGCGAACGAAATGTATTTAATGACCCTCTCGAAACAATTTGGAAAAACTGCATTTTCGGTCTTTGCGGAGTCCATGATTTTTATCGAAAAATGTTCAATATCATTGTGACAAGCAGTGAAGAACAACGTATCAGCTGGCTTTCTGAAGTTGCTGAAACGGTAAACAGATATTTCCCCAATGGGAAAGTGGCAGAACCAAGGCATTAAGAGCTACGGCAAAAAGCCGACGTGCCACATGCCGGTCGATAGGCCCTTGAGAATGAGCCGGTATAAATGTGATAATACGTTATTTGTATATTGACATTATGTTATAAAAAGTTATAAACAATTTATGAATGAGATTCTTTGGCATAACCGGGCACGAAAGCAAATTAAAAAGATACCGGTGCATTATAGGGAGGCGATCCTTGAAAGCGTTGATCAATTGACTATATTCCCGAAGTGTGAACAGCTTGATATTAAGGAATTAAAAAGTCACAAGTATGACTACCGCTTAAGGGTAGGCCGGTATCGGGTTTTATTCAATTATGCCAATGTTGTGAAAATTATTGAAATACAAGAGGTGAAAAAAAGAGATGAGCGCACATATTGAACCTCAAATTATTAAACAGGATGGTAAACCTGCATTTGCCGTTATCCCCTGGAACGAATACCAGAAATTGTTAACTAACCAAATTGAATCTGATGAATCGGATGTTTGGTTTCCGAATGAGGTTGTAAAAGCAAATGTCCGGGGGGATAGCCTTATAAAGGCATGGCGCGAACATTTAAAACTGACCCAGGCGGAATTGGCTTCCAAAGCAGGTATGAAACAGTCAGCCCTTGCAAGGTTGGAAAGCAATACCACCAATCCAAGAAAATCTACACTGCTGAAATTAGCAGAAGCCATGGGTATCACTGTAGATCAATTAATAGATTGACAAACCAGGCATATCCAGTCACTGGTGTCGACCCAAAAAGCTGGGCGGCATAGTTCCCTCAAATAATAATATGATTTGACAGCAGATCCATTTGTGGGTATTTTGTAATTACATTAACCACAATGGGAGGCAAAAATGGCGACTTTAATCAGAATCGGAAATTCACAGGGTATCCGTATTCCAAAGTCGGTAATCGAGCAAGCGCGATTGGAAGACAAGCAATTGGAATTTAAAATAATCGACGACGGATTGTTAATTCAACCTGTTAAGAAGAACAGAGAAGGCTGGAAAGAGCAATTTGATAAAGTCCTTAAATCCCCGGAATCAAGCGAAGCGGATCAGGAGTGGTTGGATGCCCCATTGCTGGATGAAGAGGACTGGGAATGGTAAAAAAAAATGTGCATAGATTTGAGATTTGGCTGGTTCAGCTTGATCCGACACGAGGTTCTGAAATTAAGAAAACACGGCCTTGTGTTGTTATCTCCCCTGATGAAATGTCTGCACTGAAAACCGCGATTGTTGCGCCAATGACATCCAAAGGATTTAGCTACCCAACCAGAATTCAATATACATTTCAGAGCAAAAAAGGGTTGATCGTGCTTGACCAAATGAGAGCCATTGACAAATCCAGGTTCATTCAAAAACTTGGTGTAATTTCCCAAAGCGCGCAGATTAAAATTATCAATTGTTTGCAAGAGCTTTTCGCGGATTGAGGGGCTATCCACGGCATCAGACAACGGCAAAAGGCCGCGGTGCGCCACGAAGTGTAAAATACCGGAAGACATTCCATTGAATTGACAAAAAGGGGATATATCTTTTCCGGTATTTATCACGTCGCTTAGGGCTGTCGGACTGTTGAATACAGCACAGGGAGGCGAAAAATGGTGCCTGTTTCGCTGACGGAAATAGCACTTCTCATCATCCGTAAGGACGGTTTTGTCAATGCAAGCCGGATTGCAGGATCGATGATAGCGAGTGCCGGAAAAGCCTGGCGTTATCAGGATGATCAACTGATGGAAGTGCCATGGGAGGACTATGAGAAGTCATGTAATAGTGACAATCGAAAAGACTGGCCCCCTTATACAATTGGTTTTACAATCTCTCATTTGCCGGATAACCAGACCGTAAGGGTCGATGTGACTACAGATTATGACATGGGAGTGAGCGGGAACAGCCGTGGAGGGAATGAATCGACATGGATATTGCAGTATCAGGATAATGGCTGGAAAATTCGGGATATTGAATATCAAATGTCATGGGATTGAGAGGGTTCGAATGGATCACAAAACGAACAGGGCGGCGCTCCGGAACCATTGGACAATCTGGTGCTGTCTGGGCATGGTCTGGCTTGCGGCCGGAATCACAACAATCTCAGCAGAGGAGAAAAAACCGATGCAGCAACTTAACATTAACGTAACGGAAAAGACATACAAGTATTTTCAGTTTTTCGGATTTGCAGACGGGACGCTGGCCGGTACGGTCACCTTGAATGGTGTGCCGATGCACACGCTTAAAGGTGAGTCGAGCAACATATCCAACAATGCCGCGCAGTCCGCTGCGAAGTACGGCGAGAACGTGATCAAGGTTGCGATCACAAAGGGTGCCGGTGAAATCGAATATGCGCTCCTTGGCACAAGCGGCGATGAAGACGGTTTTGACGCGGATCATATCGTCGATCTTACGGATGCGATCCCCATATCAGGACCGTTTCCATGGCAAAAGGAGTATCGTTTTGTTCTCGAAGGTCCGGCGTTCGCGGTTTTAAAAAAGTAGTCCTGACGCGGCTATCCGCGATACAAACTTTCAAATGGGTATATTTTCAAGTCCGATCCGGAAGCGATGAAAACAACACACTATATCAGAACCCTTGTTCCGGTCGCCATTTTGCTTGCCTTTGCCTTGCAGAAGGGCAATGGATTTTTGATAGTACTCCTCCTGCCCTTTTTTCTGATGTATCTGGTCTACCATGCCGTATGCATGATTCGTAGATCCGGCGAGCGCAAAAGCCGCGGCATTCGAATGATCATCTGGTCTGTTGTTCTGGTTTTGGCGGGAATTGTTCAGACCTATTGGAGCGTATGTACCCGCAGCGAAGCTGACCGGGCCTTGCAGAAGGTGCTGGCCTTTAAAGAGCGTGCCGGCATTTATCCTGCGAGTCTCAGGGAGGCGGGCCTTGACGACACGGAATGGCAGGAAAAATGGAAGCTCCGGTATTCTGTGAAAGATGGAAAACCAATACTGGTTTACCCCTCATCGGTCATGCCGCTGACCATGCATGAGTATGATTTTGAGACCCTTGCCTGGCGGAAAAATGTCTACTAGGCCAATGGGTTAAACCGGAATGGCAAATGGGCCACCCATAAATAGAGACAAGAGAGGAGGGATCATGAGAAAGATCTGTCTTGTAATGGTTTTATTACTGTTTCCGGCAACCGTTTTTTCAGCCCCTGAGCTGAAGGGTTCGCCTCAGGAATTACAAAGCTATTTACTGGATGAACGTTCCATGGTGATCGTTACCGGTTCCGGAGAAGAGCGGGTAAAGGCTGACAAGGCGATTGTTTCACTTGTGGTGAAAACAAAAGAGGATAAATTTCAAGCCGCCTTGAATAAAAACGGCAAGATCAGGAAAGACGTAAAGAACAAAATGATTTCCGGAGGTATTGAGAAGGAGCGGATCGAAATGGCAAAATATTCATCTACTCCTTCCTACAGCTGGCTGGGGGACAAGCCTTCCAGTTATGAGATCAGTAATGAGATCCATGTTTCCATTGAAAATGAAGACCAGCTGGTTGTCATTGCCAATGTTGTTGATACGGTTAATGAAGTTTATTTTCTGAAGACGGATTTCAAACATTCCGGAAAGCAGGAATCCATGACAAAGGCCCTTGAAAAGGCTCTTGACGAGGTGAAGGCGAAAAAACAGCTGTATGAAAAATCACTGGGTGTATCTTTGTCTCCCATACGGATCATGGAACATTCGATCAATGAAGATATTCCGGTTGTATATCAGGCGCCGCGAAAAGCTTTTGCCGGCGGAGCATCTTCAGTATCCAGGATGGCTGTCGGTGAGTCTGATTCCGGAGAGGGTTCTTCCGGATTTGGAGAGGTGATTTATAATGCAAGAACGCAAGTGGAATTCATGATCAACCGGAAATAACCGTAAATTCATTTCAATGTAAGGAGGAGCGATCTATGTCAATTCTGTACTCAAAAACCGTTCTTGGCAATCAGACACTGCAGAACCGTCTGGTCATGTCGCCGATGACGCGCAACCGCGCTACCGGCAATATTCCCAATGCGCTCATGACGGAGTACTACGCGCAGCGAGGCACCGCAGGACTCATCATCACCGAGGGTACCTCGCCGTCTCCAAACGGGCTGGGTTACCCGCGCATACCGGGAATATTTTCAGAGGACCAGGTCAAGGGGTGGAAAGCGATCACCGATGCGGTGCATGCCAAGGGAGCGAAAATGTTTATCCAGCTCATGCACTGCGGACGGATTGCTCATCCGCTCAATCTGCCCGGAGGGGCGCGCGTGCTGGCGCCTTCGGCTGTTGCATCTGCCGGCGAGATGTATACGGACGCCGAGGGTATGAAACCCCTTCCCGTGCCGCAGGCCATGACCGGGGAGGAGATCAGGAGCACCATCGCGGAGTTTGTTCAGGCCGCGAAGAATGCCGTGACCGCGGGTTTTGACGGTGTCGAGCTGCACGCTGCCAATGGGTATCTGCTCGAACAGTTTATCCGCCCGAACACCAATCAGCGAACGGACGGTTATGGCGGTCCGATCAAAAACCGGGCGCGCTTCGTACTGGAAACGGCCGAGGCGGTGATGGGTGCCATTGGAAAGGAAAAGGTAGGCATCCGCCTTTCGCCATTCGGTGTGTTCAACGATATGCCCGTGTATGACGCCATGGAGGCGGATTATACCTACCTGGCACAGCAGCTCGATACCTGCGGGCTGGTTTATGTCCACCTTGTGGATCACTCGCCCATGGGCGCACCGCCGGTACCCGATGCCATAAAGGCGGTATTCCGCAAGCTGTTCCGGCGGACGTTGATTCTCTCCGGCGGTTACGATGCGGGGCGTGCCGAAAGAGATCTATCCGCGGGCAAATGCGATCTCATTGCCGTAGGGCGGCCGTTTCTTGCCAATCCCGATCTGGTAACCCGATGGAAGACAGGCTCTGCGGTGAACGAGGCGAATACGGCCACGTTCTATACGCCCGGACCCAAAGGCTATATCGACTATCCGGCCTTGAATCAATAAGGTTTTATGCGATGTTTTTTTTCATGTATCAACCTGACCGTTCTCTTTTGAGAGGAGGAACCTTTGACGCTCAAATGGATTGATTCGCCGGAGGGTGTTGACTGGGAGGAGCTTTCCAGCCTTTATCTCGCAGCCCCTCTTGGGCATAAGAAACCGTCTGATCTGGAAACAGCGTTTTCAAACAGCAGGTTTGCGTGTTTTGTTTATGAAGCAAAAAGGCTGGTCGGGGCCGGCCGGGCACTGGCGGATGGAATCGACTGCTCATATATTTGTGATATCGCCGTTCATCCGGATCATCAGGGCCACGGCATCGGCAGGGGGATCGTTTCCCGGCTGGTGGATCTTTCAAAAGGTCACAGGAAAATTATCTTGTATGCAGTGCCCGGCAAGGAAGCGTTTTACCGGAAGTTCGGTTTCAAGCGCATGACGACCGCGATGGCTATTTTCAAAAACCAGGCGGAAGCCATTGAAAAGGGACTGGTGAATGAAACATGACAACCGGTTTCAATTGACTTCATCAAAACAGGCTGTTATAGCATCCGAACAGGCGAAACAAATGATAAAAATCGTAACTGCCGGAAATACGGAAGGGATAAAATATGAGTATCCGTGAACCATCTCAGAGCAGGCTTGCCGTGCTCATCGATGCGGACAACGCACAGCCTTCGATAACGGAAGGGCTTCTGTCGGAAGTAGCCAAGTATGGTGTCGCTAGTGTAAAGCGTATTTATGGTGACTGGACCACACCCAGCCTGAGCGGATGGAAGTCCGTTCTGCTCGAACACTCGATCCAGCCGGTTCAGCAGTTCCGCTATACGGTGGGCAAGAATGCAACGGACAGTGCAATGATCATCGATGCAATGGACTTGCTCTATACAAAACGTTTTGACGGATTCTGTCTGGTATCCAGTGACAGTGACTTTACCCGCCTCGCCTCCCGGAGCAGAGAGGAAGGACTTCTCGTGTATGGATTTGGTGAAAAAAAGACGCCAAAGGCTTTTGTTTCAGCATGTGACAAGTTTATTTTCACGGAAGTTCTTCGTTTCCAGGAGGACGCCGACTCGACCGTGAAACCCAGAACGGCAAATGAACTGAAAAGCGATACCAAGCTGGTAGCCCTTCTCAGAAGTGCTCTTGAAGCGGCATCCGACGAGAGCGGGTGGGCTCATCTGGGTTCTGTGGGCAACAATATTGCCAAACAGGCCTCGGAATTCGACCCCCGGAATTATGGATTTACCAAGCTCAAGGAACTCGCCATCGCCATCAATCTCTTTGATGTGGATGAAAGGGTTCAGCGTGACGGCCATTCCAAAACAGTCTACATTCGCGACAAGCGCAAGCAGCGAAATGGGTTTAAGCCCTGATTTTCCAAAATGTATATTGCTTTTTCCGGGGCAATGCTTATTTCTCTTTAAAGAAAATGTGAACATGAAATAAGGGAGGTCAACATGCTCAAAGATAAAATGATTGCAGGGATCAACGAACAGATCAACCGTGAAATGTATTCGGCCTATCTTTATATGTCCATGTCTGCCTACAGTAATATGATCGGCCTGAAAGGATTCGCCAACTGGTTTATGGTTCAGTACCATGAAGAGATGCTTCATGCCATGAAACTTTACGAGTATATGCAGCGCCAGGGAGGTGATGTGCTTCTGAAGGCGATTGAAGCGCCGCCGGCGGAATTTGAATCCCCCATGGATATGTTTGTCAAAACACTCGCGCATGAGCAGTTTATCACCAGATCCATCAATGATCTGATGGATCTGGCCATTGCCGAGAAGGATCATGCATCGCAGATTTTCCTGCAATGGTATGTCAACGAACAGGTGGAAGAAGAGGAAAACGACAATGATATCATCCTGCAGCTGAAAATCATCAAGGATGATGCCCATGCTCTTTTGATGCTGGACCGGGAGCTTGCCGGACGGATGACGACGGTTCCGACCGATTTCAGCAAAGGCATTGAATCGGCCATGAACGCCGTTGTGCCAGCACCCTGAAAAGGGAATATTCCCGACAGGGGGAATCCGGCTCGAAATCAGGTGGATTCCGAAGCTGATTCCGGATGTTTACGATGGGAAAAATGCAAATTTACGGTTCCGGACCGTTTAAACAGGATTGATATGCGATGAGCAGGATAACCGGTGTTTTTGATAAATTCCGGGGCGGGTATGCCTGTTCCCAGGCGATTCTTACGGAATATTGTGAACTGTTCGGCCTTGACTGCGATACGGCCATGAAGATTGCTGCCGGGTTTGCCGCCGGCATGCGCATGGGAGGAACCTGCGGGGCAGTAACCGGTGCTTATATGGTTCTCGGTCTCCGGTTTGCACATGAAAATTGTGAGGTTCCGGAGGGCCGGAAAAAGGTATATGATGCGGTGCGTAAATTTACGGAAAGGTTTGCCGGGATTCATGGAACCGTGGAATGCAAGGCCCTTCTTGACTGCGATGTGGGTACGGAAACAGGTATGCAGAAAGCCGTGCAGAACAATCTGTTTAAAACCGTATGCCCCAAATTTGTGAAGACCTCAGCGGAGCTGCTGGAAGAAATGATTTCCGGGGCCGGTCAGTAGAAGATGCCGCAGCCGATTGATCAAAAATGTAAAACTTTCTTTTTCCTGACAATTGTTCTTTTCTGTTATTTCCTGACCATCAACTCCAATCATGCGGATTATGATCTGTGGCATCGAATGGCCATCGGTGCGCTCTTTTTTCAGAACGGGCATCTTCCGGATCATGATGTTTTTGCATATACACCGGTCAAAGAGGTATGGATAGATCATGAATGGGGGACGGGTCTTGTTTTTTACCAGCTCGGACAATGGTTTGGAGATCACGGACTGATCCTGTTCAAGTTCGGATGCGCGATTGGTGTTCTGGCCCTGATCTTCCTCACCCAGAAGCTGTCGGCCCGCAATCGGTTCCGGTATGGACTTTTCTATTATATTCTGACTTGTCTGGTGATCTGGCCGGGGTTTGTGACAACCCTCCGCGCTCAGGTTTTTACCTATTTTTTTTTCAGCCTGTGGATCTATATTCTGGAACGGATTCGAAAGGATCAATACGGTCTTGCATGGTTGCTTCCCTTCACCATGCTTGTCTGGACCAATGTTCATGGCGGATTTGTGGTCGGGCTGGGTCTTGTCGGGATGTATGGTATCGGTGAATTGCTGAACGGGAGGCGGCCTTATCGATACCTCGGAATACTGGCTGTAACCTTCCCGGTAACCTTTATCAATCCGTATGGAATAGACTACTGGCATTACATACTGGAAGCCACAACCATGGACCGGCCGTATATTCTGGAATGGGAGCCCTATAACCCATGGGGATGGCGGCCGGATCAGATCGCCTTTATTCTGTTTTTCATGGTCATGACAATCCCGGCCCTGTTTCACCTTGCAAAAAACCGCCGGGAAATGGACTGGGTAAAGGTTGTCATTGTAGCCGTGACGCTTTTTCTGACATTGCGACATACAAGACATCTGGTATTCTGGGGGATTTCCGTATCTGTTTTCTGTTATGATGCGTATATCCGGGTGATGAATACCCTGTCCGATCAATTCCACGCAGCTATAATAAAGATTGCGCCGCAACGGTTCATTTCCATCGGGAATATGGCAGGATATGCAACGGTCTATTTTCTGCTTTTGGCGTTTCTGCTGATTCAGACCATCGGCATGCCCATCCGAATCCAGGTCCCGGAACACAAATATCCGGTGAAAGGCATCGAGTTTATCCGCCTGAACCAATTGAGCGGAGATCTGATGCTGCCGTTCCGATGGGGCGGATATGCCCTCTGGAAGCTGTATCCCCAATGTCTGGTGTCACTGGACAGCCGGTATGAAGTGATTTATCGGAAAGAGACATATATGGACATTATGCGTTTTTTCCGGGACCCGGCCAAACTGGAAAATTTTCAAATGGTTCTGGAAAAATATCCGCCGGATATCATTCTGGTTCTGCCGCAGACCGAAACCTATCAACGGCTTTTGACGCTGTCTTCCTGGGCCCCTGTGTATCAGGATCCTTATGCAGCGGTTTTTCTGCAAAAAAAAAGAGTCCGGCAAAACTATCTGCTTCCGGATCGGCAGTATCGGGAATCGGGTGGGAAATATCATCATTTCATTCCATAGCAAAATGAAGGGCATACGATCGCAGAATCCCGCCGGTTTCTCTGTTGACTTCGATGACCATTGGTTTTACAAAAGTCTCGGCGGTTGACATTCCGCCATTTTATGACTATGTTCGGCGGACAACTATTGATGAACTCGTAAAAAGTCGAATTTGAGACGGCTTTGAAAAAAGTTCAAGATCAAGGCGCGCAAATCCAGAGGAATGAGGCGTACTTGGCGTACGCCGCAGGGTCGAGGGATGCAGCGCAACGCAGATATTGGACTTTTTACGAAGCCGTCAACTATTAATGTTATTGAAAAGGAAATGAACCATGGCAGCAGGAATTGTTGAAATAGAAGACAGCAGCTTTGACACGGAGGTCATGAAGTCGGATTTGCCGGTACTCGTGGATTTCTGGGCGCCCTGGTGCGGGCCATGCCGGGCCATCGCTCCGTTGGTGGAGGAGCTTTCCGTTTCATTCAAGGGTCAGGTAAAGTTTGTGAAATGCAATGTGGATGACAATCCGGTAACCCCCGGCAAATTTGAAATCCGTTCCATACCCACGCTGATTTTTTTCAAGGACGGCAAGGTTTTTGATCAGATCGTCGGGATGGTAGCAAAAGCAAAACTGGAAGAAATCATTAAGAAAATGATATAGAGATGCTGCAGCCGCAAGTGGTTTCCTGTGCAACAGGGAGCGCTTTGGACCGGCGGAATAGGGAAAGAAAAAGATGAATAAGGCTGATTACGACCTGGTAATCATCGGTGGCGGCCCTGCAGGATTGACTGCGGGGCTTTATGCTGCAAGGGCCCGTATGAAAGTGATGATGCTCGAAAAGGTCACGCCCGGCGGCCAGGTTCTGGTAACGGACTGGATTGAAAATTATCCGGGATTCCCGGAGGGGATCTCCGGCATTGATCTGGTTCAGCGGATGACCGATCAGGCAAAACGGTTTGATCTTGTAATCGAGTCTGCGGAGGTTGCCGCTCTGGATCTTTCGCAACCAATCAAAAAGATCATATTGTCGGACGGGAATACGGTATCGACCCATACCATGATCATTGCGACCGGCGCATCCCCCAATACACTTGGCGTTCCCGGGGAGAGCCGGTTTTCCGGCAAAGGGGTTTCCTTCTGCGGAACCTGTGACGGTCCTTTTTTCAGGAACAAGGTTGTCGCTGCGGTTGGGGGTGGTGACACCGCTGTACAGGAAAGCATGTTTTTGACCAAATTTGCGAGCAAGGTCTATATCATTCATCGCAGGAATGAATTCCGGGCGGAAAAGATCCTTCAGGAAAGAGTCTTTGCCAATCCAAAAATTGAGATCATCTGGGATTCGGTGGTAACCGAAATCAAGGGCCTGTCCAATGTTGAGAAACTGGGAATCCGGAATGTCAAAACCGGTGAAACGCGGGAACTCCCGGTTGACGGATGTTTTATCTGGGTTGGGACACAGCCCAATACCGGGTTTGTCAAGAATGCGGTCAAAACGGATGAAAGCGGGTTTATTATCGCGGATCTGAAGATGGAAACATCGGTTCCCGGTGTTTTTACGGCAGGGGATGTGAGAAGCACTCCGCTTCGTCAGATTGTCACGGCAGTTGGGGATGCGGCGATCGCCGTTACTTCGGCAGAACATTATCTGGAAAATTTATGAAGATCAGAATCTGTTTGGTAATTTGGACGTCTCTTTTTCTTTTTACATCCGGCTGTTCCTGGTTTGAAACCCGGGAGGAAAAAACAGCGGAAGAGCTTCGTGTCGAAGGTCTTGAAGAATATGAAAAAGGGAACTACCAGAAGGCGATTAAGGCCTTTGAGGATTTGAAGGACTGGTATCCTTTCAGCAAGCATGCCGCCCTTGCCGAGCTGAAGATAGCCGATGCCTATTTTCATATGGAAGAATACGAAGATGCTGTTTTTGCCTATGAAAATTTTGAGAATCTTCACCCGAGAAATGAAAAAACCCCTTACGCCGTGTACCAGATTGCAAAATGCTATTACATACAGGTCGATTCCGTGGACAGGGATCAGACGCCGGCACAGAAGGCGCTGGATACGTACAACCGTTTTATTAAGTATTATCCGGAAAGTATATTGATCCCCCAGGCCATTGAAGAAAAAGATCAGTGCATCAAAAGTCTGGTGGGAAACGAACTGTATGTGGCTCTTTTTTATTATAAAACGGAAAATTACAAGGCAGCCTTGCATCGGTTCCGGTCTTTGATTTCCGATTACCCGGATGTCGGAATGCACAAGGAAGCGTTGGCGCATATCACGCTTTGTGAAAACGCCTTGCAGAAAATGGAGGCGGAAAACAAAGAGGCTAAGGAAGAGACCGGGAGTCATACAACTGCACCATAGCGTTCGTCCTGATCACGGCAAAACAGGTCCAGGCAGTATGAAAACAATCCGGCTGTTTTAAAAAACCGCTTTACATCCTGAGGTATTTGGTATAAAAGAAATCTTTTTCGTTTGAGAGATGCCTTTTATTATTGGATGTGGGCAAAGGAGAAAGACAATGTCAAAAATGTGTGAAATTTGTGGGAAAAAACCAATGGTGGGCTGTAATGTCAGTCATGCTCATAATGTCAATAAGCGCCGATTCAATCCAAACCTGCAACGCGTAAGAGCGGTTTTGCAGAACGGCAGCATCAAGAAAATAAGCGTTTGTGCCAATTGTATAAAATCAGGTGCGATTGTCAAGGCTCCTTAAATGTGTCAAGCCGCTTAACGTCCTGAACAAATTTTATCTTCCGTATTGAGGTTAATACCCGGTTTAAATGGTCGGTACCTTCCACCGCAATGGTGAAAAAGGTATCGACCATTTTATTTTCCTTGGTTTCCGTATGTGCCTGGACGATATTTGCGCTGTTCTTGCTGATGGAGGCGGTGATCTCGGCAAGCAGGCCGAAACGGTCGTAGGAACGGATGCGGATTCTGACCGGATAGGTATCGGAAATATCGCCTGCCCAGGCAACGTCGATTTGTCTTTCCGGGCTCATCTGCAGCGCATGGATACAGCTTTTCCGGTGTATGGTCACACCCTGGCCCCTGGTGATATAACCGGTGATCTTGTCTCCGGGTACCGGCTGACAGCATTTCCCGAATTTGACCAGGATATCATCCAGGCCCTTGACCACAACCCCCTCATGAGACTTCTTTTTCCGAACGCGTCCAATGATCTTATCGATGATGGATACATCGGATTTTTCCAGGCTTTCCTCGGATTTGGGTTGAAATTTCCGGATAATCTGGAGCGGCGTGATCTTCCCGTATCCGATCTCTGCGATCAGGTCGTCCGTGGAGGAGAATCCAAGCTCCGTCACAACATTGTTCATCTCATCCGACCGCAGCAGTGTATTGAAATTGAGCTTGTATTTTCGAAATGCCTTTTCGCACATTTCCCGGCCAAGGGTGACGCTTCTGCCTTTTTCCTGTGTCCTGATCCATTGCCGTATCCGGGATTTGGCTTTAACGGTTTTGACAAAATTCAGCCAGTCCTTGCTGGGGGTATGGCCTTTGGATGTGATCACCTCCACGCTGTCGCCGGTTTTCAATTCATACTGCAGGGGCACCATGCGTCCGTTGACCTTTGCCCCGGTACACTGGCTGCCGAGTTCCGTATGGATCTGATAGGCAAAATCAATGGGCGTGGCGCCTTTGGGGAGGGTTTTAATTTCTCCCTGAGGGGTAAAGACATAGACCTCATCCGGGAAAAGGTCGATCCTCACATTCTCCAGGAACTCGTCCGGGTCCCGGTAATTCTCCTGGTTGTCCACCAGGTCCTGAATCCAGGCAAAGGTTTTTCCGGTCTGTTCATCAATGCTTCTGCCTTCCTTGTAACTCCAGTGTGCGGCAATTCCGGACTTTGCCACCTTATCCATCTCATGGGTGCGGATCTGAATCTCCATCCGTTCCCCAAACGGGCCGATCACCGTTGTATGAAGGGACTGATACATGTTCAATTTGGGAACGCCGATGTAATCCTTGAATTTTTTGGCAATGGGTTTCCACAATGAATGCAGCAGGCCTAAGGCTTCATAGCACTGGGAAACGGTGTCCAGTATGATTCTGAATGCGATAATGTCATAGACTTCTTCGAACTCAAGATTCTGCTGCATCATTTTCTGGTAGATGCTGTAATACTGTTTGTATCGTCCGCTGACTTCGCATTTTAGATTGGCCTCATCCATTTTATGCTGAATATAGGATTTGATGGTTTCAATATATTCTTCCCGCTCTTCCTTGTCCTTGCTGATCAGGGCTTTTATTCTCTCGTATTCATCCGGAATAACATGTTGAAATGCGATGTTCTCCAGCTCCTGCTTGATCCAGTAAATACCGAGCCGGGCGGCAATGGGGGCATAGATATCCAGCGTTTCCTGAGCGATCTCGACCCGCTTCTGCGGATTTTTATGATATTGAAGCGTCCGCATGTTGTGGAGGCGGTCCGCCAGCTTGATCAGGATAACACGGATATCATCGGCCATGGCCAGAATCATTTTCCGGATGTTTTCCGCCTGCCGGGCCTGTGAACTGTCAAAGGTGAGGGTGCTGATTTTGGTAACACCGGAAACAATATGCTCGGTTTCCGGACCGAACATTTCACGAATCTCTTCCGGTGTGGCATGGGTATCTTCCACAACATCATGCAGCAGTCCGGCCGCCACACTGACGGCGTCCAGTTTCATGTCCGACAGGATGCCGGCGACCTCAAGGGGATGGGACAGATAGGGCTCTCCGGAAAGCCTCACCTGTCCGGCATGGACGCGTGCAGAGTATACATAGGCGCGATCGATGATGTCCAGGTCCGCCTCGGGATAATACTCGGCGACCTTTTCCAGAATGTCGGTTATTCGAATCATAGTTCAGAATGGCCGGATCTGCTTGTGAGAGAAAGAGAAGCTCCCGGATATAAATCAGTTAATATGCTTTTGCAAATATAACCCGTTTGCTGCTCGGTTTCCCGCACCAGATACATGTTCCGGCTTCGGTTTCCGCATCAAAGGGAATACACCGGATGGTCACTTTCAGCTCTTCTTTGATCATTTCCTCGCAACTGCCTTCACCACACCAGTGGGACAGCGCAAAGCCGCCGTGAATTTCCGGTTTTTCGGTATTCTCCGGGGTATAGAATCTTGAAAAATCATTTTTGTCATCAATTTTTACCGTATGCTGTTTTTGAAATTCCAGGGCCCGGTCAAACAGGTTCTTCTGGATATCATCCAGAATGTCAACGATCTGTTCGATGAACTGCTCTCGGGTAAGGGATTTTTTTTCTTTGGGACTCTGATCTCTTCTGGCCAGGAAAACCGAATTGCCGGCAATATCCCTCGGGCCGATTTCCACACGCAGGGGGATGCCTTTTTTAATCCATTCCCAGCCCCTGGCGCCGCCGATGTCCCGGGTATCGATTTCAACGTCGATTTGGCGGTTGCCGTATGTTTTTTCCCGAAGTGCCCGGGCAAGGTTTTCGGTGTATTCCATGACCGGACGGCGATCATCATCCTTTCGAATAATCGGCAGGAGAACAACATGGGAGGACGCGATTTTCGGCGGAAGGATAATGCCGTCATCATCACCATGGCTCATGATCACACCGCCGATCATGCGGGTGGAGACACCCCAGGAGGTGGTCCATGCAAACTCCTCGGTTTCCTGGGCGGATTGAAACCGGATACCCGATGCTTTGGCAAAATTCTGACCGAGAAAATGGGAAGTCCCGGCTTGAAGCGCCTTGCGGTCCTGCATCATGGCTTCAATGCACAGGGTGCTGACGGCTCCCGGAAATCTTTCAGAGGCGGATTTTTCCCCCCGGATGACCGGCAGGGCAAGATGCTCTTCCGCAAATCGTGCATAGACATCCAGCATCAGCCGGGTACGATCAACAGCCTCCTCTTTGTCTGCATGGGCGGTATGCCCTTCCTGCCACAAAAATTCACTGGTTCGTAAAAAGAGCCGGGTTCGCATTTCCCATCGAACCACATTTGCCCATTGATTGATCAGGACCGGAAGGTCTCTGTAGCTGGATATCCATTTGGAAAAAGAATCTCCGATAATGGTTTCGGAGGTGGGACGGACAACCAGGGGTTCGGTCAGTTCTCCGGCAGGGATCAATTCCCCTTTTGGTCCTTTCTCCAGGCGGTGATGGGTGACGACAGCGCATTCCTTGGCAAAACCCTCAACATGCGCAGCCTCTTTTTCCAGGAAACTGAGCGGTATAAATAGCGGGAAATAGGCATTTTTAACCCCGGTAATTTTAAACATTCCATCCAGTGTTCTCATGATATTTTCCCACAGGGCATATCCCCATGGTTTGATGACCATACAGCCCCGTACCGGGGATTTTTCAGCAAGGTCGGATGCTTTAATAACCTGCTGATACCATTCGGGGTAATCTTCAGCCCGGGTGGGCGAGATGGCGGTTTGAATCGGTTTTCCCATGTTTCTCCTCAATTGTTTATCGTCAATGAACCGGTTCGGTTTTTTTGAATGAATGATGATGCAAATGACGGCATACTACCATGGTTTTTTTTAAAAAAGAACTGTTATTCAAGGTTTTATGTCCATTTATACTGTTTTTTGACGGGCCTCATATTCGGAAAGTTCGTTCAGGAGGATTTCCACCAGTTTTTCCTGGGGAAACTTTTTGACCACTTTTCCTTTTTTAAAGAGGATTCCGATCCCATCACCTCCGGCAATGCCGATATCCGCTTCCTTTGCCTCTCCCGGGCCATTCACGACACATCCCATGATGGCGATTTTGACCGGGGTGGTGGAAAACATGAGTGCCTTTTCAATTTTTTCGGCAATGTCAAACAGGTTGATATTGCATCGCCCGCAGGTCGGACAGGAAATAATCTCCGGTCCCCGCCGGCGGATTGAAAGGGCTTTTAAAATTTCATATCCCACACGGATCTCCTCGATGGGATCACGTGTCAGAGAAACCCGGATGGTATCCCCGATTCCCATGGACAGGAGCATGCCGATGCCCAGTGAGGATTTCACGATTCCGGCATAGAGGCCTCCGGCCTCCGTTACTCCCACATGCAGCGGAAGATCGGTTTTTTCGGAAAGAAGCCGGTATGCGTCGACGGTTCTGGCCACATCAGAGGCTTTTAATGAAATTTTCATTTGTGTAAAGTTCAGGTCTTCCAGTAATGAAATATTTCGCAGGGCACTTTCAACCATTGCTTCTGCCGTGGCGCCCCCATATTTTTCGTACAGATCCTTTTCCAGAGATCCGGCATTGACGCCGACCCGGATGGGGATGTTGTATTCATTGGCAACATCCACAACCGCCTTGATTTTCTGTTTGCTTCCGATGTTGCCGGGATTGATTCTCAATCCGTCTGCGCCGGATCGTGTGGCCTGGATTGCCAGGCGATGGTCAAAATGAATATCCGCGATCAGGGGGATGGAAATCCGTTCCTTGATTTTTTTGATGGCCAGGGCTGCGTCCTGATCCGGAACAGCCACCCGGATGATTTCACACCCGGCTTTTGCGAGATCCTGAATCTGGGCGACGGTTGCGTCCACATCCTGGGTATGGGTATTGGTCATGGATTGTACGGCGATGGGGGCAAAATCACCCACCGGCACATTTCCGATATGAATTTTGCGGGTTTTTTTTCGTTTGATCTGAAATGGTTGTGGGGTCATATCCGAATTGCCTGTCTTTGGTTCCTGGTAAAGGGTTTTCAAGGAAAAAAAAGATTGTTATTCTAGAGCCTAACAAACGGCCAGTGTTTGTTCAAGACCATAACTGCATTTGGAAACGGAATCTTTTTCAAAACCGCTTGCCCTGTTTCAGGAGGCATCGGGAATTGTATTTTTTGTAAAATTGCGATATAAAAAAACTCTCCCTGTGTCGATGAGTCCAGACATCATATTGCGGAACCGTCTCACGAAAAAAATGAATAAAGACGACAATTCAAATGCGCGAAAAGAGGAGGAGTGAAACCATGGGTAAACCCGGACCGGAAGATCATGAACGGAAATATCCTATCCAGGACCAGATGGACCCGGAACAGCGGAAAATCATTCTGGACCACTCAAAAAACGGAGAGCTTGCCTGTGCCGTGGCATTTCAGATCGTTGAAAACAGAAATATCCCGGCGGATGAAATCGGCAGGTACGCAAATCAGATGAAAATCAGGCTGGTAAAATGTCAGCTCGGATTATTCGGTTATCAGCCGGAAAAAAAGATTGTCAAAAAAATTCCGAAGGTTGATGCATCACTGCAGAAAGCCATCAACGATAAAAGCATGGATAACAGGCTCTCCTGCATCCAGGTATGGCAGATCGCATCCGAACTGGGCGTGCCGAAACTGTCCGTCGGTAATGCCTGTGAAACCCTGTCGATCAAAATTCATTCCTGCCAGTTAGGGGCATTTTAGTTTGTTTATTCCATCCAAGGTTGACAGGATTTTCAAGAAGCCGGTTGTCTATTCATGGCTGTTGTTTGTTTTCCTGGTCGGCATATCCGTCCTTTTTCTATCCCGGGACAAGGTGTTTGGGCCGGATATTCTGGATAGAATTCTGGATCGCGGGGAAATTGTCGTGATCACCCGAAACAATGCCCATTGTTATTACATATACCGGGATCAGGCCATGGGTTTTGAGTATGATCTGGCAAAGGCGTTTTCAGAATATCTGGGTGTAAAGTTAAAGATCGTCATAGCGGAAAAATGGGACAATATGGTTCCCATGCTGTTGAAAGGGGATGGGCATATTATTGCGGCCAGTTTTACCGTCACACCGAAATGGAAAACGCAAATCCAATTTTCAGATGATTATATGAAGATTCAGCAGCAGATTATTGTGAACCGGGATAATCAAAATATTAAAAGACTGAAGGATCTGGCCGGGGAAAAAATACATGTCCGAAAAGGGACCTCCTATCAGGAGAAGCTGGAAGAGCTGCAGAGACAAGGGCTGCAGATAGAGATCGTTCCGGTGGAAAACATTCCTACTGCCGAATTAATACGGAAAGTTGCAAGGGGTGAGGTCGCGGTCACGATTGCCGACAGCAATGTGGCGATGCTGAACCGGCGATATTTTCCCCGGGCGGTCATTCGGGATGTGATTGGCGATCAGGAGTCTCTTGCCTGGGCAGTCCATCCGGATGCGGGCAGGCTTCTGGATAAAATCAATGAATTTTTTGCCGTCATCAAACAGGACGGAACCTTTGATCAGATATACGATAAATATTATACCGATATCGATCAGTTCGATTACGTTGACCTGCGGGCTTTTCACCGAAGACTGCATTCCAGGCTGCCCCGGTTTGCTGCCATCATCAAAGAGGCAGCGGAAAAGTATGGGTTTGACTGGCGAATGGTTGCCGCCCAGATGTACCAGGAATCCCATTTTCAGCAATGGGCCAAAAGCCACGCCGGAGCCTATGGGCTGATGCAGCTGACCCAAAAAACTGCGACCATTTATGGAGTGAAAGATCTGTATAACCCGAGGCAGAATATCTACGCCGGGGTAAAACATCTGAAGAAACTGCATGATCTGTTCCGGGAGGCGGAAGGGGCGGATCGTCTTTTTATTGCTTTTGCTGCATACAACATCGGGCAGGGGCATATACGGGATGCACAACGACTGGCCGGACAATTGAACCTGAATCCAAACAAATGGGCATCACTCACCAAAACCCTTCCCATGCTCAGGGAATGGGAATATTTCAAGGATGCGCTTTACGGATACTGCCGGGGAAACGAACCGGTTCAGTATGTAAGGCAGATCATGATCTACTATGATATTCTGCGGCATCAGGGCCTGGCGAATGATCCGTCGCCATCCTTTCTGCGGCCCCGGATTTGATAAAACCGTAAAAAGCGGAAAATCCTTTTTTAGTCATGCCGGACTCGATCCGGCATCCAGTTGTTTCAGATGTTTCTGGACTCCGGTTTTCACCGGAGTGACGGAATTGGGGCTTTTTAGAAGTTCTTCAAATAGGATGGCTTACTATATTTTTATGAAATCCGGACAAACGGATTGAATTTTTTCTCCCGGCCAATGGTGGTTTGGGGACCATGACCGCAATAAACCGTTGTATTGTCATCCAGCAGGAAAAGTTTCTTTTTAACGCTTGCGATCAGGGTGTTGTAATCCCCTCCGGGCAGATCGGTTCTTCCGATGGAACCGGCAAACAGGGTGTCTCCCACAAAAACGTGACCTTTTGTATAGAACGACACGCCTCCCGGAGAATGACCGGGGGTGTGGATTACTTTGAGAGAAAGTTTTCCAAAGCTAATAATATCTCCGTCCGCCAGATCTTTGTCTGCATCCGGAGAGTTCTGGGCGGAAAGGCCAAATGAGGCGGCAGCCATGGACAGGTGGCTGAGCATGGGCGCATCCAGGGGATGGATCATCAGCTCCGCTCCGGTAGATTCTTTCATGCTTCCGTTTGCCCCCACATGGTCAAAGTGTCCGTGGGTATTCAGGAGATACTTTACCGTAAGCTGGGATTCTGCCAGCGCAAGAAGGATCTTATTCGCTTCATCACCGGGATCGATGACAACCGCTTCACCCGTATCGTTACATCCAACAATAAAGCAATTCGCCATAATCGGTCCGAGTGCCAGTTCCTTAATAATCAAAACAACCTCCTGTGTAATAACCGGTTGATCCGGCTACTTTTTTTTTGCCTGTTCAATCAATTCAAGGATGCTTGACACCTTGTCCTTGGGCTTCCGGTTTACAAGCTCCTGGAAGTCTTCAGCAGAAAGATGCTGTTCCAGATAACCTTTGATGTCGAAAATTTCCCACCAGCAGTCAATCACCTTCCCGCAGGGGAACCGGCCGTCACCGCATTTCATGCAATAGGAAAAGGGAATGATACTGCCGAGTCTGGGACAGCGTGTTTCTTTCTGTGTAATTTCCGGTTCCATCATGAGAAAATAAACCGGGAACCGCGATCACACAGGTTCCCGGTCTCCTGATTATCGGTTTTTGATGATTTGCGGTTTCGGGAAATCGGCAAATATCTTTTCCGAAGCCAGCATTTCTTCTTCAGACAACTCGAAGTTGGCCAGTTCATTGGAAAAATATTTATCATACGCCATCAGGTCCAGCAGCCCGTGTCCGCTCCAATTGAAAAGGATTACTTTTTCTTTTCCTTCTGCTTTGGCTTTCAGGGCTTCCTCGATAACCAATGCAAGGGCGTGGTTTGTCTCCGGAGCAGGGATCATACCTTCTGATCGGGTCACGGTAACGCCGGCTTTGTATGCATCGAGCTGGGTTACGGATCTGGGTTCAATCAGACCATCGATAACGAGCTGGCTGACCGTCGGCGCCATGCCATGATACCGGAGCCCGCCGGCATGGAAAGGCGGAGGTACAAAGGCATGTCCCAGGCTGTGCATGGGCAGCAGCGGAGTATATCGGGCCGTATCGCCATGGTCGTAAACAAAGGGCGCCTTGGTCAATGTCGGGCAGGCGGCCGGTTCCACCGGATAGATCTCAATCTGTTTTCCATTGATTTTGTCCAGTACAAACGGGAAGGCGATACCGGCAAAATTGCTTCCGCCCCCGGCACAACCGATCACGATATCCGGATACGCGCCGATTTTTTCCAGTTGTTTTTTGGCTTCCAGGCCGATGATGGTCTGATGAAGCATGACATGATTTAATACAGACCCTAGGGAATAGCGGGTTTCCCCGGATTCATCGCTTACGGCAGCTTCAATGGCTTCGCTGATCGCGATCCCGAGACTGCCCGGCGTGTTGGGATCTTTTTCCAGGGCATCCCGGCCGGCTTTTGTTTCCCTGCTAGGACTGGCCACACATTTTCCTCCCCAGGCGGCCATCATGGATTTTCGGTAGGGCTTCTGATCAAAACTGACCCGCACCATGAACACCTTGCATTCGATTCCAAACTGGGAACAGGCAAAAGACAGGGCGCTGCCCCATTGTCCGGCACCGGTTTCCGTGGTGATCCGTTTGATGCCGAACTCT
>QZKS01000040.1 GCA_003599865.1 Desulfobacteraceae bacterium
AGTAATGCACATGCGGTAAGGTAGAAAACAATTTTTTGTCGTTTTATAAAAAATGGTCATGGTGGCCATTTAAAGCTAATTGCGTGCAAAATTCAGGTAGTACCTTATAGACCTCGTAGAGAATAATTGCCGGTATCAGGAGATTATCCTGGTCTGACAGATATGGTTTATACTGGTCGGCCAGATCCCCGTCGGTAAACCATTCCAGCCAGCCGCAAGAGTCAACAATCATCATCGGAAGCGATCCTTCTTATCACGGTAATTATTGGTATCGGCTCCTAATGCGATACCCCTCAGTTCATCAAGAGAGACCTGGGGAATCAGGATAAGCATCCTGTCTTTTTCGATGACGGTCAGCTTTTGCTTTGGTTTGAGGTTCAAATGTTCTCTGGCCGGTTTGGGAATGACCACCTGGTATTTGCTGGATATGGTTGTCTGCATAGTTTTCTCCTCGATGTCTATCGATGCAATTATCGTAGGTTTTTTATCAAGGAAAGTCAAGCTCTATCACCGGCAATACCCGTTCCGGATTGATTTGATTCAAATATGAAACATCAAATCAGAATACAAGCCATTTCAAAAGAAGAATTTCTATGTGATTTTTTAATGGTAGAGTTTTTTCCAGGGCGTGCGCTTTAATTCCTGATAGTTGGTCAGGGCGAGATAAAAGGCTCCGATCGCCAGGTCTGCACAATGATGTTCTGCTGATGGAAGCGTCTCCAGATAATTGATGATATCTTCGGGGGTAATTTCCCAGGCTTCCTCAATAGGTCTGCCTTCCGCCAGTTGGATGACCGTATTGGCGCAGGCCAGCGTGTTCATGCAGCCATCGGCATCAAAGGAAACGGATTGAATCCGATCATTGCGGACGGTCAGAAAAAATTCAATGGTATCACCGCATTGTCCTGTCCGTTTTCCATATCCGTCCGGTTTGCGGATAGCTCCTCTTTTATCTGCCCGGAGAGCCATTTCAAGATATCTTATCCCCGCCATTCGGTATCATCGACCGTTGTTTTAAAGTCGGGCTCCACGATGTCCGGTGCTTCCATGAATGCGGCTGCCTCGGCATCCTTTTCCGAAGGCTTCCCGATAAAAACCAGACGCTTTCGGGGACATTTTTCACAGGCTTTCAGTAAATCCGGCAGGCATTCGGATGAGTATTGATCATAGTCAATGGTGGAAAGATTGTTTTCCATATGGATGACATTGGAAATTTTGGCACAGGCCTGACATCCGATGCAGCCCACCTTGCATACGGCCATAACGTCCTTTCCCTTGTCCTTGTTGGAGCAGGTTACGGCCATGATCCTTTCCGCCTTGAACGGTGTGATGGTGATAATATTTCTGGGACAGACTTTTGCACAGGCACCGCATCCGATACATTTCTTATAGTCCACGGTGGCCAGGCCGTCGACAATATGGATCGCATCATAGTCACAGGCCCGCGTGCAGTCACCAAATCCCAGGCAGCCGTATGTGCAGCCCTGAACTCCGGCAACCAGATTGGCGGATGAACATCTTTTTTCACCATAATAGGGTGTTCGTTCCAGGCGGTCTTCAAAATGCGCCCCGCAGTGGACAACCGGCCGGAATGGAATGGATTCACCGATTTCCACCCCCATGATCCGGGAGAGTTCAATGGCGCAGCTCTCTCCTCCGACAAGACATTTGTTGATCGGGACATTGTCCGCAACCACGGCCACCGCATATTCACTGCAACCCACAAAACCGCATCCTCCGCAATTGGCACCCGGCAGGGCATTGATAACCGCCTCAACACGGGGATCCACTTCCACACGAAATTTATTGTTGGCCCAGCCGAGAACAAAAGACATGATCAGCGCCATCCCCAGCATGGTGCCTGCGGCAAGAGCTAATGTTATCCAAGTGATCATGAAAACCTCATCTTAAGAATTAACCTTTTTTATGAAACCGCATGACTGCTTTTTCAACATTTGCGGCAATGATGGAACTATCGGGCGTTGACGGATGATTCATGACCGTTTCCTGACGGCTGAACGTTAAGGCATCTTTAAGACCCGTGCCGACTCCTGTGAAACCCATGAATGCCAGAGCCAGGATGCCGCCGACAATGAGCGTAATCGCTGCTCCCTCAAGCGGTTTCGGAATATCACAAAGCTCCAGTTCTTCCCGGATACCGGCCATGATAAAAATGGCAATGGTAAAACCGACCCCGCCAAAAAAAGCAAAAACCAGTGATCGTCCAAGATCCCATGCATCCGATGGATTTTCCACTCCGGCAATATTGCTCATGATCGTCAGGCAGGCGAACAGGATGGCACAGTTGGTGGTGATCAAAGGGAGAAATACGCCAAAGGAGCGATAGAGCGACGGGAAAAATTTCCGGACATACATTTCCACAAACTGCACGGAAGATGCGATGACAAAGATGTATACAATGTAACTTAAGATGGTCAGATCAATCTGTTGTGCGGTTGCAGCCGGCAGAAAAAAGCTGCCGATGAAGGATGATAACGGGGCACCGGGGATTAACACCAGTGTCGTGATCGTCCAGCTCAGGAAAGCGGCAATGGTCATGACAAAGGTTACGGCAAGACCCATTCCCACGGCCATTTCCACTTTCCGGGAAACACCCACAAAAGGGCAGGTGCCGACAAAATAATACAGGACAAAATTGTTGATGATTGCGGCTCCGAATGCAATCAGGGTGATGTCAATAAGGTAATTCATACTGTTTTTCCCATCCCGGACGGGCCGGAATCAATGGATCCGACTGATGGATCAGTTGTTGTCGGTTTTTTTTGACTGAACAATTTGTATCCAGTTTGCCGCTCCCAGAAGCAGGCCGAGTGTGATAAATGCCCCGGGAGGCAGAACCATGATGACCCAGTCCGGCCAGATTTCGGGAAGCAGCCGAAAACCGAAAAGCATGCCGGTACCCAGTATTTCCCGTATCCCGGCGATACTGGAAAGAGCAAGTGCATAGCCGATGGATTGACCGGCCGCATCCGATGCGGCTGTCCAGACGGACTGTTTGGATGCGCACACTTCACATCGGCAGATGATCAGACAGTTTACAATAATCAGCGGGATGTAAGGCCCGAGTGTTTTGCTCATCTGATACATGTATGCAGCCAGAAACCGGTCGGCAATGGTAACGAATGTTGCAATGGTCAGAGTGAATATCACGATGCGAAGATGCGGCCTTAATAAATTCCGGATCAGACTGGTAACAATGTTGGCGCAGAGAAGAACAAACGCAACCGCGCCTGCCATGGTAAGGGCTGCATTCATGCTGTTGGTTACCGCCAGGGTTGGGCAAAGACCTAAAACTTGCCGGTATACCGGGTTTTCAGGCAGAATGCCCTGAATAAATCTTTCATATGCGGTTGGTTGGTCAGCCATCTATTGGTTATCCTCTTTTGGGTTTGCCGCCAGGGACGCAAGCTGTTTTTGAATATCGGCAAGGGTTTTGTTGATGATCGTGGTAACGCTCTTGGATGAAATGGTTGCACCGGTGATGGCATCAATTTCATATGGTCCCTTGGCGCCGCCTTTGACAACTTTCAGCATCCGGCCGGTTGGTTTCAGGATGAACTGGTCCCGCCAGTGCTGGTCCGTGATTTTGTTGCCGAGTCCCGGCGTTTCTTTCTGTTCAAGGATAAACAATCCTGTAAGTTTTGTTGCTCCCGGATCGACCCCGAACAACAGTTCGATCTTATCCGCATATCCCTGTCCGGATGCTTTGGCTACCCAGCCGGCGGGTTTGCCGTCAGGATATCGGGTTTCAAACACGGTATACACTTTTTTCCGGTTGTTTTTATCAACGGTAATCGAGCGCTGTTCAATCTTCAGGGACTTGTCTGTTGCGGCCTGATTCTGTGCATGGTTTGCGCCCAGTATAATTTCAGGCACTTTTTCCATGGTTTCTTTTTTTTTGTTGGTTTCGATCCGGGAGCTCAGCGCTATCTGAATACCGGTCAGCGCAATGCCGAAAAAAAGGGCAAGACCGATCACCAGCCATGCCTGTAACAGGTAGCTGTTTTGAAACCGCTCTGATTTTTCGGAAATGGTGGAACTGCTCGTTGTCATATCAGGACATCCTTAAATTCAAGAGATATAAAAGGCTATTCTCTTCGATCGGTCACTATTCTTCGCCAAGGGGGATGGGGATTGTCCACCGGTTGATCAGTGGCGTCAAGGCATTCATCAGCAGCACGGCAAACATGACCCCTTCCGGATATCCGCTGAAAAGCCGGAGAAGCATGATCAACGCCCCGACTCCCGCACCAAAAATCAGTTTTCCCTTCCTGGTCAGGGGACTGGTTACCGGGTCGGTTGCAATAAAAAAAGCACCGAAAAGAGCTGCGCCTCCCAGCAGATGGTGAAGAACCAGCCGGCCGGAAAAAGGACCTGCGATATCTTTAATACCGGCTATCAATACCATCATGGTGATGACACCAAATGGAATTTCCCATGAAGCGGTTCGGCGGATGCAAAGGTACAGCCCGCCGATGATGCATGCAATGGCGCTGGTTTCTCCCAGAGAACCATTGGTGGTTCCCCAGAACATGTCGGTCAGGGGAGATACGATACCGGATTGTTTGAACGCATTCAACGGCGTTGCCTGTGTGATGATGTTGACGGCATCTCCGGCATGCTCATAGGCGGCAGCGCCCATTACACCGGCAAAGGATATCATGACAAACGCTCTGCCTACCATGGCCGGATTAAAAATATTCATTCCCAGGCCGCCGAAAATGATTTTTCCGATACCGATGGCAACAACGGAAGCGATGACACCGGCATACCATGGCGCCGTGCCCGGCAGGGAAAGCGCCAGGATTACGCCGGTCACGGCAGCGGAGCCGTCCATCAATGTGATGGATTTGCCGCGTATCCTGATAAAAAGGGCTTCTGCAACCAGACAGCTTGCCAGGCAGATAAGGATCTGCCTTACGGCATACATTTCAAACAGGTAGACCGATACACAGATAACGGGTGTAAGCGCGATCAGCACATCATACATCATTCGTCTGGTTGTAAAGGAGCCGTCTACAATGTGGGGTGAAGGCGCCACGTTAATAGCCGGTTTGATGGATTCCGGCTGCGGATCTGATTTTTTTTCTGATTGTGAAGTCATGGTCGTTATTGCCTGTTTTTCTAGCTTTTCCGGCTGACGACGATCTGGGCTTTGCCGGTTCGGATGAGCTGCACCAGTTTAATATTCGCCGGGCAGGTGTAAGTACAACAGCCGCATTCAAAACAGGCCATGATGTTATATCTCTGGGCCAGAGAGATATTATGATGCCGTGCCGCCATGGCGATCTTTGTAGGAACAAGATTCATCGGGCAGACATCGGCACAGCGTCCGCAGCGAACACAGGTTGTTTCTTTTTCCCTGCGGATGTCATCATGGGTGAGAACGGTTATACCGCTTGTCCCTTTGGTTACCGGGGTGTCAAGACTGGAAAAGGCAAAGCCCATCATGGGTCCGCCTGCAATCATCCGGGCGGCATCTTTGGTAAAACCCCCGCAGAATTGTATGGTTTCTCCAATACTGATTCCAATGGGGACAAGCAGGTTTTTCGGATTTTGAATTCCGGCCCCTGTAACGCTGATGACACGATGGGTCAACGGCTTGCCTTTTACGACACCCCTTGCGACTGCAGCGATCGTTCCGACATTGCTCATGGCAACACCTACGTCGGACGGCAGACCGCCAAGCGGCACTTCCAGATCCAGAACCGCTTTGATCAGCTGTTTTTCACTTCCCTGGGGGTATTTGGTTTTGACAACCGCAATTTTAATGACGGTTCCTTTTGCTTTTTCCTTCAGTCTTTCAATGGCTTTGGGCTTGTTGTCTTCAATGCAGATGACAATTTCCTTTGCGGTTACAGCCCGTCCTGCCAGCATGGCTCCCGTGATGATCGCATCAGGGACTTCAACCATCAGGCGGTAATCCGGAGTCAGGTATGGCTCACACTCACAGCCGTTGATCATTAGGGTATCGATCATTTTTTTGTCATCCGGCATCACCTTGACATGGGTTGGAAAGGCAGCGCCCCCCAACCCGACAATGCCGGACTCGTGAATGGCATTTGCAATGGTTTGCGGAGAGTACACCATGGGGCAATCCCGGGGCCAGTCCTTGCCAAGAATATCATTCCATAAGTCCTGGCCGGACAGCTGCTCTCCTTCCGCGCTGATGAATATCGCCGGCAAATGCCTTCCGTTGGGCAGCGTTGTGACACCGATTTTCTGAACTTTTCCCGAGATCGGAGCGTGGAGGGATGCCGACACGAAAGCCTTGCCGACACCGATACACTCTCCAAAAGAAACATTCTGTTTGGGTTTGACGATCGCTTCACAAGGTGCACCGATATTCTGAAGCAAAGGCAGGATTACCTTTTCCGGAGGAGGCATGACCTCAATCGGTGATTCTGCGGAAAACTCTTTATTGCCGGGAGGGTGTATACCATGGGGGAAACTCCCCTTGCCTGGAAAATTTTTCAATCTGAATAAGCTCATTCCAACCTTATGATGAACGGAATCCAAATACCAAAATGAATATCAAAACAACACTACTTTTGAAAAAGGGGAAAACTATCATACTCATAATATTATCGTCAAATTAAAAATTAACCTGTTTCCGGAGAGGCACGACGCACTAACGGACAATCCAGACAGTCAGGTCGCCGGCCAGCTGAAAAATTTTTTTACCGACCCTTCCCAGAAAGAATTCCTTGATGATGGTCAGGCCCCGCCTTCCGATAACAATGGTTCCATAGTTGTCTTCCATGGCTTTTTCAATGATGCCGCTTGCCCGGCTGACCTTATTCCGAATCACCTCACAGGTGATCTGGTTAAATGGAAAACCGGCATCCACCAGATGCTGTTTTGATTCCGTGATCAACGGCTCCATGCGTTTTTGCTCGGATTCCTGCCATTGTTTTTCATCCCCTTTCTGAAAGATGCTCTGGGAACGAACAACATGACATAAGGTCATTTTACAATCCGAAGCACACATGATGCGACTCAGGTGTTTTACACCTCTCATCACCTCCTTGGAACCGTCAAAGGCCACCAGAATTTTCTTTTTCTTCGGTGCGCCTCCGACAACAATCAATGGAATTCCCTGAATTTTCCCCAACAGTTTGGAAGGGATGCTTCCGACCAGGATATCTTTCAGTTTGTTATCGCCGTTTCTGCCGATCACAACCGCATCATAGCCGTTTTGTGATTCCTTGATGATGTCCCTTGCGATACCCACTTTTTTGATCTGGATTTTTTTATTAATGGAACCCTCCGGGAAACCCGCATCCATTAAAATCCTGGTTGCCTTTCCCATGCATTCGTTGATCTTGATGTGCTGTGTTGCAATGCATGCCCGGATATCGGATGATTTGTATCGAAAATCCATCTCTTTTTCCATGTTCCAAAAAGCGTCCGGGACTTCTGTCTGGATATACAAAAGGACGACTTCCGTCTGTTTCTCCGGCAGATATTCGGCAATATACTGAACTGCATTTTGTGCCATTTCGGAACCGTCATAGGCGATCAGTATCCGCAACATTTTTTTTTCCATAAAAAATTTTCACTCCCAATCATTTGGAATTCTCTGTTATCCGGATTGTTTTCCAGGTGGTATAGGGCATTGTCCGATATTCCCGTCTATCCTGTATCCGCATTTTTAAGCGCATATTAAAAATTTTAAAATTTATTGACAAGTTTTTTTTGAACATATATTAAAATCCTTTGCTTAAGATCCACCAGATCATGGTTGAATAACCTTAATTGGTGCCGGTTTTTTTGTATTTTTGTCAGAACCCCTTGAAGAACACCATGGTGATTCTAAACAAGTCGTTCTGATCATCTGTAAAATTCAGGAGAATGAAATTATGCCAAACAATATTATCGGGTCGGTACTGGTCGTAGGAGGCGGCATTGCAGGCATGCAGTCAGCCCTGGATCTGGCGAATTCCGGATATTATGTCTATCTTCTTGAGAAGTCGCCTTCCATTGGTGGAATCATGTCTCAGCTGGATAAGACATTCCCCACCAATGACTGCGCCATGTGAATTATCTCACCCAAACTGGTCGAGGTCGGCCGGCATTTGAATATCGAACTGATTACTTACTCTGATCTTGAATCCGTAGAGGGTTCTCCGGGAAATTTTAAGGTTAAGATTAAAAAACGGGCACGAAGCATCATTATGGATCTATGTACCGGATGCGGCGCCTGTGTTGAGAACTGCCCGGTTACGCAGCAGGTCACAGCTTAGATATTAATATATTTGGATCGGAAAATTAGGAGTGTTACATGAGTGCATCAAGTTCTCTACCAAAAGAACAGATTGAAGATATCGATTATCTGGATTTAGACCGGATCATTGAAGATGAGTTTAATGGTGATCGGGAAAATCTCATTATGATTCTTCAGGCCATTCAAAAACGTTATAACTATTTACCCCGACCGGCTCTTTTATATCTGGCTGAAAAAATCGGCGTGCCTTTCAGTAAGATTTATGGTGTCTGTACATTTTACAGCACGTTCAGCCTGGAACCGAGAGGTAGAAATATTATTTCGATCTGCCTGGGAACAGCCTGCCATGTAAGGGGAGGGGAGCGTGTTCGGGAAAGAATTCAGGAAATATTGAAAATCGGTGACGGGCAGACAACGGAAGATATGCGGTATACCCTTGAATCCGTCCGATGTATCGGCTGTTGCAGCTTAGGCCCTGTAATCAAAATCAATGAAGATATGCATGGTCGGATCACATCGGATGAAGTGAAGAACACCTTGGATCAATACGAATAATAGAACGAGGCAGGAATTATGAAAATCCATTCTGTGAAGGATTTAGAAAAGATAACCCGACAATATATAAAAGAACTGTATGCCCCGGATCTGATAAGGGTAAATATCGGCATGGCCTCATGTGGTATCGCGGCCGGAGCCCAGGCATCATTTGATAAAGCGCGTGAATCGTTTCCGGAAGGAAGCGGAGTCCGGATTTGTCAGACCGGATGTATCGGTTTCTGTGAAGAAGAACCTCTTGTTGAGATTTTAACAAAAGGCAAGCCTCGTGTGATGTACCGGAATGTTACAGAAGACAAGATTGTGGATGTAATTAAGGGATATCAGGAAAGTGATTTTGCCGAACAGAAAAAAATGATTCTTGGCCAGGTCAAAGATCCGCGCTGTATTCTGGAAGAGGATGTGACCAATCCTGTAGCGGATGTCGAACCTTTACCGGGCATACCTTTTTTGTCCGACATCCCGTTCTACAAGGGGCAGGTCAAAATCGCCCTGAGAAATTGCGGGTACATTGATCCGGATGCGATTGAAGATTATATCGCTAAAAAGGGATATTACGCGCTGGTTCAGTTAATTGAGAAAAAGCAAACAAGGGAGATCATTAAAACGATCAAGGACTCCGGATTGAGAGGCCGTGGGGGCGGCGGTTTCCCAACCGGCATCAAGTGGGAAACCTGTGCAAAACATCATGGCGACCGGTATATTATCTGTAATGCGGATGAAGGGGATCCGGGCGCCTACATGGATCGAAGCATTCTGGAAGGAGATCCGCACTCCGTGATTGAGGGGATGCTGATTGCCGGTCTGGCCATTGGTTCAAGGCAGGGGTATATTTATGTTCGAAATGAATATCCGCTTGCCGTCAAACGTCTGGTGACGGCAATCCGGCAGGCAACCGCTTATGGACTTCTGGGAGAAAATATCGCGGGGTCTGATTTTTCATTTTCAATCAAAATTTCAAAAGGTGCGGGCGCTTTTGTCTGCGGTGAATCTACGGCGCTGATGGCTTCTCTGGAAGGAAATGTGGGGCGGCCAAGGGCCAAGTATGTTCATACGGTTGAAAAAGGTTTCCGGAACAGCCCGACGAACCTGAATAATGTGGAAACCTATGCCAATGTGCCTGCCATTGTTTTAAAAGGCGCGGATTGGCACGCCGGCATGGGAACGGACAAAAGCAAGGGCACCAAGGCGTTCAGCCTTGTGGGAAAAGTCTGCAATACCGGCCTGATTGAAGTCCCGATGGGAATTACCCTGCGAAAAATCGTTTTCAATATGGGTGGCGGTGTTCCCAAGAAAAAGAAATTCAAGGCGGTGCAGACCGGCGGACCGTCCGGTGGATGCATACCGGAAAAACTTCTCGATATTCCGGTGGATTATCAGCAGCTTGCATCGGTTGGATCCATTATGGGCTCCGGTGGTATGATTGTGATGGATCAGGACACCTGCATGGTGGATGTGGCACGTTATTTCCTTGATTTCTTAAAGGAGGAGTCCTGCGGCCAGTGCAATCCCTGCCGGGAAGGAATCAAACAGGCGCTTGCTATCCTGACGGAAATTTGTGCAGGAAATGGCAAGGAAGGCGACATCGAACTGCTGGAGGAACTGGGGAGCATGATTCAGAAGTTCTCCCTGTGCGGACTGGGCACATCCGCCCCCAATCCGGTTTTAACGACCATTCATTATTTCAGAAATGAATATGAATCCCATATCAAGGATAAGAAGTGCCCTGCCGGAGTATGCAAACCGTTATTTCATTATGAAATCGATGAAGATGCATGCACAGGATGCGGTGTTTGTGCACGCAAATGTCCGCAGGAAGCCATCACCGGGGAAAAGAAAAAGGTCCATGTCCTTGATCGGGAAAAATGTATAAAATGTGGCATTTGTTACGATGGCTGCAAGTTTGATGCAATTGTCATACGATAATAATAAAGGATAGTATTTCTTATGGTCACGTTCAAGCTTAATGGTAAAACAGTTCAAGGAGAAGAAGGACAGTATATCCTTCAGGTCGCAGAAAAGTATGGTGTCGAAATCCCGACACTGTGTCATCATAAAGCCCTGGAACCTGCCGGCATGTGCCGTCTGTGCACGGTGGAACTCTTCGATGGCAGAAGATCCCGTTTTGTAACAGCATGCAATTACCCCATCTGGGATGGCATGGAGATAAACACCGATTCGGAAGCTGTTCATCAGGGCAGGAAACTCATTATTGAACTTCTGCTTGCCCGATGCCCGAATGTGCCTGTTTTGCAGAAACTGGCAGCAAAATATGGGATTCAAGAGCCTCGCTTCAAGAAAGAGGAAGATGATTGTATCCTGTGCGGCTTGTGTACCCGCATGTGTGAAAAAATGGGGAACAGTGCGATCAGCCTGACAGGACGTGGCGTGGAGATGAGTGTGGACACGCCCTTTCATGTTCAGTCCGATATCTGTATGGCATGCGGCGCCTGTGCATCCGTCTGCCCGACAGGCCATATCACGCTTGAAAAAATAGCCAGGGAAATCACCAAAAAGAAAGCAACATTGATTCCGTCCGAGTACGATATGGGTCTCAAGGGCCGTAAACCGGTTTATGTCCCATACGCACAGGCTGTTCCCAATACGCCGGCCATTGACCGCGATGTCTGTATGCACTTTAAGACCGGCGGCTGCAAGGTCTGTACGGAATTCTGCGGCGTGAATGCCATCGATCATTCGATGAAAGATGAAATCATTGAACTGGAAGTAGGGGCCATTATCTTGGCTCCCGGGTTTCAGCCGTTTGATCCTTCCCGGTTTGATAATTATGATTATGCGAATCATCCCAATGTGATTACCGCGATGGAGTTTGAACGGGTTCTTTCTGCCTCCGGTCCCACAGGCGGACATCTGGTGAGGATATCCGATCATAAGGAACCGAAAAAAATTGCCTGGTTTCAGTGTGTGGGATCCCGGGACACCAATAAGTGTGATAACGCATATTGCTCATCGGTTTGCTGTATGTATGCCATTAAGGAAGCGGTGATCGCCAAAGAGCATGCGGAGTATGATCTGGATTGTGCGGTTTTCTATATGGATATGCGAACCCATGGAAAGGATTTTGAGCGTTTCTACAACCGGGCAAAGGATGACCATGGCATCCGCTTTTTAAGAAGCCGTGTTCACAGTGTTACGCCGATCTCGGGTTCGGATGATTTGGAAATCCGGTATGTAAGTGAATCCGGAGAAGCAAAGACCGAGATTTTTGACATGATCGTTTTATCCGTCGGGCTTGAGACACCGCCGGAGACGATTGCGCTGGCCAATAAACTGGGTATTGCGCTTACCCCTGGAAATTTTGCCAGAACCACTACCTTTCAACCGGTCGCTACATCCAAAGAAGGGATTTTTGTCTGCGGAGCGTTTCAGGGACCGCGTGATATACCGCAGGCGGTTGTGGACTCGAGTGCAGCTTCTGCTTCTGCCGGAGAGATGCTGAGCAGCGCCAGAAATACGGAAACAAAGGAAAAGGAAGTGATTCCGGAAACCAATGTGGCCGGAGATCGCCCCAGAATCGGTGTCTTTGTATGCAAATGCGGGATCAACATTGCCGGTGTTGTCAATGTTCCGCAGGTTCGTGATTATGCGGCCACGCTTCCGTATGTCGAATATGTCAGTGACAACCTGTATTCCTGTTCCCAGGATACCCAGGACTCCATGGCGGATATCATCAAGAGCAAGAACCTGAACCGTGTGGTCGTTGCCGCTTGTACGCCGAAAACCCATGAGCCGCTGTTTCAGGAAACCCTTTTGAATGCCGGTCTGAACAAGTATCTTTTTGAGATGGTGAATATCCGGAATCAGGATTCATGGGTTCATAAAAACAATCCGGCTCTGGCAACGGAAAAAGCCAAGGACCTCGTGCGAATGGGAGTATCCAAGGTGGCCCTCATGCAGCCGCTCAAGGAAGCGGAGCTTCAGGTCAATCAGACCGGTCTGGTGATCGGCGGCGGGATCTCCGGAATGATTTCAGCCCGAAGCCTTGCAAACCAGGGATATGAAACCCATCTGGTGGAACGGGATTCAAAGCTGGGCGGGCAGGCCTTGAACCTTTATCGAACAGCAAAGGGAGAAGATGTCCAGAAAGAGCTTGCTATCCTGATTGAAGATGTCACAAAGAATGACAAAATCCATGTTCATCTGAATACAACCCTGAGCAGTGTGGAAGGGTTTGTCGGCAATTTCAAGACAAATATTTCATCGAACGGAGAATCGCAATCCATTGAACACGGAATAGCCGTAGTGGCTACAGGGGCAACCTCTCTTGTGCCGACCGAATACGGATATGGAAAGGATAAGCGTATTCTTACCAGTCTGGAGCTGGATCGGAAATTGATTGAAAAGGATACTGCGCTGAAAGATATCGAATCCGCAGTTTTTATTCAATGCGTGGGTTCCCGGGAACCGGAAAGACCCTATTGCTCAAGGGTTTGCTGTACGCATTCCATCGACAATGCATTGGAACTTAAGAAACTGAATCCGGACATGAATGTTTATGTCCTGTATCGGGATATCCGAACATACGGCGAGCGGGAGTATCTGTATATGGAGGCCCGGGAAGCCGGGGTCATCTTTATCCGATATTCCCTCGGAAAGAAACCGGTTGTCGAGTTGACGGATGGAAAGATTTTTATCACGGTAACCGATCATGTTCTGGGCATACCGTTGCGGATCGAAACCGATCTGATTACCCTGGCTTCGGCGATTGTTCCTTACAGGGATGAAAAGCTTGCTCAGTTTTTCAAGGTGCCCTTGAATGATGACGGGATGTTTGTTGAAAAACATGCCAAGCTCGGTCCGTCTGAATTCGCAACAGATGGTGTTTTCCTGTGTGGTCTTGCACATTATCCAAAACCCATTGAAGAATCGATTGCCCAGGGTCAGGCCGCCGCTTCACGTGCCGTGACATTGCTGTCGCGGAAGACCATTCATACCAGCGGCACGGTTGCGAAGGTGGATCCGGCGATATGCAGTTCCTGCGGTGTTTGTGTATCGATCTGCCCCTATTCGGCACCTTCTTTTATTGATGCAAGTGCCAGAATGTTTCCGGGAAAGGCGCAGATCAATGCCGTATTATGTAAAGGCTGTGGTTTATGTGTTGCTTCCTGCAGATCCGGTGCGCTCCATCTGCAGGGATTTGACAATGACCAGATTTTTTCGCAGATTTTTGCGCTCAGTGAAGCAGGGTGATCCCTGCCCGCATATATTTTGATGTCTGAACAAAACAATCTGTCTCAGATATCCGGAAGAAGGAGATTTTGAAAAATGTCTGAATGGGAACCGAAAATCGTCAGTTTTTTATGCAACTGGTGCAGCTATGGTGCAGCAGATCTGACCGGTGTAAGCAGGATGCAGTATCCGCCGAATATCCGGGTTGTTCGAATACCATGCACCGGACGCATGAGTCCGAAATTTGCGCTGGCTGCCTTGCGGGAAGGAGCGGATGCGGTCTGGGTATCCGGCTGACATCCCGGGGAATGCCATTACCTGGAAGGTAATTATCATGCGCGTCGTAAATTTTCCCTGTTTAACAATCTGATGGAACATATGGGAATTGAACCTGGACGGCTTCATTTCTCATGGATTTCTTCAGCGGAGTCCACCAAATTTGTCAAGGTGGTTACGGAGATTACGGAAACGGTCAAGGCGTTGGGGCCGAATAAACATTTTGTGAAGAACAAAGCCAAGGTAGCATAATTATGTTAGCATATATTGATAAAATCAAAGAAATTTCAGATCGGCTCTTGCAGGAAAAGAAGGTGGATCTGATCATCGGTTTCCGCAAAGGCACCCTTCCGATGATGAACGAACCCTGTTTTGTAAGGTCATCGGCGGATGTGAAAAATCTGGTCTGGGACAGCAATTGCGGCATCAATCTGGCAAATTATCTCACCAATCGAAAAGAAAAAATCGGCGTGATCGCCAAGGGCTGCGACTCCAGAAACATTGTGACCCATATTATCGAAAACAAGATATCACGGGATCAGCTGGTCATCATTGGTGTTCCCTGCAAAGGGATGATTGACCGCCGAAAGGTCTACGCAGCAGCCGGTCAGGAAGTTACGGAGGTTGTCGAACAATCGGATGCAATCGTTATTCAATTTGCAGGAGGGGAAAAAACCGTCAAAAAGACGGATGTCCTCCAGGACAATTGTGCGATCTGCATTCATCGAAATCCGGTCATCAGTGATGAAATGGTTGCCGAACCTGTGGAAGAGCAGAAAGGTGTCGACCGGTATGAGGACGTCCGCCGGGTCGAAGCCATGAGCCCTGCGGAAAAGTGGAATTATTTTGAAGAATTGCTGGCGCCCTGTATTCGCTGTTATGCCTGTCGGAATGCCTGCCCGCTTTGCTACTGCCCGACCTGTTTTGTGGA
The DNA here is from genome assembly GCA_003599865.1 of Desulfobacteraceae bacterium. Taxonomy (GTDB): domain Bacteria; phylum Desulfobacterota; class Desulfobacteria; order Desulfobacterales; family SURF-7; genus QZKS01. Next base: position 15,201 of record QZKS01000040.1, read on the forward strand.
TGAATCAAAACCGCAATGGGTCGGTAAAACCCTGGATCCGATTGATACCAGAACGTTTCATTTCCTGCGGGCATACCACTGTGCCGGGCGGTGCACCGACTGTGGTTCCTGTGTGAGAGCCTGTCCCATGGGGATCGATGTCAGGGCGTTTACGAAAAAACTGGAAAAAGACGCGCTGGAGCTGTTTGGCTGGGAGGCTGGGATGTCCCTGGATGTCCGGCCGACTCTGGATACGTTTAAACCTGATGATCCGAATACATTCATCAAATAACAAAATACTCAATTAACAGTTTATCCCTGTTTAATCCGTAACAGGTTGAACATGAGGCAATTGGCAATTTTCATAATAAAGGTCAAAATGCTATGAAGGTCATAAAAATTGACAAAAAGCACTGGGCAGGGGGTATTGAAAAATCAAGAAGCGCATATCGGCTCTTTGGTCCGGTGATGGTAGAGAATAAGGATTTCAGCGAATTCAAGGAGCTGGATGCCGGGGAAATGCCGGATATGAAGGCAACCGATACGCGTACTTCTCCCAAGTCGATCTGTTTTCCGCCGGAAGAGGTAATGTTGGAATATTCTACGGATGAAGCCTGTGATGACTGTAATCTGATGAAAGTTCCGGAAAAGAATTATTCCCCACGTGCAGCCATCGGCATTCGTCCGTATGATGCAGCCGCTTATCTTGTTGTGAAGAAAAATTTCGATACCCCGGAATACCGTGATCCGTATTGGTGTGATGCATATGAGGCATGCACTTTTATCGGTCTTGCGGTGAATCATCCGAGCAGGCTTGATTTCAGTACCAGCACCAATTCAGGCCCTTTTGATGAAAGCGGCCTGGATGTACTTCTGGTGGATATGGGAGATCACTATTTTGCAAAAGTGATTACGGAAAAAGGAGATGCGTATCTGAAGGCTGCCGGCTGGGAAAAATCAGCCGGAAAGGATGCGGAACAGCAAATCAAGGATTTGAAGACCCAGGCTGAAAAAGCGATTCAATCCACCGTATCCTTTGATCGAATCAAGGAAAAATCGATCATGGACCTTCATGGGGCTGAATTCTGGAATGATATCGCTTTTTCCTGCATTAACTGCGGTACGTGTACCTATGTATGTCCGACATGCTGGTGTTTTGACATTCAGGATGAAACACGGGGAAAAACCGGTGTTCGAATCAAGGCCTGGGACAGTTGCATGTATCCTTTGTTTACCATTCATACGACCGGGCACAATCCACGGGAAACCAAGGTTCAGCGGGTCAGACAGCGATTCATGCATAAATTGAAATATTACATGGACAAATATCAAGAGGGAATCATGTGCGTTGGTTGCGGCCGATGCATTCGTTCCTGTCCGGTTAACATAGATATCCGAAGGGTTTGTCAAGTGATGAACGGATGATGGATACTGCTGCCGTTAACCGGTGCGGGAAAGTCGGGATATAGGGAGGAAACCTGTGCAAAATCCATATTTACCTTATCCAGTGCGAATCGATGATATTGAGATTGCCACTGTAGATAAGAGTCTAAAAACATTTAAATTTGTTTTTTTAAACAAGGAGGATGAAGAGAAGTTCTCTTACCGGGCCGGTCAGTTTGCCGAACTTTCCATTCCCGGAAAAGGAGAAATTCCGATCGGTATCGCTTCATCTCCTGTCGAGAAGGGCTTTGTAATGTTTACGGTCAATAAGGCCGGACTTGTCACCACCCACCTTCATAATATGAAGGCAGGAGACGTTATGGGTATCCGCGGGCCTCTTGGGAACTCGTATCCGTGGGATTTGCTGGAAGGAAAAAATATCCTGATCGTCGGAGGCGGCTTTGCCTTCACGACACTTCGATCATCCATTGTCTATATGCTGGACCCGGCAAACCGGTCAAAATTCGGCACCATCGATGTTGTCTACGGCGCCCGGAATCCGGGAATGCTTTTATATAAAAATGAACTCATTGAATGGGAAAAACGGGATGATATCAATATGCATATCACCGTGGATGGAACCGATGATCCGGACTGGAAGTATAATATTGGATTTGTTCCGCCGGTTACAGAACAAAAGGCGCCAAAAGGGGATGAGAATACATATGCGATTGTATGCGGCCCGCCGATTATGATTAAGTTCACACAGCCTGTTCTGGAAAAACTGGGTTATACACATGATAAAATTATCATGTCCCTGGAAAACAGAATGAAGTGTGGCTTTGGCATGTGCGGACGCTGTGGAATCGGAAAAGAACTGGTATGTAAAGACGGTCCGGTTTTTACATTGGACCAGCTCAATCGTACACCGAGAGAGTATTAAAATTATAGGTAGTTATCTTTTTTATTCCGAACCGATATCATGATGATAATCATGTTGGATGTTGTTTTCATGTTGACATTATAATCGGGTTAATATAGAAAAAATAACTTTACTGACAAGGTCACTTAATACAGGCAGAAGGCCTTACAATACTAATATTATATAAGGAGGGTATATCAATGGCTGATGTGGAATTCAATGGCGAGACTTTTCCTGTCGATGAAGACGGTTTTATCCTGGATTTTAATCTGTGGACAAAAAATTGGGTACAGTATGTAAAACAGGAAGAGGGTATTGATGAATTGAATGAAGAACACTGGCAGGTAATTAATGTTCTTCAGGATTATTATAAGAAAAACGGAATCGCACCAATGGTACGTGTTCTCTCCAAGCTGACCAATTTCAAACTGAAACATATCTATGAACTGTTTCCGTCAGGACCAGGTAAAGGGGCCTGTAAAATGGCTGGTCTCCCGAAACCGACCGGATGTGTATAATCACTGTTTGATTGATCCAATTGTTATCAAAAAGGTCCTGAATTTTCAGGGCCTTTTTTTTGTGCACCCGGCATGGCATATCTTGATGGGTGGATTGCGTTTTGAATGGATACCATTGGTAAATTCTGACATGCAGTGAACGTTAACAAAGGAAGACCTATGCAGGCAGATCATGGTAACCAGGATATACTTCTCGATAATATTGACAGGGATATTATCAATCAGATTCAATCGGATTTTCCCATCACCCCGAGACCCTTCCAGGCAATTGCAGAACGGATCGGCATTACGGAGCAGGATGTAATAACCCGTATCGGACATCTCAAGAAAAAAAAGATAATCCGTAGGATTGGCGGGAATTTCGTACCGGAAAAACTTGGATTTGTCAGCACCTTGTGCGCAGCGAAAGTTCCGGAGGACAGGATTGATCATTTTACCGATGTCGTGAACCGGTATCCAGGGGTCACTCACAATTACCAGAGGGAAAATCATTATAATATCTGGTTTACCTTTATCACATCATCCATTGAAGAAATCGAGAACAATCTGATTCAGATTTCCGAAACTACCGGCATCTCGGAAATTTTAAACCTGCCGGCCACAAAAGTTTTTAAAATACGGGCTGAATTTCTGGTATAAGAGGAATTCATGGAAGATATCCGCATTGCCACTGTTATCGCTCATGCACCGGTTTTCCGGATAGATGAAAATTTGGAAAAAATGGGAAAATTTGTCCAAGAGGCAAAGGCCCGGGCGGCAAACATCATCTGTTTCCCGGAAATGAATATTACCGGCTATACCACCCGAATCGATGTTTTCCAGTCAATCCGTATGGATTCAGAAAAAATTTTGCAGAAGCTCATCCGTATGGCAAGGCAAAATGATATGGTGATCTTATCCGGATTTGCGGAAATGGATGGCGATGGACATGTTTTTGCATCACACGCGGTGGTTAAACCGGATGGGGATGTCGGTTTATACCGGAAACTGTATCTGGCGCCTCCGGAAAAGGGTGTTTTTAACCCTGCTTCGGATATTCCGATTTTTGAAGCTTGCCATGTCAGGTTCGGGATTCAGCTGTGCTATGATGCACATTTCCCGGAATTGTCTTCCCGTATGGCCAGAAGCGGTGCCGATATTATTTTCATTCCCCATGCCTCTCCAAAGGGAACCCCGGAAGAGAAATATCTTTCCTGGAGTCGACATCTGCCGGCAAGAGCATATGACAACAGCCTTTTTATTGTAGCATGCAACCAGACCGGTGATAATGGCGCCGGCCTGTCGTTTCCCGGTATTGCCGTTGTTTTTGGTCCTTCCGGAGAATTGATTGACAGGGATATCGGCGGTAAGGAGGGGATGATTGTGACAGATCTGAAACAGGAGGTTTTGGAAAAGGTTCGCGGTCATCGGATGCGCTATTTTCTGCCCAACCGCAGGGATGACTTGTTCCCCGGTTAAAAGGGCAGTTTTAAAAAGCGAGAAGGAGCATACAGTCCATGGGATTCCACTTGTTTTTTCACACCTTTTAAATGATCGGTTAAGAGTTTTTCAATCATATAGCTTTCTACAAATTCCGGCAGCACAGTTGAAAATTCTATGGTCAATGAAAAATGATAAATAGTTTTTTTGCCGTTTTCAAATGGTTCGGCAACCATGAAGCCTTCCATGTTTCGAATCGTATCGGTGGTATCTTTGACCGGTATCCCGATCAGGTTGTAAATTTTTGCATCTTCCGGTTTGATCAGCTGCCACTCCTGCCGGAACCGGGATTCGTCAAACTCGACATCCAGTGTAAATAAAAAATCAAACAGCGGAATGCTGATTTTACACTCGATAAAAGACTGCCCGATGGTTCCTTTTTGAATGGGTTTCAGTGCGGCAATGGTTGTATAATATTCAACATCAGGAATAAGCTCTGCCACGGATTTCCAGTCCTTAATCACCTCCCATACTTCCGTCGGAGCGGCATCAATCAGAAGGAGTCCATCCACACGTTTCTGATTGTTGTTTTCATCTTTGGACACAACGCAATCAAAAATCTGAACTTCATATGCCAGGAGTTTGTTGAGATCCGTTGTGAATTGCGGCTTTGTCTCGGCAAAACAGGCTGTTTCAGTCAGAAACATGAATAAAATGAGAAAAAGGATCTGTTTCATGTCAATCCAAACAGGGAGATGGTTTGCGATAGCGGCCTCCCGAGCAGGAACTCCAGAACACCGGACAGTTTCTCATTTTTTTCAACCAGCAGACGACGCAGGCTATTGTCGTATTGAATCATACTGCTTACTTCCTGAAAAGCATCCGGGCTGTTTGCTTTTATCCGATCGGCAAGCAAGGCAATCTTCCGATAGGAACAGCGGTGGTGATGGTGCTGGACCAGATCCCATATTTCATCTGTTTTGAACAGCAGCTCCTGTCGGCTGATTCTGTTTTGATCATAAATGGATAAAATCCCTTTTGTATTCCGGCACATCAAAATCCTGCATTCAATGGGACGGTCCGGATAGATCCGACAGCCGGAAAGATCCGGATCATGGAAAATACATTCATGGCTGTTGCTTTTGCTTTTGATTTTGACAATGTCGGTTTCCGCCGGTTCGATCATGTTTTTGATGTTGTCAAAAGAGGGCTCATGTTCCCGAATGGTGAAAAGATATTGTAATGGAATATTCCCTTTTTCAATCAACTCCCTGTCTTCCCTATGGATTGCCGGCCCTCCGTTCTTGCAGCAGGTGCCGCAGCGCGTACAGAACGCTTTTGGGGCCGTTGCATTGTTTTCAGGGTCTTTCAACTTTTTCAGGGGTTGTTGTCGGGTCATGGGCCTTTACAATTTTTTGCACGATAAAAAGATGTCCCCTTCATCGGGCATGCAGGACCGGGCGGAGAGGACGATGTGATTAAAAAACCAATGAATTCTATTAATTCAGAAAAGGTATAATAAAAGAAAACC
>QZKS01000100.1 GCA_003599865.1 Desulfobacteraceae bacterium
GGCATGATCCGGATGATCCAGCGTCTGATCGGCGAGAATATCGATCTGACCTGGAAGCCGGGCGCAAATCTATGGCCGGTCAAAATGGACCCGTCCCAGCTCGACCAGATCCTGGTCAACCTGGCGGTCAATGCCAGGGATGCCATCGGCGGTGTGGGAAGCCTGACCATTGAAACCGGGAATGTGGCTTTTGATGAGACTTACTGCATGACCCATGCGGAGCTTATTCCCGGTGAATACGTTCTGCTGGCAATCACCGATACCGGATGCGGAATGGGCAAGGAAGAGTTGGGGCATCTTTTTGAACCCTTTTTCACCACCAAGGAAGTGGGCAATGGAACCGGTCTGGGCCTTGCGACCATTTACGGTATTGTGAAACAGAACAATGGTTTTATCAATGTATACAGTGAACCGGGCAAGGGTACGGTTTTCAAGGTATATATCCCCAGAGCCCGGAGCAGTGGGGAGATCGAAACAGAGGAGGTCCGGAAGAAACCGGCCCGCGGCACCGAGACGGTGCTTCTGGTGGAGGATGAACAGCCGATTCTGAAACTGGGCCAGGCCGTTCTGGAGCGTTTCGGATACACGGTGCTGCCTGCCCGAACGCCCGGGGAGGCCCAGGTGTTTGCGGAACGGCATCCGGGTCCGATTCATCTCCTGATTACTGATGTGGTGATGCCCCAGATGAACGGGAGGGATTTGTGGAAGAAGATTGCGGCAGTCCGTCCGGAGATCAGAACCCTTTACATGTCCGGATATACGGCAGATGTCATTGCCCACCACGGTGTTCTGGAAGAGGGGGTTCATTTTCTTCAAAAGCCGTTTTCCATCCAGGCGCTTGCCGCGAAAGTTCGTGAGATGCTGGATGAATCGCCGGACGCCTGAGATATGGATGGCTGCGGGAAAAAAGGACTGGAATGATTTCAGCGGTTTTTTCGGAATAGAGGTCGTGTTGTCATGAAAAAGATAAAAGTCGGCATTGAGGAATTTTTAATCCGGCACATGGTATTTGTTGCTTTTGTTACGGCCAGCCTGATGCTGACCATCTGGATTATGAATGAATACTCTTTTTTCCTGTCGGAATCCAAAACACTTCGGGAAGACTATTTGCGTGATGAAAAAGCAAAACTCCGCAGCGAAGTGAACAATGTGGTCGACTACATCAATTATATGAAATCCCAAACCAACAGCCGCCTGGAGTCTGAATTAAAGGGACGTATTTACGAAGCGGTCGCCATTGCAGAACATATTTACCGGGAGTATGAGTCAACCCGTCCGCCGGATGAAATCGAAAAAATGTTCAAAGACGCTGTCAGGCCCATACGGTTTCTCAATGGCCGCGGGTATTATTTTGCATTTACCATGGACGGAATCGAAACACTTTTTGCCGACCGGCCGGAAATGGAAGGCATGAATATGCTGCCTGTTCAGGGAGCCAAAGGGGAATATGTTGTCAGGGATATGATCGGGATCGTCCAAAAACAGCAGGAGGGTTTTTACCAGTATACCTGGACAAAACCGGGCCAGGAGGGCAAGAAATTTCTCAAAATGGCTTTTGTAAAGCATATTCCATGTTTTGACTGGGCAATCGGAACCGGAGAATATCTGGATGATTTTACCGGGCAGGTTCAGGACCTGGTACTGGAAAGGATCGTCGGCCTGAAATTTCGTGATGAAGGATATTTTTTCGGCAGTATGGAAGGCGGATTCCCGTTGTTCACCAATGGGAAAATAACAAGGGGCAACCGGAATATCTGGGATCTCACGGATCTGAATGGTGTGAAAATCGTACAGGAGCAGCAGAAGGCTTCCCAGAACCCCGAGGGCGGTTTTGTCGAGTATGTCTGGCCCAAACCGGATTCCCATGATCCGGTTCCCAAAATTTCCTATATTCGGACAATACCCGAGTGGGGATGGATTATCGGGGCCGGTATCTATCTGGATACCATTGAAACATTGATCGTTAAAAACGAAGCGGCACTGAAAGAAAAACTCATCAACAAACTCATTGCCAGTGTCGGTGTGTTTATTGGCCTGATTGTGATGATCTGGTTCTGGGCGAGACGCGTCGCCGGTCAAACCCGGAAAAATATCCGGACCTTTGAATCCGTCCTGGAAAAGGCCGCTGTCGGGTACATTACCATACCTGCAGAGGATATGCAGTTTCATGAGTTTTCCCGCATTGCCGATTCCGTAAACCAGATGATTGAATCGCGGAAACAATCCGAGGAGGCGCTGCGTGAAAGCGAACGACGCTACCGGGAGCTGTTTGAAAGCAGCCGGGATGGATATGTTGTTGTGGATATCAATGGACAATTCGTGGACTGCAATTCAGCATATTGCGATCTGGTGGGGTATTCCCTTTCGGAACTCCAACGGAAAACCGATTTTTATGAAATCACACCAATTCAATGGCGTGAATGGGAACGGGAGGAGATCTGGGAAAGGCGACTGCTCAAGGAAGGATACTCGGGCATTTATGAGAAGGAGTATATCCGCAAGGACGGAAGCCTGATTCCGGTGGAGCTCCAAACCTATGCCATTTCAAGCGACCAGGGTGAAATCCGTTATCTGTGGGGGATTGTCCGGGATATCACCGAGCGCAAGCGGGCCGGGAAGGAACGGGAGAAGCTTCAGGCCCAGTTGACGCAGGCTCAGAAAATGGAGTCCGTAGGCCGGCTGGCCGGAGGGGTGGCCCACGATTTTAACAACATGCTCGGTGTGATTCTGGGGTATGCAGAGCTGGCAATGGATAAGCCGGCCCTGTCGGACTCCATTCAACATTATCTTCAGGAAATCTACAAGGCAGCCGAACGTTCCCGTGAGGTGACCCGGCAACTGCTGTCTTTTGCCCGCAAGCAGACCATCTCCCCCCGGGTGCTGGATCTGAATGTAACCGTCGAAGGGATGCTTAACATGCTCCGGCGGCTGATCGGCGAGGATATCAGTCTGATCTGGAGTCCTGCCGGGAAACTCCGGCCTGTGAAAATGGACCCGTCCCAGATTGATCAGATTTTGGCCAACCTGTGTGTCAACGCACGGGATGCCATAGCCGACGTGGGCAAGATCACCATCAAGACCCGGAATGTCAGCCTGGACAGGGACTACTGCGTTGCTCATGAGGGGGCCGTTCCCGGGGATTATGTACTGCTTGCCGTCAGTGACGATGGCAGAGGTATGACGCCGGAAATCCTCGCCAACCTGTTCGAGCCCTTTTTTACCACCAAAGGGGTCGGCAAGGGCACCGGCCTCGGTCTGGCGACGGTTTACGGTATCGTCAAACAGAATAACGGATTCATCCATGTGGACAGCGAACCGGAAAAGGGCACGACCTTCCGGATCTATCTGCCCCGGCATGATCAACCCATGGAACAGGAATCGATGAAGGAACCGGCGGCGGTTGACGCACGGGGAAATGAAACCATCCTCCTGGTGGAGGATGAACCGGCGATTCTGAGCATGGCGACAAACATGCTGGAGCGGCTTGGCTATACCGTGCTGACGGCGGATACGCCGGGCAAGGCAATCCAAATGGCAGATGAACAAAACGGCGACATACACCTTCTCATGACCGATGTGGTCATGCCGGAAATGAACGGTAAGGACCTTGCCGGCAAGCTGCTATCCATGGTTCCGGACCTCAAATGCCTGTTCATGTCCGGGTACACGGCCGACGTGATCGCGCACCATGGCGTGCTGGATGGAGATGTGCACTATATTCAAAAGCCCTTTATCCTGCGGGATCTGGCTGCTGCCGTGCGCAAGGCGCTGGAGGAGGCCTGAGAAAAAAGACAGGCCGTCCATCATTTTTTATAGACCGGCTTCAGGGCATTGAACATTGGATAATGTTTAACATTCAGTGTTTTGAGTTCGGCATTTTCTACATCTGCGGTTGCGGCCAGAATGGCATCGGCAAGTCCGACTCCGTGTGACTTTCCAAAATCACGTTTGTAGAGCCCTCCTATCCTTGCAATCTCGGAGGTCAGTGGGACAACGTGAAAAAGAGAAATGAAATTGTCCAATACGGCAAGCTCGTCATTTCCTTTCACTCCGGCATACAGCTCCGCAATGACTATTGGTGAAAGGATGATTTGAGAGGAAAATTGATCAACAAAGGCAACTGCCTTGTTATAGCCGCGCAAAAAGTCTATCAATATATCGGTATCGACAAGAAGTAAATCCGGCATGATCCTTATCTATCCCATTCAGATCGCATTGCCCTGAAGTCGGGAAGATCCGTACGATTTTTCCAGATTCCAGCGGCTTTTTGAAGGACCTCTTTTTTATGATTTTGGCCGGCTTGATCGATAAGCCGATCTACGGCATCACGAATGATTTCGCTTTGTTTTTTTCCCAGATTCTTGGCAATTAAAGCTAATGCGGAACGCTGCTTGTCCGTCAAATATATTTGCGTTCGTATCATGTCGCACCCCCATAAGAATATACACCACACATATACATCACTATATGGGTTATGTCAATTCCCCCTTTGAGGGCATAAACGCTAAGTTTAATTAATTATTAGTAATTAACAATTGAGTATTGATTATTATTTTTTTTATTAATGTCGGTAGATTCCGGACTCCGGTTTGCACCGGAGTGACGGAATTCGGACTTTTTATGAGTTCATTATTTCTGTTTTGGTAATTTTGTAAACATAGACCTATCATATCATAATAATTAATAATCAATGATTAATAACGAATTGTTAACGTAGTGCTTACGCCCCTCAAGGGAAGAATGCCATATGGCGCAATAGTGCAGGCGGTTCCAATCAGGAAATCTCACCGTAAAAGCACTTTGTCCCGCCTGCCTCGATGGCAAGCAGGCAATACCCGCAGTTGATGCAGGAGGAGGCTGTCTGGCTTTCTTCCTTGAATCTGTTGACGATATCCGGCTCGATAATAAAGGGCCGTCCCATGGCGACGAAATCGGCCATCCGGTTGCCGATGATCTGTTCGATGTCCGGCAGGGTGCGGATTCCGCCCACCACGATTACCGGAATGGATACCTGTTTTTTGATTTCCTGCGCTGCACACACATTGTAATTGAACAGCGGTTCGTGGCGGTTGACGATAAGGGGCGCAAAAACAGGCAGGAGTGTCTTCACGATGGGATTGCTGTCTTTATACCGGAAACTGTAGGCCAGTACTGCTTCGGACGGTATTTCCGGGACGCGGATGGTGGAAAATCCGTCTGCGCCGATGCCGCAGGAAACCTCGATGGCATCACATCCCGCTTCTTCCAGCATGGCGGCGATTTGAACCGATTCCGGCACCCGCAGTCCATCGGACTGATGATCGTAGGCGCTGATTTTAATAAGGATCGGGTAATCTCCCACTTTTTTTCGCGCGCCCAGAAAAATTTCCCGGATAATGCGGAACCGGTTTTCCGTTGATCCGCCCCACTGGTCGGTTCTCTGATTGGTGGCCGGCGACAGGAATCCGGACAGCAGATAGCCATGGGCGGCATGCAGTTGCACGCCGTCAAATCCGGCCTTTTGTGAGCGTACGATGGTGTCAATGAAGTTTTGAATGACCTCCCGGATTTCCAGTTCGGTCAATTCCCTGGGGGTTTCTTCATTATAGTAGGGGTCGGTGATGGGGGACGGTGCAACCGTTGCTTCGCCGGTAACGGCCCGCCGGGTCTGGCGGCCGCCGTGTCCGATCTGTGCGATGATGGGCGTGTTATAGGCGTGAACCCGATCCGTGACGGAACGATAGTCCGGGATATAATCATCATGATGAAACAGGAACGTATACGACGTTCCCAGCCTGCCGTTTTTCTGCACCCCCAGGGCGCCGGTAATGATGGCGCCGACTCCGCCTTCGCAGAGTTCCACATAGGCATCGGTCAGTTCTTTTTTCGGCCTGCCGTTTGTTTCCGCCAGGCCCAGAGTTGTCGCAGACCGGAGGATATGGTTGCGCACATCGATGGAGCCTATTTTGGCGGATGCGAATACCAGGTCCCGGTGGCGGGTTTCGGCAAATGCGAGCTGTGTCAGGCAATCCTGGCGGGGCTTGAACGTGGCGCAGCCGGTGACAAATCCGGGCATGGCTGCGGCTGCTGCGGCAACCGATGAATATTTGATGAAATCGCGCCGTGAAAAAGTGCACTGCAGGTTGTTTCGGATTGATTTTCCGTCTTTTGTTTTCATCGATCCCCCACATGGCCGTTGAATGGTTTTTTTCTGGAATGAAATCTTTATGACATAGCAACTTATAAGGATTTTTTTTGAAAATCAAGCCGGGTTTTTTTCCTGACGACGATGGAAATAACTTTTGACGCCTTCCGGTTGAATGGGTTATAGTTCAGAATCAAGAATTCATGGATGCCAATCTGATTGACCGGTCGGTCTTTTTAGATCCCAACACGGCTTTAATACGGAAGAACCCGAATTTTAATGATTATCTTGGCCTTGCGCCCATGCACAGGGCCAAACCGGATGGATTGACCATTATCCAATGACCATACGAAAAAAACTTTTTTTAACCGCCGGACTGCCGACACTGCTCGGCGCCATCCTGATCGTGACGGCAATTTTTTTTATGCAGGCAGTCAGCTCCCTCATTGTCGCCGGTCTCGGCCTGCTTCTGATTTTTTCCAGCATTTTCATGACCCTGCTGGTGGTCTGGAAGATTAACCGTGATATTCATCGCCTTGTTCAGGGTACCCGGAAAATGAGCCGGGGGCAACTGGACCATCGCATTCCTGTTCTGGGTGAGGATGAAGTCGGGATTCTTGCCCGGGCCTTTAATACCATGGCGGATAACCTTCAGGAGTTTGTCCGAAAGGACAGGGAATCCCTTGCGCGCCTGAGCGCAGAGATGGCTCAAAAGGAGCAGTTCCGGAAGGCATTCCTTCATTCCATTATCCATGACATCACCGAACGCAAGATGGTGGAAAAAAAGCTGGCGGAAAGCCATGACCTGCTCGATAACCTCGCCCGCATGGTACCCGGCGTCATCTACCAGTATCGGTTATACCCGGACGGGCGCTCCGTGTTTCCATATGCAAGCCCGGGCATGAATGATATTTATGAAGTGACGCCCGAGGAGGTCCAGAGAGACGCCGACCTGGTTTTCGGCCGTCTGCATCCCGAAGATTATGACCGGGTTGCCGAGGCCATATTTGAATCGGCACGTACCCTGGAAACCTTTTTCTGTGAATTCCGGGTCATTCTTCCACGGCAGGGGTTGCGCTGGCGATGGTCCCAGGCACAGCCGCAGCAAATGGAGGACGGCAGCACCCTCTGGCATGGCATCATATTGGATGTTACCGACAGCAAGCGGTCCCAGGAAGAACGGGAGAGGCTCCAGGCCCAGTTGATCCAGGCCCAGAAGATGGAGGCCATTGGTGCGCTGGCCGGAGGAATCGCCCACGACTTCAACAATATTCTTTTCCCGATCATCGGCCATACCGAGATGATGATAGATAAATCGCCGGAAGAAAGTGATTTCCGGAGCAGTCTTGATGAAATCCTGTCGGCATCCATTCGCGCCAAGGAACTGGTCCGGCAGGTCCTCACATTCAGCCGTCAATCGGAAAAAGAACCAAAGCCCGTAAAAATGCAACTCATCGTCAGTGAAGTTCTGCAACTGGTGAAGGCATCCATTCCTTCCACCATCACCATCCGGCAGCTCATTGATAAAAACTGCAGCATGGTGCTTGCCGATCCCACCAATGTTCATCAGATCGCCATGAATCTCATCACCAACGCCTACCATGCCATGGAGGCGGCAGATAACGGGACTCTGACAATTCAATTATCCCAGGTGAATCTGTCCGCAGATGATGTGCGTTCTTTTGATCTAAACCCCGGAACCTATGTCTGCTTTTCCGTATCCGATACCGGTCACGGGATTGAAAAAACGGTTCTGAGCCGGATTTTCGAACCGTACTTTACAACCAAGCCGGAAGGCAAAGGAACCGGTCTGGGCCTTTCGGTGGTCCACGGGATCGTCAAAAGCTACCATGGGGATATCCGCGTAAACAGCGAACCCGGCAAAGGTTCGGTGTTCCATGTCTATCTTCCCACAATCGATTCTCGGCAGGGAGAAGCAGTCATCATGGAGCATCCCCCGGTTCAGGGCGGGAGAGAGCATATCCTTTTGGTAGATGATGAAGCGCCGATTCTGAAAATGGTGAAACAGATGCTGGAACGTCTTGGATACCGGATTACAACGAGTACAAACAGTATGGAGGCACTCGCGGCATTTCGTTTATCTCCGGATCAATTTGACCTGATGGTTACCGATATGACCATGCCCCATATGACCGGCGAAAAACTGGCGATGGAGATTAAAAATATCCGGAAGGAGATCCCGGTGATCGTCTGCACCGGTTTCAGTGAAAAAATGTCCCCGGAAAAAGCCCGGGAACTGGGTATTGACGGTTTTCTGACAAAACCCATTGTCAAGAGTGATCTGGCGCAAACCATTCGGGCAGTACTGGATGGGAAAAAGAAATCATTTTTAATGAGCTGACAACATATATGATTCAACACCTCTTCACGGTTATTTTTACAACCATGGCCATCTCCGGTTTCTTTACTTTGCCGGCCACCTTTGCAGAAGAGGTTCCCGATGAAGTGACCGCCATTGCTTTACGCAACTGGCCGCCGCACTATAGGACCGATCCAAAAACAGGTGAGCCAGCCGGTTTTGCCATTGATGTCATGAACCGGATCAGCCGGATGAGCGGCATCAGGATTCGTTATGTCACCTATGCCAACTGGCCGGATGCCTTTGCAGCGCTGGAAAACGGAAAGGCGGTTCTGGTTCCCAACCTGGGGATAACGGATGAACGGCTGCGCTTATATGATTTTACGTTGCCGTACGAAACCTTTCGAATCAGTATTTTTATCCGCGATTCTACGGTCGACATCCAGGAACAAGGCGATATTTATGGTAGGAAGGTCGCGGTTGTCAGAAAAAATCAGGGCCATGTTCTCATGGAGGAGAAAGGCGGATCGGATCTCCGGATCTATAATTCCGTCGGTGAAGCGTTCATGGCCCTATTATCCGGAAATGTCGAGGCTCTGGTCTATCCTGAACAGTTGATTACAGAGATCGCCATACGGTCCGGCCTGGAAGATCAGATCAGAATTGTCGGCAAGCCGCTTCAGGAAGTCAAGCGTGCCATGGCCGTCCGGAAAGGACATCCGGAACTGTTCGGGAAGCTCGATAACGCCGTCCGGCAGTTTGTCGAAACACCGGAATACAAAACGATGTATGAAAAATGGTTCGGCAGGCCCGAGCCTTTCTGGAATGGTTTCCGGGTTGCAGCGGTGATGGGCGTTGTCATGGTTCTGGCCATTACCGGCATCCTGGCCTGGCGGTATGTATCCATCCTCAGGCTGAACCGTTCCCTGACGGAAGCGGAAAAACGGTTCCGCGGGATTGTTGAGAATTCGAATGCCGGCTATTTTTTTGTCGATACAAAAGGCCGGTTCCGGAATGTGAATCAGGCCTGGCTGAAAATGCACGGCTATGATTCATCCGATGAAGTGATCGGTCAGCACTTCACCCTGACCCAGGTTGAAGCGGATCTGGTAACCACAGGGCAGAATGTGGAAAAACTGCTTGCCGGAATCTCGATTCCGACCGGCGAGGCTTCCCGCCGCTGCAAGGATGGTTCCGTGGGATATCATACATTTTCCGCCCAGCCGGTGGTAATCCAGGGGAAGGTGGCAGGGCTTGAAGGATTCATCATCGATACAAATGAGCGCAGGCGGTTCGAGGCACAGACCCGCCTGGCACAGAAGACCAAAAGCCTGGGCCGCATGGCCGGCGCTATTGCCCATCATTACAACAATCTTATGGCCATCATGATGGGGAACCTGGAACTGGCCCTGGAGGACCTGCCCGGGGATTCCGTCATGATACGCGAGCTGGAAGAAGCCATGTTCGCCGCCCGCCGGGCTTCCCGGTTGAGCACCCTGATGCTGGCCTATCTGGGACAGACGGCAGCCCTGCGGGAATCCATGGATCTTTCGCGCGCATGCAGAGAGTTTCTGCCCGAACTCCGGGCCGGAATGCCGAAACACCTGACACTGGAAACCGACCTGCCGGAACCGGGCCCAATCATCCGGGCCAATGCAGGAGAGATCCGGCAGATTCTGGAAAACCTGGTGATCAATGCCCGCGAGGCAATGGGAGAACAACCGGGGGTTATTTCCCTGAGTGTCGGTAATGTCCTCCCTGCGGATATCCCTTTCACCAACCGCCGTCCGGTTGATTTTCAGCCCGGAATGTCCGGTTATGCCTGTCTGGAAGTGAAGGATACCGGCTGC
Organism: Desulfobacteraceae bacterium; assembly: GCA_003599865.1. GTDB lineage: Bacteria > Desulfobacterota > Desulfobacteria > Desulfobacterales > SURF-7 > QZKS01. The sequence continues at coordinate 10,295 of QZKS01000100.1, forward strand.
GGTATTGAAAAGGACGCGCTTGAAAATCTTTTTGACCCGTTTTATTCCACCCGGCTGACCGGACGCGGACTGGGGCTGCCTGTGGTCCTGGGAACCCTGAGAGCATATGGGGGATGCATCACGGTGGAAAGTGCATGGGGCCGCGGAAGCACCTTTCGCATCTTCCTGCCCTTGACCACTGAAAAAATTCCGGTTCCGGAAGCGGTTGCGGAACCGGAAACCATGGTCCCGGAGGAGAGAACAACCGTGCTTCTGGTGGATGATGAAGCTTCGATCCGGGAAATGGGTGCAAAGATGCTCAAACGGATGGGGAAAACAGTGCTGGAAGCCGGAGACGGGTTCGAGGCGGTTGACGTGTTCCAGAAACACCGGAAGGACATCTGCTGCGTTTTGTGCGATCTGACCATGCCCCGCATGGACGGCTGGGAGACATTGGAAGCCTTGCGCCGGATTGAGCCCGCTGTTCCGGTCATTCTGGTCAGCGGTTATGATCAGGCGCTGGTGATGAAAGGCGCCCGGTCCGAACTGCCCCAGGCCTTTTTGAGCAAACCCTATCAACTGTCGGATCTGAAAAATGCGCTGGAAAAAGCGCTGTCTTTGCCCGGAAACTGAGGCGGAAACGGGATGGCGCAGCTGTTCCGGATCCGGGCGGCAAGATTTTTTAAAGGGAGAAAAATGGTCGATCCTGTACAGTCAGAGGAGAACATCAGGCAGGGAAGGTCCCGGCAGATACCGTCGGTGCCATCCAAATGGACGGCACTTGCCGGACTGGTCATCCTGTTGACGCTGTTTGTCGTCAGCCGTTTTGATTATCGGATTTTCCATACCCTGGCCGAGCTTTTTTCCGTTATCGTGGCCTTTTCTCTTTTCATTGTTCTCTGGAATACCAAAGATCTTGTTGAAAACAAAGCCCTGATGTTGATCGGTATCGCCTACCTGTTCATCGGCGGCATTGATCTGATTCATACCCTGGCCTACAAAGGGATGGGCCTTATCAGAGCGGAAACAGGGTCCAATCCGGCCACCCAGTTGTGGATTTTCGCACGCGGTGTCGAAGGCATTACCTTGCTTGTTTTTCCGTTTCTGTTTTTCAGGAAGATTAATCCTTATACTGTATTCGGAATCTATTTTCTCGTCACCGGTATCGGACTTTTGTCGATCTTTTACTGGGAAATATTTCCGGTTTGCTATGTGGAAGGGGCCGGGCTTACCGTCTTTAAAAAAAATGCCGAATATGCGATCTGCGTGATTCTGATCGCAGCCGTCGTTCTTCTCAGACAGAAAAAATCACTCCTTGATCCCCTTGTCTACCGGTACATGGTCACAGCCATTGTGCTGACGATTCTCGGGGAGCTGGCCTTTACGTTTTATGTCAGTGTCTATGGATTATCAAATCTTATCGGTCATTATTGTAAAATTATTTCTTTTTACTGTATTTACCTGGCATTGATCCGGTCCGGTCTGACCCAGCCCTATTCGGTTTTATTCAGCAAGACCAAACAGAATGAAACCATGCAGCGGAAAATGTTCTCCAATATCGGGGATGTGATCGTCATCATTGACAAGAACGGGGTCAATCGCTACAAGAGCCCGAACGTTGAGAAACTGTTCGGCTGGAAACCGGAGGAGCTGGTGGGCGCCTCCACATGGGACAATGTGCATCCGGATGACCTTGCATCCGCACAGGAATTCGTCGGAAGACTCATGCAGGAGCCCAATGCCGTCGGAACCATGGAATGCCGGTACAGGTGCGGGGACGGCAGTTACCGGTGGATTGAATTCACCGGCAATAATCTCCTGCATGATCCGGATATCTGCGGGCTATTGGGGAATTACAGCGACATCACCGGGCGAAGACAGGCGGAGAAGGAACATGAGAAACTCCGGGACCAGTTAATCCAGGCCCAGAAAATGGAATCCGTGGGAAGGCTGGCCGGCGGCGTGGCCCATGATTTCAACAACATTATGGGCGTGATCCTCGGCTTTTCCGAGCTGGCCATGGAAAAGGCCGATCCGTCCGGTCCGATTTACGAAGATCTCCAGGAGATATATAAAGCTGCCCGGCGTTCCGCAGACATTACCCGGCAATTGCTGTCCTTTGCCCGCAAACAGACCATTGCACCCCGATCGGTTGATCTGAATGAAATGGTCGAGGGCATGCTCCGAATGCTCCGGCGGCTCATCGGAGAGGATATTGACCTGATCTGGAAACCCGCAGGAAATTTGTGGCCTGTCAAAATGGACCCCTCCCAGATTGACCAGATTCTGGCCAATCTGTGCGTCAATTCCCGGGATGCCATAGACGACGTGGGCAGGATAACCATTGAAACCCATAATATCGGGCTTGACAGAGACTTTTGTGCAGGGTATTCGGATTGTATCCCCGGTGATTATGTGCTGCTTGCCGTGAGCGATGACGGATGCGGCATGACGCCGGAAACCAAGGACAATCTGTTTGAGCCCTTTTTTACGACCAAAGGCGTCGGCAAAGGAACCGGCCTGGGCCTGGCAACCGTTTACGGCATTGTCAGGCAGAACAATGGATTCATCCATGTTGACAGCGAGCCTGAACAGGGTACGGCCTTCCGGATCTATCTTCCCCGGCATGAAAACGGAGTGGAACCGATCCGCGGAAAAGATCCGGTGGTGAACGATGTGCAGGGGAGTGAAACCATCCTGCTGGTGGAGGATGAACCGGCCATTCTGAAAATGACGAAAACGATGTTGGAACGGTTGGGCTATACCATGCTGACGGCCAATACGCCGGGCCGGGCCATGGATCTTGCCCGCAAACATGCAGGCGGGATTCACCTGCTGATGACGGATGTGGTCATGCCGGAAATGAACGGCCGCGATCTGGCCTCAAACCTGCTGTCTCTTTATCCGGGACTCAAATGCCTGTTTATGTCCGGCTACACGGCTGACGTGATTGCCCATCATGGCATGTTGAATGAAGGTATGCGGTTTATTCAAAAGCCGTTCAGCAAAAAGGACCTGGCCGTCAAGGTGCGTGAGGCGCTTTCCAGATAATCGGTTGCAGAAAAATCCCATCCGATACGACGATTGTATCGGAAAACAGGACAGTTTCTGATGTTTCAATGGGGTCCGGATACCGGCCAATAAGACGAATGGCCGTGATTTCGGCTTATTAATAAACAAAATGTTTCGTCCGTCTCTTGGCATGGATATTGGATGCTTATTTACATGTCTTATATGCAGCAATTGTTTTAAATACTGATGGCATTTGCCGGATTCGTAAACAGTCGCCGAATCGTCATGCCGGATGTTTTCCGGGTTTGACAGACTGTAAAGATTCCTGACGGTTTCCTTTGTCACCAATATGACAGAATGAAACCATCATTCCGATATTATTTTTGATGAAACCGTAAAAAGTCCCAATTCCGTCATGCCGGACCTGATCCGGCATCCAGAAGCTTCTGAAAAGACTGGATTCCGGGTCAAGCCCGGAATGACAAATCTTGATGTTTCCGACTTTTTACGAGTTCATCGTTTTTGATTCAAAATTAAATTTCATTGGCATTGGTAATGCTATGTTTAAAAAATGTCCGGGCGCAAAGTGGGGGCGCTGCCGGGAACCCAGAACCATAAAAACCTTGTACAGGAGATGACGATGGCCTCGAAAAAAAGCAAACAGACAGTAAAACGGAAAAAAGTGACCTTCAAATTTGTATCACCCGATTCGGGAAGCGTGTCATTGGTCGGCAACTTCAACAACTGGGACAAAACCAGTAACCCCATGACCCGAAAAGAAAATGGCGAGTGGTCGGCAACCGTGATTCTGAATGAGGGCACCCATCAGTATAAATTTGTGGCAGATAACAACTGGCAGCAGGATCCGGAAAATGATAAGCAGGTCCCAAATGAATTTGGAACCCTGAACAATATCATTGATGTGAAATAATCGGGTCTGATCCGTAACGCTGTTTCGGGTTTTCGGGCAACGGTCATCCATAATAAGGGATTGTTACCCTGTGGTATACCCATGGGGTTTAACGGGGCATATCAATTATTTTGCTGTAAAAACAAGGGGATTTAAATGGAACGTCGGGAAGATTGTCGGATAAAGGTCAGCAGCAATTCATTTGTGATAAACCCGTATTCAAAGAAAAAAATGGGACAAATCGCGGATATCAGCCGTGGCGGTTTATCGTTTTATTATATCAACTCGGCATCCATACCGAGCGATTTTTCCATGGAACTGGGGATCTGGTTTCAGGAACAGGATCTGTTTCTGCCCGATATCGTCGCCGATACCGTATCCGATATCGAAGTGGAGTATGGAAATCCCTTCCAGCAGATTCCATTGCGGAGGAGGGGTGTCCGGTTCCGCAACTTATCCTATAACCGGAACGAGCAGCTTTATTCCGCCTATGCAGAGTTCCTGACAAACAAAAAATACGAACCGGAAAAAACGCATTTTCATTGCCATCCCTTGTAGACTTGGCAATTTCATCGAACGATGCCTACCCATTGAGGGGGCATAAACGCTAAGTTAACAATTAACTATTAATCATTGATTATTAATTATTGATGCGTAAAACCGGAGTCCGGAATCTGCCGACATTAATGAAAAAATAATAATCAATAATCAATTTAATTTGTGTTTATGCCCCCATTTCCCTCAAGGGGGAATATAATCAGAATAACAATCAGTTCTTACAGTACTTCATTTTCATAACGCATCACAATCTCAACAAAACACGGACATCCTATCTCATCCGGCACATCGGAGCGACATCCGGGATTGTTGTCGGCATTGCAGCATATGCCGGCATCCACATATCCCGGTTTTATTTTACCAGTCAATGCAGTCCAAATAAAAAGGAGGAAAACATGCCAGAAGAAACCAGAACAATGAGCCAGGCCGTCAAGGTCATGGCCGACAAGGAGGGGAAATACCTCACCTTTACCCTGGGCGGGGAGGATTATGGTATCGGCATCCTGAAAATCAAGGAGATCATCGGCATGATGCCCGTAACCACCATGCCCCAGACACCGGCTTTTGTAAAAGGGGTGATCAATTTACGGGGAAAGGTGATTCCGGTCATGGATCTGCGCCTGCGGTTCGGCATGGATGCCATGGATTATACGGAGCGGACCTGTATTATTGTGGTGGAGATCGACGGGAGCAGCGGAACCATTCAGGTCGGGATTGTGGTGGACTCGGTATCCGAGGTGCTGAACATCAAGGGCGAAGATATTGAAGAAACACCGGCTTTCGGAACCAAGCTGAATACGGATTATATCCTCGGCATGGCCAAGATGGAAGGCGGGGTCAAGATTCTGCTGGATATTGACCGGGTCCTGACGAGTGATGAACTGGTCAGCATCGGTCAGGCTGCGTGAGAATATTGTAAAACATTTACCATTCATATCGGATAAACCAATTCTTTTTCAAGGGGGCAAAATATGTTTGCAAACATGAAGCTGGGAACCAAGATTGTGGCGGGCTTTATTGTGGTCAGCGTGATCGCCCTGGCTCTTGGCATCACCGGATATTACATGGCAGTAATAGGCGAGCGCCAAATCAATGAGATCGGTGCGGTGCGCCTTCCTATTGTGGACAGCCTGCTGTTAATCAGCAAAAGTGCCGAAGCGGTAAGAGGAGGCATTCGGTCTCTTGGAATTCCCGGAATGTCGGCCGAGATGCGTCAGCGGCAGTACGACAATATGGTCTCTGCTCGCCAAGCATATGAAGCAGCCTGGAAAATTTACGAACTGCTTCCCCAGACTACGGAAGAAGAAAAGGTCTGGAGACAATTCGTGCCGGCCTGGGAAGCCTGGAGAACGGAAAATAACAAGTTCATTGAACTGGCCGGAAAATTTGATCAAAACGGGGTGGGGGATCCAGCCGAAATGTCACGTCAGATCGAGCGTTTTACCAAGGATCATTATATAGTGGTCAGCCATGTCAACGATCTGATGAGTCAGGGAGCCCGGTTTGAAGGCGGTGAGGATCATACGGCCTGCAACGCCGGAAGATGGCTCCCAAATTTTAAAACCGACAACCAGGAATTTCTCGTCCTGCTGCGTGCTTTCGAGGCTCCTCATCAGCGTTTTCATCAGGCGGTGAGTGCCATCAAACGCGCTGTTACCAGCGGGAAAACGGAAGAGGCCAGGGCTTTGTACCAGCGAGAAATGATTCCCAACATGGAGGCCGTGTTTGGAACTTTTGACAAAATGCTGGCTGTTGCCAACACCTCCTTGAACCTGATGAACCAGGCTCAGGAACAGATGCTGGGTCCGGTTGTTCAGACACAAAGAACGGCCATGGGCTTTCTTGAACAGCTTGTGCAGATCAACCGGGATGTGGCGGCTGCGGAAGTCGCACGAGGCCAAAGTGATGCTGCTTTTTTCAAGATGTTCAGTCTCATTGCCATGATCGTCGGTGTTTTGCTATCCTTGGTTCTGGCGTTTTTCATCACCCGTTCCATCACCGCTCCCATCCGGAGGATCACCGACGGCCTGAATGAAGGCGCCGAGCAGGTTTCCTCGGCTTCGGGTCAGATTTCTTCCGCCAGCCAGTCCCTGGCGGAAGGCGCATCCGAGCAGGCTGCATCCATTGAAGAGACCTCGTCTTCCCTGGAGGAGATGTCCTCCATGACCAGGCAGAATGCAGAAAACGCCGGACAGGCCGATACTTTGATGAAAGAGGCCAACCAGGTAGTGAAGCAGGCCAATGATTCCATGAATCAGGTCACGGCATCCATGCAGGAGATCACCAAGGCCAGCGAAGAAACATCCAAGATTATCAAGACCATTGACGAGATTGCGTTCCAGACCAACCTTCTGGCACTGAACGCCGCGGTGGAGGCTGCCCGTGCCGGAGAAGCCGGGGCCGGTTTTGCCGTCGTGGCCGATGAAGTACGGAATCTTGCCATGAGAGCGGCCGAGGCAGCCAAGAACACGGCCAATCTCATTGAGGGCACGGTAAAGAAAGTGAAAGATGGTTCCGAGCTGGTGACAAAGACCAATGATGCCTTTGCTCAGGTAGCGGAAAGTTCCAAAAAGGTGGGAGAGCTGGTAGGCGAAATTTCGGCTGCGTCCAATGAGCAGGCTCAGGGAATCGAGCAGGTGAACAAGGCCGTGACCGAGATGGACAAGGTGGTGCAGCAGAATGCGGCCAATGCAGAAGAAGCCGCGTCCGCATCAGAGGAGATGAATGCCCAGGCCAATCAGATGAAGGCGATTGTGGAAGAACTCATGGCCATGGTCGGCGGCGGAAACAGCCGCAAGGCCGACATGGCGTTATCAGGCCATTCAAGGAAAACCGTATTCCATCATCAGATCGCTCATCCGAAAGCCCATAATTCTTTGGTCGGCAGGGGGAAGAACAAATCCGTCATGGCAGATCTCCACAAAGAGAAAAAACCGGAGAAGCGCATCTCCATTGAAAATGATTTTTCTGATTTTTAAACAAACTCTTGCCTGGATACCCGGGCAGAATGAGAATCCGACCGGGTATATCTCCATGGTCATCATGCAGGAGCATCTATGGCTGCAACAGAAAACAGCATCGGAGAAATGATTGAAAGCCTCTCTCTTCAGGTCTGCACGCTGGAAGCAGAGGGCATTCCCGGCATGGGCAGGGTGTATGATACGATTTCGGCCCTTGAAAAGAGCTTTTCGGAGACCAATTACCATGCCTTTATCGAAGTTATTCAGGCTTTTAAACACTATTTCGACCGGTTTGTATTAAACGAGACAGTCGATGCAAAACCTCTTGAAGACGGTATCGTGACGCTTCAGGCCATATGGCGGGATGTCAGCAGCGGTCGGGAGTTCATGTTCGATATTTCGGACGTCCTGGAAGGATTTGGTTATATTCCGGATGATCGGCAGAAAGATTTCGGCAAGGACAGCGCGGAAACCGGAAACCCGGGGATGCATGAAGACGGATCGGAATCGAATCAGGGTGAGGCTTTGACAGATGAGGATATTTCAATCATCCGTGATTTTATTGTCGAGTCAAGAGATAATCTGGAAATTGTGGAACTGCATCTGATTGAGCTGGAGCAGAATCCTGAGGACGCGGAAATCATCAATGCCATATTCCGGTCCTTCCATACGATCAAAGGTGTTTCCGGCTTCCTGAAACTGAATAAGATGAACCACTTCTGCCATCATGCGGAAAGTCTGATGGACAGCGCCCGGGCCGGGGATCTGACCATCAATGACAGCATTACCGATATCATCCTGGAATCGGTCGACACCCTGAAACTGATGCTGGAGAGTGTTGAAAAAAGTATTGAAACACGGATAGCCGCATCTTTTGATGATATTGATGTGGAAAATCTGATCCGGAAAATTCAAACCGCCAATATTCCGGACGGACAAAAGACTCCCATGGGAAAAATACTGGTGGATTCGGGTGCGCTAACCGAAGCGTATCTCCGGGAAAGCCTGAAGATACAGAAGAAACATCCGGAAAAAAAGCTGGGGGAAATCCTGGTTCGGGAAAAGAAGGTCGATCCGTCGGCCATCAAGGCGGCCCTGAAAACGCAGGCATCCGGAAAACACGCATCCGGCCTTCAGGTGAAGGTGGATACGGACAAATTGGACAACCTGGTGGATCTGACCGGCGAACTGGTCATTGCCCAGTCCATGTTCCGTCAGTTCGGCCACACGATTGCTTCCGACAACCAGAAATATTTTCATCAGCTCAACCAGGTTACCCAGGCGGTTTCGGCCATCCAGAAAATCGCCATGTCCATGCGCATGGTGCCCGTCAAACAAACCTTCCAGAAGATGGTCCGGCTGGTCCGGGATCTGTCCAAGAAGTCCGGAAAAGAGGCGGACCTTTCCATGTCCGGTGAAGATACGGAAATCGACAGGAATGTGGTGGATGAACTGTATGAGCCCATGGTGCACATGATCCGGAATTCCGTGGATCACGGCCTGGAATCTCCTGCGGAACGGGAGGCGGCCGGAAAGAACAAAAAGGGGTCGATTTATCTGCGGGCCTATCAGCGGGGCGGGAATATCATCATCGAGATTGAAGATGACGGCAAAGGGTTGGATAAAAAAACGATCCTGGAAAAAGCCAGGGAGCGGAACCTGATCACCGGTGACGAAAACCTGTCGGAAAAGGAGGTTTTCAATTTTATCATGCATCCGGGTTTTTCCACGGCAAAAGAGATCACCGATATCTCCGGCCGCGGTGTGGGAATGGATGTGGTGAAAAAGAGTATTGAAAAACTTCGCGGCCGCCTGGACATCAATTCCCAAAAGGGCAAAGGGACCGTTTTCACCATCTCTCTTCCGCTGACCATGGCCATTGTCGAAGGAATGCTTGTCCGGGTCGGAAAAGAGAGATATATTATTCCTACCCATTCCATTATCCAGTCCTTCCGTCCGGATAAAAGTCATTGCCACACGTTGGAAAATAAAGGCGAGCTGGTCCGGCACCGGGAGAATCTGATTCCGCTTGTCCGGATTGACCGGTTGTTTCAGGTAGAAGGTGAAACAAAAAATCCATGGGACGGGATTGTTGTGGTTACGGAAAATCTTGGTGTCCGGAAAGCACTGCTCCTGGATGAACTGCTGGGCAAGGAGGAGTTTGTCATCAAGAATCTTGGGGAGACCTTTAAAAATATCATTGGTCTGGCAGGCAGCGCCATATTGTCTGATGGAAAAGTCGGCCTGATTCTGGATATCGCAGGGATATTTCAGGCCGCTGTTGCCTGATACCGATAGGGTTCAACTTGTTTTTGAAGCAGCAGGAGAAGGATATGACATTGAGAATTCTGATCGTTGAGGACGATCGTACCAGCAGGATTGCCATGAGCGGAATGCTGAAACCATATGGGGAATGCAGTATCGCGGTGAATGGGAAGGAAGCGGTCAGGATTTTTTCCGAGGAGATGGACCAGGGGAAGCGATTTGATCTGATCTGCCTGGATATCATGATGCCGGAAATGGACGGACAGGAAGCGCTGAAACAGATCCGGGAGATGGAATCCCAAAACGGCATTTTCGGGCTGGACAGCGTCAAAATTATGATGACCACAGCCCTTTCGGACAGCAGCAGTCTGCTGACCGCCTTCCGGGAGCAGTGTGAGTCCTATATTGTAAAACCCATCACCAAGAAAAAACTCCTGGAGCAGCTCCAATATCTCGGTCTGCTACCCCGGCAGTAAAACATGGCGGAACTTCAGCTATACCTTCCCCTTTTTTTGCTTCCCCTCAAGGGGTATAAGCGCTAACTTAACCATTAACCATTAACCATTAACCATTAACCATTAACCATTAACCATTAATTATTAATTATTATAATAGGATGGGGAATCTGACGGCATTAATGAAAAAATAATAATTAATAATCAATTGTTAATACCTGAATTTTGCACGTTGAATCAAAATTAAAGAAGAAACCATCTGGGAACCCTGTTATAAAGGGAGGTGACACCCTTCCACAATAACAACAGGAG
>QZKS01000051.1 GCA_003599865.1 Desulfobacteraceae bacterium
GCGGTTTGAATCCCTTTGCAGAAGAAGAGGATATCAAGGTTTTCCGCAAACTCAAAAATGAAACCCGTATTTTTCACTTCAACTATGATGCGGTAGCCAAAGGAAACGAGCTTTCACAAAATATCATTCTTGAGCGGGGCGATGTTATTGTTGTTCCATAGCAGAATAATCCGCTGCCTTATCATCATCCTTTTCTGCCCGGCTCTCTTATCCATATATCCGGACAAGGCGCTCGGCCGTGAGGATAAACTGATACCATCCATCCATCTTCGCCAGGAATATACGGACAACCTGTTCATGACTGCCGATAATGAGATGGATGATTTCATCCTGACCGCATCGCCCGGACTTCGCATCACCACCAGGACGGAAAGGCTCAAGCTGAACATGGCCGGTCATCTTGACAGTGCCCGGTATCATGATCATACGGAACTGAACGGCAACGACATGGGCGCCTCCGGCCGACTCTCCTATGACAGTACGGAAAAATTGAGCCTGTCTGCGAATGGTGACTTTTCCCGGGATTCCCGTCCAGACCGGGATCTTGATGACACCGGACTTTTGCTGGATACAACCAGACGTGACCGTTATCAGGGAGGCGTTGAGGGGAATTATCTCTTTTCCGAAAGAACCTCCGCCAATATATCATCCTCCTACGGCCGGGACGATTATCAATCTAAAATAGATGATTCATATGATTTTCATTACTATTCGGCAGGGTTGGGGGTCTTTCACCGCCCTGAACGATTTAATGAGCGAACAACCCTCTTTTGTCATGCTCGCTATTCCCGATATGAGTATGAGAACTCGGCAGTTGACTACTACTCGATATCCACCGGAGCGGAAAATCAGTTCACGGAAACCCTCAGCATTCGTTTTGATCTGGGTGGACGATATACGGTATCGGAATTTCAAACTTTAACATGGATGCTCACTGCTCCGCCGTTTGGTTATGAAATGGTTACCGTGAAAGAAAAAAAAACCAATTTGGGCGGTGTCGGACAGATAAGCTTCAACTATCATGGTGAATTTATTCATTGTACAATGAGTGCAGGCCATGATATACAACCGGCCAGCGGAAGAGACGGCAGCTCTGAAAGAACATCCATGATGTTATCATTCAATAAGAGGTTTACCGAAGAAATTCATTGCCGTCTGGATGGAGATTATTATTTCAACAATGCGGAAGAGGATGAGTTTTCGTCTTTTGCCATTGATGAAGAAACGCTTCGGTCAACAGCAAAATTTCGTTATGTTGTAAACCGAATTTCACATATCGAGATTGGTTACTCCTTTACCCGGATAAAAGATAATGTTAAGGATACGGAAATCAATCGCAATCTTGCTTTTATCAACTATCAATATAACTTTGAAATCAATTTATGAAATCGTTTTCTACACTTCGGCAGGGAGCTCTGAATGGAAGAACAGACATTATCACCCCATGACATCATCCTGATTATCAAACGGCGGAAATGGAGCCTGTTTTTGTCGCTGTTTTTTGTTTTCGCAGCCTCCATAGCCATTGCCATGCTGATACCCTCGTACTATAAATCCACAGCGACCATACTGATTGAGAACCAGGAAATCCCTTCCGATTTTGTCATGGCTACGGTGACCAGCTTTGCAGAACAGCGGCTTCAGATGATCAACCAGAGAATCATGAGTGCGGCAAAACTCACCGAGCTGCTCAACCAGTTCAACCTCTACCCGGATTTGCGGGAAAAATGGACAATCGAAGAAATTATTGAAAAACTGAAAGAGGATATCAGTCTGGAAACAATCAGCACAGAGGTGATTGATCGGAGAACCGGCCGGCCAACCACGGCAACAATCGCTTTCACGCTTTCCTATATGGGAAAAAGCCCTGAGACTGTCCAGAAAGTAACCGATACACTGACCTCCTTCTTTTTAAAGGAAAATCTTCAGGTCCGGGAAAGACAAACACAGGAGGCAACCAGTTTTCTGGAAGAGGAGATGAGAAAGGTCAAGTTGTATCTGGATGAACTGGACGACAAAATATCGGCTTTTAAAAAAGATCATTCCAATGCCCTCCCGGAAATGCTGCCGATCAACCTTCAGGGTCTGAGCAGCGCCGACCAGACCATCAACCGGCTGACGGAACAGCTTCGAAGCTTCCAGGAACGGGAAGAATACCTCCAGACACAGCTTTCCGGAATCACGGCGGAAAGAAAAGAGGATCTGGACCAGAACCGGATCGAAGATCTGAAGATGAATCTGATTGCGCTGAAAACCAGATTCACGGATGAGTATCCGGATGTCGTCAAGCTGAAAGCCGAAATTAAGGAACTTGAAAAACAGCAAAAAGCCGCTGTCAATAAAACCCCTGACAATCCAGCATACATCACCATCGCTTCCCAGCTTGCCGGAGTACAGTCGGAAATCGGCTCCATCAAACGGCAGATTATTGATGCGGAAAAAACACGCGAAGACTATCAAATCCACATTGAAAAAACCCACGGCATTGAAGGCTCCTACAATGCCCTGATCATCGAACAAAACAACTCCAAAATCAAATATGAAGATCTGATGCGCAAAGTGATGGAAGCCAAAATGGCTCACGGACTGGAAAAGGAACAAAAAGGCGAACGCTTTACCCTGATCGATCCGGCCAGGCTGCCGGAAAAACCATTCAAGCCGAACCGGCTTGCCATCATGCTGATCGGCCTTGTACTAGGTATCGGTGCCGGTATCGGGTTTGCCGCCCTGATGGAATTCTCGGACGATTCTATCCGGGATACAAACCGGTTATCCCTGGCCACCTCCTTTCCTGTGCTGGGGGTCATTCCGGAAATTGTCACCCAAAAAGATCGATCCATAAAAAAAAGAAAGATGATCGCTGCTGCTTTGGGTTTATGCAGCACCATCATTGTCGTTGTAGCGCTCTTTCACTTCCTGTACATGGATCTGGACGTTTTCTGGGCTAAGGTGATGAGAAAGCTTTCATTCTAAGTCACTTTGATGAAACCGTAAAAAGTTAGAATTCCGTCACTCCGGTGAAAACCGGAGTCCAGAACATATTGAAAAGACTGGATTCCGTCTTTCGACGGAATGACAAAAACAAAAAAATTTGACTGTAGCCGGAGTACCGTTTTTATGAAATTAAGAAAAGACATACAGGAAGAGAACACAGACATGCAGACGATAGCGGGCCCCAGAAAAGCGCAAATGATCAGCGATGACTGGATTGCACCGACTTATCATGAATCCATGCCTGTTGCCCTCAATCCGACAATACTGGAAGAAAACCGGTGCGTCTGCATGTTTCCCGATGCTCCGGAAATCAATTTCTTTAAAATAATACGCACACAAATACAAAAAGCACTTTTGGCCAACGGCTGGAACACTGTCATGATTACCAGTCCCAATCCCCATGAGGGAAAAACGCTGACATCCATTAACCTTGCTCTTACATTTACCAAAACCTTCAATCAGACGATACTGTTGGTTGATTGTGATTTGCAGCAGCAGTCAATCCATCAATACCTTGGGATTCCCGGCAAAATGGGACTGATCGATCATCTGTATGAAGACCGGGCTTTGAAAGATATTATTGTCTGGCCGGGAATCGACAAAATGACACTGATTTCAGGCGGACAGACTGTGAGAGACAGTGCTGAAATTCTCAGCTCTCCGAAAATGAAATCCCTTGTTGCAGAAATGAAAACCCGTTATTCCGACAGAATCATTTTGTTTGATGCCCCGCCCGTCTTAAGCAAGGCGGACGTGATCGCCTTTGCCCCCAATGTGGACTGCATTATTATGGTTGTTGAAGAGGGAAAAACGTCCATGGAGGATGTTAAAAAAGCGGTGGCCCTGCTTCCTCCGGAAAAATTTCTCGGGTTTATATTGAATAAAAAGAAATCCGCAATGAAAGAGATGATCGGCAATCCATATCAGTAATAACGTCCAAAGGCCCTTAAAGCAATCAATGACAAAACCTAATAGCGTTCCAGCAGGTGCAGCGTGCCGGTCTTTTGGAACTCCTCCCTGATGGCTGCAAAAGCTTCCGGTGTCAGCGGATGATAGGTGTCATCCCCGCGCTGCCGGAAGTAAATCTCCATGTCCGGATGCCGTTCAATATTGAAATGCTGCTGCTTCAGCGGCCGGATTAAAATTTTGTGTGTCCGGGTCACGGGAAAATCCTCCAGGACGCGGATGAAATCCGGCATCCATTTGGGGTCCATCCCTCCCTGCTTCTGCTGCTGCATCAATTCGTCATGGAACCGTTTGGGATCAAAAACCTGCCCGTTGAGCTGAACCGCCACCATCACCCTCTCATCCGCCACATGGCAGGGCACGCCGTAGGCTGCGACCTGCTGGACCCCATCCAGATTCAATACCGATTGAGCGACGTTTTCCGCAGAAAAATTCTCACCGTCCTTCCGGATCCAGTCATCGGTCCGTCCGTTGAAATACAGATACCTCTTGTTGTTGATCATGCGGATATGCCCGAGATCGCCGGACCGGAAATACCCGTTCCGGAATTTTTTTTCCGTGGCAGACTGATTCTGGAAATACCCGTCAAAAAAAACATTGTCCGGTTTCATCTTACGGGCGATCTCGCCTACCGCCTCATGATAATTCACCAGTTGACCGGAACTGTCCGCCACACCGGGCTGACAGATCTCGTCATTCTCGTTCAGGATTACAATTTCTTTGGAAGGCACCTCCCCTACACTGTCGGGCGGATCACCGGGCTGGACAACCGTCGTGATCGGGGCCTCGGTGGAGCCGTAAAGCTCGTAGATATGATCCATTCCCAGATATTCGATGAGTTTTTGCCGGTCCACCGGCAAGGCTCCGTTGCCGTGGGCAATGCGGAAACGGTTTTGGGGATGGGAGGCCAGGGCCTGAACAAT
The DNA here is from genome assembly GCA_003599865.1 of Desulfobacteraceae bacterium. GTDB lineage: Bacteria > Desulfobacterota > Desulfobacteria > Desulfobacterales > SURF-7 > QZKS01. The sequence continues at coordinate 4,884 of QZKS01000051.1, forward strand.
CGCTTTTCCGCTTCCGTATTTCCGTTCCAGGGCCGATAAAATATAGTGAACCGGCTGCCCCACATAGTTCATATAGGTCACGCCATTCGCAAGGATATCCTCCTCAAAGGCGCCGGCGCTGAATTTCCGTTTCAACAGAAAACTGCCGCCGGTGACCACAAGGGGCATGATCCCCAGAAGGATGGAGTTGGAGTGAAACAGGGGCATGCAGATATATCCGCGGTCACCGGATTTCAACCCGATGCGTTTCCGGGTGATCATGCCTGCGCCAAAGCACTTGGCATGGGAACAGGGAACCCCTTTGGGCAATCCCGTAGTGCCTGAGGTATAGATCACGATCAGCGGACCGAAAATATCAATGCCGGGCTTTTGTTTTTTCCAATCCGGAAACGGCACGGTGGAAAGCGCATCTGCAATGTTCGGAAAAACCTCCTCCCCTGCTTCTGCCGGATGGCCGACCTGGAAAATCCGGTTTTGCTGCACGGTGTTAAGTTCCGGCAGAATCCGTTCCACCTCCCGCAAAGAGCCTTCATCGACCAGAAGAATACCGGTTCCGGCCTGATTGATGATACGCACCAGTGTGTCACCGCGAAAACCGGTATTAAACCCGAAAAGAACCGACCCGCTCATAGCGGCTCCGAAAAAAGCGAAAACAAATTCCGGCGTATTTTCCTGATACATTCCCACGGCCAGTGAATCCTGATGATTCATCAGGCCCTTTTTGATCCGCTCCTGTTTCACGGAAAGGAATAAGGCGGCATACCGCTCGGATTCGGCACAGGTTTGCGCATAGGTGTATTCCCTTCCCTCAAAAATGAATAACACGCGGTTCCGGCGGAACGGTAATCCGGCCAGGAATCGAAAAATGGACCCAACATTCAGAAATCCAAGGGTTTTGCGGAGAATGGTTTTGACACTGAAATTCGACATTTTGAACACTCCTTGAGGAAAAACAATCCATCCAAATCCGGGAAAAACTCCCGAATCAATACCAATTAAAAAACAAACCAATTGGTATGTTTGTCCTCAAATGCCATGAAACCCGTTGCTTGTCAACGGGTGTTTTTTTTGGCGGAAATGACCTGGGGAAAACCGGACGCCAAAAAGATTGACAACGCAGGAGATCTCATATTAGATCTCCGCAGTCAAACTTTTTCACCCCTAAACACTGGAGACAGGATCATGAGTATTGATGAGCAGGAAGACCGGATCGACTTTACCGTGAACAAAAAGAATTTATACCGTGAGGAATCCATCACAGACCTGAATGTCGCCTCCATCCGGAGGCTCATACCCGTCAATATGGACGGTTCCGAAGACAAAACCAGAAGCGCCATATATGTCGGGCACACGCAGCTGATGTCTCCCCAGGGACCGGTTCCCATTCAGGCGCGTCTGTTGGCCAACAATCTGGAAGAAGCGATCGAGCAATTTCCACAGGCCATGAAGCAGTCGCTGGACGAGGTCATGGAACAGATCATGAAATTCCAGGAACAGCAGGAAAAGAAGGGACGGGAAGAGGACTCCCGCATCATTATCCCCGGCAGAAGATAAACCGCCGGAATATCCATTTACGTTCCGCGCTTTACCCAGTCCGGAACCCGTATTTCATGTTTCCGGTGCGTACAGGGAATATAGCATTTAATGTCCACAACCGGTGTCTGGTCCCGGGCATCAATGGATTCGATCTCGATATTCGTGTTCTCAACGGAAAGAATCCGGCACAGGGTGTGCCCCACCAGATTGGGACGCAACGGTGAATGGGTGGCAAACACGCCTGTCAACGGATTTTCATTGTTTTTCCGGGGGTGAACCTGCAGGACGCTCCGGTTCTCCGGGGTATCGTTTTCATGAAACCAGAATAAAACATGAATATGGGAAAACCCCTCCAGCCCGGACATCGCATCCCTGTATCGGGGCTTGATTTCAATCCATGTCCGGTCGTCCGTCCTTCTCACCTTGCCGATGGAATGCATGACAAAGGTATCGGCCGTTTTTTTCCGAATGATCTCCTCCATCCATTTTCCCTGTTCTTCCTGATACGCTTCCTCCGTCCTGTCCGGATCGGCCTGTTCCAGATCGTCATAATCCGGCTTTTCGCCCGGCATCGACCGTATCAGATCCTTGATCCGTTCCATACGGCCGTCCTTTTCCGGATTTTTATCTTTCATAAATGCACCGAACCCTTGTCAAAAGATTAAAGACTGATCACCGATCCATTGCAGGATAGATCGATCAGTTCCGCCCCGGTTGCCATACGGGCGCCCTCAATCAGGTTTTCCTCGGTCAACCTTCTATACTTGGCGCATGGGGTGCAGACCAGAATGGGGACACTGTTCGCCTGAAGATAGCTCAAATGGTCATCCGCCCTGTCCCCGGTGGCAGCCATAATATTTTCCGCGATCCCTTCCATGGCAATATTGACGCCCTCATCCAGAAGAAAAACCGTTACATTTTTCCCGGCCTTGTGTGCTGCCATGGCAAGAAAAAGGGCTCGTGTGGAGCGATTGGGATTGTCGGTTCCGCAGGATAATACGATTACGATATTGTCGGTCATTTGTTCCCCCTTTTTTGAGTTGCTTTGGTTGATTCCCAAAATATCAGTCATCAAATCTCATGTCAAAAGGTAATCCTGTTCTTCCGTAAAGAGCCTGTCCGAATGGATTGCAAATCCGCTTCCGCAACAAACATGATTCCATATTTGTCAAATCGTGAAAAATAGGATAAAGGCTGAGGCAAGGTCGAAAAAAACTATGAGCGTCAAAAATCCCAAAAGATCCCTGAATCCAAAGAGAAGCTCCGTCCGGAAAGAAAAAGGACCGGATTCCGTTCCGCTGGTCCCGGCAGCACAGGTTCTAAAGGAAAAAACCCTGAAAATCATTTTGGATACCGGGACATTCACCAAACAGACCATTCTCCTGTCCCGTACCTTTTTCCCGCTGACCCGCCTTCTTGCAAGCGATGAAGATATCACCCAGGAACATCTGTCCTGTGTCCTTGATGATATCTTTGAGCAGCTTTACCAGCACCCCCTGGTTCACCAAAGCCGCAAACTGACACAGTATCTGCGCCGGAACAACCTGATCCCCAATGAAAAAACAACGGAAAAACTGATTCAGTACGTGATCGACCAGGTGCTGCTTCGAAGCCCGATCAATATCCCGGAAGTCGTGGTCCAGGAATTCTGGATATTCTTTCATGAACTGCTGAATGCCCCCGAGATCAAGGGATTGATGGAACTCAATCTGGATATCGTGCGGCTCATCCTGAAAACCTATGAACCATTGCTGGTGGAAGTGATCAACCTCCTGAAGGAAACCAAACGGAACACCAAGACCAAGTTTACGGTTCTGCTTGCCAAGATCCGGGTGATCCGGCATGACCTTCTCATCATCAAACGCCAGATCAAAGCCATCCGCTATGTAAAGCCTTTTTTCCAGACCGATCCCAAAGACTTTCGCGCCCAGGCACAGATCATCGCAAAAATGGTCCGCGAGTTCGGCCCGTTTTTCATCAAGATGGCCCAGGTTGCCGCAGCCAATTCCGATTTTCTGCCCGAAGAAATCTCCCGGGAACTGATGGTGTTTCAGGAAGATGTTCCTCCCATGACGCCGGAAGAAGTCATCGAAACCATCCGGGAAAGCTTTGGCAGGCCGGTCCATGAATGTTATTACGGGTTCGATCCGGGAAAGCCGCTGCAATCCGGTTCCATTGGCTCGGTGTACCTTGCCAAAAAACCCGCCATTGAAAACGGCAAGGAGGTGCTGATCCCGGTGATCGTCAAAATCGGCAGGAACCGCCTGGATCGTGAATTTCTGATGGGAAAAACCGCCCTCAACCTCACCATCCTCAGCAGCCATTACTGGGCTCCGCATTCCAAACTGGCCCCTTTTCTGGAAGCGATCCAGCGTCAGGTGGATGAATTTATCAAGGGATTTCAACAGGAACTTGATTTTCTGAAGGAGGCATCCATCCAGGAGCGATTCTACAAACGCAGCCGGGAATCCGTCCTCTGGCGGGTCCCCAGAGTGTATACCGCAACACCGCACATTATTGAAATGGAATATATTCCCGGCGCTCAAAACGTGATGAAGGTGCTGAAAAACATCCCGCGGAAACAATATAAGTCTTTCACACGGGATATCGCATCCCGGCTCCTGTATACGGTTCTGCTGCATATGATCGTGTATCGGGAATTTCATGGCGACCTGCACCCCGGCAATGTGCTGGTCAACGATCTTGGCGAGATCTTTCTGATTGACTGGGGAAATTGCGTGAACCTGGAAGGAAAGTGGAAACCGTTCTGGGACTATATCGTGGGCGCCCTTACGGCGGATGTGAATCTGCTGACGGACGCACTGATCCGGATGAGCGCCGATACGGAAACAAATCGGAACCGACGGGAACAGATCGCCGAAACCCTGACCCAGACCCTCACACGGAAAAAAATCACTGCCTTGAAATGGAATTTTGTTCTGCAGCTGTATGAAGAAAAAATGGACGGCCTGCATCGACGCCTGCAGGTGGTGATGCATCTGATGTCCAACACGCAGCATCTCGGGCTGATTATCAGGAGTGACTATCTTCATCTGCTTCGGTCACTGACGGCCATCATCGGGACCTATATCCGGCTCTATGAAAACCTGCCCAAATATCTGATCCCGTTTGATATCGCAAAGACAGCAGCGCTGTTTCCGGCCCTTTTCATCGCCGACCGGATGGTGTCGGGGCACAATCGCCTGGTCCGTCATCTGGTCCGAAAACTGCCGATTCCGAAAATATTCAAACCGGAACTCACGCCGGTATCACCATTACCGGTTTTCCTCATGGACCATTCCGGACCGCCCGTTGCCGCCAAACCCCGCTATCCCCTGCAAGCCGGTGTGATCTGAGCCGGAATGCATCACGTTGAATGCGGTTACCTTGCTGTTCAAAAAATTATTGTATTGAAAAGATAGTTCCGATTGTGTAGGTAACCAGATCGTTTTGTTGTTTCTCAATACAGGAGATGATTCAACCGCAGCAAAACATTCCTGTCCGGATCGTTATGGGCCGGAACATGATGCTGAACCTCCGGGTCAGGGGCGGTCGGACAATGCTTGTAATGTCATTATGTAAAGGAAGTTTGTTATGCTTGGTTTTCTGCCCGGACGCCTGCGGGGAGTCCTGTCGTTTTTTCTGATTTCCCTCAACACCATCCTTATTTTTATCCCGATCATGATTGTGGCCCTGTTCAAGCTGGTCATGCCTGTCCCGAAGATACAGGATTTTTGTTCCCGGGTCCTGATTTCCATTGCCTCCAAATGGGTGGAGTTCAATGCCGGTATTTTCCGGCTGATGAACAGGATCAAGTGGAAGGTCATCGGCGGCGAAGACCTGAAAAACAATGAATGGTGCCTGATCATTTCAAACCATCAGTCCTGGGTCGATATTTTCGTCCTCCAGACAATCCTTCTGCATAAGGTGCCGTACATCAAATTTTTCCTGAAAAAGGAACTGATATGGGTTCCCCTGATGGGCCTCGCCTGGTGGGCCCTGGATTTTCCGTTCATGAAGCGCTACTCTGCCGGTTTCCTGAAAAAACATCCCCATTTAAAGGGAAAGGATGTCGAGATCACCAGAAAGGCCTGTGAAAAATTCAAGGTCAAGCCCATATCCATCATGAATTTTATGGAGGGTACCCGGTTTACGGAGACAAAACACCGGCAGCAGCAATCTCCTTTTACTTCTCTCCTAAAGCCCAAAGCCGGCGGTATTGCCTTTGTCCTTGGCGCCATGGGAGATTATCTGAACAGCCTGCTGAACATTACCATCGCATACCCGCAGGGCATCGGAAGCTTCTGGGACTTTCTCTGCGGCAGGATCACCGAAATCAGGGTCCACATTGAGAAAATGGCGATCCCCCGCGAGATTCTGGGTGATTATGACAATGACCCGGAATTCCGAAACTTTTTTCAGAACTGGATCAACGGCCTGTGGGTGGAAAAGGATCTCCGGATCAAACATCTGCTGGAAAATGAATCATGATCATCTTCCGGCATTCTATTTTTCCAGCACCTCCACGATTTCAACCCGGCTGAAAATCCAGTCATCCCTTTCATTTTTGACAAGATCGCAGATCAGCTCATGGGTCTCATCCATATGGCTTCCATCCATTCCCTGTGCCTTCAGATTCATCGTGACATTGACCTGTGCCTTGTCCTCTCCCGGGAATCCGATGATGTAATCCAGAAATTGCAGATCAATCTTTGCATATCTTGACCGCTGGGAAAAAAGAGGTGCGGACAGATCACGACGGTCATAGGTTCTGGAAATGGAGCGGGAGGGAATCTCCAGACGGACCTGTCTGGAAAACAGATGAAGCGCCTTGTTGATCGATGCAGCCTCGATTAATCTGGATTCTTCTGCCTGTTTTGAGATCCGCCGGCCGAATAAGGCAAACTGTTTTTTGACCTTGGCCTTTTCATCAAAATAAACATGATAAACGGCAAAAGCTCCCATGCAAAGAACCGCAGCAGCCATGAAAAGATATTGTTTTTTTACCATAGCGGTTTCCCGATAATCCGGGATATTGGTGTCTGTCCAAACCGATGTCTGTGAATGGAAACATTGCGATTGTCACCCACCACATATACATGGTCGGGTTTTACTTTTTTAGGTGGAAGATCCCAGGTGCAGGGAACCTGAACATACGGTTCCGGAACAGGATTTCCATCTACGTAGAGCGTGCCGCTTCTAAATTCCACCACTTCATTTTCCAGAGCGACCACGCGTTTCAGCAGCATTCTCCGGTTTCCCGAAAAGCGTATGGCAACCACATCATGCCGCTTTGGCAATGCATACAGGTATGACAACCCAAAACAGAAATTGAAACCGCCATCCAAGTATGTTGGTTCCATGCTGTGTCCGTCAATGACAATCGGTATAAAAACATACCGGAACAGCAGGAAGGACAATGCGGAGATCAATACCAGCCGGAATAGGAACATCCGGGTGATCCCGGGAAACAGAAACTTCTTAAAACCGGAAAGGACGTTCATGTCAGGCGCAGCCTCGGATCAGGATTTCTCTCGTGATATTCCGGGGATCGTTCCGTTTGAATTCGGAACGGATATGACGGAAAATGACAGGATGGTCCCTGTATTTCTCTCCTCCATTCAAATAATCCATCAGAATCTTATCCACCGTCAAATAATCATTTACACCGATCTGATCAAAATCACTGCCGGTAATGCCAAGGCCGTCTGTTGGAACCGCATCAATGCATGCCTGAAGAGCATCCGCCCTTGCCGTCTCCTTCCGGTTTCGATATTGATTCACCAGAAATTCCGCGAGACCATACACTTCCGTTTTCCATAAGTGCTGAATAAATCCGTAATTTCCGACATCTCCATGCAGCGTCCAGAAACCGAGCAAAAGTTCCGTATAATTATCCGTGGATACAACCATTCCATTCTCATAATGGGCAAGGTCAAAAAGATAGATCATTCGCAGCCGCGCCTTGATGTTTCCCCTTCTGATTTTCTCGTCATAGGTTTCCAAGTCTTTTCGGTCATTCTTTGACATCAAATCATGATATAAATTCCGAAAGGCGGTGGTCAGATCCTCCTCTTGAAACCGGGTGCAGAAACTTTCACCGATCTTTCTTGCACGCCGGATCTCACCATCCGTATTGGTCTCAATGGGAATGCTTCTGCCGATCAGGCGGATATCCGGCATGTCTTTGACAAGGGCGGATGCAATAGCGCAGGCCAAAGCGCTGTCAATCCCTCCGGAAAGCCCGATCACCAGAGAGCGAAGCGATGCGTTTTGGGTCAGATATGCTTTGGCTGCATTCAGAATATTGCCGTATATGGTCTCATAGTCAGTACGAAGGGAATACATGATTCATTTCTCCTGGAAGTGACATCCCGGTAAGAGGCAACTCAACGATTCTTCCTCAAATCCGTTTTTCTGCATGTATACCATCATATTTTTTTGAAATAAACTCTTTTTCATGTTAGATTCAGCCTGCCATCATAAGGAGAATCTATGCCTATCAATCTGATCGCTGCAATGGCCCTGAATCGGGTAATCGGACGGGATAACATGATTCCATGGAAAATCCCGGGAGAACAAAAACGGTTTCGGCACATAACCGAAGGTCATACCGTTGTCATGGGAAGAAAAACATTTGAATCCATCGGCAGGCCGTTGCCAAACCGGACCAATATCATCCTGACCCACAACAGGGAATATCACGCTCCCGGCTGTATGGTCAGAAGTGATTACAGAGAAATTGTTCAAAAAGCCGACAATCAAAAAATTTTTATCATTGGAGGAGAAAAAATATTTACCCTTTTTCTTCCATACGCGGAAAACATTTACCTGTCCATCCTGCAAGAAGAGTTTGATGGCGATACCTGTTTCCCGGAATTTCCCGAGGCGGATTTTCAAATCATTACCCAGGAACGGATTGATGCGACAATCCCGTACCTGTTTGTCCATTTTCAAAAAAAGACCGCCTGATATCCACACCCTCGAAAAGCATTTTTCCTGTGGAATTTCGTCCATACGAAAAAAAGGGAGGCCTTGAACGGCTCCTCCCTTTTCATGCTATTTTACCGAAAGTATTTTTGTTTTATTTTTTTACGTAAACACCTTTTGCACCGCTCTTGATATCTCCGCGTTTTTTGGCCTTGTAGACCAGATTGGATATCTTTTTTGCATCATACCCTGTCTTTTTGATCAGGGTATCAACATCAACGCCGTTCTTGTTTTTCTTGATGATATCGACAACCGTATCAATCGCTGTCGGACCTTCCGCTGCTGCTGCTTTTTTAGCTGGTTTTTTCGATGCGGTTTTTTTCTTTGCCGGAGATTTTTTTGCAGCAGCCTTTGGTGCTGCTTTCTTTTTTGTCGTCTTGGAAGCAATCGCTGACTTTGCAGCCTTGTCCAGTGCCCTTCCCAGTTTTTCAACCTTGCCCATGAGCGTCTTCAGTTCTTTTGAAATCGCCTGTAAATTCTCTTTCAGATTTTTCATAGGTTCTCATTCCTCCTTTGTTCGTTTCTTAAGGGTCTACTCTTTGTTTTAATTCTTTTCCACACTTAAAAAAGGGTAATTTTTTAGGTGCTACCGTTACATTCACTCCGGTTTTTGGATTTCTGCCGACATATGCCTTGTATTCTTTTACATAAAAAGAACAAAAACCACGGATTTCTACCCGTCCTCCTACTGCCAGAGTATCCGCCATTTGATCAAAAAAAATGTTTACTATTGTGCCTGCTTCCGATTTTGAGATTCCGGTTTTTTCCTTGAGCATGCCGATCAATTCCATCTTATTCATCTATCCATCTCCTGACTGAGGTCTGCACCGTTTCGATCATCTGATGATTAAACCATTGTTTCCTTATCTTCCTTACCCTGCACATCTCTTATAGTTTTGATAATAATATTTGCATGTTGTACTTTTGTCAAGCGATTAGCGAATAATATTGACATATTAAAATCTTTCTTCCTCCTCCGGCCGAATCGGAAACCAATCCCAAAAGGCCATAAACCCTTACCGGTAAAGCGATTGCCGAAAACAGTCATTGGTGATTTACGGGTGGCAGGATGGAGTACCGTTCATGAAAAATCAAGGGGGGAAAGAGTGGTTTGCTTCTTTAGATACACTCCTTTTTCAAATCTCTCCCCTTGTCATTGCGTGTAGACCATCCCCCCTTTTTCGGGGGGATGTCCAACATGCTGGAAATTTATTTTCCATTGTTTCGGAAAGAATCAGGTTCCTGAAAAATTCGGCTTTCTTTTCTCGGCAAATGCGGTGACCGCTTCAAAAAGATCGTTTGACGGGATAATATTGGCACTCATGGAAGCAACGTATTTCAGACCATCTTCAACCGATTTACCGATACCATAATTCAGAACATCCTTGGCTGCCATGACTGCCAGAGGAGAGCATCCTGCGATCTCATAGGCCATTTTTTCCGCTTCCCGAAACAGGGTGTCCCTGTCCGGATAGACATGGTTCACAAGATTCGTCTCTTTTGCGTATCGGGCATCAATATCCTTTGCCGTAAAGGCAAGCTCTCTTGTAATGCCCTGTCCTACAATATGGGGAAGACGCTGCAGGACACCGACATCCGCGACAAAGCCGACCTTTGCCTCCCGCAGGGAAAATGATGCATCTTCCGTACAGAGCCTGATGTCACATGCGGTAATCATATCCAGACCGGCACCGATACACTTTCCATGCACAGCCGCAATGATCGGTTTTCTGCATTTTTCCAGACAGGTCAATCCATCCTGAAGGATATCAATTTTCTTGAGCAATTTCAGTTTCAGACCGCCCATCTGCTCTTTCACCATCAATTCCGGCAGCTCCGGCATCATCCCGACAAGGTCGATTCCGGCAGTGAATATAGAGGCTTTTGAAGCGATAATGACCACCCGGATTGTGTCATCCTCGTCAATATCCTTGCAGATCGGAATCAACTCCTCCCATGCGGGCGGTCCCATGGCATTCAATTTTTTGGGTCGATTCAAGTATACCCAGGCGATGGGGGGCTTTTTTTCCACAGCATAAAATTGGTAATCCATTATTTCTCTCCTTGCGATACCATTAAACAGATTTTGGATACGGTTGCATCATAAAAAGCCACCGATACATCATCTGAAGCTTGAAGAATTTTATTTCTTTACTTCTTCAGTTACCGTTTCAGGACTCTCTTTGATATGTTCCGTATAAATAACGTGGGCTGTTTTGGTTGCCAGTGCAATCAAATATACCGTAATAATAACGACTACAATGATATGGAACTTTTCCTTAATTTTTTCAATCATAACCGGATCCTTAATTTCTTGCTGTTCACCAAAAGGCAATATCCTTTCCGGATGTTCATTTGCTGACAGATTGTTCATAAACCGTTCCGATATTTTTATCAAGTGATCTGTGAAGGGAAAGACACCCCGGCATGTTGTTTTCACGGCAATCATCATTCACGAATTCAAAGATGCATTAAAAAATGAAAGAGGTGCGCCATCATCAAAAGAAAGCGCACCTCTTTTCAGGAAAACAAAAAATGTTCAAATCCGTTTAAAAGCTGTATGTGATCTTTGCTGCTCCCAGGAACCAGTCTTCTTCATACCTTGGTTCAGCCGGATCATAGACGTTCACCGGATTATCAGCTCCATAAATTACAGCAGTACCATTCAGAATATGTCCTTCCAGTTTAAGTACCCAGTTTTCATTAATATCAAATCGGGTGGTCAGACAAGCATCCTTGAACCATGCGCGATGTTTTGGCTCATTCGGGAAGCTTACAGCCCGTTTTTCGCCATCCTTATCATCTTTATTCCGGTAATATTCCGAATAATAAAGCCCCAGTTCAAACCAGTAGGTAAAGCGATAGGATAGGCTTCCATAATACCCAACCGCGTCAAACTCCGGAATATTGCTGACACCTCCTTGATAAGCATTTGCTATATCCAGATTCTCAAGCAGATTGTTCTGCATGCTCAAATTGTATCGGGTCTGCATATACTCTGCCGCAACCACCAGGTTTTTCCAGGTGTACTCCATAGAGCCTGTCAGTGTTTTGGTCCTTACCTTGAATATGGTGGGATAACCTGTGATCTGGGCCCCTAATGAGGTGTCCGCGCTGGTGTTGTTCAACACGCCAGTGTAGTAATTATTTACATATGTGGCTGCGCCCAACTGTTGCTGAGCTGCCAGGATAGCCTCAGGAGTCGTCAAACCTGCTGCTGCCGGATTCGCTAAAGCCGCTGTTAATTGAGCGATAATGGGGGTATATCTGGCCTGAGCCGCTGCGGCAGTCCCCCGAAGTGTGTTCATGTTAATGATTGTTTCGGCATCGGCCTGAAAAGAATATCCCCAGTGATTTCCACCCAAAAGCAGACCTTCAAGAGGAGTGTTCCATTTCATTGCCGCTGTATATGTATAATCAACATCTACGGATTCCAGCTCGATATCCTCAACCCCATATGCAGCTTTAAATGTATCCGGGACCTGATCTTTCAGTAATTTTGCCGGTCCGCCTTCAGCAGGCATGCTCATGGAACCATATTGAAGGTCATAGGAAAAACTGCCTGCCTTATTTGTGGGAAGTTCACCATACAGTCCCGCCCCCTGAAGGGTGGCTGAAGTTTCACGCCAGGCTTCATTATAAACACCCTGCGGAAGAAAGATGGGGGTACGGAGCATATCCACATCACGGGATTCATTGTACAGTCCGTTTACCCATTTCATATTACCGGCGCGTAAGCCTAACCAGTCACGCCATCTGTAGTCGGCGATTGCCCAGTCGAGGACCACCTCGTTGTTTCCGATGTCCCCCATATCACGGGCAAAAAACTGAACGCCCAGACGAAGTTTTTCCGTTACATCAGCGGAAAAGTTGATGCCCATTTCATTAAACTGGGTTGTTCCGTTTTCCGTATCTGCAAAAAAATTATTATCATCACTTTGCAGATATCCCTGGGAAATAAAACCATGCACATCAATACCACCTAAATCATCGAATTCCATTGCCTGTACCTGGCTTATCAAACCAAACAGGACGGTAATCATGACAAGAAATAATTTTCTCATAATATTCATTATCTGGCCTCCTCGTTTCACTTCTTTGGCTCCGGGAAAGTGTCGGACCGGAGTTTTATGTCCATAAGGAATTGTCATTTTCATTTATTGAATTGTAAGAACTTTAATGTCATCCGTAATCTGTCCGGTGGAAACATAACCGATCGCGCCTCTGGTGCTTGCGACATATTCGAGAAGGTCTCTTTCTGTCTGAAAAGACTTCGGTGTTTTCCCTTTCCCGGTAAAAATCTGCTTTTTCCAGTACCGCGAATATTGTGCCGGCGTTCTTTTAACAAATTTCTTCAAAAATGCCCTATGGATATCATCATCATTCGGAAGCGTTGCAAAGTTGATTTTCTGATTGTCACTCCAGCTTGTTATTTTCCCGATAAAAATGTTTTTCACATCCTCTTCTTTTAAGGTATCAGCCGGTACGCTTTTATGGGTGATAATAACAATATCCTCCGCACCTCCTGCACATGGAAACAAAAGAAAAATTCCGACCAGAAAAGTCGTGACTAATCCTATGATTTTATTACAATTCATAATTAATCTCCCCGTCTGCCTGATTGTTGATACGACTTTAAAAAAGAGTTGAATCCATCAAAAACACAATATGCGCCTGCCGCACCTTATTTTCCGGGTCTTGCGTTTGGTCATTTCCCTACCACGATATAAAGTGGATGTAAATATGAAAAAATACATGATGATGTATATACGCTAAAAAATTCGCGGAAATACCGACACGGATCCCATTGCCTGCATTCCAAACCATCTTCACTTGCCTTGTTGCACAACCTGTGATAATACGTTACAAAATATGATTGAGTATTTAAATTAACAATTTCGAAAAGTTAGCCCGAAATTTCGTTTTTCGCGCACAATCATGAGAAATCATCAGCGATAAAATGAATGGCTGACCAGTCTTTTCCAATATGATAACTCTTTATACAAGAGGTTCGAAATGATGAAATTTTTTTCCGTACTGACTGTTTGTTATTCCGTCTTTTATATCCTTTTTTTTACTGCGGACATGACGCAGGCCCTGACGGAAAAACAACTCACAGCAAGGGACTGGCTGAAACAGGGCATTCTCATGGGGAAAAAAGGGAACTTTGATCAGGCCATCGAATGCTTTGACCGTTCTCTGGAAATCAACCCCCGCCTGGACAAGACCTACCAGAATCGGGGGATCGCCTGGACGAAAAAAGGAAACTACAAACGCGCACTGGCGGATTTTGACATGGCGCTGGAAATTAATCCGAGAAATACGACAGCGACCTATTATAAACGGATCGCGCTGGACAATCTGAAAAAAAAGGCGCCTGCCGATCAGCCCCATGAAGAACTCGACTTTGACGACTGGTTTGCGAGAGGCGTCGCCTTCAGTCAGAATAATGAATTTCAAAAAGCCGTCACTGCATTGAGCGTCGCAATCGATATCTCGCCCCTGTCTGCAAAAGCCTATCGGGAACGGGGGATTGCATGGGATAAAAAGGGGGAATACCGGAAGGCGATTGAAGATTACGGCAAGGTCCTGGAGATCCATCCTCAGGAAAGCAGGATATACTGTTACCGGGGCGTTGCCAAAGACAAGCTGGGCGAACTGGATCAGGCCATTGAAGATTACAATCAGGCGCTGTCCATCAACCCGAAATATTATGAGGCTTACACATACCGTGGAATCGCATGGTTCAAAAAAGGGGATTTCAATCAGGCGATCGAGGATTACAACACAGCCCTGTCCATCAACCCTGAATCTGATGAGGCCTTCAGCTACCGGGGTCTTGCATGGTTCAAAAAAGGGGATCCGGACAAAGCCCTTATGGACTACAACAAGGCAATTCTGATCAATCCCAATTCCGCCAAGGCACTCAATTTCCGAAGCCTTGCATGGGGAGAAAAAGGGGACCTGAAACGCGCTGTCAAGGATATCAACACTGCCCTGATCATTAATCCGGAACTTCCGCAGGAAATCAAGGAAGAAAAAATACTGTCCGGGGTCCGGAGCAGCAAAGTTCCCGCATCATCCAATGAAAAGCTTTCAGCGGATGAATGGGTCAGCATCGGGATCTCAAAATTTGATCAGGGCGAATATGAGGACGCCCTCAGGAATTTCAACCAGGCCCTGTCGATCAACAAGCTTCATCCGGAAGCCCTGATCTATCGCGGAACAATCTGGAATCAGAAAGAAAAATATAACGAGGCCATCGCGGATCTGAATAAAGTGCTTTCCATCCTTCCCAGATCCTATCCGGCCAACATCCAGCTGGGTATCGCCTGGGAAGGCAAAAAAGACCACACCAGAGCGCTCGATTATTTCAATAAGGCGATCCAGGAGAATCCCAATTCACCGGAAGCCTATACTAGTCGCGGAATGGTATGGGCCGAAAAAGATGATCCGGATCGAGCCATGAGGGATTATGATCAGGCACTGACAATCAATCCTCTCTATGCGGAAGCATTGACGCAAAGAGGCATCCTCTGGGGAAAGATGGGCGATCTGGACAAAGCGGTTGCCGATTACAACAAGGCACTTGCCATTAACCGGGGGGAAGAGGTCGAGGAGCCGCCGGCAGCCATTGACGGCGTGGGCGATGAAGACGCTTCCGGTGAAGGAAGCATTCAGGCGAAAAGTGCCTTCAACTCCGGCATTGCCCTGGGGAAAAAAGGAGACCTGGATAATGCGATCAACCAGTTTACCCAAGCCCTCGAAATCGACCCCACCTTTGCAAAAGCCTATTTCAACCGTGGCCTCATCCTGAATCGAAAGGGAAGCTATGTCCAGGCCATCGCGGATTTTAACAAGGCCATTGAAATCAAACCCCAGTACGATAGGGCCTATGTGGAAAGAGGCGTCGCCTGGAATAAATTAAATGATTATGAGCAGGCCATCGCGGACTTCAACCAGGCCATTAACCTGTTCCCCAGATCCGCGGACGCCTATTTCAACAGGGGATTTTCCTATCAGAAAAAGGATAATCCGGAACAGGCGCTGCGGGATTTCAACAAGGCAATCTCCATCAATACCCGGTACACCGAAGCGTACAACCGCAGGGGAATCATCCTGAATCAAAACGGAG
>QZKS01000067.1 GCA_003599865.1 Desulfobacteraceae bacterium
AAAATAATCTTGGAAAAATTGAAGCCGATCGAAGAGACATTGACAAACTGATCATGAATTTTCAGGAACAAATCCGTCTCCGTCCGGATAACTACCTTTTCCAGTGGCGATTGGGGAACTTATATATGAGTAAAAATGATCCGGAAGAGGCTCTCAAACAATATGAAAAGGCGCTGTCCGTAAAACCGGATTATTTTGAGGCACTCAATGATATAGCGGATCTATACTCTAAAAAGGGCCGGTTTAATGACGCTGTAAATGCATATAAAAAAGCCTATGAACAACGAAAGGATCGGCATGACCTGATCTATTCAATAGCAGTGACATATGCCAAACAAAACGATCTGAAGCAATCAATTGCCTGGTTACAAAAATTAGTCAGTATCGGCTATAAAAATCTGAAACGGCTGGAAACGGACAAGGACCTTGAAAATATCAGGGCCTCTTCAGAATACAAGGAGCTCATTAAAAACATAAAAAGCTGATTAATCATGTGGATAAACCCTGACTTTCGTTCAGGGTTTATCCACAATCACGTCCAGAATCTATTTCAACCGAGAGTTACCCGGGAAAAACCCTCTATGAAGGTAATTCAGCGATTCCACCCTGTCATCATTCTTCCGGTAATCATCATCTTCTTTCTAGGTAATAAGCTGATTCCTCTCGGCGACAGGTTTATCGGGTCCTTTGACACGCAGCTCCATTTCTGGAATTTCTATTTTATCAGAGAACAAATATTCAACGGCAACCTTCCCTTCTGGAATCCATACTACTATTGCGGACAACCCTTTTTAGCCAATCCTGTGGTTGCATTGTTTTATCCTTCCACCCTTCTTTTTCTGACGCTGCCCTTCCCCATGGCATTCAATATAGATATTGTCGCCCACTTATTCATCGCTTCAACCGGAGCTTATTTCCTGGTATACAAACTGACCGGAAGGAAACGGGCCGGCATCGCTTCTGCAATCATCTACTGTTTGAATGGATATTTTTTAATCCGTATTTTTACCGGTCACTTGAACCTGTATCATGCAGCCGCGCTGATTCCCTGGATTTTTTTATGTATAGAGAAATTCATACAGACAAGTCGCAAGTCATTCATCATTGCTGCCGGAGGTCTTGTCGGCCTCCAGATATTGAGCGGTGACGCCCAGACATGTTATTATACAAGCCTGATGCTCGCTGTCTTTTATTTTTTCCGACATATCCTGCGGTGGTACCGCTATCAATCGTTTACGACATTATGGAAATCCGGCCTTCTTCTTACGCTTGTCCCTATGATAGCGGTCGGGATTGGTGCCGTTCAAATAATTCCCAGCATGGAATTTATCTCCAACAGCCAGCGAGCGGAAAACTCCTATGAGTATTCAACATACCGTTCTTTTCCCCCGGAAAATTTTTTTACTTTCCTTGTTCCCCACCCCAAGGACTCCCTTTTAACCATTGATGGAGAATTTACCGGATATGCCGGCATTTTTTCCATTTTGCTTGGCCTGATCGGTGCTTTTTTTTCAAAAAACCGTGAATATCGAAATTGTTTCGGAATCGTCCTGATATTATCCGTGATCATCATGTTGGGGCATTATACCCCGATTTTTCAGATATTCTATAATTTCGTACCAATGGTATCCAGCTTCCGGATACCATCCAGATGCATGATAATGATCCTTCTATGCCTGGCAGTATTCGCAGGGTTTGGAGTTCAGCACATTCTGGAATTTTCTTTCACAAAAAAACAGAACAGCATCTGTATTGCCGTCGGATCCATCCTGCTGATCCTGATTATAAGCGGATCAAACGTATTTCAAATCAAAATCCTCTCTATCGAAGTCATTTCGGCTGTCCTGTTCACCATCGCCTCCATTCTCATTCTTCTCTGGATTAGATACTCCAAAAGGACAGATCTGATCTCCATTGCAATCCTTCTTCTGATATTTGCCGACCTGTATAAAATCTATGCGACACAAATACCGACTCTGGATCAAAATGAAATATTCAAAAAACAACCTTTTGAAAAGAATATAACCGATACAGGTTACGACCGTGTCATGATGCCGCTTGTCCTGTACAACTTATCAAGAGGCCACTATTTCCAACTTTTCCATGCCAATGGCAATGCATCTGCTGTCACCGGCGACCTCTACAGGTTTATGCATGAAATGGCCGGCGTGCCGATCCAGAAATTTAAAACCCATACCTTCAATCCTGACATTTTTGATAAAGACCGAATTTTTTCTTCAAAAGTCATGGGAATAAAATATGGTATACAAATGAATGAATCCGGAGAAGGCAACCTGCTGAAAGCCTCAATCGTGATGCCCAGAGCGGTTATGGTAAAACGATCTCTCATTATTCCGGATCTGCAGGACCAGATTGACTTCATGAAAATGAGTGTTTTTAATCCCATGAAACTTGTTTTGCTACAGGAGCCTGTAGACGGGCATACAGACGGCATGTCGGCAAAAGAAACAACCGCAGAAGACAAAACACGGATCACCCGGTATGAATCGAATCAATTTACCATAGAAACATCTTCAGAAGATGACTCATATCTTGTCTTGAGCGAGCTTTTTTATCCGGGCTGGCGTGCCTGGGTGGATGGAAAAGAGGTCCCGATTCTACGTGCAAATTTTTTACTGCGAGCAGTTTCACTCAAAAGCGGAAACCATCAAATATTATTTCGATTCGAACAGCAGCATTTTATAACCGGCGCCATTATAACCGGATTAACGCTATTGTGTACTGTAATTTATTTTTTTTCAGATTTCAGAAAAAGGGAACCGGCTTGAAAAAAATTATTACTTCTCTGGGGTATCCATTGCAGCAGACAGAAGAAGGATGGGAAGTGGACCTGTCTGAACTCAAAATTTTCACCGGGTTGTCCGTTCTTGCCAAAATCATTGGAGAACATATAATAGATGAGGCCGAACGATCACCGGGAGATGTCTCATTTCTGTATAAAATCAACTCCAACATCAATCCTGAACTGGTTGAAATGAATATTCACCACGTCCAGGTTTATGCCAGAGCAGGAGTCATGCATGGCATTCGAAAATTCAGGGATGTTTTCATCAACCAGTTGATCACGGTTTTCGGCACTCTTCAGCGACGGAAATGGAGAAGAGAAATATATCCTGAAGCAAGTTATTGCAGGGAAGAAAAATCGGTTCAGTTCAGCAAGGCGCTGGTTTTTCCTTTTTTCCATGACCATGATAACATTGAAAACAATAACCGTTTTATTCTCGAAAAGGTAAAAAATTCCGTTTCAGGAAAATCATTCTTTTTCAGGTTAACCATTGAAACCTTTGAAAAAGAGATTATTGATTTAAACGCCATTCCCAACGTGGTCGTCGATGACCTGCTGACAAGGGTATACATTGCAGGAAGCTCCAAAATTGCACGATCGGTAAGGGACAATATTGCAAATGCCTGCAGCAGAGGGCTGGATTATTATTCAGAAGAGAACCGGACTTACAGCCGCCTGTTTGAACAATTGGAGAATACCCATCTGGGCAGGCTCGAATTTATCAATTTTTCCTGGGATGAAAATTTTGCAAATTACATCCGGAAAGAACTTCCCGGAAACAGTCTGCCCATATTTAAAAAAATATTCTTGTCTCTGGAAGCATATTCTATCTGTAATATTTTACATCACGGAGGAACCGTCAAAGTACTGCTTCATAACTGTTTTTTTTCTTTATATCTTTCTCAGCTAGGGCGTTCATTGAACATCGGTATCAACTTACCTAGAAAGATGTTTCATATGGATGATTATCTGAAACGAATGCCGATACTATCATCAATTGCAGAACAGATGGATCATCATTTTCATTTTTCCAATACCAAAATTTTTCTGATTCACCATATCACATCTGAAATTATCGGCTTTATTGAGGCCCTGAAAAAGCTGAACGTTCATTCCATTGATGTGATGTTTGTAAAATACAGCGGCATTATCCCCCCCCGATATCTCGATACCCTGCTGGAAACCGATTCGAATTTTCTCTTTATGGCCGGACTGGAAAAAAAAACATCCGATAAGGTTACAGATTATTACACCATTGCTGAATATTTCAGCGACACTTCCGGATTGTCCGGATTGGACCAGGTACTGAAAAGTAAAAAACTCCCCTACTTTGAAGCAATGAAGATGGTATCCGGCCATTTGTTTCTCAAATGCTGTCTTGAAGCAAAAAAACAGGGGAAAAAAGTACTTCTTATAGAAGATGGCGGATATCTGTCTCCCATTCTGAATGAAAATGAACTCTCCCTAAAAAAAACAGATGAGGTCTTCCATCAATTTCTCGTTTCTCCTGTCGAAAAAATCGAAATGTCATTTCGAAGATGGCTGCAAGAAACACTCATCGGTACGATTGAACACACAAAAAATGGATATGACAGACTTTGTTCCACTATAAATAAACAGTCAACACTGCTGTTTCCATCCTATTCAATCGCCATTTCAAGACTCAAAACAAACGAAGAATCTCAGGAAGTGGCGCACTCGATATTAAGCGCGATAGAATCGATCCTCCATGAACATGGGATGGTGCTGTCACGCAGAGATATTATCGTTCTTGGCGCGGAAGGGAATATTGGAAAGCCTTTGTGCCGTCTTCTGAAGGAAGGCCGTCTGCATCAGCAGAATCAGACACTCACACAGGTCGACTCAAAATATCGTGCATCCAAGGATCGAAAGTATTGTTCTTTGGAAAGCATACCGGATGATGAGTTATACCGCAAAGATCTTTTTATCGGGGTTATCGGCAACTCCATCCTGAAAAAGGAGCTGATTGAAAAACTGATCCTGTATGGCGAAAAAACAAACCTGTTTTTTGCTTCCGGTTCAACAAAAACTATTGAATTTGAAGATTTATCCGAATGGTTGCAGACTTTTTCATCTGCTACTCCCTTAACTTTTAGCGGTATACCCGTTGAAATCGAATACGGAAGAATCTATGACCCGCAATCCGGATTTGACCAGGGAAGAAAAGTAGTAATTCGCTTTCAGCGGGGCGACCGGTTCTTTATCAAAAACCTTTTTCTCCTGGCGGACTTGAGTCCGATCAATTTCCTGTACTATGGTGTCCCAACGGAAATTATGGATTCGATCTTATCTCAGTTGTTGAAAGTTACATTGGGCATGAACCGACAATATTTTGCAAATAAACTAAACCCTCCCGGTTTATATGCTGTCGATCATCAAATTGATGAGTGGGGGGATATGCTCTAATGATTTATTTTTAAAAAACCCAACAACGATTGGTCAAGAAGCTGATTATGAGTATCAAAATAGAAATAATTTTTAAAAACAACCCTAAGCATTTGAGACAAATTTACACCGGCTTCTCGGAACTGGCCCAAAGGGGTATTATTGATTTGACCGTTTCCCGAAAAACCCCATTTGATTATGATCCCTCGAGCAGACCTGTTTTGAACGTCATTTTAAATGAAAAAGTCAAAATTGCTTATGATACGATGGATGGCTTTAATTATATTCCCGGAACCGAACAACAGAATTTAGATTACCTTGAAACACAACTCGAAAATGTAGATTTTTATTTTAAACGCAGCTATAAAAGCGGGTTACCTATATCAAATCGCCATAAACTACTACCTTTGGGCTTATATTATCAAGTTACATCTTCGAACAACTTTGCTGAAAAATTTTATCTTTATAAAAATAAACCGTTCAAACAACGTATCAAGGAATATATTTCTCATAAACCATTTATTAAAACTTCCTTAGAAAAATATGGATATACATTGAATACCAAACCGAAATTTTCCTATGATGCATTTGAATATCCTCCCAATTTAGGCTTAGACCCAATGATAATCTTCATACCGAAAGTCTGGAGTTCGGAAACTGCGAAATATGATCAATCGAAAAAAGACAGAATTGAAGTCAGTAAAATGAGAATTGATTTGGTGATAAAGTTAAAGCAGGAATTCCCTTCCATTTTTACCGGCGGTATCATTTCAGATGATCCGGAAATTCACCGATTATATCCACAATATGTAATTACAGATCCGAATAAAACGGACAGGTTATTCTATACTAAATTAATGCATAACGCCACTATTGGCGTTTCAACAAGAGGGCTGCATCGGTCTATCGGGAACAAATTTACAGAATATATTGCCGCATCGAAATGTATCGTTACAGAAAAACTGGATTTCGAATTGCCCGGGGATTTTGAAGATGGCAAAAATTATTTATCATTTGAGGATACATCTTCATGTATTGATCAAATAGAAAAACTGCTTCATGATAATAACCTAAGATTTGAAATGATGAAAAGGAATTATAATTACTATCACACTTATGTGAGACCGGATGCCCTTGTTATGAACTCCATCAATACGGTACTAAAAAAAATATCATAATTGCTTCATCTCAATTTTCCTGAACAAAGCCTGATTGAACAATGACCAGTTGCTTGCCGATGATCGTTATGCTGCCAATTTTCGGGCATAATTGACTCAATTTATTGTATTCACATAGCCCTTGACACATAAACAGCCTTCTATTATAGCTAAATGGTCGCGGACAACGCCTTATCCCTTTTATCCGCCGGCATTTTGCATCTCTTTAAAATTGCGCAAAAAAATGCCGGCAGAATACAGAATCATATGGTTTTTTCATGAGCAGCGCCTATCAAAAAAAAATCATCAAACCCACATCCGGATGGCAAATGATCGATATACCGGAACTCTGGAGGTATAAAGATCTTTTATATTTTTTAACCATCAGGGGCATAAAGGCAAAATATGCACAATCAGTTCTGGGAATCGGCTGGGCTGTGTTGCAGCCACTGGTTCAGACGCTGGTGTTTACCGTAATTTTTGGAAATCTGGCAAAATTGGACTCAGATGGCGTCCCTTACATGCTTTTCAGCTTTACTGCCATGGTCCCCTGGAACTATTTCAGTAATATCCTGACGGAAAGTTCCAACTCACTGGTAGCGAATAAAGGGATGCTCTCAAAAGTCTACTTTCCCCGGCTTGTAATCCCTTTATCATCTATATTTTCCAGACTTCTGGATTTTTTAATCGGATTTCTGGTCATGATCTGGCTGTTTTTTTACTACCAGTACACCCCGAGTATAAATGTACTTTTTTTCCCGTTGCTGTTGATAATACTCATCATGACATCACTGGGCGCGGGAATGATATTGTCGGCTATGGCGGTTCAATATCGCGATGTACAGCATGCAATGACGTTTCTTGTCAGGCTGCTGATGTATGCAGTACCGGTGGTATATTCGATTCACATTATCCCAAGGCAGTACCTCTATATTTATGCGCTCAACCCTATGGTAGGAGTAATCGAAGGAATGAGAGCGGTTTTTCTTGGAACCCGACAAATGCCTTGGGACCTTATTGGGCTTGGATTTTTTGTATCGATTTTCCTGTTTGTTTTCGGAGCGTTTTATTTTAAAAAAATGGAACGAACCTTCGCCGATGTTGCATAACTATTTTGATTGATTAATTTATGTCATGAATAACGAAATCATACGCGTAGACAATATCTCAAAACGTTACCGGATCGGTCTGCAAGAAAAAGCGGATACATTTGCCGGACAGATCAAAAATACGCTTATCTATCCTTTCCGCAATCTGAGCCGCATTGCAAAACTCAGTCGCTTCAACAAGGAGGAAGATGAGAGTATTTTCTGGGCACTTCGTGATATCGACTTTACCGTCAAACAAGGAGATGTCCTGGGAATCATAGGTCACAATGGGGCCGGCAAAAGCACCTTATTAAAAATTTTAAGCCAAATCACCGAACCGACAACAGGCGAGATTGAAATTACCGGCAGAGTGTCTTCTTTGCTGGAGGTCGGAACCGGCTTTCATCCGGAGTTGACAGGCCGTGATAATGTTTATATGAACGGCACCATCCTGGGGATGACCAAAAAGGAAATCGACCAAAAATTTGATGAAATCATCGATTTCGCCGGGGTGGAAAAACATATTGACACCCCGGTCAAGTTCTACTCCAGCGGAATGAAAGTACGGTTGGGCTTCAGCGTGGCAGCCCATCTGGAGCCGGAAATTCTGATTATTGACGAAGTATTGGCGGTCGGAGATTTGGCCTTTCAACAAAAATGCCTGGGTAAAATGGATGATGTCTCAAAAAGCGGAAGGACGGTGTTATTTGTTAGCCACAATATTGCGTCTATCGAAGGTTTATGCAACCGATGCATTCTTCTGGAAGAAGGGCGTATCACCGGTGATGGGGATACGCCGCAGGTAGTTGAACAATATCGATCCTATATTTTCAAAAAATTTCAGCATGGGCTGGATGACAGGAAAGACAGAAAAGGCAATGGGGCTTTCTTATTTAAAAACATTATCTTTAACGATGATCAAAATGTCATCCCGGGAAAACCGTTGAAGATTCTTATCGGGTTTGAGTCTTTTGATGATTTAAACGATGTACAAATTGCCATTACCATCTGCAAAAACTTTGATGAACGAATCATGGTGATCGATTCCAAAGCACAAAATATTTTTCTTTCCTTTCACAAGGGCACTGGTTTTATTGAAATCAGCCTGCCGAGGCTATTGTTGATTCCCAATACATATGTAGTAAATCTATGGGCCGGCACGGGGTCGGATGTATATGACTATATTATGAGCGGTGCAAGCCTGGAAGTTCACAACAGTGATTTTTATGGATCAGGGAACACACTGAACTATCATAAACATGGTGTTGTATTTCCGGAATTGTGTACATGGGATATTGAATGAAGACTTGACATCAATTATCCAGGGAATCGATGGCGTGCTGTCCACTTTCTAAATAAACTTTATCCTTCTTGCCGCGAAAGCGACCATTTTCAGCAACAGCCATCCATGACGCCAGCGGCTGATGTTTGTGTCACCGTAAATTCTTTCCCGATATCGTATGGGCAGTTCAGCAATTTTAAGATTCAACTTCGCTGCCCCAAATAACAGGTCAAAGTCGCCAAACGGATCAAAGTCTCCAAAATATTGCCGATTGCTTGCAATCATTTCATAATCGCGTTTATACAATACCTTTGTCCCACACAATGTGTCTTTGATAGGCTGTCCCAGCAGCCAGGAAAACGCAATACTGAAAAACTTATTGCCGATAATATTCAAAAAACGCATCGCCTCTTCTTCCATTGGATAAACAAGACGAACCCCGTTGATAAATTCCCCCTTTCCCGAAACCAGTGCATCCACAAACCTGGGGAGATCTTCAGGCGGAACGGTCAGATCCGCATCCAGGATCATCAGGATATCACCTTCCGCTCGTTCAAACCCGACACGGACTGCATCCCCTTTTCCTTTCCCCGGCTGTTTGAATAGCTTGCATTTTATCTCCGGAAATTGTTTCATTGTCCGCTCAATAGTCTCATATGTATTATCCGTCGAATTTCCCTCTACGAAAACGATCTCCGTCTCTTTTCCCATCCGGGGTACACGTTTAAAAATACTTTCGATATTACCGGCTTCATTTCTGGCTGCAACCACCACGGAAACAGTTGGAGCAGGTGTTGAAGTTCTTTCATGAAAACTGAAATTCGGCCTTGCAATAATCATATTCGTCAAGGCAAACCACTGAAACGGAATAAAATTTACCAGAAACTTATTCATAAAAGATGATACAAAAGGCACATGCAGAGGAAATAATATCCGGGGGTTTACATCAATTGCTTCAAAACCGGAAAGATCGAGAAGATTCACAACATCATGTGGTGAAAACCAGTTCTGTTCCAGAACATCGCACCCAAGCCCCAGCCGCTTCACAATCCCCAGAGGAAAACGCCACAGGTTGTTATAAAAGTTTAAGATCACCCTTGTCCCGGAATGACAGTATTTTTTTACACGCTCAAAAACCTCCTGCACATCCCAAAGGTCATTCACGAGGTCAGAAAGAATGATCACATCAAAGGTTTCTGAAAACTCAAGTTCATCATGGACATCCGCCTTAATGAATGTCAAATCCGGATGACGTGAAGATGCTCTGGAAACCATTTCCCCTGAACAATCAATACCGATTCCCCTGGCAGGACGAAGGGCTGCAAGCAAATCACCAAGACCGGAGCCAAGTTCAAGAACCTTTAATCCCGGATGGACCAGAAACCGGTAATAATGATGAAGCAATTCCTGATAGTGTCTGCCGAGTCGCTCCGGATTTTCCTTCTGGGTTACCTGATTATCCCAATGCGTAATTCGTTTCCTTGTATAATTATCCTTTGCCTGATCCATGAAAACTCCTTGATGAGAAACAGATGAGAAACTGTTTTGCAATCTTCCATATCGTCGTGATCCTATTGAAAACACAGCTATCATCTAACGCAAGATATTTCAACCATGCGAGCAACAAATTCGATTGTTTGCCTTTTTCGGTTCTCGACAATGGCATCAGCCTTGACAGGGAAATGTTTGTCAAATATAAAAAATACTTGTGAAGCAAACCCTCCTCCATTTACTATGACTGCATGTTTTGAACGATGAATCATATATTGACAAAACCGGATCATATGCTTCGGATGAAAAATATCTTCTTAAAAAACAACCGCATAATCTTGTTTTATCCATACTTGTTTCTATTCCTCGCAACCGTTTGTGTTTACTGGCAGACCAATGATTTTTCTTTTGTAGGTCTGGATGACGCCCTGTACGTTGCCGGCAACAGGCATGTGCAATCCGGCCTGTCCTGGGAAACCGTTCAATGGGCTTTCACCGATGCAACTGAAATTACAAATTTCTGGGCACCGCTGACATGGTTGTCCATTCTGGCTGATTACGAGCTTTATGGTATGAATGCCGGCGGTTATCATATTACCAATCTTATCTTGCATCTGATCAACTGTTTGCTGGTAATGCTGCTTTTTCAAAAAATGACCGGCAAATTATGGCAAAGCACTTTTGTTGCCTTCATGTTTGCCCTTCATCCATTGCATGTAGAGTCCGTCGCATGGGTAACGGAGCGAAAGGATGTTTTGAGTACCTTATTCTGGCTCCTTACGATGTGGGCATATCATGGCTATTCCAGACGACCTTGCATAAAACGATATATACTGATTTTTCTTTTTTTCATTCTGGGCATGATGGCGAAACCGATGCTCATAACACTCCCGTTTGCCATGCTTTTGCTGGATTTTTGGCCCCTGAACCGCTTGAAGATGACTACCCTGCGCCCTTCCATACGCAATCTTCTCGTTTTAACCTGGGAAAAAATCCCCCTTTTTGCATGTGTTCTCCTGATCAGCATTGTTGCTTATTTTTTTCAGGATAAGGGAGGTGTTCTTCCCTCTATTGAGTTGATCCCGGCCTCTCTGAGAGCAGAGAACATTATTGTTTCATATGGATTATATTTATGGAAAACCTTGTGGCCATTCCAACTGGCTGCTGTTTATCCATACCCGGATTCCCTACCCAACCGGCAAGTCCTGATTTCTCTCACGCTCCTCGTGTGCCTTACCATAATGTCCATAAAACTGATGAAAAAGGCACCATGGTTCCTGTTCGGGTGGCTCTGGTATCTTGGAATTCTTGTCCCGGTGATCGGAATCGTTGTAATCGGACCGCATTCCATGGCGGATCGATATACCTACATTCCTCTAATCGGAATATTTGTTATCATCGCATGGGGCGTTCCGGAACTGTTACGTAACTTTCATCTAAAAAGAGAGTTTCTCTCCGCTTCTTTTTTCCTGCTCATCATGATCTGTTCAGTCATCACATGGAATCAGATCGGCTATTGGCGCAACAGTTATACACTTTACAAACATACGATTAAACATACGGCATCCAACCCCCTTGCTCATGACGGTTTTGCCACAGCACTTTCCGAAAGGGGCGACTTTGATGGTGCAATTAAACACTATCAACAATCCATTCAACTCTATCCCAATTCAGCAGAGGTGCATAACAATCTGGGCGTTGCCTTGTTGAAAACCGGCAGAATCGATGATGCGATCGAACAATATCGCAGGTCAATTGCATTGAAGCCTGACTATACTGCTGCATTGAATAACCTGGGAAATGCGCTCAAAAAAACAGGCCGCTGTGATCAGGCAGAACCATATTACCGGAAGGCATTAGAAAATGAACCGGATTCTGCATTGCTGCACTTCAATTATGGAAGATGTCTGCTGCAGAATGGTAAAATTGAAAAAGCAATATCCTATCTGGAAACCGCAACCCGCATCAATCCGGAATTCAAGGAAGTGGTTCACAACAGTATCGGCAGTGCCTTTTTTCACAACCGCCGGTTCGAACAGGCAATTCAACATTTTCGCCAGGCACTGCAAAAAAACCCTCAATCCTCCTATGCACACTTTCAATTGGGTGTATCCCTGGATATCCTCGGGAATCACCCTGAGGCCATCAAGCACTACCAGGAAACGATCAGGACCTCACCGGATCATACGGATGCCCACTATTACCTGGGGAGGGCTTACATGGAGGCACACGATTCTGAAAAAGCAAAAGAGCATTTCTCTGCGGCCTTGCAGTTACAGCCGAACTACATACCTGCCCTCAATGATCTCGGCACGCTTTACGCCATCCGGCATGAGAATTATAAAGCCATAGCGATGTTCCGGAAAATGACGGAGGTTGATCCAAAACAAGTTATAGCGTATTACAACATTGCGTGCCTACACTCAAAACTGAATGAAAAACAGGAAGCAGTGGAATGGCTGCAAAAGGCCATTGAAAACGGTTACGACAATATCGAGAAAATAGAAACAGATAAAGATCTTGACAATATACGGGGAAATCCTGCCTATGCGGAACTATTGCATCACCTGAAAAAAAAGCAATGACACTGAACAGAAAGCATTAACCGATTTGGTCTATCTCTCCAGCATCTCCACTGCCTTCTTGACGACATCTTCCGATCGAATGTCTATCAGGCAACGATTATCGCCGTCACAGGGTGAATTCCTGTGATTGTATGCAGTAAGGCATGGCGAACAGGACAGCGATTGATAAAAAATACAGGTATTCGCTGTCAACGGTCCATAGAGAACCGGCGTTTCAGGACCATAAAAAATAATGGAAGGTATGGGGGTCATTGCCGCAAAATGGCCAGGTCCTCCATCATTGGTTATCAGTAAGGATGTAAAATGGAAAATGACCATAAGCTCACGAACTGTTTCCGTATATCCTGTAAGATCGATACAGTCATCATGATTGCAGTGCGCCTGAATGGTTTTTGCCAATTCCTTGTCAGCGGGCATTCCGATAATACCGACAGCATATCCTTTAGCAATTAACTCTTCAGCGACATTGCAGTACTGTTTCAACGGCCATGCCCGGATCGGCAGCAAGCCGCCACTGGGATACATCAGGACAATTTTTTTCTGAACAATATGCGGAAAATCAGAAAAAAATCTGCCTCGAATCTGTTCAATCTCGAATGCAGAAAAATGAATCCTGGGTTGTTCCGGAGCTTCATTTGCAGCATTTCTTTTAACCCTTGGGGTTCCATGGGATTCGATCGACTCAGCCAGCGTAATGAATTGCTGAAAAATATGATGATACGGATTATACAGAACCGGACGGTTAATGAAATCTCCCCGGTATAAACCTTCCTGCTTGTGGCGATGAAATCCGACCCGAATTTCCGCGCCACTGAAAAAAGAAAAAATGCTGCTGATCCGCGAAAAAAGCTCACAGTCAATCACGGTATCGATATTTTTACGGCGCATCTGCATGAAAGCCTGGATGCTGGTAAACATCATTTTCCCAAAGGATTGATTGCTCACGGTAAGGATATTTTCTTTCGGGATTGCATCAATTAATTCAAGCATGATCCGGTTCTGTTCAAATAATAGTCCATAAATTTTTGCGTCCGGATATTTTATTTTCAGCCTGTCAAACATCGGTCTTGCCAGCACAAGGCTCCCCATTTCAGAAAGAAGGATAACCAGTATATTCTTTGGCTTATGGCTGTATATTTCTTTTCTCCCGGAAAACAGGGAGATCAGCCGGCAAATCAGTGTTCCCGCATACAAATCGATTTTGCGCTGTATATTGATATCCATTAATTAAAAAAAATCCTGTTTGGTAATATAATCCACGCCAAGCCTGCTCAATTGTACTTCATTAAATGATTAGTTATGTAAAACAACAAAGTGATTGGGTGTCAAGATGAATGTATCCCGCATGATCAATTGTATCCCAATACTGTGTATGCAAATAAGACGAATGAGATCATCATTGAAGTATCACTGTTTCTCTGGTATGGTAAACGCCATTTTTAATTATACTTTTTAGAATTGATGAAACCGTAAAAAGTCCCAATTCCGTCACTCCGGTGAAAACCGGAGTCCAGAACCCACTGAAAAAAACTGGATTCTGACTTTCGTCAGAATGACACAAAATGTGATTATCAACTTTTTACGAGTTCATCAGAATTGGGATTTGAAAAATATGACACAGCTATTTTCACAAAATAATAACTCTCTACAAAAAATATTGGCTGCCGCATGTCTGTTCTTTATCGTAGTAGCGACCCATTACCCGGCAATGTCCGGAGGATTTGTATGGGATGATGACCTCCATATCACGGATAATGAATTGCTTCGATCTGTTGACGGGTTACGAAAAATCTGGTTTGAACCCGGCGCCTGGCCCCATTACTATCCCTTAGTTCTAACCAGTTTCTGGATTCAATACCAGTTGTGGGGGCTTGACCCATTTGGATATCACCTCACGAATATTATTATCCATGGATTTAGTGCTATTTTACTTTGGAGAATTTTAAAAAATCTCAATATCTCAGGTGCATGGATTGCAGCCTGTATCTTTGCAGTCCATCCGGTTCAGGTAGAATCCGTAGCATGGGCATCGGAAAATAAAAATATTCTTTCCGGTTTTTTCTACCTGTCATCACTACTCTTTTATGTCCATTTTGCTTTTCAGAACGCCAAAGGGACTTCGGTTAAATTGTTTCACTCCCGAAAAAAAGCAATTTTTTACTTTTTATCATTATTCTTTTTTCTCCTGGCATTGTTTGCAAAAACCGTCACATGTTCATTACCCGCTGTAATTGTCGTTCTGTTATGGTGGAAACGTGACCGAATCACCGGGAAGGATCTATATCCATTACTTCCTTTTTTCCTATTCGGCATAATTCTTGGTCTATCTACGGTATGGACAGAACTCTACAATGTCGGATCGATGGGAAAAAGCACATGGGATTTATCATTTCTTGATCGTTTGTTGATCGCCGGAAGATGTCTCTGGTTTTATATCGGCAAACTGATTTTCCCTTATGATATCATGTTTGAATACCCGAGATGGAATATTGACACCAATCAGTGGCGGCAGTTTTTATACCCTATAAGCTTTTGTCTTGTTTTATTCCTTTTATGGCTATATCGAAAAAAAATCGGTAAGGGGCCTCTTGCAGCATTATTAATATTCAGCGGCACATTATTCCCGGCTATCGGTTTTTTCAATCTCTTCACAATGAGATATTCCTATGTTGCGGATCATTTCCAATACCTTGCCTGCATCACTGTAATCACTTTATTTTCTGGTATCCTGGTCAAATCAATAACCCGTTATGCCGGCAAACATGTTCGTATAATCATGATGGTTGCTTTCGGATTTTTTATCGTGCTTTGCGGCTATATTAACTGGCATGAATCCAAAAAATTTAAAAATTTGGAGGCCCTTTGGAGAGATACGATTTCAAAAAATCCAGATGCCGTAATGGCACATAACAATTTAGGGATCATTCTGAAGCAACAGGGCTTAACCAACCAGGCAATTCAGCATTTCTCCAGAACAATTGAACTACGGCCGGACTGGGCAGAACCTTACGTTAATTTGGGATCAATACTGATCAGATGCGGAAGGCTGTCTGAAGCTATCCAGAATTTCACAATCTCATTGAAAAATGATCCGGACTCAGTCCAGCGGTTTTATAAAAAGGGTATCATTTCAAAAAGCCGGGAGAAAACAGGTAAAATAATCGATTCGCATATCATCATTGCCCAGCTATATGAATCAATCGGTGAAATTGAAAATGCAAAACAGCATTACACAATCGCACTTCAAAACCAATCGAACTCCCCGGAAATTCTTAAATATATGGTGAATCTTGAAAAAAAAATGGAAGCTTTCAGGATGGCGAAAAATGAAATTCAAAAAGAAATCGAATCCAATCCCAATAATCCATATCTATTTTATGCATTGGGAGAAACATATCAAAAGATCGGCCAACACAATGAAGCTATCTTTTATTATAACAAGGCGATAGAAATTAAAAAGGGGTTTCTTAAAGCACTCAATCAACTGGCTCAGATCTACTCGAGAATTGCAAAAAATAATGAAGCCATCATGATATATAAAAAAGTAGTTATGCTCAAACCAGAGTTGTCGGCAAAAATTTACTACAATATTGCATGTCAATATTCCAAGCAGCAGATGGCGGTTCAGTCTATCCGGTACCTGACAAAAGCGATTCAACACGGTTTCAACAAAAAAGAACTCATTGAGAAGGATCCGGATCTTGCTTATATTAGAACAGTGGGATGGAAATTTTAGCTTTCTTTATTTTGGAAGCAATACCAGAAACATCGTATTGGAGAATGCGATATAGTAATTTTCAGATAGTTTTTGGCAGAACACTCTTCTCCAATCTATATTAACCGGCTTTAAACTTGGAGCCGTAAAATAAAAATTCCATAAGCACTGATTATTCCACAAAACAACTGCTTTGGACGTTTTCGCTTCAACCAGAGAGATAAGATCTCCATAAGGGAGCAGTCCCAATCGCCTTGCCCGTTCAATCTCTATTTCAGTTGTCAATCCAAATTTTCCCATTGCCGTTCCCTTAACCACATCAAAGCCTGCTTGAACCGCAACAATTGGAAACGGTGTTAAAATTTTTGCTCCTTTTGAAATGTTTGACTTTATAAAGTCAGCCGGCTCTTGGATTAATGCGACGATATTTTGTTTGGCAGCCGGGAGGGAAGCCTTTAAATAAATGATTGGGGAAAGTAAAACAATAATGATAAGAATGTTAAATGCTTTTGACTTGCTTGCGACAATGGCGGCACCAAGCGATAGTATCGCAATAAACGGTGTTGAATATTCTCCCCAGCTTGAACGAAGTAATGAATGAAACAATATCCCCATGATAGCGGTAAAAAAAATTCCGAATTCATAAACCTTATGATTCTGAAAATTTTTGATTAAAATAACTATTCCAAAGAAAGCCAACAAAAGCGAACCCGGTGCTAATGTAAAGAGTTCATAAACGGATGTCCACCCTCTCCTATTGAGAGTAGAACCTGTATTGTATTCTATGTTCCAGAATAGAAAATTTTCAGGATCTGCAAGGTAAAATGGCAAAAAAAGGACTATACAAGCAATTAAATATAAACATGCAGTGATAATTCTTTCCTTATGTGTCTTGCCTTGTAAAAACAATATCCCCCATAAAAGAAAAACAAATGGAGCCACCGGCAACCGGCAACCAATAGCCGGCAGTCCTCCAATCAAGCTGATAATCACTTTATTATGATATCTTTTGGGAAATAAAAGGCCGAAAACAGTCAAAACCATAAAAAAGCTCGTAGCAGCATATGTTTTCCCAATGCATGTATAATATATCCAGTAAGGTGAAGTACTGAGTATCAACCCGGCAAATAAAATTGGCTTTGGATCTTTATATGAAATACCCATTATAATGATCAATACAAGTAGCAGAGCCCCCCAGAGTGCGTTGACATATCGCTGCTCCACGAAACCAAAACCGACTAACTTCATCAATGCGCCGTTGAGGTATGGAAGAAGCGGCATCTGATTATATCCGAAATCCCGATAGGGAACTTCCCCATCCATCACTTTTTTCGCTGATAATAAATAAAACCCTTCATCATTATTGAAATTACCCGTATGGACATATTTGTAGGCCAATGCAAAATAGCTTATGCTTATCATACAGATCAATAAAGCTGATATCATATTGATTCTGATATTCATTTCACTCCGATTAGCTGTTAAAACTTATTGAATCTCTTATCTTTCATTTCCCTTTTGATAGAAAGGCATGTTATTTTTTATTCTTTTATTTAAATAATTTTTTTTGAGAAAACTTTTTTTAAAAAAATAGTCCCAATCAAGCATATTACGAAAATGAATAATGAATATCTTATCCCACCCTGGCATGGACCGAACCTTGAAGCACTATTGCATGGCCCTAATAATATAGTAATGATACTGTTCTGATTGAAATTAACAATAGTCCAGTAAGCGTTTATCGCAAATAGTTGAAGGCAATAGATTCCCATTGCATAGTCCGATATCCTTTCCAGCAGCATTATTCTTCGCTTTAATAAGAATGATGCAATGAACAAAATTGAAGCGCCAAAAATAACGGAAGCCCGCATGTAGGGGTATTCCGTAATTTGATAGATTCCTCTCAAATGGCAATACCATTCTTGTGCTACGAATAATAGAAACGGAATGGTTAAAAATAAAATAATCATTTTTATGTGTTTTAAACTGAAATGTTTGGACTGAATATACTCAGAAAGTAGTAGGCCAATAAACGCGTATGGAAAAAAATTAAATGGGCTCCAAAATGAAGCGAAAAAGGGGTCTTCAGAAAGCTTGATGAAAGGCAGAATGAATATATACATGACTGAAATTAACAATAGCAGAAATATTATTGGCCTCGGGAAGCTTATACTAAGGTAGGAGATGATTAATAGCAATATGAGCGAAAAATGAAAATAAAAAATCCCAATGCCTTCCCCGGAAAGAAAATAGAACAGCTTTTTCAAGGGAAGTGTCAACAAAAGATTAATGATCTTAAAACCTCCATAGTGTATCAGAATCCATAACGTGACCCAGAATATATATGAGTATATTAATGTCTTTAACCGGGGTATGAAATAAGATCTATCCTCCCTTAGTTTTAATGAAAAAAGAAACATTGAAATTAAAAAAAAGAGTGGTACCCCAAGAAAAATTAAATCACTATAAATTAAATGAGTTAACCTAAATATACCGAAAAGCGTTTCTTTGCTTTCATATAATCCGGTGTGGTATGTCAGGACGATGATTATTGCGACACCTTTAAGCGAATCAATATTTTTATAAATCGGACTTATTTGATCCGGATTTTTGTTGACCCCACTCATTCTTTCACCTGACTTCCAAACTGTCCAATTGGCAACTTATTTAAGAATATAAGTAACATAAAAACAACGAAAGTTACCGTATCAGAGGTAATGAAACTCATCAAGTGCTATTCGGAAGCAACCGGAACCTTTTTTTAATCTAGCTCGTTTTGATTCTCGACGATTATACGGATTGGATTGTCTGATCCCCCTTTGACTTGCTCAAAGGTTCCTGATAAGAATTCAACGATGAAACGGTGCAGGTAGATAATATCTTTTTTCTATTCAGGTAATTCTTGATATTCGGTACTAAACCCGCATGAAACAAGACACGGAAGAATTGAAATTTTCCTCACTTATTTCCCTGAGACTGATTTTTTCAATGCTCATTCTGGGTTTGTTAACCCTCACGGTCTATTGGGATGTCAAGGATTATTCTTTTGTCAATTTTGATGACCAACTTTATGTCGAAGAAAATCAGAATGTTCAAAGAGGGCTTACTGCCGATAATATTGTCTGGGCCTTCACGGACGCGACCGGTATAACCAATTTCTGGGCGCCATTAACATGGTTATCAATCAT
>QZKS01000057.1 GCA_003599865.1 Desulfobacteraceae bacterium
GTAATGCACATGCGGTAAGGTAGAAAACAATTTTTTGTCGTTTTATAAAAAATGGTCATGGTGGCCATTTAAAGCTAATTGCGTGCAAAATTCAGGTAATAATCAATAATTAATTTAACTTGGCGCCGGTATCCTACTATGGAAAAACTGAACAACAGGCAGTTCAATCAATACTGCGATCTTGTGTACCGGGAGGCAGGCATTCACCTGACCGAAGAAAAGAGGGAGCTTTTGAATGCCCGGATTGCCAAGCGGCTGCGGGTACAGAATGTCAGTCCGGATGTCTATTTCGGAATGATCCAGAACGATCCTCTGGAATTGAAGTTTTTTCTGGATGCGGTCACCACCAATCATACCTTTTTTTTCCGGGAATCCAGAAGTTTCCGTTATCTGGACAGGGGTTGTTCGGAAATCTGGTGTGCGGCATCCTCCAGCGGTGAAGAACCTTACTCTCTGGCGATCTATTGTCTGGAGCGGGGATTCAAACCATCCATCATGGCCACCGATATATCCGTTTCCTGCCTGGAAAAGGGCACCAACGGGGTTTATCCCATGCAGAGCGTTGCCGATATTCCAAAACATTTGCTGGGCCGCTATTTCCAGAAGGGGCAGGGGCGGTTTCAGGGGTATGTAAAGGTCAAGGATGATGTCCGGCGCATGGTGAATTTCCAGCGATTCAATCTGGTCAAGGATATCCCGAAATCGAAAACCTATGATTTTATTTTCTGCCGGAATGTCATGATCTATTTTGACAATGAATCCAAGGAAAAGGTCGTTGGAAAATTATCCAATGTCCTGCGGACAGGAGGAAATTTTATCATCGGAGGATCGGAAAGCCTCAGCGGTCTTGAACATCCGCTGAAATATATCGAGCCGAGCGTATATCTAAAGGCATGATACGCATAGGGATGAAAGAATGAATGAAAAAATCAGAGTGCTGGTTGTCGATGATTCCGCCATTGTGCGAAAGGTCTTTGCCACGGAATTGTCCAGGGAGAAAGATATCGAGGTTGTCGGAACCGCACCCGACCCGTTTGTCGCCAGAGACAAGATCCTGAAGCTGTGGCCGGAGTCCGTGTGAAAAAAAAGAAGGAAATGATCCGGAAGCAGTTTTGAAGGATGAGGCAGGCGGTGTAGTGTTCGGCATGCCCAAGGCAGCCATTGAAACCGGATCGGTGGATAAGGTCGTCAGTCTTGGAAAAATTTCACAGACCGCACTCAGCATGGTGTAGATTTCATCCTTTGGATAACTTCCAGATGCACACCCCTTTTTCCCCTTTCGGGGGAATGATGACAAGTCCTTTGTCTCCCAGCTTTTCCGATATCTTTCCGCACTGGCAGCAGTAATAGGGTACATCCTTTTCATTGAAAGACCACGGAAACGATTTTCCGGTTTTTCCCTGGGAATACGATTTCCGCTGGGTAAAGTGGGTCACGATGAATGGGAATGCCATTTTCAGGATAGCCTCCGGCAGGGGGATATGCCGGGCGGCAAAATTGACCACCGCACTTTCCGTCTTTTCCCGGAAACGCCTGATGGGCGGCATGGGCTCATAGGCACCCGCCCGGATCAGCCTTCCGCCGCTTCCGCACGGCGCAAGGACAAACCGGATCTCTTCATCCGATTCCTGAATGGAGAACCGGCCCGGGTGATAGCCGGTGCGGTTGCAGTTGTCCGTCCCGAAACCGTTTTCCGCAAGAAAAATGATCCTTTGCTTCAAGGTCATGGTTTTCAGGGTTTCGAGAAACGCCGGCTTCAGGCATCTCTCAAACTGGATTTCCAGTGCTTCTCCCAGCGCTTCTTCTCCGATTTCCCGTGCAATAAAGGTATAGGTTGCCAGAATCATCATGGCATACAGATCGTGCAGTGTCAGGAATTCATCCCGAACTTCCCTGCACAGCCGGGCGGCATTTTTAGGATCGCCTTTCAACAGGTTCTCTGAAATCCGGTCGGTCATGGGCCTTGCCATTTCCTTCAATTCATAGGGATCGAAAAAAAGGGCTTTCCCGGTTTTCGCCACGGGCATGGTCTTGGGTTTTCGGCGGATGCCCAGGCGCTGATAATAACCGTCCGGCACATTGCACGGGTTTTTATACACATGCCAGGCGCAGGTGTCGTCCGGATTTTTCAGCGGGTCCACCGGCCACATGATCATGCCGTATCCGGATTCATAGGGGAGGATTTCATTCAGAAACGGGCAGTGGATGCAGTAATAGGGGAATCCTTTCCGATTGTATGTCCAGGCATGTTCGGATTCGGAAACACGGCCGCCTTTTCCGTTTTCATACCATCCCCGTTTCCAGAGTCTTGCCCCGCTGGCACAGGGTTCCAGGTGAAATGTAAACTTGTCATGGTCTTCGGTGATCCGGAATGTTGCCGGATGTTCACCGGCACCGAAGCAACTGTGGGCCCGCCAGGATTTGGCCAGCAGGTGGACGGTCAGGTGGGGCATGACCTGCGCATCGGCCACTTCATAGTATTGCCGTTCGGCAGACTGTTTGAAAACATCGCGGAACAGTTTTTCCATGGCATCTTCACCGAGACGCTCTCCGACCCAGCTCCAGAGAACCGTACAGGAGTCCGCAAAATAATCATGCAGAAGGATTCGGGATTCGCGCATCTCATGGCATACGGAG
Organism: Desulfobacteraceae bacterium; assembly: GCA_003599865.1. Lineage (GTDB taxonomy): Bacteria > Desulfobacterota > Desulfobacteria > Desulfobacterales > SURF-7 > QZKS01. The sequence goes on from QZKS01000057.1 coordinate 2,638, forward strand.
AGAGCCTTTTTGATTTCATCTCTGCGGATATGCCGGATGATCCGGTCCGGAAAAGGTGTGGCGAGTGCCGATAGTTCTTTTTTTGTGAACAAAGGTTTCATGGCGATTGTATTCCTGTATCGTTATTTTATCCATTGATAAAATAAGTTAACAATTAATTATTAACCATTGATTATTATTTATTAAAACAATCAATAATCAATTGTTAATTGCTAATAATTGATGCTTTCGTAAAAAGTCGAAAAGGACCTTTCTTGTCATTCCGGGCTTGACCCGGAATCCAGTCATTTCAAAAGCTTCTGGATGCCGGATCAAGTCCGGCATGACGGATATGAGACTTTTTACGCGTTCATCAACAATTAATTTGTGTTATCTTTTATGCCCTCAAGGCGATAACTTCCATCAATCGCCTTACAACTGCTCGGCAATCGCCCGAACATGATGATACGGATTGCTTCCGCCCAGCAATTGCAGAACCTTTACGTCCCGCATGATTTTTTCCAGCCCGTATTCATGCATATACCCATATCCTCCATGAATCTGAACCGCATCCAGGATGATCTCCAGGGCCATATCCGTGCAGCAGGATTTGACCAGCTTCGGGTCCGGGACGGAACAGGGCAGATGCAGCCGTTCTTCGGAAAACAACCGTGTGTATCCGGCGGTTCCCATCTGCAGTTTCATGAGCATGGCGCCGAGCATTCGCTGGATTTCCTGATGGTGAATGATGGTATTGCCGAACTGATACCGCTGCTCCGCATAGGCAAAGGCTTTCTGGTAGGCGGAACGGGTGCATCCCATGGCCATGGCGGAAACAAAACCGAAAAATGCAGCCCGGGTTGTCTTCAGGAGATCGGCGCTTTTCCCCCGTTCGCCGATGATCTCGGCTGCGTTGATGGGAAAGTCCTGGAAATGGAGCTGCCGGAACGGATTGATTTTCAACCCCGGAAGGCGGGTTTCTTTTCCAAAAGCGTTTTTGATCTTGTCCGGGTCCGGGAAAATGCATGTCACGCCGTTCTTTTGAATCGGATCGTTGGCAAAGATACACCAGAATCCTCCCCGGCAGGTGTTTCCGACAGGCTGGGTGATGCCGGTCAGCATCAGGGTGTTTTCCTTTTCCATCAATACAAGTTCCCCGTCTCCTTCTTCTTCGGAAAAAATGACTGCTGCCGGTGAAGCACCATGCCCCTCCATCCGTGCGATCCGGGTTGAATAGGTTTCACAGGAATCCGATAGGCTGTCGATCAGGGGCATGCATGCGGCAAAGTGATGGGCAAAGACCGATGCGATCCCCGCACATTCCGAGGAAAAGGCATCCAGAACCAGGGCACCGCAGAGTGCCGGATAACCGGCTCCGCCATAAATTTCCGGAAGCAGGAGGGAAGGGATATCCAGCTTGGCGCTCTTGGACCAGATTGTGTTTACGGTTTCAGGCGACGGATTCAGATCCGCTTCCAGGGCCTGATCCCGGATTTCATTTTTGGCAAAACGCCGGCATTCATTGATGATGTCGTTCAGTTCCTTGACTTGCATCTTCTTTCTCCCATTCTGATCTTTACTGCGCGAATATCATCGCAGGGTTCCGATGGTGTTGTGAAACAGATCGATCCGGTTGGCCTGGTTGGAGCCCTCATAGATCTGGGTGACCTTGGCATCCCGGAAGTATTTTTCCATGCCAAGATCATAGGCCATGCCTTCCAGGCCTACAATATCCAGCACACGGGAACCGACCCTGACGGCAAGATCGGTTCCCGCCACCTTCAGGGCAGACCCTTCCGTCACAAATTTTTCCACCATCCGATCGCTGACAATGCTTCCTTTGTATTTGCTTCCCAGAAGACGGACCGGTTTGAGCCGGGACAGATTCAGCAGGGCATCCCCGAGGATCATTTTTCCCGGAAGGATTTTCAGGGAGGCCTTGATGGGCAGCTTTTCAAACAGGCTCCAGATATGGCTGGTGTCCAGGGCGATGGCGAAGTTATAGCATGCGGCCCGGACCGCCATGATGTCCTTCATCATATCGGCAATGGCAAATTTGACCCAGTCTTCATCCAGCAACATGTGGCCGTTTCTTTTTTTTTGGTTCGCAAACCGGATGCAGTGGTCAAGGGCCCCCCGCGCCATGGCAACGCCGCAGAGTCCGATATATCCCCTGGTGATGGATAAAATTTCCCGGGTGTGCCGGAGGCCCCTGCCGGGCGGTTCCCAGAGGTTCTCTTCCGGCACAAACACATCGTCAAAGAATATTTCCGCGGTCTGGCTGGCCTTTTGTCCGCATTTCCGTTCGATGCGGCCCACGGAAAATCCCTTGGTGGTGGTCGGTACAAAAAAGGTCGCCATGGACTCCTTTGGATGGGACGGGTCCATGGGGATGGTGGCAATGACATAATGGGCCAGGCTGCCGTTGGTGATAAAACACTTGGTCCCGTTCAGGCGGTAACCGCCCGGAACCTTCCTCGCACTGGTCGAGGCTTTCATCTGCGCCATGGCTTCGCCGTCTTCCATATCCGTTCCGGCAGACGGTTCCGTGATCGCCCAGGACCAGAACAGGGGTTCGCCTTTTTTCTGGGCATCCACCATCATCCTGATGATGTTCAGCACAATATCGGTTTTGCATTCCACCAGCGCACCCAGCAGGCCGAAGGTGTTGAATGTGATATTGGCGGCATTTGCCAGGCAGACACTGGACAATTCCTCCACCAGAACCGCATTGTCCAGTGCGCTCCATCCAAGGCCTCCCATTTTTACCGGGACGGCCGCAATGTTCAGCTTGAGGTCGTTTGCCTTGCGCCAGAGGTCCCAGTCAACATATTGGGGATCTTTGCTGCACCGGGTATCGATTGCAAGAACCCTGGGCAGCATTTCCTCCCGGGCAAATTTTCTGGCAATGCATTGCGCTTTTTCGGCCCGGGAGATATAAGCCGGGCATGCTTTTTTCAGTTTTCCCAGGGCCGGTATGGTATCCACCAGGTCCGGGGCATCGGCAAACAGTCCGTATTTCAGATCTTTTTCATCCATATGATTTTCCTCTTCCTTATCCGATTTCAAAAACCACCTTTATCGCTGTCCCGGAACCATGCCGCAGCAGTCTGAATGCTTCCTTGTATTCATGCAGGGGAAACCGGTGGGTGATAAAGCCGTCCAGCCGGACCCGGCTGTCCTGAATCATTTCCATGGTCAGATCAAAACTGCTGATTGTCCGTCCCTGATAGTGTTCCATTCCGTGCGAATTGACGCCGATCATTCGCAGCTCCTGATGCCACAGGGGTGTCTGGTCAAAGGAGATGGGAGAGAGCTGGTTGCCGACCATGACATAATCTCCTTTTGCCTTCAGCCACCTCAGGGAGTCATGGATGGTTCGGGATTGCCCGACACAATCATAGATCAGATCAAAACCCCCCAGAATGGTCCGGTTTCCCAAAGGACCTTTGTACAGCTTTCCTCCTGTGGCTTTTGCCGCCCCCTGATACAAATCTCCGGAAATCAGCGAGTCCGCACCCAGGCTCATGGCCAGTTCTTTTTTAAAATCCACTTTTTCCATCAGAAAAATCCGGCATTCCGGAACGATGGCTTTGGCAAACTGAATGACATTGAGCCCGATGGTTCCGGCCCCGATCACCAACACCTTTTCATTTGCCCGGGGCAAGCGCTTGAGCACGGCATGGAGCGATACGGCAGCCGGTTCAATGAGTACGGCCTGGTCATCGGAGATGCTGTCCGGGATTCTGAGGAGCTGGGACTGGTGGGCCGTAAATTGGTCCCCGAATCCGGCGCCGGTGTTTTTCGGTATTCCCGTTTCAGAGAAATTTTCACACATGCAGTAATTGCCGTCCCGGCAGGAATCGCATGGGGGATCGATTTCCTGCATGGCGCAGCAGGGCAGATAGGATTTCATGGTGACCCGGTCCCCCACGGAAAGGCCGCTGACGTGTTCGCCGGTTTCGATCACCCGGCCCACGATTTCATGGCCCATAAAGACTTTCGGAACACCCGGCAATGCTGCGATGGAGATGGAGGGGTCTGCCTTGACGAAAAACAGGGAAAGATCGGTTCCACATATGCCGGAAAGCCGGTTTTCCACCCGGACCCAGGACGGCCCGGGAAGATCCCGATCCGGGAATTCACCGAGCGCAACCGGTGAAAACCGGGAAAAGCAGATGGAGGGAACGAATCGGGACAGGAGTTTGGTGATGATGATTTTCGGAATGCTGACCTCAAAGTAGATGGATTTCATTCAATCCGCCCTGTTCGCGAACATCCGGAGATACCGCCGGACCGCCCCGGCCCAGGAACCCTCGATTTCCCGGAAGTTCCGGGTAATCCGGAGCCACAGCCGCCATTCCTTTGCCAGATACGGAAGCTGTCCCAGCCATATATTGTTCTGTTTCAGTGCATTCAGGTTGGTTCTGAAATGCTGCCATTTGTTGTTCATTGTCCGCCTCGTTTGGCCAGTTGGCCGGTTGGCCGGTTTTCCGGTTGGGTGGTTGATCATGCCACCAGCACCAGTCCCATGAGGTTGCCGGTCGGGACGCTTTCCGGCGTGCAGGTGCCGCCGATGGGATAATGGTTCCAGCCTGCGCGCGCAGCCATGGTAAAAACATCCATTCCGCAGGATTCCATGGAAAAGGAGCTCAGCTCCGGATGACGGCAACCCTTTTGGGTCATCAGGTCCCGGCAATGGGGCTGCAGATGGCAGAACGGGTCCCTGCAATTTCCTGCGGCAAATCCGTGGGTAACCCGATATCCCATGGATTTGGCTCTTTTCTGAAGAAGTTTTACAATGGAGAACACGAGGATATAATGGCCTCCCAGATTAAAGGCATTGCCCTCATTGTCCATGATGCCGGTTTCAATGGCCTTGTACAGGGATTTTGCCGCGATGATCGTGCTTTTCACCGGTACCTGAAAAAAAATTCCCTGCCGGAAACGGGACAGGATTTCCCGTACTTCCTGAATGGAATTCCCGTGGGGAGGACAGTGTCCGCAGCTTCCGGACATATAGCATTTGGGGATCATGCATTTCAATCTCACCCTCGGGTCCAGCAGGACATCGGAAACCGGAATGATGACCGCCTTGTCCGCGCCGGTTTCCAGTGCGCTTTCCCGTAATGTTTCCAGATCGGACCTGTCTGCCACGTTGATCCTCCTCTTTTTTTTATCAGTCCACCATGACCAGTCCGACAGGAAGGAAACGGCTTTCGTCGGTAATCCATCCGGCGTTTTCGGCCATGCATAAAGCGTCCATTCCCGCAGCTTCCATGGAGGGCCTTCCGATATTGGGATGAATACAGGGTTTCCCCTTGAGCATGGGAACACATCTTTTTTCATCCGGACAGAAAACACTCCGGCAGTTTCCAACGGCAAATCCCATGGCCAGGTGATGGCCCATATAGAAAGAAGCGGATTCCAGGATCGATGCGATTTCATAGACGAGGAGATAGCGGTTTCGGTGCAGCGGGTTGTCGATCGGTCCGCCGCCGTAATCCGGCAGATTTTCGCCTGCCGCGACACAGAAAAGAATCCCTTTCCGATAGGCCCTTATGGCTTCCTCGATATTGTCTTTCGGGTAGTCAAGGGGCCAGTGGATGGATGGAAAGGCATCCTGACGGGATACTTTTTCCCGTATTTCCGGACGGAAGATGACATCGCCGGCGGAGATGACAACCGCATCCGATGCCCCGGATTCCCTTGCCTTGCCGCAAAGGATCGACAGGTCTTTTGCAAGCTGGTCCGGATTGGTTTGCGGAGGGATTGGCCTGACATGATCCTGATTTGCCGGGTTATTGTTCATGGCTGCCCCGTTTTTTTAAAATTTGTTTTCCATCCGACATGAGAATTTCGTTTCATCTGTTGTAGATTGGAAATTGGTGTACAGTAGACATTAATAGACTCACGTGTCAATAATTTTTTAACTTTACACCTCAAACCCTTCGGTATACTGCCGGGGAAAAAGAGCGTTCTTGTTTTTTCTCTTTTACAGCCTGTTAAAAAGTCCGACACCCACTGGTTGCCGTTGATCGGAATCCTAGGGATAATAATGACATTATTGTTTGAATTATCAGCTTTTTTTCCCAGGATGGCCATCTGCGATGGGGTGGCATGCCTATTGCTCAAAGAAGTGGTCAGGTCAGGAAAAAGGATCAAACATTAACCCATTTAAAAAAGAGGATACCCATGGGAAATCAATTCAAAATCATGGCGGCAGTAGACCTCTCCGATTATTCCGGAGCAACTGTCCGTTACAGTCTATGGCTGGCCGGAAAGATGGATGCGGAACTGCTGATGGTCAATGTGATCAACCAGCGTGATCTGGACATGGTGCAGCGGGCCATGGCCGGTTACGGAGATTTTTCCTTTCCGAGTTATCTGAAGGAGCAGGAACAGGAACGGAAAGAGCGGATGATGGAGCTGTACCGGATGTCATCACCCGGAGGCATCCAATGTCAATTCTTCACACCACAGGGCATACCCTATCAGGTGCTCCTGGATGTGATTGAACGGGAAAAGCCCAATATGCTGGTCATGGGTACGAAGGGAAGGAGCAATCTCGCAGATGTGGTGGTGGGTTCAACTGCAACGAAAATGTATCGCCGCTCACCGATACCCCTGGTGATGATTCCCGCAAAGTTTAATGAACTGCCGTAATACGGAAGGGAGGAAAAACCATGTTGATTCGATATTGGATGAGCCAACCGGCAATCACCATACAGAAAAACGATTCCATGCAGCAGGCAGTCAACGTGATGCAGGCCAACCATATCCGGCTGCTGCCGGTCATGAATAAAGGAAAGATCTGCGGCATCCTCACGGACCGGGATTTGAAGCGCGCCTCAGCTTCGGATGCCACAAGCCTGGATGTTCATGAGCTGCTGTACCTGATTGCCAAAATCAAGGTGGCGGACATCATGACGCGGGATGTGGTTACGGTTCATCAGGACCTGACCATGGAAGAGGCCGCGGATATCATGCTGGATCATAAAATTTCCGGTGCACCGGTGCTGGACGGCAGCGAACGCCTGTGCGGGGTCATTACCCAGTCGGACATATTCAAGGCCATGATATATCTTACCGGGCTCAAAAAAAGGGGAATTCATATTGCCATTCTCCTTCCGGATATCCCCGGTTCCATCATGGGAGTCGCCAATATCGTCCGGGAGTTCGGCGGGCGTCTGGCCGGCATTCTCACAACCTATGAACGTGCACCGGAAGGCTTTCGAAATGTATATCTCCGGTTTACCGATGTCTCCCGTGACCGTGTCCAGGATATGCTGAATGCGATGAAAGAAAAAGCGACCCTTTTGTATATGGTGGATCACCGCGAAAATCAGCGGACGATTTTCCGCAATCCCTGATGGAGTCGTAAAAAGTGAAAATTACCTTTTTTGTCATTCTGACGAAAGTCAGAATCCAGTAATTTCAAAAGCTTCTGGATGCCGGATCAGGTCCGGCATGACGGCGATGTGATTTTTTACGGTATCATCATCCTTAATCAGGAGTTGTTATGAGCACGGACAAGCTTGACAGGGTTTTCCAGCCCAGATCCATTGCCGTTGTCGGCGCGTCCACCAATCCGGATTCGGTGGGCTATGCGGTGATGAGGAATCTGGACCAGGCCGGTTTTAAAGGCGCTGTATATCCCGTGAACAAAAAACATCTGGTGTTCATCGGGAAAAAATCATACGAATCGCTGTTTCAGATTGAGGAACCGGTTGATCTGGTTGTGGTGGTCACCCCCATGGCGGTGGTGCCGGAAATTATCGCACAATGCTGTAAGATCGATGCCGCCGGAGCGGTGATCATTTCCGCCGGCGGAAAAGAGGTCGGCGAACAGGGCCGGCTGATTGAGTCCAGAATCCGGGAGGCGGTCGGCAGCAGCGGACTCAGGATCATCGGGCCCAACTGCCTGGGAATCATGTGCAGTACTTCCGCGCTGAATGCCAGCTTTGCCAGACGCATGCCCCTACCGGGGAAACTGGCGTTTATCTCCCAGAGCGGCGCCATCTGCACGGCCATCCTGGATTTTTCCGTCAAAGAGCATATCGGATTTTCCCATTTTATCAGCCTGGGTTCCATGCTGGATGTGGATTTCGGGGATATCATCGACTATTTGGGAAGTGATCCCAATGTCGGCAGTATTGTCATGTATGTGGAAAGCCTGGTCCGTCAGCGAAACTTCATGAGCGCTGCCAGGGCCGTAAGCCGCATCAAACCCATTATTGTGTTAAAGGCCGGCAGGACAAAGCAGGGGGCACAGGCTGCCGCTTCCCATACCGGTGCCATGGCCGGATCGGATGAGGTGTACGATGCCGCATTTCAGCGGGCGGGAATCGTCCGGGTAAAAACATTTGAGGAGCTGTTCGATACGGCAGAGATCCTTTCGCGCAAAGGCAGGTCCATGGGCCCCGGCCTTGCCATTCTGACCAATTCCGGAGGCCCCGGTGTCATGGCTGCGGATGCCTTGTCCGACTATGGGTATTCCCCGGCGAAACTGTCCCAGGAAACCTTGAAAGGGCTTGATGCGTTCCTGCCGGAATACTGGAGTCATGGAAATCCCGTGGATATCTTAGGTGACGCAACTCCTTCACGGTATGCCGCTGCCGTATCGATCCTGTTGAAGGCCAAAGAAGTGCAGGGCCTGCTGGTCATGCTGGCTCCACAGGCCATGGCCGATGCCACCGCCGTCGCGGAGAGGCTTTCCGGGGAGCTTCAGAATTCCGCCATACCGGTCGTCACGTCATGGCTGGGCGGTCTGGATGTGGAAAAGGGCCGGGAAATCTTCAACCAGGCGGACATTGCAACCTTTGATACGCCGGAACGGGCCATTCGCGCTTTTATGAATCTGCTTCGCCATAGGCGAGGCATTGAAATGCTTCAGCAGATTCCGCCCCGTCTTTCCACCCGGATTCAGGTGGATCGCGAAACCGCAGGGCAGATCATTGAAAGCGGCCTGAAGTCGGCAACCGGCCTTTTGATGGAAACCGAGTCCAAATCCCTGCTTCAGTCGTACGGCATCCCCATGAATCCCACCAGTGCGGCCACCTCATCGGATCAGGCGACGGCCATTGCCGAAAATATGGGATATCCGGTCGTCATGAAAATTCTGTCCCGTGACATTTCGCACAAAAGCGATATCGGCGGTGTCCTGCTGAATCTGAAAACCCCGGAATCGGTTGAAGACGGTTTCCGGGAACTGCTGGAAAATGCCGGGAAGAAAGCGCCGCAGGCGTTAGTCAGCGGCGTATCGATTCAGCCGATGATTGTTAATCCGAACTGTGAACTGATCATTGGAGCAAAAAAAGATCCGGATTTCGGTCCGGTGATATTGTTCGGCATGGGCGGAATCCTTGCGGAACTGCTGGAAGACCGGGCCATTGCATTGCCGCCCCTGAACCGTCTGCTGGCTTCCCGCCTTATGGAGAGCACCCGGGTTCACCGGATGCTGAAGGGCTATCGGAACATTCCGCCGGTCAACCAGGAATATCTGGAAGAAATTTTAATCCGTCTGTCCCAGCTGGTGACCGATTTCCCGCAGATTGTGGAACTGGACATCAACCCCCTGGTCATTCGGAACGGTCAGGCCATGGGAGTCGATGCACGGGTGGTTCTTGCGCCTTCTTCCTGCCCTGCGCCGCTTCATCTGTCCGTGAGTCCTTATCCTGCGCAATATGAATCCCGGGTGCAATTGCCGGAAATCGGCGAGCTGCTGGTTCGTCCCATCCGGCCGGAAGACGCGCCTTTATTGTCCGCCTTGTTTGATACGCTTTCCCCCCAGAGCATATACTACCGTTTCTTTTATCCCATGAAGAAACTTTCCCCGAAAATGCTGGCCAGATTCACCCAGGTTGACTATGATCGGGAGATTGCTCTTGTCGCGATTTCAGAATCCGGGCCGGAAGAAAAAATGCTGGGGGCCGCTCGCGTCATCCTGCAGAAAAATATGAAGGATGCGGAATTCGCGGTCCTGGTCGGTGATCCCTGGCAGGGCAAGGGGATCGGCGCGCAGCTTCTTCAGACCTGCCTGGACATTGCCAGGGAAAGGCGCTTCCGGAATATATGGGGTGTTGCCCTGGCCGAAAACAAGGGCATGCTGGCACTGGGACGGAAGCTGAATTTTACGATTCGACCCTCGTCGCTGGTTGGTGAATACGAGCTGAACCTGGATCTTTCCGGTGGTTTATCGCCTTCCGATCCAGGCAGCACAATGTGAAGAATTTGGCCTGTCAAATGTTCAATTGAAAGATCCGGTTGTTGGCCACATTATCTCTTTTTTCCTAGCAGCGTCTCGTCGCTGTATCCCCAACCCTTGCAGGAAGGAACGTCGATCAGGATGAAATCAGCCTGTTCATCGGCCTGAAGAACAAGCGGTTCGTCTATATCGATCCTCGCTTGATCCTTTAACGCCATCATATTGCCATTGGCCGACAGTGAACCTTTCGTCAGATAGACAAAGATCCGCCGCCCGGTTGTTTCTTTCAAGGTAACATTCATACCCTTGTCAAGCTCACAGCGATAGATCGTGGCATCCGTGTGAAACGTTACCGTGCCTGGCAGATTTTGCCCGGACGCCAACGGAAAAAGACGGTTCCTCCAATCATTCGGCACAAAAAACTTCTGGTCGTATGTCGGACGAAGGCCTGCCTTGTCCGGGAAAATCCAAATCTGGTAGAAGTGTACCGGTTTTCGGCCTAAATTGAACTCTGAATGAGTCAAACCGGTGCCGGCAGACATGCGTTGGACATCCCCGGCTCGGATGACCGTCTTGTTGCCCATGCTGTCCTCATGGGTCATCTCGCCATCGAGAACAATGGTTACGATCTCCATTTCCTCATGAGGATGAGTCGGGAATCCCGTTCCCGGTGCAACAATATCGTCATTAAAGACCCTTAATGCTCCGAATTGGATGTTGCGGGGGTCGAAGTAGTTGGAGAAAGAGAACAGCCAGTATGTTTTCAACCATCCAAAATCTGAGAAATGCCGCCTTTCTGCATTAATGATTTCTATTGCCGTCATGTTCTTTTTCCTTTCTGCTTTTGTGTGTCGAACTCGCAAATCAGTTGCGCGGTTTTTTTGCGTCGGCTGAATTTGAATAATTGGGATTCTCCCTCTTTCATAAAATCATTCAATAAATTCCCCGATGATACTATGCTTTCGTTTGATTTCAGTAATAAAGCGATCATAATGTCTCAATCGAATTATTGAGCGGATAATCAGGTATGCACCAAAAACAATTAAAGCAAAGTTGAGTGCTCCCAACGGGATAAGAAAATGTAAAACATGGAGGACATTATAATATTTTGAAGTAGCTATCAGAATACTCATAACCGATAGCGGTAATGCTAAAACCGCTATACCTGTTCGCATTACAGCTAAAGATGTACGTTTCTCCGCTAAAATAAGTTGTACTTCATTGATTGCTATTGAATCAATCTTGTTTGTATCGTCGCTCAAAATCCTATCCTTTTGGATATATACCTTTACGGTTTCTCCTTTGGTAAAGCCTGGTAGGATGCGCTTTTAAGCGCATCTTCCTTAAGCAATACCAAAGCGTCTATTCGAAACGGATATTTCTCCTGCGTCTGTCGAATGGCTTGACGAAGAAAAGTTCGACTTTCCGGAAACGTAAGTATTTTTCTCCGGCGGTAAGTTACCACGGTGAAAAAGAATGTTCCGCCCGGGTGGTGTGCTCTGCGATAATTCGTCATTAAATTTAAACATCATATTTCAAGAAAGATGCGCTTGAAAGTGCATCCTACCAAACTCACAGGCCGCACCCTTTTTGCGGTCCTTTGTGAAGCCGCTTGTTATGGGCTCTTGATTATTGATGGGCAGAATATTCGTCTAAAAGTCTGCGAATCATTTTTTGATATTGGGTATTATATTTCTTCGCTTCCTTTTTGAAAAAATCAACACTCGTTTTACTCAATGCAATTGTGACCTTAACGGTTTCGTCTTTCAAGGCAAGCCCTTCAGGTGAAGGAAGAAAATCGGTAATGACCTTGACCTTGCCAATGGGCTCATCGGTGTATTTTATTTTGGCTGTCATATATTTTTTTCCCTTTCCGCCAATATCCGGCGCCAATAATTCTGATTTTGTTTTTTCTATAGGTAAATCTTACCGTCATAATTCCGCCAGAGACCCTGCCAAGGCAATAAAATCGTTTTTCATCATCGCTGTGTTCAAGATCCTCCAAAATGACACGGTTATGATCCAGGAACGCAAGCTGTGCCAGGGAAAAAGAAACACCGTGTTTTTCTTGATTAAGGGCGTCTTTATTAGAATCCCATTCAAAATCAGATCGTTTTTTCATAGATAAATGATAGATCCAGCTAGGAACATTGTCAATATAAAAATATGGCTATTTATATGGCTTTTGAATTCTGCCCATAACGCTTCGCTTCACAGGCCACAAAAGCCTGGTAGGATGAGCTTTTAAGCGCATCTTCCTTAAGCAATACCAAAGCGTCTATTCGAAACGGATATTTCTCCTGCGTCTGCCGAATGGCCGGAGAAAAGTACGGCTTTCCGGAAACGTAAGTATTTTTCTCCGGCGGTAAGTTACCACAGTGAAAAAGAATGTTCCGCCCGGGTGGTGTGCTCTGCGATAATTCGTCATTAAATTTAAACGTCATATTTCAAGAGAGATGCGCTTGAAAGCGCATCCTACCAGGCTCACCATAAAAAAACCTCTGGTCCGCCTCCCACACTTCCACCCCAGTCCTCAGGATAAATACCCATCTTCACATAACGGTGAAATGTTGAATAGGGCCATATTCTTACCTCGTTCACCAATCCGTGTTTCACTGGGTTAAAATGGATGTAGTCGATATGTCTGCGATAATCATCCTCATTCATTATCTGATGTTCCCAAAACCGCCTTTCAACCCTCCAAATGCGTCAAGTGCAGATTTGACCCTTTACTCTTCTGAAAACTTTATGTGGTCTCATGACCCAATATGTCTCTAAATAATTCTTTAATCCTATTAATTTCACTCATTTCAGGATTAACAGACTCTAATTTATTTAAATAATATAGTAGTTTAGTCTTATCTTGCGCGCTCCCAGCTAATTTTGCACAGGTAACTAATAATGGGGCATTTCTTTCTAACATTTCGTTCATGGGAACATTGAGGCCTAATTCTGCGATTTTCTTTTTTTCGACGGGATCATCAGTACTTATTGCCCATGAAGCATATATCTCTTTCGTTTGCCCAACTCGATTCTGATCATCTTGATTGATTCTTCCTGTGAGCCTTATAGCTTCATCAAATTTTTTTTCATGTACTAGTATTTCTATACTGCTAGCATCTACCATAAATTTAGGGAAAGCATTATCCCTGCTTTTGCTTACAATATCTTTAGCTTTTTCAGTATTATCATTTGATAATAGTGATTTTACTAAAGGGAAAATGATCCAAGCGTTATTTGGTTTTTCAGCATGAAGCGACGATAATATTTCAATTGCCTTGAGGCTATTACCCTTTCTCTCAAGAATCGCCCCATTTCTTACTCTTAATAAATGGCTCGTTGGAAAATTTTTTAAGCCCTGATCAATTGTTTTAGCCTCATTATCGGTATCACCGATATATTGATAAGCACGAGACAGTTGATGAAATCCGAATGGTGTTTTCTCAAGTTTCAAATGGGTTTCAAACGCATTAATTGCCTTTTTATATTCGTACATTCCTAAATATATGCGGCCAAACTGGTTTGCAACCCACGGGCTATCATAGATATTCAGTTCAAACTCATTCAATTTTTCTAAAGCACTTTTATAATCCTTGTTATACAAAAGGCTATCGATAAATGACATCTTTATTCCTTTGTTAGCTGGATACTTACTTATTAGTTCAGTAAATATTCTCTTTCCCTTAACATCGGAACCTACTCGCATATTGCATGCAGCAATCCTCATTTTTACTAATACACTCTTATCCCCTAATCCATGTGATAGATTAAAAGCCCAAAGGGCAGAAACATAATCTTTTTTTTTATGAAACCATATTTCACCGGCACCTGTTACTTCCGATCTATATATATTGCCAAATTTCTCAACTTCAGTTTTATCATCAAGATAGATTAGTTTATGGTAAAAAATTTCTCTGAGCCATTTTGGATCATCGTCTTGTCTATAAATATCTTGGTATCCATTGCAAATATTACGATGAATATTTTTAAATGATTCTGTCAATTCATTACCGGAAAGCCCAGATCCATCATCATTATCAGATTCTTTATCACTTCTTATGTTTTTCAAGGCACCAAGACAGGTATATAAATCCTTTCTGATTAAGTCAGGTATGTGAAAAATCAGGCCTTGCTTTATTGCATTATCAAATGCGATATTATCCGTTAGACAAATAATCAATTCCTTTGGTACGGGGATTCTAATTAGAGACATCACTTTTACTAACGATTCAGTTTCTTCATCTACTATCGCCTTTATTAATTCATCCCTTAGCTTAAACTTTACTTGACTAATTAGTTTTGGATCATTTAAAGAGTTTTCTCCAAATTTTCTTATATTAACTGCAGCAAGATAAGCAAGAAAAGGATGGCGGTCTATCGCTTCAATAAGTTCATCGGGGTAATCACCTCGTCCTAAAAAGGAATTCAAGAGATTTTTAACATGATAAGGATCATCTGGAAATCTTGCTACTAAAGGTTGACCTTCAGGGTATAATATGTTTTGATCAAATTCACTGATATCTATTTCGTCTCTGGATGTTATTATTATCTTGGCGTTTGGCGATTCCGCCATTAGGTTTATCAGTTGTTTGATTTCATTCTCTTGAATCAAACCAGTTGGTCCTATAATACGTTCAAAATGGTCAAAAATTATTATTACCTCTCCCATATTTTTCAAAAAATATTCTGTTAATTCTTCCTTAATTAATTTAAATTTTAGCTTGCGCAGTCCTTGAGCTACTTTTGTCTGCAGGCGGCAACCCATTCCGGTTAAAATTATTTCTATTATATTCCATATACTAGATGTAGCGCCCAAATCGCAAAAAATTGGAATCCGATTATGACCAAAATTCGCGATTACACGTCCAACAAGTGCACTCTTTCCCATATAGGGAGGACCATAAATAAATGTTATAGGAAATTTGCTAATTATAAATTTTTGGAGATGATCCTGACTGTTCCCACGATCGAAAAAATAAGTAAGCTCATATTCTTTTAAGTTAAATTTTGTTAAATCTGGCAGGTGAGAATTCATTAATGCTTTTTTAATGCTTGATTTTAAAACTACTGATTGCTGTTTTTCTGTAAGACTCAAAATTCCATCAACATCTGCACTGATAAGTTGCTGCGTTAATGCAGCAAATTGAAGATCAAAATCAATTTTTGCTATCGCATAGTTTCTATATTTTTCGTCATCTTCATAAAGTGCACCGATATCATGCCAGTTGCGCCACTGTTTTTTACGATAGTGCTTGACTAATTCAACTATTTGATCTTTTGATAATATATTTTTACAATTTATTTTCGCTTTGATATTAAACCAATTAGCCCCTCCAGCAGTAGACTCGGTTGTTGACAGAGTCATATAACCAAGTTTTTTAACTAACTCGATTAGTACTATAGGGTCCCAACAAGCGTTGCCTTTCTCTGCTTCAGGAAATACTCGCAAGTCTTGTATAATCAGCGTATCTTTATCGGTTATATTTAATGATATGTGATGAAAAAGTTCTGCAGTATCTATTATATCAAGTTCATGAAAAACATTTCTGAGAAATATAATTTTGACTCCTGGTGCAATACTATTGTTTGGCCATTTTTTATAAAATTGATTTATATCCAGAAAATCACATTTTTTATGGATACTATAATCGAAAGAAATATTTAATATTGCTTGTTTGAACTCTGGATAATCTATTCCTAAATAAAACCAATTTTTATCAGTTGCGATAATCTTCTCTTCCCCAAGTCTATTTAACAGCGGGCCATTTCCACAACCTATATCAACAAAAGTGCCAGTTGTTTCATTATTAATCAGTTCTACTAAAATCATAAAGATGCTTTTTATTTGGTTATCTGTCCTTGAAGATTCTGTACTTTGGGGATCTGGAGGAACACAATAGTTGGTAAGAAATTGAATAAGTTTTTTAGGATCTGCTTTTTGGGTCACTTTCTCTTTTTTTTTCTTGCCCCTCTTTTTTTTTCTACCCATTATAGTATTCCTTTTTTATTATCTATATTAGCTCAATGTTCTTGGTGGTTTGCCGCAGTTGAAAGTCACCTATTGGAACACACAACAGTCGAGATGTCTTGCTTTGGTTACCCGTACAGGTATGAAACCCGATGTTGCAAATGGAACCAATGTCCTGCTTTCTGAATTATGTTTGAAAGTATACAATATCCGAAGTATTTCGATGCCGATGCCAATTTTATCCGTTACCTGCTGGGATTTCGTCGGCCGTACCTATGCGATAACCGAAAGCGGGCACGATAACCATTGCCTGCCAAGGTTTCTTAAGCCGTGAGGTTACAGTATCCGCCGATGTACCCGATATCTGGCCTTATAGCCGTGTCCCGAGGTTCACCCAATTGATTGTCAGGTCAATTTTCCCTGACCAGTTCGGGCACTTTTTCCCTGATATTAATGTGTCATTTTTCGTGAAACATCGCTTACAAATTTTTTATATCGCGCTGGAAATATCCAAAAAAATTCGGACTTATAACTATAAAGATTCACAATCAGAATCATTTTATCAAGGGGTTGTCAACACAAAATGATCCGGAATTTTCAAACGGCAGCGGAATGAATGATTTTACAGCGGAGTCGCTCACTGTCTGAGCGGATCAGGGGGCGGTTTCCCTGATCTGCGAGTTTGAGCGACGCAGTCGTAA
>QZKS01000065.1 GCA_003599865.1 Desulfobacteraceae bacterium
CAGCGTGCGTGCGGGCAGTTCCACAACACGGCTGCAGATCGAAGCCAGCTTTTCCAGCTCCTGTTTCCGCACGGGATCTGCCTCTGCCGAAGCGTCTACCTGTGCCTGCCGGGCCAGATTTTTGGAATAGACGGTAAGTCCTTCCAGACAGAGTTTCATGGCATGGAGGGTTGACTTCTGGTCGCTTGTCAGGGTTCCGTCCGTGAGTTGTTCTTCAATTTCATAAATCATGCCCTTGGTGCCGAGTCCCAGGATTTTGGGAAAATCCGGAATGGTATGGGAAAGAGCGGCCTGCTTCCATATGAAGTATACGGCGAAACGTTCATCAATGGCCTGACACAAGGGGCTGTCATATTCTTTTCTCACCCATTCTTTAAAGTTGCGGTGAATCCAGAAAGGAAAGATTTCATGGTGAAGACGGTTACGGGTATCTTCGGAAATATCATAGGGATTCAGATTGCGATGGGGCACGGTCAGCAGTTCCGACCAGATCATGGTGCCGTGGCTGTCCGGATAGACAACCACACCGATCTCTTTGGTGGTGGTGGTTCCGGCAATCAGGTCGTTTTTACGAATGATCGGCTGCCGGTTTTCCATCAGGTACTTGAAGGCATTGGCCTGACGCAACTCAGGGTTCCAGGGTTGGTTGTCCATTCTGTTTTCAAATCCATTGGCCTTGAACCAGTCGGTCATCAGGCTGGGCCGCTCCGGGCAGACCTCTGCTTTTTCGGAGAAGTGAATGTCCACAAATTTCTCGATTCTGGGAAAGTCATGGAGACGGAAACCGGACAGGTATGGATCTTCCAGATATCGCACACCGGGATCGACCCGCTCTCCTTTCAAACCATAGGCAGACCGGTCACGAAGCTCTTTGCTGAGCGATTCCTTTGCATGGGGAGAGGCGGCAGCCAGGCTTTTCTGCTCTGCCTTCCGTTCTTTCTGCATCAGTTTTTTCTGTTTTTTATGCAAAAGCAAAGACAGGTAGAAAAAGAAAAGATTCATGTAGGAAGCATTGCCGATGCTTCTAAATTCGCTTTTCATCAGCATGAAAATCTGCTCCGTAGGGGTTGCGCTGAGCAGTTTTCGGGCAGCCGTATCGGTTGCAAAAATCAAGGTGACGTCACAATGCTCGGGAATGGATGGCAGGACACGGACATGGCCGTCGTGGAAGCGGACACCGGTTTCCATGCTGTGATTTTCCGTACGGATACCGATGGAAAAATTGATCCAGCCCTGGTCGCTTTTCAGATATTTTTTCAGGGAAGGTCTGACATTGTAATGGATGGTCAACAGGTGGAGAAGTGCCTTGACAAGAAGATGTGTGGCGGAATGTCTTTTCCCGGTCTGCAACAGGCTGCTGGTTTCAGGGGCTTGGAAAAACATGATTTTCCTCCTTTATGGTTCTCTGTTTTGGATGAACCCGTCAGACAATAGTGATTCCTTTTTGCATAAATATGGATCGGCATGCATCCATCCGTTCCCGCGGGAGAAAGGATGCCATGCTGTTCTGGTTTTCATGGATTGCCCCTATCCCAATGGTTCTGTTTTTTTCCTGCCACAAGGGATGATAAGGAAGCAGGCTGACCCTTTCGGCACCGCAGTCCAGCAGAAAAAGCGCGGTTTCCGAAAGGTTTGATTCTGAATCCGTGATCCCCGGTATCAAGGGTATCCGGGGAAGCAGTTCCTTCCCGCTGCCGGCATAAAGCCGGGAAAGCTTTTGGAAGTTATCCAGAATTCTGGTGTTTTCAATACCGCAATACCGGAGGTGATCCTGATTATTCATCAATTTGATATCCATATACAGCGTATCGACATGGGGATGGATCTTTTCGGAAAACATCTGAAAATCAAAAAGTCCGCATGTCTCCAACAGAACATGGATGCCCTGCTTCCGGATTTTTCCTGCCAGTTCAGCCAGAAAATCCATGTTCAGTGTGGGTTCACCGCCGGAAAAGGTGACGCCTCCTCCGGATGTGTCAAAAAATGGCTTGTCCTTCATGACGCCTGCCAGAATATCATCCACGGAAAGCATCGAGCCCACAGGACGGATGGCATTGGTCGGGCATTGGTCGGTACATTGAAAACAGAGGGTGCATCGACTCCGGTCAATGAAAAAAGGATTGTCTCTGGACAAGGCTTGTTCCGGGCAGACCGAAATGCAGGTGTCGCAGGCGATGCATTCGCCGGATTCAAATGCAATCTCCTGCTGTATCTTTTTGCTTTCCGGATTATGACACCAGAAACAGGATAAGGGACATCCCTTAAAAAAAACAACAGAGCGAATCCCCGGCCCATCATCCAGGGAGTTGCCTTTTATGTCTAGTATGAGCGGGGTTTTCAACAATCTTTCTCCTTCTGGATTCCGGTTTTGATCGGATATACCTTGGCACACCCCAATCCTTTCAGCTCTTTTCGAAAGTTGTCTTTCATCAGGACCAGGATTTTTTCTTTCAGGGCAATGGGATTTTCATGCATGTAATTCAGAAGGGTATTGTTATAGCCTGCAATGTATCCATGCATCTGCGTCCAGAAAGCAATCATGAGAAACCGGGCTTTCTCTTCAGGAATCAACGAATCCTTGTCTCCGCACTCCTGAATGGCCTGAACAAAAAAGTCTGCAACCTTTAGCGCCATTTCCAGCTCCCGGCGGGCTGCCGGTTCCATCATGGTTCCCCGATAATCATTATACTTGGGTACATGCCAGGTAAACATCAGGTTATAGAAACTGTTTTCCTGCAACCCAAAATCAAGGTAGGTTTCGGCCATGGCATCAATCCGTTCCAGTGGATTATGCCGGGAATGGTAGGCGTCCCTGAACTGACTGTAGAGAAGTTCAAACCCCTTGGTCAGGATCACCAGGTACAGTTCATCTTTGTTTTTGAAATAATTGTAGATGGTTTTGGCGGCAATTCCCAGGCGGCTTGCCAGCTTTCGCATGCTGAATCCATGATATCCTTCCTGAATGATCAGCTGAACGGCATGGGCCAGGATGGTTTCTTTGGCAGCCGCAATCTCCTGCGGTTTTCGTTGTGGTTTGGGCATGAAGGATCCTTTGCCGGATTTCAAATGTTTGGGATTGGCGTTACCGTAACACTGTTACTTTTATGGTGTCAAGTTGTTTCTTCTGGATTAAAAGAATCAATGGATTGGATTGTTGTGGGATGCGGGAGAAACAAAAACAGCTCACGGATGATGATGTGATTCATCCGTGAGCTGCTGCGGATTGTTTTTATTCCATGGTAACGGAGCCCATGCTTGCCTCGGCATTATTTCCGGCGGCGATATTGGCGGACTTATCAATTTCAGCCTTGTTGATCACTTTTCCGGAGACATTGCTGTCTTTCATGGTGATGGTTGCCATGTTTGCCGTGGCGTTCTGACCCAGGGCAATGTTGGCTGACTTTTTGACTTCTGCCTTGTTGATCACCTTGCCGCTGATATTGGCGCCTTTTGCGGTGACGGTTCCCATATTGGCGGTGCTTTTTTCACCGATGGCGATGTTGGCTGATTTTTTGATGTCGGCCTTGTTAATGAGTTTTCCGGAGACATTGGAGTCTTTCATGGTGATGGTTGCCATGTTTGCCTTGGCTTCTTTTCCGAAGGCGATATTGGCGGATTTTTGCACTTCAGCCTTATTGATCACTTTTCCGGAGACATTGCTGTCTTTCATGGTGATAGTTCCCATATTGGCGGTGCTTTTTTCACCGATGGCGATGTTGGCTGATTTTTTGATATCGGCCTTGTTAATGACTTTTCCGGAAACCTGGGAGTCTTTCATTTTGATGGAGCCCATATTGGCGGTGCTTTTTTCGCCGATGGCGATGTTGGCTGATTTTTTGATTTCCGCCTTGTTAATGACTTTTCCGGAAACTGTGGAATCAGCAAAGCTTGTGGTTGCTGTCAGAAATACCATGCCTATGATCATTGCGATTGATTTTTTCATTTTATTTCTCCCTGTTTGTTTTGTTGTTTATAATCTGCTTTCGTTTTTTGTTAGCCTGGATGGGTATATATCTCGGGCAGACAGTTTATGCGATGAACCATACCACACAATGCCTATGAAATCGGTCACAAAATTAAAAAAAGTTGAAATATTTTGGGGGAGCCTTGCGGGCCGTTACTCGGCCAGGACAAAATAATAAATCATATCAGCCAGTTCATTGATCAGGCGGGCCTCGTCAATTTTATGGGAACCGATGAATTTGGCGGTATGCGCGACGTTTTCAACCGCATTGTGGATGACCACTGCCGCTGCGGTAATGTCCCTGATGCGAAGACGGTTTTTATTGTTTTCCAGAAGATATCCGACCTGGGCAACCTCCCGCTCTCTTTCCTTGTCGTAGATTCGGTGAATATCCGGATCAGAATAACGGAGCGCATGGGTCTGGCGGTGGAATTCAGGAGAAATGTCATAAGCCTGAAACACATTTGTCAGGATTGCCTGGATATCCTCTTTTCTCAACTGATGGATGGATAAATGGTCCAGGTGCTGCCAGATCATGGAATAGTGCCGGTTCAGATAGTCTTCCAGCATTTCCAGAAGCAGGGCTTTTTTGTCTTTAAAATAGGAGTAAAAACTGCCGATGGAAACCCCGGCTGCCTTTACGATTTCCTTGGAATTGGTTCCATGGATTCCTTTTCGCGCAAACAAACGGAATGCGGCTTTCATGATCTGTGTTTTGGTCCGGATGCTGCGCTTTTGCTGCGGCGCTCTGACAATCGTCATTTTTTCCCCTTTCCCACGCGGGGTGATCATATCCGGCAGGAGGCGGAATGTCAATTATAATTATATGAACCAAGGTTCATTTATAGTTTATATATTATTGATATGGTTGTTGATAATTTTTATTGACAAAATGAACTATTATTCGTATTCAAGGACTACAATTCAATCGCGAGGTGACAAATTGAAGGCATTACAATTCCATGTAACTGTTCCACAATTTATTGCCGCCAAAAGCCTGAGAGCTGTTTTCGGAAATCAGGTTTTTTATAAAGGCCCGGTCAGAACCGTGCGGATTGTTGATATTCCGGAGCCGGAAATTCCTTCGGAGGATTGGGTCAAAATCAAAACCGTTTACTGCGGTTTCTGCGGAAGCGACCTGAATCTGATCCTGCTGCATGATTCTCCTACCGCATCGCCATTCACTTCCTTTCCCTGCATAACCGGTCACGAGATTGTCGGTGAAATTGTCAAGGCCGGTTCCGGTGTACGGAATTTCAGTGCCGGAGACCGTGTGGCATTGAACCCGGTGCTGGGGTGCAGTGCCCGCGGCATTACTCCGCCCTGTGTCGGCTGCCGAAACGGCAGGGCTGGTAATTGTGAAAATACGGCAAAGGGAAATCTTCCGCCGGGAATGTTCATCGGCATCACCAGCGGCATGAACGGCGGGTTTGCCCCTTATCTGGTGGCGCATAAAAGTCAGCTTCATAAAATTCCGGAAGGGCTGGACCTTGAATCCGCGGCCATGACCGAGCCGGTTTCCGTTGCCCTGCAGGCGGTGTTTGACAATATGCCGTCGGGCAATGAAAGAATTCTGGTGATCGGCGGCGGGGTCATCGGAAATCTGATCATTCAATCGATCCGGTATCTGTCGCCGGATTGTCATATTTCCGTGATCGAACCATCCCCGTTTGCCGCTGAACTTGGATTGAGCCTGGGGGCAAATGAAGTGATCGATTCCGGGAAGGTTTACCAAACCGCTGCCAAAATCTGCGGGGCAACCGTCTATAAACCGATGATCGGAAAAGAGATTCTGATGGGGGGCTTTCATCGGATTTATGATACGGTCGGCAATTCGGCAACCTTGAATCTGGGCATGCGGCTGCTTTCCGTTATGGGGGTGTTGAGTGTTGTCGGAATTGCCGGTGATGTGAAACTGGACCTGACTCCCCTGTGGCTGAAATTGCAGACGGTTAAGGGTGTCTATGCATACGGCCGTGTTACATACCAGGGCGAAGACCTTCATGTGTTTGATGTTGCCCTGCAATTGCTGCAGCAGAAAAAGATCCGGGCGGATATCCTGGTGACCCATCGGTTCCGGCTGGAAGAATACGAACAAATGATTCAGGTCAACCTGAATAAAGGCAGGCACAGGGCAGTCAAGACGGTCGTGTCTTTTGCCCGATAATGGATATGCTTCATATCCGAATCGAACGATTTACCGGTACAAGGAGCGAGCATGAGATTTTCATTACTTCTTTTTGCATTGTATGTGATCCTGAAAATGGCTTCCTTCATCAATCAGAGATTTAAAAAATATATCCGGAAGATCCGTGCAAAGATTCTGATCAAAACAGCGGATGGCCGGATCGCCCGGATGTTTGTTTTTGACAAGGGAAAACTGACTACGGTAACCGGAGATCAGAAGGCTTTTGATGTGGCGCTGATCTGGAAAGATGCGGCAACCGGCTTCTCCGTCATGACAAGCAAGAAAAAGGATGCCTCTTTTTATGCCGCAGCGCAGGGAAAACTTCGGGTAGAAGGAATGAGTGTTTATGCCCAGTGGTTTGAGGACGGAATCAAGCTGGTAATGTAGCGCTTGACATCATACAAAGAGGTACGACAACAATATAACGGAGGGAATCATGTCAAAAATAACCGGTGGACACCTTGTAGCAAAATACATGAAAGAGATTGAAAACATCCATATCGTATTCACGATTTCCGGCGGGCATATTGAAAATATTCTGGACGGTTTTACGGAATATAAAATACGGACCATCGACAACCGGCATGAGCAGGCTTCGGCCATGATGGCCCATGCCTGGTCGATTTATACCGGAGAACCGGGCGTCTGCCTGGTGACGGCCGGACCCGGATTCACCAATTCCCTGACCGGTATCGCAAACGCGTATCTGGACAATGCACCGCTGGTCGTGCTTTGCGGAAGGCATCCCCTTCGGGATGATCTGACCGGCGCGCTTCAGGAGATGAACCAGATCGACATGGTGAAGCCCATCACCAAATGGAGCGCAACCTGCTATGACACCAAACGGATTCCCGAGTACCTGTCCATCGCCTTCCGGCAGGCCACACTGGGTCGTCCGGGACCGGTTTTTCTGGAATTGCCGCCGGATATTCTTGCCGTTGCCGTGGATGAGAAGGATGTTGTCATTCCCAAAAGGAAAATTCATAAATCCTGCACGGTTCCGGAAGAGTCCGAACTGAAAGAGGCAGCGGCCTTGATCAATTCGGCCAAACGGCCGATTTTTCTCGGCGGAAGCGGTGTAGGCATGAGCTGCTGCGACCTTTCCCTGGCAAGCTTTATGGATAAAACCGGCATTCCTTTTGCCCTGATGAACAACGGACGGGGCGCTCTTCCGGATAATCATCCCCTGTGTATTTCCGATGGCGGGTTTACCGGCATCCTGACCGGTCTTCCCCAGGCCGATGTGGTGGTGGCGGTGGGAATCCGGTTTAACTGGGTGCTGCAATCCGGAAGGCTGTTTCCGGATGCCAAGCTGATCCGGATCGATATTGATCCCAGCGAGATTGATCGGAACCGGTCTTCGGATGTGGGCCTTGTCGGCGATGTGAATGAAGTGTTGAACCGGCTGAATCCCCTGGTGGAAAAACGGGATCATAGGGAATGGCTGAAAAATCTCCGGAATGCCTACGCGGCATTTATGACAACGGAACAGGAACAGCGATCCACGCCGTCCGACCCCATTCATCCCAACCGGCTGGTGGCGAAAATTCAGGAAGTGTTTGGAACGGATGCTTTCTATGTGGCAGACGGTGGTGACACCAGCTACTACGGGCTGGCCGGTTTTCTTTCCTCCAACAAGGCCGGTGTTCAGATTCCTGCCGGAGCGCTTCTGGGGTGTCTCGGGACCGGAATACCCTTTGCGCTTGCCGCAAAACTTGCCCATCCGGACAAGCCGGTTGTTGTGCTGAACGGAGACGGTTCCTTCGGGTTCAACAGTATGGAGTTTGATACGGCCGTGCGCCATAATATCCCGATCATCTGTGTGGTCAACAATGACTGCGCCTGGGGCATGATCAAACATTCCCAGCGGATGAGCATCGGAGAAGACCGCTGCACCTGTGCGGAGCTGGGCATGCGGCATTATGAAAAAATGGTGGAAGGTCTGGGCGGGCATGGCGAACTGGTGACCCATGACGAGGAGATCATACCGGCCCTTCAAAGGGCGGTTGCATCCGGAAAGCCGGCCTGTATCAATGTGGTTACGGACACAACCGTTACCAGCCCGGCCACGGTGATTTTCTATCAGAATCTTTCCGATTTTTAGGGAAGTGAATTTTTGATGGTTTCGTAAAAAAGTCGAAAATCACCTTTTTTGTCATTCTGACGAAAGTCAGAATCCAGTGATTCCAGAAGATTTTGAAATTACTGGGTTCCGGGTCAAGCCCGGAATGACGATGGTAGGATTTTTCGACTTTTTGCGGGGTTATCAATTTCTGAAACGGACAGGAGACGGGGGCATGAACGTACTGGTCACCGGTACCGGTGGATTTATCGGCTATCATCTGGCAAAGGAATTGAAAACAAGGGGCTGTCAGGTCAGGGGCCTGTTTCTTCCCCAGGAGGATGCCGGACCCTGCGCAGCACTGGGTATTGAAGTTTTCCGGGGTGATCTGACCGTTCCGGAAACCCTTCATGGCGTATCCGAAGGAATCCATACGGTGTATCATCTGGCGACCCGTACCCTGGACTGGGGAACCCGGAAACAGTTTGAACGGGTGATGGTGGACGGTACAAAAAATCTTCTTATTGAATCAAAAGGAAAGATTGCGCGGTTTATTTATGTTTCCTCCATTGCATCCTACGGGGTTGGCCGGGACCTGGCCGGTGCCAATGAAGACAGCCCCCAGATGGAATGCGGCATCCCGTATTGCGATACAAAGATCCTTGCCGAACAGGCTGTAAAAACATTCTGTCAAAGCAACCATATTGCCTATACCATTGTCCGGCCGTCCAATGTGATCGGTCCGGGCAGTGTCTGGGTCCGGGAGACCCTGGATGCGTTTTCACGCGGACCTTTTCCCCTGATCAATGGCGGAAAGGAGCCCGGCGCTTTTGTGTATGTCACCAACCTGGTGGATGGAATGATTCGATGTGCCGGGTCGGAACAGGCGGCAAATCGAATTTACCTGTTCCGCGACGACTATCCCATTACCTGGGGGGAATATCTGAATACCATCGGCGGCTGGGTCGGGAAAAAAACCATGGGGAATATTTCTTTTAAGACAGCCTGGCTTCTCGGCTCGGTCTGTGAAAAATTATTGACACCCCTGGGTATCCGGCCGCCGATCACCCGTCTGGCAGCCGGTATCATGGGGAAGAACAATGATGTGGATGCAAGCCGGGCAAGAAACGAGCTGGGATGGTCCACAAAAGTTCCTCAGGATCAGGCCATGAGGGAGATCCAAGAGTGGGTTCTTCAGCACTATCGGGTTCCGGCGCCAAGGGAATTGAGAAAAAACAATCCCTGATCGCTTCCTTCCATCTGCGGTTCATCTCCTTACGATCATCATCAGACAGCCAATGATTGACCATAAATGCAGGTTCGGACGCAAAGCCTGTTGTTTGGTCAGGATGCCTCCCTGCTTATCCTGCAATATTGACATACGGGTCAACTGATAATCGTCAGCGGGGCATTTTGGGAATATAACAGGACGTTGGGATTTTACCATACCAACGCTTGAATTATATTGACATATTGTATTTAATTTTTTATATCAGATTGAAAAAATTGTTTTCGAGTTTTCCTAGAAGATGTACAGTTGATGAAAAGTAAGGGTGATACACCGGAATTCATAACAGGAGGTCGTAACCATGTATAATGAAGCAAAACCTGTATTTGAAAAAACAAGAAATTTTGTTTTTTCCGTTCGAAAAAAATTGAACCAGGTATTCCTTGGTCAGCTATTGGAGATCAGGGCAAATACCCGGCCCGATTTTCCGGTGCTAACCTTTGAAAACAATCAGGATCCGGATTTTATCCAGACGTTTCAGGACCTGCACGAAAATTCCCATCGGTTTGCACAGGCACTTCTGGATGCCGGACTCCGAAAGGGAGACACCTATGCGGCGATCATGTACAACTATCCGGAAATGATGCATCTTCTGGCTGCCGGAAGCATCATCGGCGCCATTGTGGTTCCCATCGATCCCCGGACCAAGGGGGACAAGCTGGCACATATGATTTCCAATTCCAGAAGCAAGGTTGTGTTTACGACTGCGGATCTTCTGGAGAATATCGAGCCCATCAAGGACAAGATTTCCAAGGTCACCCATATTTTTGTCAGTGCAAAACCACATAAAAAGGCAACCGGGGACATTTCCAAATATCATTCCATGCAGGAAATACTGGAGGCTCCTTTCCGGCATGTGGATTATGTATCATCCAAGCCCAGCCATCCGATCCAGATTGTATACACATCCGGTACAACCGGCGATCCCAAAGGGGTGTTAAACGAGAGTTTCCGGTTCCCGGTTTATGGATATGTATTGAGCCGATACTGGAAGTATGATCCGAGCGACACCCTGTATACCGGCCTTTCCCTGACCCATGGAAATGCCCAGGGATGTACCTATGCGCCGGCGGTGTATCGAAGCATCAAGGCGGTTTTCAGCACCAAATTTACCAAAAGCCGCCTGTGGGATATCACCCGGAAATACGGGGTTACCAGCTTCAGTATGCTGGGCGGCGTGGCCGCCGGTATCTACAATGAGCCCAGAAAGGACAATGATGCGGACAATCCGGTTCGTCATGTCGTGAGCGCCGGAATGCCCCGGGCCATATGGGAGGACTTTGAGAAACGGTTTAACGTCAGCATTCTGGAGTGGTATTCCACCCTTGAAGGCGGCGGATTTGCACGCAAGCCCATCGGAGAGGGACCGATCGGCAGTTTTGGAAAGCCCATCGGCCTGTTCAGCATGAAGGTTGTGGATGAAAATGACAATCCCTGTCCTCCCAATGTGCAGGGAGAAGTCATTGCCAGGATCAAGGGAATACCGGCGTTTGTGAACTATTACGACAATCCCGAAGCCAGCAAGAAAAAGACCATGGGCGGATGGAACCGGACAGGGGATATCGTTCATGTGGATGAGAACGGATGGTTTTACTTTGACTATCGTGTGGGCGGTGGACTCCGGAGGGCCGGTGATTTTATTCAGGCGGACAATGTGGAAAGGGTTATCGGCGAGCATCCGTCCGTCAGCGAGGTATCCGTGTTCGGGATTCCGGCGGAAAGCGGAGCGCCGGGCGAATCCGATCTGGTGGCCGGTGTTGTGCTGTTTGATGGTTATGAGCGTGATCCGGCAGCATTGTTTGAAGTTGCCGCCAAGGGTCTGGAGGCCAACAGTGTGCCCAGTTACCTGCTTTTCCTGGACGAGATACCCAAGACCATCAGTGAAAAACCCCAGGAACGTTTTTTAAAGGAAAATTTCGAAACCAAGAAGGACGATGTATATAAGTTTGAAGACTACAGATGATAAAACCATGGATATCATCTTCATCTGTAAGTCCATTCCAATCAGTTCGTATTCAATCCTGTTGAATACGAACTGATTTTTTCCCTGCTCACGCGCCCCCCTGCGATATCTTTTCCCCGCTTACGCCCGATCATTGACGAACCTTCCTGTTTCCATTATACATCTCAAGACATGACGGATCATCAGACATGACGCATTCTCGGTAATAACAATTCCTATCGGATTCGGGAACACTATGGGTATTGAAAAAACAGCGCAAATGAACCTGGCGGAGATTATGGCCTTTAACGGCACGGACCGGGAAATCAGAGATCGGACGTTCATCATGTTCCGGCAGGATGACGGCAGGATCCGCCGGATTTCCCATGCTGCGTTTTATGAAAAAGCCATTCAATGCGCCAATCTGATCCAACGGAAAAAAGAAGAACGGAAAACAGATGACCGCGCCCGGTTCCATGTCGGTGTGTTCATGCAGAATATTCCGGAGTTCTTTTATATCCTCGGGGGCTGCGCATTGACCAATTCCACCCTGGTCGGCATCAACAATGCCCAGATGGGAGACAAGCTGGCCTTTGACATCAATAATTCAAAACTCGATCTTCTTTTTGTGGACAATGCCATTCAGCCGGGCACGGAAGGCTCGTTCCTGGATACGGTGCTGAAGGCGGAGCAGGAACATAGGTTTTCCTGCCTGGACAGCACCGGCATCATTTCAATTCATCAAAGCGATCACCGTCCTATCTCCTTTCTGGATCAGTTGCTTGCGCATTACGCATCCTCTCTCACAAGCTTTGTGCCGGACAGGCTTGACCCTGCCGGTACCGCAGTGATTATCTTTACATCCGGCACGACCGGAGCGCCCAAGGGCATTGAAGTCTCGTGGGAAAAAATGGTTCATGTGGGGATCAACGCGACCGGAATCCTGAACTATACGGAGAAGGATGTGGGATATGTCTGCATGCCCGTTAATCATTCCAATTCGCTTTACCTCAACATAATGCCGGCTCTCATGAACGGCGCGAAAATTTTTTTGCGGCGGAAATTCAGCGTTTCCGGTTTTGTCGAAGATATCCGGGATTCGGGCGCGACCATATGGAATTGTGTGGGCGATCCGGTACAATATCTGCTGAATCATTTTGCACGGGAAAATGGAAGGCGTGACTACCGGAACCTGTCCCTGAGAACCGTTATCAGCACGGGAACCAACGCGGTCAACCGGGCGAAGTTCACCGACCTGTTCGGCCTGGATATTTTTACGGAAGTATACGGCTCCACGGAAGCAGGCGCACTGACCGCAGTGGATGAGAAAACGCCTGCCTGCAGCGTGGGGCGGCTATTGAAAGATGTTCGCATCCTGAATGAAGAAACCATGGAAATCTGCGAGCCGGCAATATTGGATGAAAACGGGGCCATCCGGAATCTGGGAAGATGTGCAGGGGAAGTGGTAGTCAGTCAGGCTTCCCTTGGTGCTTCGGCATTTTCCGGCTATTACAAGCTTCCGGAAGAAAGTGCAAAGAAACTGATTTCCATCCGGGGAGAGATGTTTTACCGCATGGGCGATCTGGGAGCAGTTATGGAACAGGACCACGTCAACTACATGATCTTCCTCGGCAGAACCGGAGACTGGATACGGTACAAGGGAGAAAACTGGGCACCGGTGGACGGAATCCGTATTGCGGGAAGATACAGGGGCATTGCCAATGTCGCTATTATCGGCGTTCCCCAGAGTACCGGCAGGGAAGATGATCCCATGTACATTGTTCAGATTCAGGATGAGGAACCCTTTAATGTCCGGGAATTTTATGCGTATTGCAGACAGCGCCTTCCCCACTACATGCTTCCCCGCTTTATCCGGATCGTGGAGAGCCTTCCCATGACCGAAACCATGAAGCTGAAAAATTCGGTGTTGAAAAGGGAATTTTACTACCGGAACGAGGAACTGGATCAGAATCCGTTTGATACCATTTATGAGATCGGAAATCATGAAGCCGTGGCTTTTCAGACAGCGCAGTATCAGGAGCAGATCGGCAGATTTACCGATCCCGTAAACCGGGACACCTTACAAGCATTTACCGGAAGAGATGACTTGTTCAAAGAAGAGATGATCCGGCAGAGATTAAAGTGTTTTTCAACAGGCAGGGAGACAGGATGAATCAACGACTATCCATCAGCCAATTTCAGAAACAGATGATGGCGGAACACTACCTTCGGGCGGCGGAATATAAAAAAGAGGGAAAGCCGGTTGTGTATGTGACCGCGACCTTTCCGGTTGAAATCGTGCGTGCGTTTGAGCCGGATATTGCCATTGTGTATCCGGAAAACCATGCGGTCAATCTGATCGTCAACGGAATGGCGGAAGAACTGGCGGAAATCGCAGCTTCCCGTAAATCTATTGACAAGATGGGTTGTTCCTACGAACTGGTCAACACCGGGTATCTTCTTTCAACCTGTTTTTCGGGCGATGCAGATACCGGCTCACGGTTTCGGAAGGTTCCCTGCCTGCCGGCCCCGGATATCCTCCTGTCCTGCAACAACCAATGCGAAATCGTGGCGGAATGGTTTCAAAATCTCAGCCGGATGTTCGGCGGGATTCCGTTTTCGGTCATCAATGTCGGGAACCGTTATGACGGCGCCGTGGATCGATCCAGGATTCAATATGTGAGAAAACAGATCGAGGATGTGATCCGCCTGCTGGAACAAAAGACAAAGACAAAATTGGACCCGGACAAGCTTTTGGAAATTGCGGAGCGATCCAACAAGGCAACCGCTTTATGGCGGGAATACCTGGATTTCGGCACCCGGATTCCGTCACCCATGACGGTCTTTGACGGGTTTTTTCACATGGCAGCCATAGTCTCGGAACGGGGGAAAGAGATCGCCGTTGACTACTACCGCATGCTGGTTTCGGAAACAAAGGAAAAGATCGTTGCCGGAAAGTCCGCTGTGGAGAATGAGATGCACCGGCTGCTCTGGGACAATCTCGCAACCTGGTTCAATTTCGGACATCTGAAGAAGTATCTGGGCGAAAGGAATATCGCGGTTGTCGGATCAACCTATCTGGATGTCTGGAAAAATGAACTGGACACTTCCGCCTGTGAGCCGCTTCTCGACAGCATGGCAGCGTCCTATTGCAGCATGTATACCAACCTCACCATTGCCCAGCGGATTTCATTGTGGAAGGAGATGGTTACGAAGTATCAGGCAAAAGGCATCCTATTCCACAACAACAAGAGCTGCCATACCTTTTCCCGCCTTCAGGGTCAGCTTGCCGAAGCCCTGAAAAAAGAATTCGGAGAAGCGTTTATTACCATCCTGTTTGACGGTGATATGGGGCTCAAGGAGCGGTTCCAGAAGCACCGGTTTGAGACCGCCATTGAAACCTATTTTTGACGGCTTTGTAAAAAGTCCAATATCTGCGTTGCGCTGCATCCCTCGTCACTGCGGCGTACGCCAAGTACGCCTCATTCCTCGGGATTTTCGCCTCTTGATCTTGAACTTTTTTCAAAGCCGTCTCAAATTCGACTTTTTACGAGTTCATCATTTTTATGATGCACGGCTTTCCTGACTTGCCATGGACAGTAAGGGCGGAACCGGAATATCCAGGGCATAGGCAACAGCCCGCAGCAGTTCCGCTTCACTGACCGACACCCGGCCGTCAAACAGCACAAGCTGACAGCAGGCATCAAACATGGTTTTCCTGACGCCTGCCGATGCCTGGGAAAATCGTTGCAGAGACGTATGCAGCACATGGAAGGAAACCGTTGCCGGCATTTCCATGTTTTTTCCCCGGACCGGCAGGGCGGATACTGCCGTCCGGAAGGCTTGTTCGGCCGCTGTTTTGTCCTTGTGGCCGGCTTGGGCCAGGACGGTTAAAAGTGCTATGGCGTTTTCCGTAAGCGGCGTAATGTTCTTATATATAATGTTTGGCGCGGTATTGACAAAAGCTGCTTCCAGCCGGTGGTTGATGATTTCCCGGAGAGAAAACTCAAAGATGGTCATTTTGTTGTCTGCTTCCATCAGGAGTTGAAGGTGGCCTTTGAAGACGGTGAACTGATCCGGGGACATCTGCCGCAGCGCGGGAAGGGCAAGGTCGAGGACCGGCAGTTTTAATTCCAATGTCAGGTCCTGGACGGACTTGTCCACCTGCTCCATCTGCCGCAGCAGCATGGGAGAAGCAGTTTTGCGGAGCATGTCCATCTGCTTCTTTTTTTCAGCCGGGTTTCTGTCCAGCAGCAGTGCGCAGACAATTGCGGAAGCACCCAGAATATCCCGGGTTTCTTTTTTGATGGCGCCTGGTATGGCGGCCAGAACCGAAGCACTGTACGCGACATTTTCAGGCGTGATGTTTCCGATCTGGTTCATCACCGTATCCGCGTCAATGGATATATCCTGTCCTGCCCCTGCCGAAAAGGAAGACATCGATTGCAGCCAACCTTGGGCATCAACGGCTGCCGGGGCGGCGCTCACGGCGGCAAAATCCCCTTTGAATCCGGGCTCGATCTTTTGGATTCTGTCGAGCAGGGGAGGATGGGTGGCAAAAAAAGAACTGACGGCTTTTCCAAAAAACATATGGCAGGCTTCTCCTGCGGCCGGGGATTTGATTTTTGATCCCGCAACCAGACCGCCGATTTTTTTCAATGCCCCGGCGATCCCGGTACTTCTGGTAAACTGAACCGCGGACGCATCGGCCAGGTATTCCCGCTGCCGGGATACGGCGCTTTGAATCAGCCTGCCGATCAGCACGCCGATATATCCGATGACCAGAAGCAGAAGGGCAATGATCAGGATCTGGCCGCCTCCTCCTTTCCCGTTTTTTCTGGAACTGTGGGAGCGATGCCGTGTACTTCGGAGAATGGTTTCCCCGACCGTGCTGATCACCATGATTCCCCCCAGAAAGCCCATCAGCCGGATATTCAGCCGCATGTCTCCGTTCAGAATGTGGCTGAACTCGTGGGCGATGACACCCTGGAGTTCTTCCCGGTTCAGGCGCCGGCAGCATCCCCTGGTAACGCCGATCACCGCGTCATTGGGAGAAAAACCGGCGGCAAAGGCGTTGATGGCCTCCTCCTGTTCAAGCAGATACACCGGCGGAACAGGCGTTCCGGACGCGATGGCCATCTCTTCCACCACGTTGATGATCCTCTTCTGATCCGGGTCCGTGGTGGACCGGCTGATTGGTTTTCCGCCGAGACTTTCCGCCACAACGCTGCCGCCACTGGAAAGGGCCGAGATTTTGATGATGCTGCCGATGCAGATGACACCGAACGTCGCGCCCGCAATGGTCAGAAACAGTTTGGGGTCGTAGAAACGAAAATCCGGGTCCGTGGAGTTGTAAAGGATGACCCCCATGATGGCCGCGTAAACCGCAATGATCACAAGAAGCACGGCAAGTATGAACAGCACCACCAGCATGCCGGTTCTGGATCGGGCCTTATCCTGCTGTACAAAAAAGTCCATAGCACGTTACCGTTAAAAAGAGACTTTGGGCGCTTTTCTTTCTTCCGGCGTCTCGGTCGATTCAAGCAGTTCAGCCGGGGTGAAATTGAACATGCCGGCGATAATGCTGTTGGGGAATTTTTCACGCCCGATATTGTAACCGGTGACCGCATCGTTAAAGGCCTGTCTGGCAAAGGCGATCCTGTTTTCCGTGGAAGTCAGTTCTTCCTGAAGGGCCAGCATGTTCTGGTTGGCTTTGAGATCCGGATAGCTTTCGGCCAGGGCGAAAATGCGGCCAAGGGCTCCGGTCAATGCGCCTTCCGCGCCGGCAAGCCCCTGCATGGCTGAAGGGTCGCCGGGGTTTTTGGCGGCCTTTTCGCCGGCGCTCATGGCGCTGTTTCTGGCCCGGATAACCGCCTCAAGCGCCTCGCGTTCATGTTTCATGTATCCCTTGGCCGTCTCGACAAGGTTCGGGATCAGATCATAGCGTCGTTTCAACTGGACATCGATCTGGGAAAAAGCATTCTTGAATCGGTTTCTCAGGGTCACCAGGCTGTTGTAAAGGCCGATAACAATGATTGCCAAGAGAACAATGAACCCCAGAAAAATCAGGAAAGCGATCATTATTTGCTCCTCCTTCAAATGGGAATGATAAATGTTTATGAGATGTCGGACAGGCCGGAACCGGCCGGACATCTTCCGGCAGTATTGGGCTGTGTCGCTGTTCAGGGTGCCGATGGGTGATGGGAACCCGTTTTTTTTGAACAAGATCATTACATTGAAACCAATGGTGTGTCAATCCGAGATTGTTTTCCATTGGTTGAGAAATTTGCCTTGTTCCAATGGTTACGGCTTGGCTGTTTCAGGTCTTGTCCATTGCAGAAACAAAAAAACCGGTGGCAGTTTCCTGCCACCGGCTGACTGGCAATTTGAGGTTATATCTGGCTGTATAACCTTTGTAAGGCATCTTTGAAAAAGAGGAGGGAGTGACAAACCCGGACACGTTATTGCGTCCGGATCATTTTTTCAAAGACTGACTTAAGCCCAAATTAAGAATCCATTTCGAACCTGTCAAGCCTCCGGGTCAAAAAAGATTGCAGACCGGAAGCAAAATCACCGGCAATTCATGTATTTTCGAATTGAATCCGCATAAATCTCAACAACATGCTTGACCTGTATGGTGCTTTCACATCGCGAAAGGGCATCGGAAAGCTGGGCCATGCAGGCCGGGCAGGAGGTTACCGCCACCTCACACCCGGTTTCCAGGATGCGGGAGGCTTTTTCATAGCCGATACCGGCAGACAGATCATAATGATGCAGGTTGAAACTGCCTCCCATGCCGCAGCATCGGTCTGCATCCTCCATCTCCACCAGACAGGAACCCGGATCGGCATGGATCAGGGTCCTTGGTTCAACGGATATGCCCAGCGATTTTTTCAGATGGCAGGGATCATGATAGGTGATTTTCTGCGGGTCGGCTGTCTTTTGGGTTTCCGATGCGGATACGCCCATAACGGTTACCAGAAACTGGCTGATATCCATGGTTTTTTGGGAAAGATCCCTTACCTTTTCCGTCAAGTCCGGTAGATGGTCGGGAATCATCATGGGCCAGATTTTGTTGATCGTAAAGGTGCAGGTTGCGCAGGAGGTGATGAGATAATCCAAGTCTTGGGCATCAAACCGGCGGATATTGTGCTGAACCAGCTTTTCAAACGAGGCTGTATCTCCGGATGACAGGGCGGGTATTCCGCAGCATCCCTGGTTTTCCGGCATCCATATGCCCACGCCGTGATGCCGGAGGGCCTGAACGGTCGCTTCGGCAACCTGGGGAAACACCTTGTCCAGAAGGCATCCCACAAAAAATCCCACACGGAGTCCGGATTTGCCGGGCCGGGTATCCAGCATGGGCATCTTCTGATGAAACGGTTCTCTTGACAAGGGAACAAAGTGACGGTTTCCCAGAAGCGGTGTTCCCATCCTGGCGCAGGAAGTCCCAAGTTCCCGGTTCACCTTTTTCATAAACAGGGGCTGATATTTTGAAACCGCATCGGAAAAGGTATTGAAGGTTTCGGGTTTTGCCAGCATGCTGCGGAGCAGGAGCTTATGGGAAATCGGCAGGCCCTTGAATTCCGCCAGTATGGCGCGGGCTTTTAAAAAGATTTCCATCACATCCACGCCGCTGGAGCAGCCGGACTGGCAGGAGCCGCATAACAGGCAGCGGTTCAGGCGCTCGGAAACCCCATCGGGATTCTGGAACATCTCCTGCGCCAGGCCGTCCAGAAGGGCCAGCTTTCCGCGGGCCAGATCAGATTCCCGGCCGGTTTCGGCAAATAAAGGGCATACGGCCTGGCACATCCCGCACCGGGTGCATGCTTTCAGTTTTGCTTCCAGTTCCTTGAATCGGGTT
>QZKS01000061.1 GCA_003599865.1 Desulfobacteraceae bacterium
TGTATGCCCTTCGCAACCGGTGGGGAAAGCCGCACAGTTTTCAGACCGTCAATATTCCGGAAGAGGGTTTAAAAGATCATCTGATTATTGCCGGCGGCGGAAGGGTCGGAAGCCATATTGCCGATGTCCTGCAACGCATCGGTGTGGGTTTTGTCATTCTCGAATTTGATTCAAGGCGTGTCGAACACCTGAAATCAAAGGGATACCCCATTATTTTCGGTGATGCCGGCCAGCCGGTGATCCTGGAGGCAGCCCATATTGAAAAAGCCAAACTATTTCTGGTCACGACACCGGCAGCCGTTGTTTCAAGGGCCATTACCATGCTGGTCAAAAAAATGAATCCGGACCTGCACATGGTTACCCGCGCCCAGTCCCTGGAGCAGATCAAAGACTTTCTGGATCATGGTGTTTACCATATTGTACAGCCGGAATTTGAAGCCAGTCTGGAGTTCACCCGCCAGGCCCTTCTCCATCTGGATCTGCCCATTGACAGAATCCAGCAGTTTACCGATGAAATCCGGCATGAGCTCTACCAGCCCCTGTATGATCTGCAATCCAAATACAATTCCATTGCCCAGTTGCAGAACAGCTCCCGATTGTTCCGGCTCACCTGGGTGACCATCGATCCGGAAAGCAGTCTTGTGGGAAAGGAAATCTCCCGGTCACAGATCCGGAAACTGACCGGAACGACCATTGCCGGTGTTCTGCGAAACGGAAAGCTTTATTCCAATCCGGACCCGGATTTCATGATAGAACAGAAAGATATGGTGGGCGTCCTGGGAACCAGCGAACAACTGGCCCTGTTCCGGGAACTGGCCCTGAAAGCCCTGGAACCGGCAACTGCCCAGCAAGGTTGAGTGACATTGAACATCCGAAAACACAACATTCCGTTTATTTTTCTCCTTATCCATCTGCTGGCTGCTTGCGCTGCGCCCATCAAACCGACGGTTTCCCTTCCGGAACATGCCGCATCTTCCGATGAAAAGCCTTTTCTGGGAATTGGTTACACGGTTGTCGATGACCTGAAGAGCCTGCCCATACCGGATACCATCTCAAAAGGGCTCCGGATCACCCATCTTGTACCCGAATCAGCGGCTCATCATGCCGGGCTGAAAATCGGAGACATTATCATCTCCTGCGACGGACAGGAAATCACCGATACCACCCATGGCAAGCCTTTGGAGTCATTCCGGGAATATATTCAAACCGCCAAAAAACCCGGTGACACATTGCTCATGGAGGTCATCCGGAAAAACACGACCATGACCGCCCGCCGGAATCATAAAACAACCCGTCTGCATCATATCGACGACATCAGGGAACTGGTTGACCGTCAGCCTCCGAACAGTCAGATTGCCGTTCAGATCGACAAGGAAGTTTCCATCCGGAAAATCAATGTGGTCCTTGCGTCAAAACCGGGAATCCGAAGGGAACCGCTTCCGGAAAACAAAACCCTGTATCCGGATCGGGAAGCCGTCCATGATCCGTACCGGGACCTGTCCCTGAATCTGATTCATGATTTTCAGCTCCGGGACACATACGAGGCCATTCTTGCCAAATTCGAAACGGACGAACAATGGGATGACGGATTCCGGCTGAACCTTTTCCGGTATATGCACCGCGACCCTCTGCGCGCGCACATGGCCGCGGACCGGACATGCAGCAATCTGGAAAAACAGGCGGGAGGGAAACAACTACCGGAACTCCTGACAAGCGCTGCCGAACTGCTGGATGAAAACATCATGATGGAAGCGGATGCCCTGCCCTGCCCGCCGGACCACACCCGGAAGCCCGCGGAACATTTCCGGTATATGGAAACAACCATCCGCATCGCGCTGGCAAATTGCGATCAGGCCTTTCATAAGATTTCCGGCGAAGACCGGCAATTTCTGATAAACCATCTTTTCGAACCCCTGCTGGATTACGATAACGCAAAAATTTCCCTGGCAGATGACGGCTATGGGATCGATGAATCGCTGCAGAAAATCGCCGCTCTTTCCCATGATATTGATTATTCATCCCTGATCAAGGCCGCCCAGATCCTTACCCGGCTTGCGGATGAGCAATGGCTTGCGGATTTTCAGAAAGTCATGACGGACTATTCCCGTCAAGAGCCGATCCGTATCGCGGGTGTACACGGCAATATCCTGTATGCCGCAGACACGCCGGCAGGAAAACTGATCATCGGCGGAACAGGGCCCAACCGCTATGACATGGAATCCGCCGTCATCATCGATCTCGGCGGGGATGATATTTACCTGAACGGTACGGGAAATGCCGATAGGAAAGGTCTGTCCGTTATCATCGACATCAGCGGAAATGATCGCTACAGCGCGACCGGACCGGTATCCATCGGGAGCGGTATTCTGGGAATCGGCATGCTGGCGGATCTGGCCGGCGATGATGTCTATACGGGAACCGCCTTCACCCAGGGTGCCGGTATCATGGGAATCGGAATCCTTGCTGATTTTCAGGGAAATGACCAATACAGCGGACAGGAATATGCCCAGGGTGTCGGGATTTGGGGTGTCGGCATCCTGCTGGATCACACTGGCGACGATGTGTATTCTTCCACCCTGCTGTCCCAGGGAGCGGGCGGCCCCAAAGGCATCGGGCTGTTATCCGACATGACCGGCAATGACCAATACCGTGCAACCGGAAAACATAAAAGCTCCTATGGAACAAAAGGCATATTCAACGGGCTTTCCCAGGGATTCGGATTCGGATTCCGGGGCTATGCTTCCGGAGGCATCGGCATCCTGATCGACGGAGAAGGAAACGATGTTTTCCATGCCGGTAATTTTTCCCAGGGATGCGGCTACTTTTTCGGCCTGGGCATATTGAAAAGCGCCGGTCACGGGGATGACCGTTACATGGGTTCAAGGTATGCCCAGGGCTGTTCCGCCCATTCCGCTGCCGGAATCCTGATGGACGATGGCGGAAACGACCATTATTCCGGAACCGTCGGCGCTCTCCAGGGTGCGGCCTGGGATATGGGAATTGCGGTTCTGGTGGACAAATCCGGAGATGACATCTATGACAGCCGTCATCTGTTTTTCTCCCAGGGTGCGGCAGACCTCACCGGCCTTGCAATTTTCACGGATCAGGACGGCGCGGACCAATACCGGTTCACGGACAATGAGAAGAACACCGGCATCCATGATCCGCATGCAGACAGCCTGTCCATTTTCATGGACTGCGGCGGCGACACCGACCTCTACAACGGCGAAACCCGGGAAAACAATCGTATCCGGCTGAGCAATGAACAAAGCCTGCGGATTGATCTGGATGAAGATATCGAACAATCACTTCTGAACTCCCGTTACAAAAAGCTGATCAACAAAACGGAAACAGAGGGCGGAAACAATCAATCATGATCGGATACACAAAAATTTACTGCTATCCGATCCTATTTGTTTTGACCTTTTCAACATGATTGGATATAAAAAATATCATGGAATCCGATCGCATTAAAAAACTGTTTTTTCGAATTGATGAGGGCAAAAGACTGATTGACTCGTTCAGACCCTTGCCGCCGGCGGTTGTTAACCGTTTGCAAAAACAATTCATTCTTGAGTGGACGTATCACTCCAATGCCATCGAAGGCAACACGCTAACCCTGAAAGAAACCATGATCGTATTGGAAGACGGTCTGACCATCGGCAATAAAAGCCTGAAAGAGCATCTGGAGGCCATCAACCACAAGGAGGCAATTATATTTGTGGAGGAGCTGGCCACAGCAAAATCTCAAATCACCGAAAGAAATATCCGCGAAATACATAGTCTGGTGCTAAAAGAAATTGATTCCAAATATGCCGGTCGATATCGGGATATTCAGGTCAGGATTGCAGGGGCTGTCCACGTCCCCCCTGACCCGCTGCAAGTTCCGGATGCGATGCAAAAATTCGCTGAAACCAGACTTGCCCAAAGCAACACACACCCGGTGGAACAGGCAGCCATGGCCCATTTGGACCTGGTGGGCATTCATCCGTTTGTGGATGGTAACGGCCGCACATCCAGGCTGTTGATGAATCTGATTCTGATGAAGCACGGCTATTGTCCGGCGATTATTTTAAAAAATGATCGAATGCGCTATTATGGCGCTCTGGATAAAGGTCACAGGGGGCAACCGGATGATTTTATCTTCTTTGTGGGCCGGGCGCTGGAGCGGACCATCAACCTTTACCTGGAAGCGATTCCAGAGGTGAAAACCCATTTTATCACCCTTGCGGAGGCGGCTGAATTATCGCCCTACTCCAAAGACTACCTGAACGTTTTAGCCCGGCGGGGAGCCATCCCGGCCTTTAAATTGAAACGCAACTGGGTGATCACCAAAGAAAGCCTGCTGCAATATATCAGCAACCATAAGAAATGAATTAAATCGCATGACCCGCATCAAATAATATTTGATCGGGCATCCGGAAGCATTAAGTCGAATAGAACAAGGCTTCACTGTGTCCGGGCATTCGCCGGAATGACAATTATTGCCCTGTTGAATCCCCTGCACAAAAAGAAAGAATGTCGATAAGCTGTTCACGGGAAAACGTCTTCAAAACACCGGTATCGTCTTCCTGGATTACACTGTCCATAAGATTTCGTTTTTTTTCAATAATGGCTGAAATTTTTTCCTCCAACGTTCCCTCTGTGACCAGTTTGAAAACCTGAACTCCGCGATTCTGCCCGATTCTGTGAACCCTGTCGGTCGCCTGGTCCTCCTTTGCCGCATTCCACCACCGGTCATAATGGATAACCACGGATGCAGCAACCAGATCAATTCCGGCCCCTCCTGCTTTGAGACTTCCGACAAAAACGCGACAGCCGGAATCATGATTGAATCTGTTGATCAGCTCTCCCCTGTTTTTGCTTGATCCGGTCAGGGCTACGCAGCCGATTCCCTGTTTTTCAATGTAATCCTTTATCATGCTGATCATTTTTAAAAACTGACTGTACACAACCACCTTTTGGCCGCTTTCCAGGCTTTCCGATAATAATTCCTTAAAAAGCTCCCATTTACCGGATTCGTATCTCCCATAATCATCCGTATGATCATCTATCATCACAGGATGATTGCAGATCTGTTTAAGCAGATTCAGCAATGCAAAGATATGGATATAGGGTATCGGCTGATCTCCTTTTTGTAACAAATTCATAAATCGCAAGCCATTGGACGCAACCGCATCATTATATAGCTTTACCTGATCTGCGCTGAGTCTGCACGTTCTGATATCCTCGATTTTTTCAGGAAGCTCATCGAGAACCGTTTGTTTCAGGCGGCGTATGGTGAATGGTTTAATGAGTCTGCTCAGTACTCCCTGCCGATTTTTATCCCGATTGTTCTCAATCGGTCCGGCAAACCGATACTGGAATTCATTGTCCGTTCCCAGATAGTCTGGAACGGCAACATCCATCAGCGCCTTGATTTCAGAAAGTCTATTTTCTATGGGAGTCCCGGTGACACACAGTTTCATCTCAGCTTGAATGTTACGGACGGCCGCATACACCTGGGTTTCGGCATTCTTGATATTCTGCGCCTCATCAAACACAGCCAGACTGAAATGATGACGGCTGATCTCACTGATATCTCTTCTGAGAATACCATATGAGGTCAGAATTACATTACCGTTCTTACAAACATCGGACAGCTTTCGATCGGTCCCGTAATAAACAGATGCTTTGATTCCCGGGGCATGTGCTTTTATCTTGCTTTCCCAATGGCTCAAAACCGTAGTCGGACACACGACCAGAAAATGTCTTTTCTGTAAACACTCGGAAAGCCATACCATAAAAGCCATGACCTGATGCGTCTTGCCTAACCCCATATCATCGCACAGCAGCCCGCCGAATCGATTCTCAAACAAAAACATAAGCCATTCCACGCCGAGCTTCTGATACTCGCGTAAATCAGACGCCATTCCCTTGAGCTCCGGAAGGGAGGAAGACGGCCTGGTTTCCAGAAGCTGATTCAGCCCTGCAACCAGTTCGTTTGTGCCGCTTACGACCAGCGGTTTGTCACTCGCAGCGAAAATCCTGTACAAATCAAAACGCGTTACTTTGGCATCCACATTTTTCCGTTCGGAATCATTCATTTCCGATATTGCGGGTATCCGCAAAAAATCGTTTATATCCAGAGACCGACAGTCTACCCATCCTTCAGGAATTGCAATAAAACGGTTTCCCTTCTTTCTGGTCTGTAAAATTTCCCGAAGTGAAATCATGCTGTTGCCGAATTGGTAATCAAGGGAAATCCAGTACCAGTCTCGTTCAAGCGCCAAGGGATCCACTTCGTAACTGTCAAAATTTTTGAAAATTTTCAGATTTCGAACGCTATCATCAATAAGGTGCGGCGGTTTCCAGATATCTTCTCCGAATTTGTCAAGATACAGCGGGACCCTTTCATTTTTTACGACTATTTTAAAGGCACCGTTCATTTTTTCCGCAATCCTGTCCGGT
This sequence comes from Desulfobacteraceae bacterium, assembly GCA_003599865.1. Taxonomy (GTDB): domain Bacteria; phylum Desulfobacterota; class Desulfobacteria; order Desulfobacterales; family SURF-7; genus QZKS01. Next base: position 6,451 of record QZKS01000061.1, read on the forward strand.
TCTTCCATTTTGGCAAACAGCTTTTTTCCCGGCAGATAAAACAATGTCCCGAACCTGTATTTTTCCAAATCTTTCCGGTTGCAATACATACAGTTTTTTGCATCCTCCCCAAGAAACCGGACATACCGCTGTATGACAAGATCAAGCTTCTTATTCAGACTGATTCTGACAATGGATTTCAGGGGAATCGGATGGATTGTCATTTCTTCTTTGTTATGGATCGACTGTTTAAAAACAGACAGGAAAAGAGGTACGTTGTCTCTTGCTACGGGAACTTGAAAAATCGGTCTGTCTTCCGAATCCCGACAGGTAAAAAAAAATGAATCCCCTGAATCGTCAACCGAGGCGATCCAGGAAATGCCGCTGTTCCCCAAGGTCCTGTAACAATGATATGCCGCCTTGTACCAGAAGCTTTCCTCCATTGCCTGCCGTCTTGTTCTCACTCCCCGTTCCTGCATGGCCCGTTCCGTTTCGGTCATGGTAAAAAGGGCAATCCGATTCATGATGTTGATTCTTCGCGGTGCATTGCTCCGTCCCGGATAATCCCAGCATCTTTCCATGAACAGGTCTTCATCCTTCCATGTAGTTTGATCATCATAATGTTGGGGGTAATACCAAAAGATAATTTCATTTTTTCCATTCAGAACCTCAATTCGCTGATTTTGACCGTCACGAATCAGATTCATCTGAATTGTTCCGGCAGTTTCACGGCTAATCTCAAACATCTTCCCGGAAAAATGATTCCATTCGCCTGCCAGAAAATCTTCATCAAAATTGCCGTTTATCCGATCCCCTGTCCATTTCTTATAAATTATTGAAAATTCTTTTTTGTGCCGACATGTTTTTTTAGCGGAAGCACCGCAGCTGCAAATCAACTGTTCTTTTCCCGGCTTATCGCCACGGATATAGATCACCACACCGGGTTCGGGATCTTCCTGTTCCGGAAAAAGCGCAACCCCGTTTCTAAAAAATTCAATCCGGTTTTCTATAGTGTGATCTTTCATTACGCTCAATCTTTTTCGGGTATATTCTTATCGGGCATGCATCAGATGAGATTCAATCGCCTGCAGGGAAGTATATCTCGGCACAAGTTTCAATTCGGTTTTCAACCGGGTATTGTCAATGGACAGGGGAAAGCGGATATAATCCAGCTGGGCTTTTCCAAAGGGCAGCAGCCTCAGGCGGTACAGCATTTCCACCAGCGGATAGATCAGCCATACCGGAAGACGGATCAAGGGTTTGCCGAGAAATTTTGCCAGCTCCGAATACCGGAGTCCTTCATCCGCCGCCACATTGAACGCACCCTTCACATCCTGAACCGCGGCCTGGCAAAAGGCCTCGGCTACGTCATCTTCATGGACAAACTGCATGATCGGGTCATATCCGCGGACGCCGATGATGGCCGGCTGTTTCATGGAACGCGTGGTGGTATTGTCTGCGTGCGGCCCGATCACCATGCAGGGACGCAGGATCACTGTCGCACAAGCCGGATTGCGGGCGGAAAAATCCAGAAGCATCTTTTCGACCGTTGCCTTGTTTTCCGAATAGGGAAATCCCGGGGTGGGCCGGATGGGAGCGTCTTCACGCAGGTAATCCGGGGTTCCCTCGAAAAAACCGTACGCACAGTCCGAGCCGGCCACAACCAGCTTGCGCACACCTGTTTTCTCACATACTTCCAGAATATTGGCGGTTCCGTTCACGTCAACATCATACTCAAACGAGGGATCACGGGTTGGCTGGGCGATAAACGCCAGATGGATGACCGTATTCACGCCGGACCCTTCAAAAATGGAATGCAGTTTTTCATAATTCCGGATATCACAATGATGGTATTCAAAGTCCGGGGGAACACCGACATTCCTGGAAAGGATATCCGTACAGACAACCTTTTGAAAGGATTTTTCCGTTTCCAGATACGCCAGCAGACGTTTTCCGATATAGCCAAGAGATCCGGTGATCCCGAGGACGTTTTCCGATGCAGTCATGTCTTTCTCCTTGGTTTTTTGAGGATGTTATATCCGAAGATTTTTTCCCTGTCAAAAAAAAGTCTTACCTTGTTTTTACAGGTTGCGAAACACCGGCCCCATTGATTTTTATCCAATCGTTTTTATCTTATCGGCAATGATGATAAACAGTCTGTAACGGAGGGATGACGAACAAATGGGAAATCAGATCAAAACAACCATATTGCTGACCATCATGACGGTATTTTTCATGCTGATCGGAAAAGCCCTGGGAGGCAATTCCGGCATGATGACGGCGCTGATCTTTGCCGGTGGAATGAACTTTTTTTCGTACTGGTATTCGGATAAAATCGTGCTGAAGATGTACAATGCTTCCGAAGTTTCACCGGAAGAAGCGCCGGATCTATATGACATGGTAAGGCGGCTTGCCCAACGAAGCGGACTTCCCATGCCGAAGGTCTACATCATTCCCCAGGATGCCCCCAACGCGTTTGCCACGGGCAGAAACCCCGAGAACGCGGTTGTTGCCGTAACCCAGGGCCTGCTACGGCTGATGAACCGTTCTGAAATCGAGGGAGTGCTCGCCCATGAACTGGGACATATTCAAAACCGGGATATCCTCATCGGAACCATTGCGGCAACCATGGCCGGTGCGGTGATGATGCTGGCCAATATGGCCAGATGGTCGGCCATTTTCGGCGGATTCAACCGAAGTGATGACGGAGAGGGTGGCGGCGGTTTCATTGAACTGATCGTCATGGCCGTAATCGCGCCCATTGCCGCCATGCTGATCCAGATGGCCATTTCGCGGTCACGGGAATTCATGGCCGATGCCACGGCTTCCGGCATGACCGGAAATCCCGAAGGTCTTGCCTCGGCCCTGGAAAAGCTGGGAACCTATACCCGGCGGATTCCCATGGAAACCAATCCGAGCACGGCCCATATGTTTATTGCCAATCCCCTGTCCGGTGCGCGTATGGCAAGCCTGTTCTCCACCCATCCGCCCATCGAGGAACGCGTGGCAAGGCTCCGAAACACCCGCCCTCGGCAAAACCAGAACGGTCCGGGCAGGACGCAATCCAATATGGAACAGGAAGCCAAAAACTTCTGGAATCGTCTGTCCTGACCGACGGATGCATCCGGTCAACAAGGAGCTGAGGCCTGTTGCTGAAACAGATAATACAGACGAAGAATTTTCAGTTCCTCATAGCTGACGGAGCAGTTTAACGACGAGTATACGGGAGACAGGAATTCAACCCCGTGTTTGTCAAAAGCCTTGAGGACTGTTTTTTTCTCTTTGGCGGAAAGAGCCGACCCCTCGATGACACTGCCGTTCCGAAGCGGATGGCCCTCTGTAAAAAAAGTGAACAGGTGATCCAGCACCGTGATCTGTTTGATATTGAACATGGCCATGATATCCGGGATTGCCTTTCCGGCGTTGTATAATTCGCCGATGGCCTGATGCCGTTTCCGGCCTGTCGGCTTTCCGGACAAGGTGCTTTCCCTGCCGGATGATGCAGCCTTGTCCTCCAGCCTGTTCCGGCGGCAGTACTCCTGCAGCAAATACAAAAAGTCCCGGCCATACTTCCGGAGCTTCATGGTGCCGACACCGCTTATGGAAAGAAGGCTCTCTTTGGATTGCGGAAACAGTGTCGCCATTTCCATCAGGGTTTTGTCGGAAAAAATCACATACGGCGGCACATCGGCTTCCGTTGCCAGCTGTTTTCTCCGGCTGCGGAGCAGGTCAAACAGTTCCGGATCATATTCCGGTTCCGCCATGCCGGTATTTTTGGGAGCGGTAAATGCCGGACTCTTTTCCGGCAGAATGTTTCCCGTTACCGTCACTTTTCCTTTCAATACTTCCCATCCTTCAGGGGTGATTCCGATTCCGCCGAATTCCATATCCTGTGTCATGAATCCTTTGTGGAGAAACTGATGGGCAAAGTGCTGCCACTGCCTTTTGGTATGATCTTTTCCGATACCGTATGTGGACAGATCCTGATGATGAAACCTTTCGATCTTTTTTGATTTTGATCCGCGAAGTACATCGATGATATGCTGAATCCCGAAAATCTCTCCGGTTCTTTTGACACAGGATAAAAACTTCTGCGCCTCGATGGTGATGTCTTCCGGCGTTTTATGATCCGTAAGACAGTTGTCGCACATGCTGCAATTCTCCTTCTCGTACTCCTCACCAAAATACCGGAGCAGCACCTTGCGGCGGCACAGATCGGTTTCCGCATACCGGACCATGGCATCCAGATGGTTGATGGCAACCCGCATCTTCTGCTCATCATGATCCTGAATCAGATATTTGATCCGGTAAATATCGCTGTAGGAAAACAGAAGCAGGCATTGGGAGGGAAGACCATCCCGGCCGGCGCGGCCGATCTCCTGATAGTAGCTTTCAATGTTTTTGGGCAGGTCATAGTGGACGATAAACCGGACATTGGATTTGTTGATCCCCATGCCAAAGGCAATGGTGGCAACCATGATCCGGATGTCGTCCCGGATGAACAGTTCCTGATTTTTCATACGCTGCATGTCCGGCAGCCCGGCATGATACGGCCTTACCGAATAGCCTTTGGCCAGAAGGATGCCGCTCAGTTCATCCACCTGTTTCCGGGAAAGGCAGTAGATGATGCCGGAATGATCTCTATAATCTTCGATAAAGGCGAGCGTCTGCGCCAGCGGCGACGCCTTCTGCACCACACGGATGTTCAGGTTTTCCCGGTTAAAGCTGCCGATAAACTCCGCAGAGGAATCAAAATTCAGGCTTTCCTGGATGTCCTGCCGTACACGGGGTGTGGCTGTCGCTGTCAGTGCGACACAGACCATGTCCGGGAAGCGCGACCGGACAGAGATCAACCGGCGGTATTCCGGCCGGAAATCATGTCCCCATGCGGAGATACAATGGGCCTCATCGATGGTCAGGCAGTCCACCCGCTCGGATGACAGAAGCTCCATTGTCCCCTCTTTTAAAAGGGTTTCCGGGGCCATGTAAACCAGCCTGGCTTTTTTCTGCCGGATGAGCGATATATTGGCCGAAAGCTGATCCGGCGTCAGGGAACTGTTCAGGGTCACTGCCGTAATCCCCAGCTCCGACAACTGCTCCACCTGATCCTTCATCAGCGAAATAAGCGGCGAAACCACAATGGTCAATCCCGGAAACAAAAGCGCCGGAATCTGGTAGCAGATGGATTTCCCGCCGCCCGTGGGCATGATCACCAGTGTATCTTTTCCGGACAATATATTATGGATCACCTCCTCCTGAAGAGGCCGGAAGGAATCGTATCCGAATATTGTTTTCAGAATTTCTCTTGGCTGATCTTTCATGAATTCAAATGATAATCAAAACGAATGTCATTTCTGCAAAGGCGTGAAAGCGGCTTGACAACCGGCGGTCGGCTCCTTCCGGCAGATACAGGTCACCGTCACACCGGACTCCGCTGCTGATAAAATCGGATTTTATGCTTTTCATGATTCGGTTCCCCTTTATGTTCAGTCAAACCCTGTGAAAATATGTGATCCGACCATACATCGCCTTCATACCTGTCTCTTCACAATCTGCCCTTTTGAACAGCATGCAACACAAACATCTGATAGCGATTTTTCACATTTTGGGTGAAAAAACAACCGGATTTTTATTTCGGCTTAAAGGGATTGGGATTGGAAATTATAAAAAATCTCGATATTTATAACCATTCGTTTTATAAGATTAAAATTAACCCTATAGAGCATGGGGGCGAAATGGACAAAAACGATTACAATGAGCTTATTTCAAAAGTCAGCAAAAAAATTGGCAAGGGAAATATTAGAAAATGAGAAGGAGCTGGATAAACGGACATTATTACTTGATGAGGATATTGCCGAGATAACACGCAAAATAGGCTTGGAAACCATTCAAGAAATTTATGAATCAATACTGGAAGAACATATAGCCTTAAAAAAAAGAAGAAAAGTTCGTAATCAAACGTAATCCGAAAATTTGTTTTAATGGGATCTTTGGAAAAGTTGAACTGAATTCACCGTACCTATCTTCGCCGGTTTATCCATTCTATGGATTATGAAGAACTTAAACAAAAGGATTAATCCGATGCTGTCATTGAGGATATTGAGAGCAAATCATTAGTGGGATGATTTTTGGGGAAATTGTTCAAATCAAAAACCGGCAGCCTGATTATGGAACAGTCATGATTTACACACTTATTACATCCCGAATTTGACAAACAATTTCACTTGGAATATAGAGAAAATATAAAATGGGACAAGAATGGAGGCCATCTCAAAAAAATTATATGGCCCAATTACTGCGAATAATGTCTGTAACGATATCTCGAATTATTAATTGTGGGTCTGCATTTGACTCCACCGGATACAACATTTAGTTTTTCCCTGAACCTGAACCTGACCTGATTCCTATTTTTTGACAGCGTAATGAAATCTCCGTACTTCATTAATATCAATCTTTTTTCAGGAGGTGTAACGATGATCATCCCAAAAACGATAATTCTCATAATCACCGTCCTGATCATTGGTATTATGGGATGTGGCAGTGACGGCAGCAATAGCAGCAACAGTGGTGATGGTACTGATTTGCCGGAAGACGCCATTTCCGGTGTCGGTGAACCGGGGGGTGCGCCGGCGCTGGATTTTGTATCTGTCGAAGGGGGTTCTGTTTCAAGAGAGATGTCTGCACTCACAGGCGGTACCATGACCGCAGGCTCAGTGCGGCTTGAGATACCATCCGGCGCACTCCCTGATGATACCATGGTGACGATGACGATCCTTCGTGATACGTCCATGAGCGACTATGCGTTTTTGGGGATGTTTGAGCCGGACGGCCTTGCATTGAATAAACCGGCCACGCTTGTAATCAACCTGGATGCCCCCCTGCCGGTGGGCATGGATCTGAATCTTCTTTCCGTGGACTCCTCAGATCCGGATGAGTTTATCGACACCGGCTTGACAGCGACCATTTCTGATGACCGCACAGAGGTCCGCATTTCAATTGACCATTTCAGCGGCCGCGGATGTGCTGATTTAAATTGTCACGGTCACAGCCTGCGCAAGATTATTCAGGCTCTTTTGGCACAGGGTATGACAAAGGAGAGTATTGTCCGGAAAATTCGTGATACGGTGGGTGAAGATCGTCTGAACATACCTGCAGAGGATGATACGGAAACCGGATTGACCAGCCTCCAAAGACTTGAAACACATTATGACAGGCTGAATGAAACCGAGCGATGTTTAATTCGAAAAGATGAACTACTGTCTTATTTGAACACCTTCTATACCCTGGCAACGGTTCGTATTGATGCGGACGATCAGGGAGATCGCCTTGCACCTGATGGAAGCTGCCTGGAAAACCTTGAAGTCCTGGCCAAATCGTCTGATCTGCCGCCGATTCTGAATTTCGGAACGGCATATACGGTCAACAATACACCGGATACCAATATCTCTTCAGAACAGAATCCGGTTTTTTTTGATAGTTTGCCTCACAGCACACCGGTGGTTGTTCGTGGCGATAACGTGGTGTTCGAGAATGGTTTGTCATTGTCGGCAAAACGCGACAGGGAGCTTGAAGATGCCCGTAGAAACCATCCTGATGGTTCGGGTGAAATGCGTCGTGTGGCGGCGGTTGACCTGAGGGATCTGGATCGCTTTCGGAAATTGAAAAGCGGTGAGGCACTCCTGGAGGAGTTTCGAAAATGGGACCCCAACAAGCAAATAAATACCGGCAGTAGCGCTCCCTGGGCGGCTGTCCGAATCTGGGTGCCAAAAGGAAAAAATCCTGGACTCTGCGACCCGCAAGAACAAAATGTTAAAAAATATTATGTATTTAAAACTTCCGGAACCGGATACCGCAAGAAATGGGGCGGTTGGGCGGATAAAATGACCGGATACGACTATTCATATCAATATATATTTCCCTCAGAAGTTCAATCTGTGAAGGACCAGCTATCCCAATTTGATGCGTTCACGGCAAGTAACTGTGAAAGAGGACCGGCGATCTGTCCCTGTCCGCCATATCCGGATATTTGGGTCTCAGGCAATGTGGAAGTGTTTGGACCATTTGATACACTGGAAGAACTGGACCCGTACCGATGCGATAATCCGCATAATTCCGGGGCAACGCTTATATGTAACATGTGGGACCTGGAGTCGGCACAGGGGAGTCAGTTCTGGGATCCGATCAATAGTATTTGTAATGAGTGACAATGAAGCATTCAATCCTGGTAAAAACATATGGGCCCTTCACATAACGATGAGGTGTATTATGAAATTATCCAAAATAGTATCAATTTTTATATTCACTTCTTTTCTTGCCATCAGTTGCAGTAGCTCAGATGGAGGAAACGGTGGTGATGGAAACACGGATCTGGGCGCTCAAGAACCGGCTTCAACCGAAATAAATGCGCTGGATAATTATGATAGGGCGCAGCAAGTCGGCCAGTATAACTGGAGTTATGCGATCCGGGAAAAAATACCAACAACCTATCCGGATGAAATGGAAACGCTGCTTTCAGCGGAATCATCTTCAGAAGAGATGTTAATCGAAAAATTCAAAGAAGAAGCGACCTTTGGCCGGGATACATCGCTTTGCATATTTGCCTATATCATTGAGCAAAACGGTTATCAAAATGCAGTCCCGACACTTATAAACTGGCTTGAAACAAATATTTTTAATGACACCCACCGGTCTGCGGATTTCGTAACCCATGCGTTAAAAGTGCTTACCGCTCAGGATGACCTGGATACGGTTTACTATTCATATGGTTTTCAAGAGATACTGGATACCGTAGATAAAGCGCGCGCCTCACAAACATCCGCACGTTCAGAATTCGGATATCATCCAGACAGCTTCAACCGCCGCTCAGCTGCTGAAACCGGATCTCCTGCGCGATGCAAGGCAACCTTTGAAATTACGGGTAGGCACCAAAATGGTCAGAATTTTTCCACTTATATTGATGGGAATATATGGCTCAATGACTTTAATGATTTAGGAGCGCAGGGGGAAGTTTTTAAAGCAGCTCAAATAAAACTGGATAACCAATGGTATGGTGATGAAAATGATCCTGACCGGTATGAGACTATAAGTGACAGTGTATCCCGCCGGCAAGACTGCGCCGGCTTGGTCGCGCAGCAGGTGTTTGGGGTAGAGGAAACATTTGCCAGTGAAGATCCCAAAGGGATACTGGATGCTTCATTGGCGTTCGGAGAAGAAGTAGGCGATGTAACCCGATTGAGTGATGTTGTCGGGAAAAACCATGTCGGGCTCTGGCAAAACCGCGATAATAGCGGGACAGTTTCACATGTGTTTTATATTGAGGAGCGGGCGGATGGCGCTTATATCGTGTCAAAGGATGCCCATGGATATATCAGGCAAAAAAAGATGGCGTTTGAAATGGTCGGTAATAAGAAGGTGTATCTATATCCTTTCAGTAAAATGACTGACAAACAGCAATTGCACTATCCGGAGGCAAGGCTGAGGATCTTTAAAATAGATAAAACCAGAATATTTGGAAGCGCGGCACTTGTGGAATGTGCTTCTGCCGGCAACTGCCCGGATGGCGGCGTCATGGAATTTGCCGATTCCATGCCTTATGCAAAATGCACCGCAACTACAAATGCAGCAACTAAAAAGTACTACCTGTTCAAGACATCCGGAACCGGATACCGGATGATGTGGGGGGGGTGGGCCGATAAGATGACTGGATACGATTATTCCTATCAGTATATACTTCCTTCCGAAGCACAATCCGTAAAGGATCAGCTTTCTCAGTTTGATGAGTTCACTGCCAATAATTGCGAGAGAGGACCGGCGATCTGCCCCTGTCCGCCTTATCCTGATATATGGGAGTCAGGCAGTGTTGATGTGGTGGGCGCCTTTGATACCCTGGAAGAATTGGACGCGTATCGATGTGACAATCCACACAATGCCGGATCGACGCTTATTTGTAACATGTGGGATCAGGAGTCCGCACAGGGAAGCCAATTCTGGGATCCGATCAACAGCATTTGCAATAAGTAATCATACGGGACAAATGGTTCTGCCCCTCCTGTCATCAGAAACGGGTCATTGGGCTGAAGCCGGATACGGGATAAGACCCGTCATGACGGCCGATAGACCGATCGTTATCAATCTCCTGTTTAACGGAGTTATTTCAAATGGGTTGCCAGAAATGCGCTTTGCCTGGCAACGAATTGTTCGAACAGTTCCCCGGTATAGGGTTCAAAGTGGTTGCAGTCCATCACGACCAGTTCTCCCTTTGGCAGCCGGCCTGCCATTTTCCGGACCGCATCCACCGGGATCAGGGAGTCATACTTCCCGGCCATGACCAGTGTCGGGGCCTTGACCTGTTTTGCCCTGCTGATCGGGCTGTACAGGGATGCCTTGATAAATGCCCGGGATGCCATCTTGTTTTCCCAGGTGGGATTGTCGCCTGCAATGGACATATATCCGGGATAGGATTCCTCCGTATTCATGGCGGCAAAGAAACCGGGACGGGCAATGACCGGCGAATAGTGGGGCGAAAGGCCCAGCGCGCCACGGATCAGGTCATAGACTCCGTAAAAGGTGCATTGCAGCACATCGGAAATCCCTTTCAATCGCGTTGACGACCATCCGCTGACAAAGGGAAGCTGGGAGACCACCGCCCGGATATCATGATCCGCCGCGGCGCAGGTGATCACATGCCCTCCGGAAAAAGACGACCCCCACAGAGCGATCCTTGCCCCATCGACATTCTTCAGATTTCGTACATGGGAGATGGCTGCCTGCCAGTCCTGAACATGAAGGTCCGGGTCCACCAGCTGCCGAGGTTCTCCATTGCTTTTTCCGAACGTCCGGTAATCAAACAGAAACGCGGCCATGTTTTTTTCCACAAAACGCTCCGCATAAGCCGGAAGGCGAAAGTCCTTCTGCGCAGCCATTCCATGGGCCATAATGACAACCGGCGGTTTTTCAGCTCCTTCCGGCAGATACAGGTCGCCGTCACACCGGACTCCGCTGCTGATAAAATCGGATTTTACGCTTTTCATGATTCGGTTCCCCTTAATTGTCGGTAACTCTCAGCAAATATTTGATCCGATAATACTCGGCCTTCATACCGTATGTCTGTTTACCATTTGCAGCATCATTACTGATTGCGGTTTTTCACATTTCGGATAAAAAGACAACCGGATTTTGCGATCCGGATGAAAGGGCTCCTTATCCAACTTCCATTCCGCTTTTCCGGATACCTCTGTCCATAGTTTTGTAAAAAGTCGAATTTGAGATGGCTTTGAAAAAAGTTCAAGATCAAGGCGCGCAAATCCCGAGGAATGAGGCGTACTTGGCGTACGCCTCAGGGTCGAGGGATGCAGCGCAACGCAGATATTGGACTTTTTACGAAGCCGTCAATATTGACACCCAAATAACTTTCACATATAGTCATATTCAAAAAAAGCAATCCCTTATCTTTCAATGCCGGGAGAGAAAAATCATGTTTTGCAGCGCAATTCTCCGGTATCTTTTTGTTACCACCATACCATAAGGAGGTAAATATGAAACAGGACAATGGCGGCTGGAGCCCCTATCTGGCAGGGGCGCTCAGCGGACTGGTCGGGATCTTTTCAGTGTGGTTTGCCGGGCAGTATTTCGGGGCATCCACTTCTTTTGTGCGCACCGCCGGTATGATCGAACAGATTTTCGGCCCGGAGCAGGTGTCGCAGATGGACTATTTTATCAAGAACGCCCCCCGTATTGACTGGCAATGGATGTTTGTGGTGGGAATCTTTTTTGGGTCCATGATTTCGGCGCTCACATCGGGTTCATTCAAACTGCAGGCCGTTCCCGACATGTGGGCCGCCCGTTTTGGTGAAAAAAGCATTACCAGGCGTGCCTTGACAGCTTTTGCCGGCGGTGTCGTGGCCATGTTCGGAGCCCGTCTGGCCGATGGGTGACCCAGCGGACACGGGTTGAGCGGTTCGCTCCAACTGGCTGTCAGCGGTTTCATTGCTCTTTCTTTTTTCTTTCTTGGCGGTATCATTGTTGCCCGACTGGTATACGGGGGAGGTGACCAATGAACATACTGATTTATGGACTGGTTACCGGATTGCTGTTCGGTTTTTTGCTTCAAAAGGGACGCGTGCTGCGCTACGACAAGCAGCTTGGCGCCTTGCGACTGAAGGACATGACCATCGTCAAATTCATGCTCTCCAGCGTCATCGTCGGCATGGTGGGAATCTACCTGCTGAATGACCTTGGCCTGATCAAACTCTCCATCAAGGCAACCATTCTGGGACCTGTCATCATCGGAGCCCTTATTTTCGGACTCGGATGGGGCCTTTTGGGATACTGCCCCGGTACATCCATGGGCGCCCTCGGTGAAGGGCGATGGGATGCTTTGTGGGGCATTCTGGGCATGATCGCGGGAGCCGGCCTTTTTGCGGAAGCCTATCCCGTTCTCAAGAAAACCGTATACACCTGGGGCGATTTTGGCCGCATCACCCTGCCCCAGGTCCTGGGGGTGAACCATTGGGTCATCATACCCCTGTTTATCGCCGGCGCCCTGCTGCTCTTCCGATGGCTGGAAAAAAAAGGA
>QZKS01000027.1 GCA_003599865.1 Desulfobacteraceae bacterium
GGTTTTACCCGAACGGATTTTTCCCGGGCCATCATGGATAATCAGGAAATATTTAAATTCATTGTTCAGCAGATACCCATGGGAAGAGAGGCCAATCCATCGGAGATGGTGGGAGCGGTTCTGTACCTGGTGTCGGATCTCTCATCCTACACCACGGGCACCTGCATTACCTGCGACGGCGGAATGCTGGCCTGATTTTTTTAAATATTTTCGATGATCCCAACCTTCATCAGGGTAACACCGCATTTGGAATGTCAACTTTTTAAATCCCCCCTAGGGGGGAATTGTTTGTTTAGGTTCTGGCTTTTTTCAAGAGATTGCGTTATTATCCGTCCGGATTTGTATCCCGGTGAATATGAAAAAATGAATACCTTACGGTCTTGGATGAAGAAAGAATGAAATCATTGCCATTTATGAAATCGATTGTGATGTTCCTGCTTGTTTTTTTCCTGCATGGTACCTGCCGGTCTGAAACCGCAAAAGTCGTCTTTCCGCTTACCATTGATTATCCGTTTTTGCAGTCTTTGTTCCATCAGGCGGCTTACCGGGAACCTGGCGGGGTTGCCATATTCCGGGGAGATGACAGTGACTGCAACAAGGTGATTCTTTCCGAACCCCGTTTCTCAAAACAGGATGATGTATTGCGTTTTGAAACCAGACTGGAGATTTTTAGCGGTATTCCGATATTCGGCGCTTGCCGGTTCTCATCATCCTGGAATGGTTACCTGATTTTATATGAGCGGCCAGAAATCGATCCAAATACATATCGGTTATCCTTTGTTCTGGAAAACAGTGCTATTGAGGATGAAAACCATATGCCGGCAGAGGTCATGGAAACCATATGGGATCTGGTCCGGCCGTCGGTGCTGGCGTACCTGAGTCAGGTCAGGATCGATCTTCTTCCCCCGGTTGAGGAGTTGAAAAGCTTTCTTCAGCCCCAATTCCCGCAAAGCTCCCGGGAGCTTGCCCGCCAATTGGTGGATACGCTCGCATCCGGGGATGTCCATGTAAACGAAAGCGGATTGCAGTTTGAACTTGTCTCCACAATCGACCGGAAATATATCGAAAAACAGGAAGAACAACCTTTGACACCCCTCTCGGTCCAGGAGATGGACACCTTTATTTCCATGTGGGAAAACTGGGACTCCTTTATGGTGGCGCTTTTGATGTCTATGCTGGATCATCCGCTGACAGAGGAGGAGAGGTTTACCCTTCAATCAACCTTACTGGAAACCCGCTACCTGTTTGTTCAGGAACTGATGAATGAACAGCATGACAAGGATTTTGTGCGGGAGCAATTCATTGAGGTGTGGCAGAAATTAGCCCCGATTTTCAAAAAGTATTTCCGCCAAAAACCATCGGACAACCCTATCCGGTACATATCTTTTTTTGCCGCGGCAGACGCACTTTCCGTACTGGACCAATTGGGCCCGGCATTCAACATCGACATCAGCCGGGCCGGATTGAATCGGATGATCAAACTTGTCTCTGCCAATCCGTCCATAACGCTTGCGTATAAGTTGGAAGTTGATCCCGACCTTCGTAAATTGCTGGGCATGAGCGACCCTCTCCCAACCCATGGAGTGGCGTTTGAAGGGGACGAGGTGATTCTTGATCCGGATTTGCCGGATACGGAAACCTCATCTGTTGATCGTCTCCGGCAGTTGCTTCTTCTTGTTTTTGAAAACCTTGAGGCAAAACCCGCTTTTGCCGGCGACAAAAAACAGGGAGCAGATCCCGGGAAATTAAAGGAGTGGCTCATCTCCGGGCAACCCATGGATGTCTATCTTGAGAAAGTAAAAGAGGTTGTTCGTGCGGCAGCCATAGACAATCTGAAAAAGAGCAAAATGCCGTCGGCCTATCATGATGTTTATAAGCTGTCCGTAATGTCCACTACGTGGCAGGAGAGCTGCTTCCGACAGTTTAAGGAAAGAAAAGGCAAGGTTTCCGTCCTTCGTTCCTATAACAACACCTCCATCGGTTTAATGCAGATCAATGAGAGGGTATGGCGCGGGGTATACGACCTGCAACATCTTTCGTGGGATGTGCGATACAACGCCAAGGCCGGATGTGAAATCCTCGATCAATACCTTGTCCGCTATGCCTTGCCGAAAATGAAGAAAAATACCGGGATCAAAATTGAACTGGTACCCCAGATTCTCTATGCGATGTACAATGGAGGCCCAAGGGAGTTTACCAAATTTATCCAGCGGAACAGCAAGGGTTCTCTGTATCAGAGCGATAAATTGTTTTTAGAAAAACATCAATGGGTCATGAATGAAGACTGGCAGAAGATTCAGAAGTGTTTGGGAAGCCGGTAAAAAATGGCTACTTCCGATCCTCTTCACAGGTTTCCTGTTGAGGCAGTCTGCACCATCGGCAGGTGGTTGCCAGTTCATCAATATGAGTCCGTTTTGACAGCTTTACCTGCGTACAGTAGGCGGCGCGGCCGATCAGATGAGCGGCTACGGGTGCGGTAAGCAGGATAAAAAAAATGGCGGCAAAGGCACGGAGGGTCGTACTCAGATCCATATAAAAGACGGCCAGTGCCAGGAACATGAGGCCTGTTCCAAAGGCACCGGCTTTTGTGGCTGCATGCATCCGGATGATGGTATCGGGCAGACGCAGAATGCCCACAGAAGCGATAAAACAGAAAAATCCGCCGGCGAGCATGAAAAAGGCAGTGACGATCTCGGACATTACTTTTTCTCCTCCTTGTTTTGTTCATCGTTTTCCCGTCCGGCAAGCCTTTCCCGGAAGCGGGCCAGGGCCACCGTCCCCAGGAAGGCAATCAGCGCATAGGCGATCGCTACATCCAGAAACGACTTCCGGCCTGTGTAAATCGACAATGCAGTCAGGTAGGCGACAATCAGCATGGAAATCAGATCCAGGGCCACGATTCGGTCTGCCGGGTCCGGACCGATGAAAAGCCGCAAAAAGGTTAAGATCATGGCCAGGGTCAAAAGGATCAGTGTGATTTCAGCGGTTGTTTTTATGATGGCATGTTCCATATGTTCACCGTATGACGTCCAACAGGCGTTTTTCGAGGTTGTCCTTGATTTCCCGGCGGGTTTCCTCAATATCATCCAAAAACATGACATGCACATAGAGCATGCTGCGGTCTTCGGAAACATCAAGCGCAAGGGAACCCGGAGTCAGGGAAATCATGTTTGCCAGAAGCATGATTTCAAAATCGGTTTTTGCGTCAAGGGGGACTCCGATCACGGCGGGTTTGCTGAAGTCTTCAGGGGTGATGATATCCCAGAGAACGCGAAAGTTGGAAACCACCAGAAGCCACAGAAACGAGATGACAAGTTTAAACAGCTTGATGACCCGGAGGAAATATCCGCTGGGACCATAAAGGGGTTGTGTAATCCACAAGGCCAGGTATCCGATGATAAATCCTGAGATAAAACCGACCATGTTGACCTGTTCCATGATCACACTGAACCCGGAGGCAAGAAACAGATTCAGAATCAATAAATTGCTCATTATTTCCTCTTTTATTTCGGCAATGCTCCCATAACGGCATGGACATAGAGTTCCGGATGGGTCAGTTCAAAGGCGGCCCGCTCTGCAATGGCCAGAAACGGTCCCGGCATCAGACCGATGACAAGCGTCATTGCCGAAAGCACGGCAACGGGCAGCAACATCCATGTGTCGAGCGGTTGGGGATGGATGCGACTGTGTCCGGAATTTTCCGTCGGTTTTGGTTTCCAGAAAGCCTCCCCCCAGATTTTTGTCATGGAATAAACCGTCAGCAGCCCAACGATTACGGCTGCTGCGGCAGCGCCATAGGAGTTGATTTCCAGTCCTGCGCGAATCAGGATCATCTTGGCCCAGAACCCGGACAATGGCGGAAAGCCTGCCAGGGAAAAGGCGGGGATGAAAAACAGAATCGCGATCAATCCGTGATGTTTATACAGACCCCCCAGGGATTCCAGTTCAAAAGATCCTCCTGCCCGCTGCGACAGCCCTGTGATGAGAAAAAGGTTGGCCTTGACGATCATGTGGTGCAGGAGATAAAAAACCGTTCCGGCCAGGGCAAGGGGAGTGAACAAGGCAAGGCCCATGATCATGTAGCCGACCTGGCTGATGATATGAAAGGAGAGAATCCGGCGAAATTCATTGTAGGCGGCGGCCCCCAAAACACCTGTGATCATCGTCAGGACGGCGGCGATCAGGAGCAGTCCGTGGGTCCATCCGATGTCGAAAAGAAACACCAGGGAAAACAGACGGATCATGGAATAGACTCCCACCTTGGTTAAAAGTCCCGCGAGGATTGCCGACACGGATACCGGCGGTGTATGGTACGATACCGGCAACCAGAAAAACAGCGGGAAAATGCCCGCCTTGATTCCAAAGGCGGTCATGAAGATCAGGGCTACGGCGGACAACAGGGCCTTGTCCGGCACCTCCCGGACTGCCTGATGCAGATCCGCCATATTCAGGGTGCCGGTCATGCCGTAAAGCAGTCCGATGCCGGTGATAAAAAGCAGGGTGGAAAAGAGGTTGATCATCACGTATTTCACGCCGCCGTCGAACTGGATTTTTTCCCGGCCAAGGATCAGAAGGCCGAAAGATGCCATGAGCATCACCTCAAACCATACATACAGATTGAAGAGGTCTCCGGTCAGGAATGCGCCGCAGACGCCGCCTGTCAGAATTTGAACCAGGGGATCATATCCTCCTTCCCGGATAAATGAAGTGATTTCGGATCGGGAATAGACGGCTACGCAAAGGCTTAGAATGCCGGTCACTCCTGCCATGATTCCGCTCAAATGATCGGCGACAAGGGTAATGCCGAAAGGAGCAGGCCAGTTCCCAACCTGCATGACCATGATTCCATTCCGGAAAACCGCAGACAGAAGAAAAAGACATGCCCCGCAGTGCAGCACCGATCCAATAAGGCTTGCATAATATTGCCGTTGCAGGTTTTTTTTACAGGCCAGGGAAACGGCGGCGGTGATGAACGGGAGCACTACGGGCAATACAAGAAGCCATTTCATGGAAGGCCGCCTTTCCCGTCCTTGCCGCAGTCTTTCCGGGATGAATGGATTTCCGGATCAGCATTCGGGCAGGGCGGTTCCGACAGCCGCATGGATTCCGTTTCAACGGTTCCCAGGGCCTGATAGGACTTATAAAAAAGAATGAAAATAAAACTGAGAAGTGAAAAACCAATGACAATGGCGGTCAGTATCAAAGCCTGGGGCATGGCGTTGGAGAGGGGAGTTGTAGGAACGGAGGCATTGTCGGGGATCAGCGGCGGCTGGATCTCGGAGAGGCCTCCGGCAATGAAAATCAGAAGGTTGACCGTATTCGTGGCCAGCACCAGGCCGAAAATAAACCGGATCAGATTTCCTGTCAGCATGAGATAAATGCTTGCGGCAGTCATGATGCCGCAGAGTATGGATAGAGCTGCTTCCATTTCACTTCTCCTCCGGATCCTCTTCCAGTGCCAGAATCAGGGTCAGGATGGTTCCCAGGACAATGAAGAACACACCGATATCAAACAGAAATGGGGTTCCAATCATGATGTCCGAATCATGATCCATGGAGATCGACCACCAGACGCCGGTTAAAAAGGGTTGACCGGCCATTGCCGGGATCATGCCGGAAAGAATGGAAACCGCCATGCCGAGAACAATGATCCGGCGCGGATCGATCCCAAGGGCACGGCGTACCGGCATCACGCCTTCCGCCATGGCAAACAGGGCAAATCCCGTACCGGCAACCAGAGCGCCTGAAAAGCCTCCGCCGGGCGCGTTATGGCCCCTGAGAAGCAGGTATATGGAAAAAACCAGAATCATGCCCGTCAGAAGCCGTGTCGCCGTACGCAGAATCAAAGATGGATTCATGGTTTCCTCCGGCGTTTTTGAATCAGGGAGAAACCGGCCAGACCGGCTGTGGCCACCACGATAATTTCCCCCAGGGTATCAAAACTTCTGAAATCCACCAGGATTACGTTGACGATATTGCGGCCGTGTGCAGCAACATAGCTGTTTTTTTCGAAAAATTCAGTGATGAATCGATCGGGTGGTTTGACGGTCACCGCCAGCAGCAGAATCGTGATCAGGCATCCCATACCGACGGAAAGAAGGCCGTCATAGCTTTTTTTCAACATGGATTCATTTTTTTTCGAGGAGAGAGACGGCAGGCGCAGCAGGACGATGGAAACAATAATGACCGTAAGGGTCTCCACCAGAAGCTGGGTCAGGGCCACGTCCGGTGCCCCGAAACTCAAAAAAAGTATGGCGATCCCTGCTCCTGTAACACCCAGCGCGCAGATGGCTGTCAGCGCGGACCGGGTGATGACCGCACTGACTACCGAAGCTGCAATCAGCAGGAGCAGAAGCCACTGTTTCAAATCCGGCATGATCCATTTTACGGCAGGAAAGGCATCGAGATATCGCAGATAACCGTATCCTGTAATCACTGTGAAAACAGCGACAACCATAAAAAAAGACCGGTGCAGTGAGCCGTTTTGCAGGATTCTTGTCTGGATTCGGGCGACAGTGAAAATTCCATGTAATGCGGCATCATATACCCGTTCGGACCGGAATGGGATCACGGCGGAGATGGCAAGGACTGTCCGGTTCACCCGATCCCGGATCAGATAGAAGGCCGTTCCGATGGACAGGGTCAGGATACTGAGCAGAAGCGGCTTGTTGAACCCGTGAAACAGCGCCAGATGAATTTTTTCACTGTTCATCTGAAGAGCATTTACCGCCGGGCTGATCAGCCACGTGCCTACCCGGTCCGGCACGATGCCGAAGAAAATGCCCAGGCTTCCCAGCAGAAGAGGTCCGATCCACATCCGTAAGGGAGCTTCCCGGACAGGTTCAGGATAGGATACCCTGCCGGTCAGAAAGGGACGAATGACCAGAATGCCCGCCACTGCTGCCATGAGGCCGTTTGTCAGAACAGCCGCGGCGGTAGCTGTTGCGGGCATTATGGTTTCGGAAAGTGTGCCTGAATACATGATCTCTTTTCCGATAAATCCGAAAAACAGGGGAAAACCGGCCATGGAAAGAGATGCGGCAAATATGGCGAATGCGGTGAAGGGCATGACACGGGCCAGTCCGCCCAGCATTTCAATCCGGCGGGTTCCTGTCTGGTGATCAATGATGCCGGTGGTCATGAACAGGGCGGATTTATAAATCGCGTGGACCAGCAGAAACGTCATGACCGCCACAAGAGAGGGCAGGGAGTCACCGCCCAACAGCATGGTCATGATCCCCAGGGATGCGATGGTGGTATAAGCCAGAATTTTTTTCAGGTCCTTTTGTCCCAGAGCGGTAAAAGCCCCCAGGACTGCGGTCACGGCTCCGAAAATGATGAGGGTGGCTTCCCATTCCGTCGAACCGCTGAGCACGGGATGCAATCGTGCCAGCAGATAAATACCGCCCTTGACCATTGTGGCTGAATGAAGAAACGCGCTGACAGGTGCGGGGGCCGCCATGGCGCCCGGCAGCCAGAAATGAAACGGAAACTGGGCGGATTTGGTAAACGCTCCGATAAAAATCAGGATCAGAATTGCAACATACCAGGGATGGGCTTTGACATCCGATGCCATCCGGACCATCTGTGAAATTTCATAGGTACCGGTTACCATTTCCAGAAGGAGAAATCCAACCAGCAGGGCCAATCCGCCGGTTCCTGTTACCAGAAGCGCCTGCCGTGCACTTTTGCGCGCCTCTTCCATTTCATGGTCAAAGCCGATGAGCAGGTAGGAAAAAAGGGTGGTCATTTCCCAGAACACAAACAGTGTGATGGCATTGTCTGCGAAGACCAGACCCAGCATGGACAGCATGAAGGCATGCAGGAAAAAGAAAAACCGGCCGGTTTGGGGATGATCATGGAGATAGTCCACGGCGTAGACGGTGACGAAAAATCCGATGCCGGTGATGATCAGTCCAAAAAGAATACTCAATCCGTCAACCATAAAAGAGAGTTGAATGCCAAGGGTCGGCACCCATGACCACGCGACACGGAAGGATTCTCCGGAAATCATCCGAGGGACTGCGGCGGCAGCGGAAAGAAAAAGGAAAAACGGCAGAAGGCAGGAGATCCGTGCTTTTTTTTCAGCCCCGAGTGTTTTCATCAAATCAATCGCCTTGGAATTATTTCCGCTTTGATTGCAGCAAGCGGTGGAGCAGGATGCGTTTTCATTCTTTGTCATTCTGACAAAAGTCAGAATCCAGTCTTTTCAATAGGTTCTGGACTCCGGTTTTCACCGGAGTGACGGAATTGGGACTTTTCACGATTTCATCGAATATATGAAAAAGCGGTTTTGGTGTCAATACCATTGTCCGGGCTGCGAATGGGGAAGGACTATGGCCGGGGAACGAGGCGAAGCCCGAAATGTTTCATCTGATAGATGAACAGGCCATCCACCTTCAGGTATCCGTCTGCAAACAGGGTCGGGACAGGTGATTCCTCAACCCGGGTGATGACGGCATCTACTTCCACCTGCTTGTTGGAAGGGATAACCTGCCCCCGATACAGCCAGGTATGTTCGTTTTCGGTGAGAAACTCAAAAACATGGGTTTCGGACAGTTCCTTCCATCGGTCCAGGGCGGCAAACTTCATCAGCTGAATAAAGGATTCAATTCCGAGAGATCCCGGGCAGACCGGGTCCTGGTAAAAGTGGGCTTTGAAAAACCATTCATCCGGATCGACATTTTTGATCCCGCGGATAAATCCAAGACCGTGGGGACCACCGTCCGGCAAATAGAGTTCGATTTTATCGATCATCCTTATGGCTTTGGCCGGCATGGCAAGGGAAACCGTTTCCGTGACATTCGGATCCTCCGGGAAAAGCGGGGCGTGGTCTTCAAAAACATGGGAGATCCCTCTTTCGATTTCTTCCGGTGCGGGGGAATATGCCAGAGCGGCCGCTCCTCCGATACCGACCTGATTGGCCAGGGTTTCCTTTGTGAAGAAACCAAAAACCGTATCGCCTTTATAAATCATTCTGCCGTCACACAGGACTTCCATGTCAAATTCTTCGATGATCAGGCCGCCTGCTTCGGAAACCTTCTTCATCCTTGCCCGCATGGTCAGCGTACCGGTGTCCGGCAGCAGGTTTTCATAAAGGACTGCCTTTCCGCCCAGATTCCGGAATTTCAGATCCTGTTCGCTTCGCAGGGCGGAACCCAGATAGGCGGCCAGCCATCCGCAGGGCTGAAGGGCGATTTCAAGCAGAATGCAGAAGGCCATTTCCGGTATTCGGTTGGCCCGGAAATACCATTCATCCGGAGGAATGGCATATTCCGCCTCGATCCATCCGGAGGCCTTCAGCACCCAGGGTTCCGGTTCCACATGGGTGATCCGGTCCATAAAGAAATAGGGCGGACCGGGCAGTCTGGCGATTTTTCTATCCTTGTCAAAGCATGAGTAGCGGTCGCCGAATCCTTCGGAAGGATTTCCAATGGCATAGGCCAGAAGCTGCTGTCTGGTATAAATCGTGGGTTTGACTGCCGGCAGACCGGATGATGAAGAAAGACTCTTTCTTGCCGCCCAGAATTGCTCGATCTCATCTCTTGTAAGACCGGTCATTTTCATGGACATGTTTTGAAACATGACGATCCGTTCTTCATCCCCGTACATGATGGCATCGGCAATCACATAGGGTTCCGGGCCGTAGCCGATTTCCTTAATGGATACTTCATACAGAACATGTCCGGTTTCGGTGGTGACCGGCCCCCGGCATTTGAGAACCGCACCGATTTCCGGAACCGGTTCATAGCAGACCCCCGGTTTTTCCGTGACCCATCCCATCCGGAGCAGAAGAACCCGCAGGGTGTGCGCGCAGCATTCATACATCAGCGTGCCGGGCATGACCATGTCGTCGACAAAGTGGCAGGTCAGAAACCAGTCATTGGGATGGATATCCGCCTGTGCCTTGATCATACCAAGACCGAAACGACCGCCGTCAGGGTCCAGCTCCAGTACCCGGTCAATCAGGCTCATCCGGCCGGATGGAAGGCGAATGGATTCAGCCAGGAGAATATCCCTGAAATCCGGTCCAAAGCATTTTTCAATCTCTCCGGTCCGAAGGGCGTTGATTCCTTCGTCATCATAGGATTCTTTTTTCATGAGGACCGGAGCTTTCCAGTCCGCAGGTTTTTTGCCGGGAACCTTCTGCCTGTCTTTTTCCGTCAGGACGATCCCGCCGGAATTTTTAACTTCTTCCCTGGTAAAAAAACCGGCACAGCCGTTTCTCATGCTGATGACATGCCGGTCTTGAATGTATCCGTTAAAATGAAAGAAGAACAGGTAGGTTTCCCCCTGCCGGATAAATTTTTCAATCTCGATTTCGTACCGGATCACGTCTCCAGGCCGCGGAAGCCCTTGATGGAAGGTGGCCACCGCATCCAGCAGGCGGTATGTACGTTCGCCTTTTACCTTCAGATCGATGCCGAGGTAGGAACACAGGAACAGATCAGCCTGTCCGGCTTCAATGGAGATACAGACCGGCACGCGGTTGCCGTCCAGATACCATGCCCCATGATGCACATCATGTTCCGTGACCAGGGAGCCCGATCCCATAGATGCTTTTTTGCCGGTGACGGACAATATTCGATCGACCAGCATCAGCGGTTCATCCGGAAGCCGGACCCTTGCCTTGTAGGAATCCACAACGGCAAATTCCGGTCCAAGCACCTTGGCAACGGAGCCGACGGCAAATTCCATGCACATTTCTCTGGAGTAAGCAGGTTTGTTTTCCGAAGATTTGAATTCACTCCGGATAACCGGCTGTGTCGGAGGTATTGTTCTTTCCGTTTCCGAAACATTCCGGAAGGACCGGAGCGCCGCTGCATCGTTGCCGGATACGGCCAACTCCAGCAGGTTGGTCTGAAATGCAACAGCCTGTGCAAATGCCTGATTCAACTGATTGGAAAAGGACAAAAAAACCTCATGGGTTTCAGACATGGCGGAAATATTATCTCTTACCGTACCCATTACCGATGCATAGGGATGACCCGGAAAAGAAGATGCTTCCCGGCCGGCATCCGGAAGATGCAATCCGGCTATCTTGCTTATGGGACCGGATAAATCCGCGGAAACATCCATCTGCCGATCAGCCGGTTTTGCCGGCAGAACCGACTGCCTGGTGAAATCTTTGCCTTTCTGCCACAAAGGCAAAGGCGGGCTTGCGGCATTCCAGCCGATATGCAGGGGGATTTCCTTGCCTTTTTTCCGGATATCCCGGGTAAACATTTTCCGGGGGTAGACCTTTGTGCCATACAATGCGTCCAGTTGTACCGGTACCCTTTCCGCGATGAGTGATCCCAGAAATTTCAGAATGGTAAGGTAGTTGTCTTCCCCTTTGATGCAGGCGGATACGGCAACATGGGGCAATCCGTCCAGAATGGAGTCAATCATCCGTGTGCAGGAAGCATGGGGGCCCATTTCCAGGAATACTCTGGTGCCGTCCTTATAGGCCTGTTGAATCGTCGCTGAAAAGTTGAAACCGAACAGGGCCTGGTTGAGTATGGATGTTGCGGCTGATTTTTCGGTGATCGAATCATGTGCCTTTTCAAAGGAGCAGCTGTAAAATCGGATTCCGTATGGCTGCATGGTCGGAAATGTATGGATTTTACGGTATGTTTCTTTTACGGGCACGGCTGCATCGCAATGAACCGTAATCACGCCTTCCAGGAAAAAGGCTTCGCATCCCAGACTTTTGATGGCGGCTTCGATCTGGGGACGCCGGCCGCCGATTACGCATTCATCCGGTGTATTGACAATCAGAAGATAGGCATGGGGAAATTTTCGCAAAATCCGTTTGACCGTTTCCGCATTTCTGTTGACGGTAGCGGCACACCAGTCCACATCTTCCGATGAGGGGATGTTCCAGACTCTGCGTGCGGCATTGCACGGGCCCGCCAGTTCGGTCTGAAACAGGCTGGAGTCTTCCAGCCGTTCCAGCATGATGCCCCTGTCCGGCCAGGCGCCGAGTGCAAAATATCCGGCGGATTCCCCCAGACTGTATCCGATGACGGCCGACGGCCTGATTCCGAAGCTCCTTGTGAGATTGGAAATGACACAGCCATGGGCCACTTGTCCGAAGATCAGATTAAGCGGATCGGCGATCAGATTCCGATGGGCTTCCTTCTCCCATCCGGGTTTCCAGGACAAACGGGAGGGGATGTACCGGTCCGGAATCAGCTGGGTTTTCAGCCGCAGGGTTTCAGCATCCATTTTGCGTAGAATTTCCGGCCAGGTAACGCCGATCTTTCTCCCCATTCCCAGATAATGATTGCCGGAACCGGGAAAGACAAAAGCGATATCCCCGGATGTACCGATTGGTTCCGGGTTGTATCGGATGCCGAAAGGACCGTTGATCTTTCGTTCTTTTCCTTCCGAGATGGATTTTTTGGCTTCCTTGATCCATTTGCCCAGATTGAAGCTGTTGTCCGCAATCAGGGACACGGCATATTTCCTGGCCGGATCCGGCGGATTTTCCGCATGCCATCGGCAGGCGGCTTTTTCCATCTGATCCGGTTCGTCCGGAAGCTCCCTGATGAACTGGAATAATTGATCCAGCCGGGCAATGAGATTTTCGGGGTGATCCGCCTCGACAACAAACAATCCTGCCGGATTCAGTCCCAGCGGACGCTTTCGCTCCAGTTCTATTTTCCGGAGCAGTTCCTGATTTTGGACATAGGGATAGTAGTCAAATCCCTCGAGCAGTACATGGGTGCAGTTTCCGTCCTTGGTGATGGAAGCGACACAGGCCCCGCGCTGTCCATCCTTCCGGTTTCTCATCCAGAAATGGGGGAATCGGGGAAAGTGAAACATGCCTTCTTCCCATCGGTCGGATGCAGGTGCCGTAAAGCCGGCAACCGGCGGAATGATCTCCTGATACAGGCACAAGCTGGTTTTCACCAGGGAAGCCAGTCCTGCTGCTGCACCGGTATGTCCGATATTTGCCTTGACCGATCCCATGGCAATGGAATGGATGTCGGTCAGGCCGGCATCCGGGAAACTGCGGGAAGGAAAGAAACCGGTCAGTACTTCTGCTTCCAGGGCATCTTCCCCGGCATCGGCGCTTCCATGGGCTTCAATATAACTGATCGATACATCCGGCGATGCCGCATCCTTGAACATCCTTTCCAGAGACAACTGATAGGCCTCGGAGCCGGGGCAGGTTGTCTCGATTCCATTGCTGCCGGCACTGCCGATGCCTTTGATGACCGCGTAAATCCGGTCATGATCGGCAATGGCATCATCCAACCGTTTCAGAACCAGGGCGGCTGAGCCTTCTCCCGGAACAGGACCGTCCGCTTTTTCATCAAACGGATGACAGGCCGGGTTTCTCGAATACCGGAGAAACGTATCCGTGGTGAGGAGACTCCGGATCTCTCCCGGAAGATCGACGGCGCCGACCAGAAACAGATCGGTTTCTCCAAGCTGGAGGGATCGGACTCCGACCTCAAGAGCCTTGATTCCGGAGGCGGCATCACAGGAAACAATAAAACTCGGGCCCCCGAGTCGAAATTCTTTTGCAATCCGGCTGGCCATGATACCCCCCAGCGCACCAACCGTTCTGGCGGAAGTGAGCGGCGGGCCGCAGGCGTTCCGGAGGGATTCCAGCCAGTCGGACGCCTCTTTTTCCGAACAGCTCAGCGGAAATGCCTGGAGCCATTGCCGGACCTGATTATAGAGGTCCCATCGAAGATGAAAATTGGTTGCCTCCGGATCGAATTCCATTCCAATGGTTACGCCCATGCGCGGACGGTCTTCACGATGGGGCAGACCGGCATCGGCCATTGCATTTGCCGCAACTTTGAGCATCAGTAAGTGCTGCGGCAGGATATCCGGAATTTCATTGGGCTGGATATGGAATTCACCGATCAGAATGGAAAGTTCGTTGACAAAACTGCCGTAATCAATTTCACATCTTCCTCTTTTGGCAGGCCTTTCCTGAAAAAGGGTCCGGCCGTTGAGGATGAGATGCTGGAATTTTTCCAGGGAATCCGCCTGTCCAAAAAATGCATCCATGCCGATAATGGCAATGGATGGCGCTGATTCATCGTTTTGCCGTTCAATGACCTCTAAGGGAAATTTTTGTTCTGAGAGATCAATCGGAAGTTGAACCGCAGCATGCCGGATGATATCCGGATTCCATTCTTCCAGCAGCAGATGGGCATTGATCCCGCCAAATCCGAATGCACTGACTGCTGCTTTGCGAGGCTGACTGTTTCTGAGGGGCCAGTCTTCGGCGCTGGTCTGTACCCGGAAAGGGCTGTTGATCAACGGGCTGTTGCCGGACGGACTGGAAAAATTCAGGGAAGGCGGCAGCACCTTGTATTTCAATGCCAGAAGGGTTTTGGCCATACCGGCTGCACCGGCTCCGGTAAGAAGATGACCGGTCATGGATTTTATGGAACCGATAGCACATTGCTGTTCCTCCCATCCGGATTCTCCCCAGAGAGCCCGCAGGCTTGTCAGTTCGATGGCATCACCCACGGGTGTTCCTGCACCATGGCATTCAATCAGGTCGATATCGTGAGGTGTCCATCCGGTTTTGCGGTAAGCTTCCTGCATGGCCCTGATCTGGCCTTCGCTGTCAGGGGCGAGAAGGTTTCCGCCGATATCATTGGAAAGGCCTACGCCATGGATCAACCCTAAAATTGTATTTTGATCCCGGATCGCATCATCCAGTCGCTTCAGGACGAATATGCCGGCACCTTCTCCTACCACAAGACCGTCTGCGGTTTTGTCAAAGGGAGCACATCTGCCGGTTGGCGAGAGGGCCTTCAGCTGGGTGAATCCCACCTGGGTGTAAAGGCATTCGGGTCTTGAAACACCGCCGGCCAGCATGACATCCGTGCGTTTTGCAGCCAGCTCGTCACATGCCAGCTTGACGGCATACAGGGATGACGAGCAGGCTGCATCCAATGTATAACTGCCGCCACCCAGATTCAGCCCTTTTGCCAGGATAGCGCCCGGCAGACTGGTTACACGGGAAGACAGGCAATCTATTTTGGAAACCGCGGGGATCTTTTGTTCATGCTGTTCGATGATATGCTGATTTTTGAGCTTTTCCATCAGCCGTGACGCAAAGGCGTTTCCCATAATTTCTCTGGTGATCAGAGAGGAGGCGTCCGTCGGCAGGGCAATGGCTGCAAGGATGACACCGGTTCGTTTTCGATCGACACTGGAGATTCCGCAATCCGCAATTGCATCTCTTCCGGCGGAAAGTACGATCCGGTAAAGGGGATCGAGTTGCTCTACCAGATCCGGATCAATATCGATACCTTCCGGATCGTAGGGGAATGGATCTACCAGACCGGCATACAGTGAACATGCCTTGTCCGGCTGATATCCCCGGGCGTACATTTCCGAAGGCTCGGCAATCCAGCGGTTTTCCGGGACACGTGAGATGGCGCTGACCTTGTTGATAATATTCTTCCAGAAAGCATCAATACCGTAAGCTCCCGGAAAAATGCCTGCCATTCCCACAACTGCGATTGGTGACTGTTTTTTCATTTTCCTCTACAGCAAACTGCGCAACGATTCATGATCGGAAAATCGTATTATTGTTTCTGAAACGCCTTCAGCAAGGATGCATCCAGGACAGCCTCATATCCTTTTATTGCTGCGATAACATGGTCATTCGCATCCAGGAATGCAAAATCGCCTTTCATCTTATGGTCCGTCAACTCCTTTACTTCCAGTATGGCCGTAACACCGTCCGGCGGGAATTCTTCCCGGTATTGCCGATAGCCTGCGGTGTAACTGGGGAGTGATACCAGTCCGGTGGTTTCATGACACCACAATATGGCCATCTGATAAGCGGCATCCAGAACCAGCGGATCGGAAATCCATTTTGGCCGATATGGATCTTTGATCCATTTTTCGGGTGGAGGAGCGGTTGAGAGAAGTGCGATCATGCCCTGCTGTGAGCATCCGACAATCTCTTGAATGCCTTTGAGCGGAGAACCATGAAAAAGGATGGTTTCATAGCATTCATCAATGGATTTTCCATACCTGGATTCGCCTATTTTTACGGGTTTGGTGTACGAAGGCGGCAAGGTGACCGTATCGGACAATATGGCCTTGGCTTTTGAGTGAATCGTCTTTTTTCCATCCTCAAGGTGATGGACCAGTTCAAAACCGATCGTAAGATAATGCCCTTCCTGCCGAGTCTCACCGGGGATCAGCTGAATGGTTTGTTTTTCACTGTTTTGAATTTTGATTCCGGACAAAAGCCGCATATCATCGATTCCGCAAAAAGAAAAGCCGGGGTTTTGCCTCATGGCTGCATGGCCGAACCACTCTGTCATGATCGCAAACGGCACAACCGGTTTTCCGTTCAGAACATGAGCTGCCAGGATCGGGTAGGTGTCGATGTTCACCGATTGTTCAAAGGGATGCACAGGGCTTCCATTTCTTTTGGAAAGGGCCTTACCGGTTTTTTGCGGCCTTGGAACCGGATTCGCGGTCTCGGTTTTCGGATTTTCATCAGCGATCACGGCTCCGATGACAACTTCCACCGGATGGGTCGTATCGCCCATCATTTCATATAGCATCCCAAGGGCACCGGCCTTGACGGGAATCAGGGAAATATTCATTCTGGAGAACTCTTTTTTCAGAGACGGGCTTACCATCCCTCCGTCCCACGGTCCCCAGTTAATGGAAACCACCCGGCAGTTTTTTCGGGAGACCGCTTCCTGCTGGGCGATCTTGTTCAGGACTTCATTGGCCATGGCATAGTCGACCTGACCTTTGTTTCCCATTCTGGCGGCAACAGAGGAAAAAAAGACAATATATTTCAGTTTGTCCTTTGCCGTAGCCTCCAGCAGAACATTCAGCCCTTTTGCCTTGGTGTCAAACACCCTGTTGAACTGATCCAGGGTTTTATCCTTGATGAACCGGTCTTCCAGAACGCCCGCACCATGAATGATGGCGCTGATCCTTCCGTAATTTGACCGCACATCGGAAAGGATGGAACTGACTGCTCCAATATCACGCACATCAACGGAAAGATATTCGACAGTTGCTCCGGTTGATTTCAGCCGGGACAGATTTTTCATGATTTCCCTTCCGGCCATGTATTTTTTGAACACCTTGTCCACCTGAACCGGAGTAGCCTTTATTCCGGAAAATTCATTTCGGAGGATGGCTGTTTTGATGGCCGACTCATCGGACAGAGATTCCATCCACGCCGGTTCGGGTGAGGGGAGCGGTGACCGGCCCATCAGAATGATGGTCGGCTTTGCATGTTTTGCAAGGGCATAGGTGCACGCGGCCGTTACTCCTCTTGCGCCTCCGGTGACAATGACGACATCTTTTTCATCCAGTAGTATTTTTCCTTCCGGAGAAGGTGATGATGTCAGTTCAAGGATATAACGACCGGTTTCCGCAAGACCGATCTCAACAGGTCCCTTGTGCAGTATTTCATCGCAGACGGAAAGAGCGGCTGCCTGGATATCCTTCCAGTCCGGAGAGATATCGATTGCATGGCAGCATACGTTTTCCCATTCAATGGCAGCGGTTTTGGCAAGGCCTGCCAGACCTCCCTGCAGGGGATGGAGAACACCTTGTCCTGAAAATCCGAATTGGCCGTCCATCCGTGTGATGGTGGCGAACAGGCTGCCTTTTTCCAAAGCGGATTCCATGAGGCTTTTTGCGGAGATGTTTGCCGCCAGAAAAGAGTTCTTTAAGAATTGCTCGTCCTTTTCATTCCAGATGGTTTTTTTGTTGAATCGATCGGTAAGCAGATCAACATCCGGAATCAGGACAAGCCCTCCTGCATTCATAAGGGCTTTCGGCAGATTGTCCCGGTCGGCAAAAAGATTTCCGGAAATCATTGAAGTTCGGATTTTCCTGCTTTCCAGCACGCGTGAGATTTCTTTTCCCAGACCTGTCCGATCATCCAGAATATAGACGATCCGGTCTTCAGGCAAGGTAACCGGATTGGATGTTTTCAACGGCTTTTCCACGACAGTAATGATTCGACGCTCTACCTCTTCGATTATTTCTTCTTGTACCTTCGCAGCTTCAAGCGGATACGTATAGGAAACATCGAGAGATTCCTGTTCGGTGGAAGACAGTTCGGTTGCATCTTCCGTGTCCGGGAGATTGGAAAGATCCGTCAGATAGCTGACGATCTGTCCGAGTGTTTTGAGTTCTCCCATGATCTCATTGGGGATTTGCGGCATTCCGGGCATTTTTTCTTCAAAGGCGGAAAGGATCTCCACCCGCTTGATGGAGTCGATGCCGAGATCCGCTTCAATGTCCATATGGGGTTCCAGCATGTCGACCGGGTATCCGGTGAGTTCGCTGACCACCTGCATCATGGTCTGTTCTATGGTATCCCGTGATGCGGAAGGTTTTGCCGATGCAGGCATGGAGGGAGATACGGCGGAAGAAGATGCTCCGGATACGTCAATCAGGTAGTCGATGATCTGTCCGAGTGTTTTGAGTTCTCCCATGATCTCATTGGAGATTTGC
>QZKS01000011.1 GCA_003599865.1 Desulfobacteraceae bacterium
GGTACTGCACGGGAGGCTGTGTGGGAGAGTAGGACGCTGCCGAAAATCTTTTTAATAAAGCCCTGGTAACTTATCGTTGCCGGGGCTTTTGTATTTTGGCAGGGCTGTTCATGGCACCTTGAATTAGTTGCTATTAATAGTGGTTCCATCGGTTGTCATGCTTACACAGCCGTCTTCATCGGTTCTATACACCCGACACCCCAGATCTGCATAGCGATTCAGCACAGTCTGGTGCGGCATTCCAAATCGGTTCTTCCACCCACAAGATATCACGATATATTCCGGGTCTACGGTGTTGAGAAAAGATGTTGAACTGGAGGTTTTGCTGCCATGGTGGGGCGCTACCAATACCGTGCTCTGAATACCGCGGCCGTGGTTGGCGACCAGTTCTTTCTCTCCTGTGGCCATGACGTCACCGGGAAACAGAAAAGACCGGTCTTTAAAGGTTATTTTCAGCACAAGGGAGTTATTGTTGAGATCTGTCTGCTGGTCTTTGGAACCATCAAGGGATCTTTCCGGATACAGAATTTGTATGGTCACGCCGTTGATCTCCTGAATGGCCGGCAGTTCCTGGAAGGACGGATGATGAATTCCTTTTTCTGAAATGGTTTGCTGAAGCTCCAGAAACGATTGTGAGGAAGCTTGGTCATCTGTTGAACAGAATGTTTTTACATGAAAATATCGGGCGATAAAGATCAGCCCGTTCATGTGGTCACTGTTGGGATGGGAGAGAAAAACCGTATCAATGGTTCCGATTTTTTTATTCCATAAGAACGGCGCCACAACCCTTTCTCCCATATCAAAAATCGCATTATTGGCAAATCCTCCGCCATCGATCAGCATAGTGTGCCCATTGGGGATTTCCAGCAGCGCTGCATTTCCCTGCCCGACGTCCAAGATATGGACGCGAAGATCATCATGTAAAAAACGGGTATGAACCCAATACAACACATCTGCCGTCAGAATCACGATAGTAATGCCGGTGATCAGTTGAACGGTTTTTTTGCGCAACGGCGAATCCTGAAGATTTTCCTGGGCCGGCTTCCGTCCGATCAGATTCAGGAGGCACCCATACAGAATATAGATGCAACAAATTTCAAGGATGCTGGGTGTAATGGTTTTGATTGCTGCAAAGGGAAGGTCCGCCAGAAAATGGATGATGTCGATGGTCAGGGAAAGAACAAAATCACAACCCTGAATGCACAGGGAAGACAGGACCGGGCTTGCCGGCAGCAGCATGATGGATAAAAACCCCAAAGGCAGAACGATAAAGCCGATGGCCGGGATGGCGATCAGGTTTGAGAACAGGCCGATCAGGGATATCTGGTTGAAATAATACAGGACAATCGGCATGGTCCCCACGGTGGCAAAAAAGGACACCAGGAAGAAGAGAAGGAATTTCCGCCGGAATGCTTTCCAGCGATTCGGCCTGTCAGCAGGGCTTAAATCGATTTTGGATAATCCGTAAACAATGGATAAAACAGCGGAGAAGGAAAGCTGGAAGGAAATGGAAAACAGGGCAGGAGGAAAACATACAAGGATCAGAAGGGCGGCAAGGGAGATGGTATTGATCAGCTCATGTTCCTTTTCCATGGGAAAAGTCATCAGGAACAGGATCACCATGATGACGGCCCGCTGTGTGGATGGCGACATACCGGCCAGTAAGCCGTAAAACAGAATAGGAAGGATGGACAGGAGAGCGGCTGTTTTTTGAACACGAGCCTTCCAGAGCAGAAAGGAGAACCGGGAAAGAATGCCGGTGAACAGAAAAAAGGCGGCGGAAGCAATAATGCCAATATGCAATCCGGATATGGCAAGGATGTGTGCGACACCGCTTCGGTTGAAGGATTCCCGGAGATCATCGGAAACAGCAAAGCGGTCCCCCAGAAGGAGAGCCTTCAGGATTTGTTGCGGTTCTCCGGAAATGGATCGATCCATATGATTGGAGATGGTTTTCTGCAGGGATTCGATGATCAGAAATGGCTTGATGATTTGCCCATGTTCCAGGATTTGCAGTTGATCACCCCTGGTATAAATACCGGCGTGAACCCCGGAAAAGGCCATATGGCTCCTGTAGTCAAATCCGCCGGGATTGTTGAAGTTTCGAATGGGGCGGATTTTGCCCTTCAGGGCAACAGCATCTCCTGCCCGGAGATCGGGTATTTCACCGGAGACGGTGACACGAAGTTTTCCTGTAATATGGCTCTGATTTTTCCCATGGCCGATGGTTTTTGTCTCCAGGGTGAACCGGCTCCGGTGGTTCTCGGAAACCGGGGCGGTCAGAACGATTCCTGCGATGATTTTTTTCTTTTCGTCCGCATGGTGAATCACATGGCTGGATGGAAGATTGGTTTCTTTCCATGGCTGAATGGAGAGATAACCCAGAAAAAGAAAGAGAAGAACGGGGGAAACAATGGCTGGGCGTTTCCGGATAATGGAAAGAAGGATACTGCACATCGTCAGTATGGCGGCAATGGAAATGACAACAATACTGCCCGGCCGGGCATTGCCGATCAGGATTCCGAAAATGAGCGAAATCAAAAGGGGGATGGCCGGACGATTCCATGCTGTTGATTCCGCAAAGCTTGTAAATGATAATATGCGCGTCAGCTTCAACTGTTTAATTTATTGAATACGTTCGATATCGGCGCCCAGTTTTTGGAATTTTTTTTCAATGGCTTCATAACCCCGGTCCAGATGATAGATCCGGTTGACCTCTGTTGTGCCCTTGGCAATGAGACCGGCCAGAATCAGGGAAGCACTGGCGCGAAGATCTGTGGCCATAACAGGCGCTCCGGAAAGGGAGGGCACGCCTTTGATCATGGCGGTGTTGCCGGAAATGGTGATATCGGCGCCCAGCCGTTTCAGTTCACTCACATGGATGAACCGGTTCTCAAATATGGTTTCCGATATGATGCTGAGCCCACCGGCGACGGACATCAGAACCATAAATTGCGCCTGCATGTCCGTGGGGAATCCGGGATAGGGCAGGGTTTTAATATCAATGGACTGGATGGTTTCCGATCCTTTTACATAAATCGTTTTTCCTTCAATCGATACGTCGGCTCCGGTTTGACGAAGCTTGTGGATAATGCCGGTGACATGCTCCGGCTCACCACCCTGGATTTGAATATTACCGTTTGTTAACGCGGCAGCTACCATGAATGTTCCGGTTTCGATGCGGTCCGGAATAATGGAAACGCTGACCGGTTGCAGTGTCTTGACTCCCTGAACGGTCAGGATGGAAGTGCCGGCGCCTTCAATTTTGGCTCCCATTTGATTGAGTACATCAATCAACGCGACAACTTCGGGTTCCCGGGCCGCATTTCGTAAAATGGTGATACCTTCTGCAAGAACCGCCGCCATCAGCAGGTTTTCCGTTCCCGTAACCGATGGAATGTCAAAATAGATTTCATTTCCCAACAGTTTCTCAGCCGATGCGTTGACATAACCATGCTCCAGATCAATTTCCGCACCCAGCAGGGTCAGGCCTTTGAGGTGGAAATTGATGGGCCTTGCACCAATGGCGCAACCGCCCGGCAGGGAAACCCGCGCTTTTTTCAACCGGGCAACCAGGGGGCAGAGAACCAGTATGGAGGCCCGCATTTTTCGCACCAGATCATATGGTGCTTCATGATTGGCCAGCCCTGCGGCATTGATCCGAATGGTATGATCGTGGGTTTCCACCTCCGCACCCAGATGGATCAGCAGTTGCTTGATGCTTTCAATATCCCGAAGATTCGGAACATTATGATATGTGCACCAGCCGTCTGTGAGCAGTGATGAGACGAGAATGGGAAGGGCGGCATTCTTGGCGCCTCCGATCCGGACACTGCCGGTTAATTTTCGACCCCCGTGAACAACGATTTTATCCATTTCATTCCTTACAAAAAAGCCTACCTGTAGGAGTGCTACAGGTAGGCAGTGTTTCAGAAAATATTGATCCGGAAGATGTATGTTTTAATGGTGATGCCCGCCGTCATCTCCCTTTTGGGTGTCAAGGGCCGCCTTGATAATACAATAGGTCATGCCGATACCGAGAATGGAAACCGCATACCAGAGACCACCCATGAACACGATATGGCCCATATCCCACATCCATTCAAAACTAATAAAGGGAAACATGTTTTCCTCCTGAAAATATCATGATGCGGCAACAAGGGGCTGCCGCATATTGTATAAGATTAAGACTCAACCGGATTGAGCTCCCTTTCCTGAGGGAATATCGGCAGATACCGGTAGGATATCATTACCAGAATCACACCATAGGCAACCGGCAATATGGTGGTGGCCACTTCCTGCCAGCTTGGATAATACAGAGCCCAATCTTCAAAAGGCAGAACCGGCACGGCCATGACCTGAAGCACCATCACCCATCGGTTGATGCAGACGCCCAGACAGGCAAGGATGACGGCTGTCCATAATAAGGATTCGCTGCTGCGTCCTTTTTTGGTCAGCAGGATCAACGCCGGAAATATCCCGCCCACGACAATCTCGGCCACCAGTATCCAGAGTCCGTACAACAGGTTGTCATCGTAAAAATCCATCAGTGTCTGGCCTCTGGTATGAACGGTAACCGAAGCCCAGTACCAGGTGTCGATAATCTTTGCTATGATATAGGTACAGATCATCCAGCCGGAGATTTTGGCCAGCAGGTCGATCACATTATCCTTGACAAGTTTTTTACCGGTGATTTTTTCCAGCAGTTTGGTCAGAAAGATCGTAAAGCAGGGACCATATGCTGCTGCAGACCAGGTAAACAGGAAAAACGTCCACGGCCATACGAGCAGTCCTTCCCGATACGCAAAAGGCCGGCCAAAGAGAACGCCGGCTACACCGCCGAGTGAACCCTGATGGAAGCAGGAAAGAAAAGCGCCGGTGGCGGCAAATACGGCCATGACTTCGTGCATGTTATGGCTTAGATTGTGGAAAAAAGGAATTTTGTCGATCTGTCGGTTTTCCAGAATCAACGGGATGTATTCAATCGTCAGAACACCGAAATAGCATGACAGGCAGAAGGCTACTTCGGTCAGCATGGAATGGACATTGGCATGCCAGAATATATGCCAGCCCCGGAGAGGCTGTCCGATATCGATCGCCAGGATCAGCAGGGCGGAGCTGTAGCAGATAAACCCGATCAGGACCGCAAAATTGATGATGTTTTTCAGTTCATCCTTTCCCACAATATACTTCAGAAAACCACTGAAAAATGCGCCGCCGCCCAGGGCTATAACGGCAAGGTCCGCCCATATCCAGAGCGCGAAACCGTATGAGTCGTTCATGTTGGTTTGATTAAGGCCTTTGAGCCAGCAAAGCAGCATGGCAAAAACACCCCACGCCAAGACCGCACCCACAACGGCAAGCCCTGTGAGAAACTGCGGAAACGGACATCGTTTGACACCTTCGGGTATTAATGCAGAATCCATAAATTGTTTGCTCCTTACGTAATGCAACTATTCAAATGAATACCACCATTTTTGGATCAATCTTAATGATGGCTTATTATTTCTCCGGTTTTTTCGTCCGGATGATAATTATCTCCGGAACGCCTTACCCATTCCCGGCTGGAAAGGTAATAGACTTTCGGGTTTGTCCCGAGTCTTTCCAGCAGCCGGAAGGCACGGTGGTCTTTCTTCAGATGATACACCGCATGTTCCTTATTGAGCAGATCTCCGAACGTGATGGCACCGGCGGGGCATGCCTGTGTACAGGAAGTCTGGTATTCCTCCTCCTTCAGTTCCCGTCTGCCGTCCAATGCTGCTTTTTCAGATGCCAGTTGATAGCGATGAAAGCAGAAGGTGCATTTTTCAACAACACCCCTCATCCGGACCGATACATTGGGGCTGAGGCTTTTTTCCATGCCCTCCGGCCAGACCGGGTCCCACCAGTTGAAATATCGGGCATGATATGGGCAGGCTCCCATGCAGTACCGGCAGCCGAAACAGCGGGTCGGAATCTGGCTGACGATTCCGGTTTCCCTGTCATAGTCGGTGGCAATCGCCGGGCAGACCGTCACGCATGGTGAATGGCCATTGTGTCCTTCGCAATGCATACAAGGTCTGGGCAGATAGCAGATTTCCTCATTCGGATAGGGTTTTCCGTTTGTCAGCTTATAGACCCTGATCCATGTAATGCTTTTCAGCTTGTCGGTTTCATCTTTCTTGAACGGCACATTGTTTTCCGCCATGCATGCTACCATACAGGCGCCGCAACCTGTGCATTTGTCCAGATCGATCACCATGCCGTATTTTTTTTCTTTTCTGTGCTCTTGTGTCATCAGAACCTCTTACAGTGTTTTACGCTTTGGTCAGGCTTGCCCGTATTCCCCATGCCACATCCAAGCCGGAAACAGGATCTTCCACAGGACCGATCAGTTCGTTAAAATTGACCCCCTTGCCGGAAAGATAATCGTCATATGCCGTATGCCCAAGGCCCCTTGGGAAGGAAATGACGTTTTCACCGATTCCCTGGCTCAGGGATATTTTGACCTTTTTTTCACCCCTGGGCGTTTTTAATACAGCATAGCCGTTTTTTTTCAGGCCCAGCTTTTCTGCTGTTTTCGGGTTAATCTGGACAAGCGAGTCGTTATTTTTTAAAACCGTGTCCGGTACGGTTTTCATTACAAAAGGAGGGGACCCGATATCCCCGGAGGACAGCCGCAGGGAATCACCGGGGATCAGAATCAGACCCATCTTGCTTTCATCTCCTTCCAGCGGGATCTGGGGTATTTCACTGGGAACCTGAAAGGCAAAGCGGGGAACTTCTTCAAACTCCGGAATATAATTCAATTCAAGGTACCCTTTATCGGTGAATGCATTCCAGTTCCGGCCCAGACCGGTTTTCAGGCACTCGGAATAGTCTTTCCAGGGAAAGGATGCTTCAATACTTCCCTTCAGGGACTTGGCCATGGTAATGATCACATCGCCTGTATGTCTGGTTTGAAACAGCGGATCCACAACCGGTTTGATCAGACCAACCAAATGGTTGCGCAACCCGGATGCAACCGGGATATCCTCGTAACGTTCCAGGTAGGTATGGTTCGGCAGAATCAGGTCCGACAGTTTTGCCGTTTCATCCATGTAAGAGGAAAAGCTTACCTTGAACGGGATCTTTTGGAATGCCTTGATCGCCTCTTTTGTATCTGTAAGCGTATAGCAGGGGTTCGCGTTGGCGACAAAGAGAAAGTTGATGCCATCCTCATTGCCGGTTACGGCATTGGGAAAGCGATGCAGCCATTCTCCTCCCATGGAGATCGGTCTTGCCCGAAGTCCGCTGTCGGCTGTTGCATCCAGGACGATTTCCGGCCAGGAGATATAATCCGGTTCGGGCAGTGTAAATACACCACCGGTTTTATTGATATTGCCGACAAGCACATTCAGGGCATGCACTGCGTTCATTTCCGCCACGCTTACCGGAGTTCTGCCCTGACCGCGTCCGCAGATTGCAACAGGTTTGCCGGCCCTCCCAAATTCACGCCCGATGGTGATGATGGTTTGAGAGTCGATTCCGGTAACCTCTGCTACCTTGTCAGGATGGTAGTTGTTCAGGATATGGGCTCCCCAGGCTTTAAAGCCATCCGAATGATCGTCGATGGCCTTCGGGTCATACAGTGATTCCCGCAGGATGACATAGGCAAACCCAAGGGCCAGAACAGCCTCGGTACCGGGGTTGGACGGCAGCCACTGATCTGATTTTGCCGCCGTACTGGACAGCATCGGTTCCACCTGCACCAGCTTGATCTTTTTGGTTTTCCATGCGCTGTTGGCTTGAATCATCCTGACCGGTGAACCCCACCCGTCAATAATGCCTGCCCCGAAGCTGAGGATATAATTCGAATTTTCAAGGTCATAACCGGGGATCGTTTTTTTATCCTGATGCTGTATATGGGTTTGTGAGAAAGAATCTTCCATGGATGAAGGGCTGTAGAAATGGGAAGAACCGAATGCGGTCAGAAAGCGTTGAAGCAGTCCGGATACGGTTCCCCGGGAAGATCCGGCAATACCGGCAACCGTGTGGGATCTTCCCTCTGCCCGAAGGGTTGTTAATTTTTCGGTGATTTCCGCAAGGGCCTGGTTCCAGGAAATCTTCCGGAACGTGCCGTTGATTTTTTTCATGGGGCTCTGGACACGGGTCGGACCATAGAGAAGCTGGGGTCCGGACAGCCCGAGGACGCAAATTCCTCCATGATTGACAGGATGGTCTTTCCGGCCTTCGATCTTCACTACGCGATGATCAATTTTACGGATGGTAATCCCGCATCCTCCCGGACATAATGTGCATGTGGAATCCGTATATGTGATCTCTCCGTCCGGCGGGACCGGTGTCCATGGCCAGTTCTGAGACCATATGGAAGAGTCATCCATTGCTTTCCATGGCAATGGTGAGAGAGCCGTACCGGCTGCGACCCCGATACCGAGTGACAAAAAACATCTTCTGTCTATTTTCATAGATTTTTCCCCATTAACAGTAAAACGGAACGGTCATTATTTATGGCAGACAAAGCACCCGTCTTTTTCAGTTGAAACACTTGATTTTCTACCGGTTTCTTCCAGGTGGCAATAGGCGCAATCATTCATTTTCATTCGGTCATAGGTATTGGTTTTCAACCCAAGATAGTTTTTCAGTTCTTTTCCCCAGATGTCCCGGCTGTACCCGGTGATGCGGTTGTATTCATAGGGTTTCAGGCTGGTGGATTCCCCGATATGGCCGTGGCAGGTTACGCAATCCATTTTTGCGAGCTGGACATGGGCGGCATGGGAGAAGAAAACACAATCCGGCTGCCTGGAGTAGATCAGCCATGGTACCTCCCTGCCTTTGGAAACATATTCTTCTACAAATACGGCCTCATGTTCGCTGTCGCCCTGAACTTCCTGATGGCAGTCAATGCATTGGGCGAGTTTGGGTACGCCGGAGTAAGTTCCGTCTGTCCGAAAAAAATGACAGCTTTCACATCCGTTATCGACCAGTTCCATATGCATGGCATGGTTGAAGTCAATGGGTTGCTGTTTTTCAGAATAGAGCAGCTTGGGGAATACGATCCATCCTACAAAAAGACTGGCGGTAAAACCGACAATAAAAAACAGAATCGTCAATCCGGCAATTCCGTTTCCATCGTCTACGGATGTTGC
Organism: Desulfobacteraceae bacterium; assembly: GCA_003599865.1. Classification (GTDB taxonomy): domain Bacteria; phylum Desulfobacterota; class Desulfobacteria; order Desulfobacterales; family SURF-7; genus QZKS01. The sequence continues at coordinate 9,129 of QZKS01000011.1, forward strand.
ACAGTGAGATTCTGCCGGGCTATCAGCGGCATCAACCTCTTTTGCCTTTTCATCTACAATACTCATGAATGCTCCGTTGTTTGTCGTCTGGTTGATTATGATCTGTCGCGGAGGGGGTTCCCCACACCGCATGTTTTGCTTAACCAATTGTATTCAGTATTTAAAATAGTTTTGCGTCTCACAAACTAAAAATGTTTATATTTGTCACTGTGAATTGTCAAGAAAAATAACGCGGAATTTCCCTGGAGACGGAGCCTACTTGATTGCACCATAACTATGGAGTCCCGGCAGATAATTCACACCGAAATAGGTGAAGATCACGGCCATAAATCCGATCAGGGAAATGACCGCAATCCGGTTGCCGCGCCATCCTCTCATCAGACGTGCGTGCAGCAGGGTTGCATAAATAAACCATGTGATCAGCGACCAGGTTTCCTTTGGATCCCATCCCCAGTAACGCCCCCATGCCGAGTTGGCCCATACGGCGCCGGTGATGATCCCGATGGACAAAAAGAAAAATCCAAAGATAACCATCTGATGCGTAAGCTCATCCAGCGTATCCAGGCCGGGAACACGGGAGAAGATTCCCTCCCTTGAATTGGTCCCTGATTTTTTGATCAGGAACAGGAGGCTGATGGTAAATGCCACGGCAAAACCGGCATATCCCAGAAAGCAGGTCAATACATGGGCAATCAGCCAGTTGCTTTTCAGTGCCGGAATCAGAGGCTGAATGCGATCACTGATATTAGGAGACAAAGAGGCATATGCCATGGTCAGAAAAACAATAATGCTGGAAAACGTACTGATGGTTCGATTGCCGTATTTTATTTCAATGAAGATATACAGACAGGCAATGGTCAGTGCAAAAAAGATGAGAGATTCATAGAGATTTGACAGGGGGGCATGTCCGAAACCCAGTTTGTAGGATTCGATCCAGCGAAGAACAATACCGGTGATATTGCCTGTGATGCCGACGGCCGTTACAAACGTTGCCAGTTTTCCGGCAAGGCCTTGTTTAAAGAGTAAGGCAACCATATACAAGACGCCTGCAAGGCCGTAAACAAAAGTGACTGACGACAGGATGATTGAACTGTTCATGAAACGATTTCCCCTATGTTGAAACGTATGAAAAATATGGTAGACAAAACAGCTTCCATAACATGCGCTATACGGATAAACGGTTTAACTGAGCCGATAGAGTTTCCAGCTTTCGTTGAAGACTCATGGCATTTTTGTTGGCCGTTCCCATAATATTGATGACGGTCTGATCTCCTTTCCGGACAGCCTCTATGCAGATCTGCTGATGAGCCGGAAAAAAAGTGATATAGCAGCCCAGTATCATCAGGAGAAAACCCGAATAAACGACCCACACACCGGGATCTTTGGTAACCTGAAGTCCGGTATAGTAATGTTCCTGGAAATCCGCTACCGAGACAATGATATCGGATTGGACCGGTTGCTGCTGAAGGTCCGCTACCGCAATTGCGGTATTGCCCTTGCGCATTCTGTCAAATTGTGAAAACCGCAGCGGCAGAATAATCTCCTGTTTTTTCCCATCCGCTTCCTGAAGTTTGCCGATCAATGTCTCCCCGATATTATGACCTTTGAAATCATAAGACCGTTCAAATTTTTCCAGGGTAAAACGGCCGAGGCCTTCCGGGATGTCGTGGGTTTCCCCGATAGCGGTGTTGATGGTATAGACTATTCCGGAATTCCTGCTGGTAACCGAGAGTGAAATCCGGTCCGGAAGCGTTCCCATGGATTGGATCTGGAAGGCGTTGATTTTTTCGATTTCCGCCGGTGAATGGATATCAATCCTGGGGAACGGGTAGGGAATGACCACATCAATGGCGCCTTTATCCTTCAGGAACAGCGAGCCGGTGAATGCATCCCCGAGGTTCTTTCCTTTAAAATGAAATTGATGGGAAAAGTCGTTCAGGACAAACTCCCCCTGATGATCCGGAAGCGGTATCTTCTCGCCAAGCTGAACTGTTTTCCGTACGATCTCGTCTCCGGTTTTTCCGGCCCGCAAAACCAGGGTGATATTTCTGGGAGGGAGTTTCCCGTAGCTGGACTGAAACAGATTGATGCCTTCATAGCGCAGCGGATCATTGACAATAATGTCTTTGGTGATAACGGGTTTGCCATCCTTCAAAAGCGTCAGGGCAGAGCGGAATTCTTTGGGCGCACCGGAGTCATAAAAACTGACGGAAAAATCATCACACCGGATCTGAAAATCCAGATTCAGGACAAGATCGGAATCCCGCAGCAGAATTTGACCTGTCTGCTCCCCTTCTGCAATGGTGACGGAGCCGTCAAACCCGAACAAAGACCCGAGAAGGCTTCCGGTGAGAAGAAGAACAACACTGAAATGGACGGCATACACACCGAGCCGTGTCCACCGGCCTTTTTCTGCAAACAGAAGGAAGCCGGTCTCCAGGGTTTCCCATTCCACATGCCGGTAACGCTTGCCGATGACCTTTTGAAATAGGGCTTTCAGCTTTTCCGGCGAAGTGGTGGTGATAAATTCGTTACGCGGGGAACTGTTTTTAAATTTATTTTTTCGAAACAGAGGTTTGCCCGGGAAAATGATTTTCCAGGTGGTGGAGAGTTTATTGATGGAGCAGATGATAATATTGATGACCAGCAGGATGATCAGAAATCGAAACCACCAGGAGCGGTACATGTCGAAAATGTCGAGTGTGGAAAAAACCCTGTATAACACCTCTCCGTATTTATGAAAATAGAAGTCGGGTTTTCCATTTTGCGGTACAATGGTGCCGATAATGGAAGAGGCTGCAAGTGAAATCAGAATGACAATGGTCAGGTTAACGGATGCGAAAAAGTTCCAGATCAGATTGCCGGAACCGTTTTGATGTTGCGTTCTCTTCATTCAAAATCCTCTGGTTTGCTGCCGCCCCATGATGAACAGGACATGATCGGACAGTGTTTTAATATATTTAATAATAACAATAATATAAATGGAGCGGCATCGCTCTTGAAAATCATCGTTGATAGATATAAGCCAGAAGTTGGGATAAGTCAATCAACAGCGATATCCGCTCATTTGTTCCTGCTTGAAATACAAGGGACCCGAAACCGGATGGATGATGGATAACGCTTGATAATGGTTCCGGATCAGGATTTCTTTTCCCCGGGAGTCCGGATATTGTTCCGATCAGACAGGTCCAGCAGAAAATGGTGCAAGGACTGGGACGGAAATTTGGTTTCCAGGTCAAAGAGGTACCAGCTTGTGTGCTGAATATTATAATGAAGATAGTCCTTGGCGGGAATCGCCCGGATGGTCAGCCTATTGAAGAGGGCTTCCCGTTCTTTTTGATTCATTTTCTCAGGGGAAAACATATGACTGAAATATTCCATTGCCGGTACGAGTCTGGGACTGTTGGTATAATCAAAGTCCATAATTTTGTCCTGGAAAATCGCAAAGGCATGAAATCGAAATTCTCCCGGGGGGTCATTTCGGTTGTATACGATTCGGGTTTTATACATGGTAATGGTCGGCCGCTGAATCCCGGGGGAAAATGAATTCGATGATTTGCCGGACAATAGCTTGTCATGGTCCTTATCAAAAATAAAGACCACCCTTACGCCGGTTAAATCCAGGCCTTCTTTCCCGGCTTTTTCCAGCAGAGAATAAATATTCTCATGGCATTTCAGGCTGTTATATGTCACGCTGTAAAACAGTTTCCGGAAAAGAGTCCGGTATCTGCTTTCTTCGTCCCGGCTGAGGCCTGGATCGGCCGCTTCCGTTTGGCTGTCGATGGTATTGCTGTCTTTTGCCGGTAAGGATGATACCGGAATGATCCCGGACAGGAATATCAGAAAAAACCAGCCGGTCAGACAGTTCGGTAAATATTTTTTTTTCCCGGGTACAGGGGTCATTTTTTTTGATGCCCTTAACGGTTACAGGCTTCTTGCCAATCGAAGGCCAATGTAAAAGTTCACGTAATCCGGCAGATGTTTGGTCCGGTTGGCACTCCGGCATCTCCTGGCATAGCTGCTCATCCCGCCTCCCCGGGAGATTCTGGAATAACCGGATGGCGGTCCGATCGGGTCGATAACCGGGCCTGCCGGATATTCTCCATACCAGTCCTGACACCACTCATATACATTTCCGTGCATATCGTACAGTCCAAAAGGATTGGCCGGGAAACTTCCCACCGGAATGGTGCGGTTCCGGTTGATACCCCTGGGAGATCCCGGAATGGGATGATTTCCGTTATAGTTGGCCTGATCGGTGGACAGGTATTTTCCAACATAAAAGGGAGATGTCGTATCCGCCCGGCAGGCGTATTCCCATTCCGCCTCGGTGGGCAGTCTGTATGGATTTGCCCGTTCCATTTTGTTGAGCTTTTGGATAAACGCCCGGGACTCATTCCACGATATGGATTCCACCGGGCAATTCGGACATCCGTTGAATTTGGAAGGGTCATAGCCCATGATTTTTTTCCACTGTTCCTGCGTTACTTCCGTTGTTTGAAGATAAAACCCTTTGGTGAGGGTTACCTTGTGTTGTTTTTCGTTCTCCGCTCTCTGGTATTCTTCTGCCGGGCTGCCCATCATAAATGATCCCGGAGGAATCAGGACAAAAGTCATTCCATAACGGTTTGTTAACTGTTGCGGCAATGTCTCTGCCTGTAAGGATTTTGCGCCCGTTGTCAGGATGATCAGAAAGATGATCCATAAAACCGGATCGGATGCTCTTGTTTGGCGTCGGCTGTCGATCATGAGAAATTCATTATTCCGTCTGCTCTTCCGGTGCCGGTTTCGGCTGGATCACAATAACGGCGGCCTTCTGATTTTGCAAATACTGTTTTCCGAGGCTTCCGGCATCTTCTCGGGTGATGGCCTGGTAGTCTGAAAGCATGGTCCGGCTCCAGTCCAGTTGCTGCGGATGCTTTTTCAGGTCCATCAGCACGCTGTTTAACCAGTACTGGTTGGTTCTTTGAAAATCTTTGATGCTGGTGATGATCGGGTCCAGGGCACGCTGCAGTTCGTCATCCGTGATTCCGGTTGCGGCAATATCTGCGGCAATTTTTTTGATTTCCGATTCAACCGGCATCCTTTCATCCGGATTGATCTGGGCGACCGCCTGAAATACACCATATCCTTTGTAAGCGCGGCTGGAAAGATTGTACGCATAAGTCGAATAAGAAGCGCCAAGCTGTTCCCGGATGCTGATTCGCATTCTCTCTGAAAAAATTTCTCCCAATACGGACAACCGCCTTGTGCGGGCAATATCCCAGAAATCGTTTGTCGGATAGGCAACCGTAATAATGGCCTTTTTTATTTTTGTCGGGACCCGGATCTCATGGGTTTTGGCGATTGGAAAGACCGGCAGGGATGAAGGCGCTTCAAGCTCGGGCGGTGCATTTCCGGATGGCAGGCTGCCGAAGTATTGCGCGGTAAGTTTGATCACCTCATCCGGGTCAAAATCACCGACAACCGAAATTTCAAGGGGATTGTTCTGCATGGCATCCAGAATCCAGGATCGGATATCGGAGAGGGTGATTTTTTTCAGATCCGCCAGTTCAGGCAGTCCGAACCGGTGATCTCCACCGGCAAGAAATCGCTTCCCGGATAATTCCATGCGGCCTTCCGCCGTATGCTCCAGTGTCTTATAGGTCTGTATAAAACGCTCCATAGACAACCGGTAGGCATCTTCATCAAATCCCGGATCTTTCAGATAGGCATACAGCAATTGAAACAGCAGCCGGGTTTCATCGGAAACACTGTTCCCCATGAATACAAATCGGTTTTCTTCGATCGTCAGCCTGACCCGGGTATTTTTTCCGGCCAAGGCTTTCTCCAGATCATCCTTTTTGAGTTGGCCCAATCCGCCGGCATTCATGACCGCTTCCCCCAGAACGGCCAGTCCCGGTTTCTGCGCCGGTTCGCCGTATCTTCCTTTTCCAAACGATACGGCCAGCAAAATCTCATTGTCCTTGAAATCGGTTTTTTTCAGGTTGAGCCGGAGGTTGTTCTGGAAATCGATGCAGGTGACTCCCAGATCATGAAAATCTTTCCGGCTGATGATATGACCTTTTTCCTCAGGGTCAGGCAGATAGGGAAAGATCATTTTTTTTTCTTCCGCAGGCCTGGATACTTCCGTCAGGCGGCTCTTTTCGTAGGCTTGTGATATCTGACTTTCCGCATTGCCGGCAATCTCCGCGTTGCCGGTGACACTGATGAGCCGGGTATCCGGTTTCCACATTTTTTGAAATGCATCATGGATCTGACGGGTCGTAAAGGATTGGATGACCGGTAAAAAAAGCTTTTTTTCCTGCTCCGGCGACTGAAAGACACGGTCATTGTTCACATGATACACGATCAAACCGGACAGCCTCTGGCTGTCTCTTGTTTTTGCACCCTTAACCGCCTTGTCCAGATCGGACAAATATTCCTCCTTCACCCGTGTCAGCTCGGCTTCCGTAAACGGGAACTGAATGGCGGTTCGGAGTGTCTTTTCCAGCAGGAGCAAGGATTGTTCCCAGTTTTCCGGACTGCAGTAGGCCGAAATATCGGCATATTGAATCCGGCGAAAGGCGATTCCCGAACTTGCGGAGGCTTCCGTAAAGGGGCTATCGGGTTTTCGGACCATGGTTTCCAGGCGGTTCTGTACGATCTGAAATCCGAGATAGTCGATGAGCAGCCTTTTCTGGAGTTCAAAGGAGTCCGGTTCCGCCAGGATTTGTTGAACCAATCCGATGCTCACGGTCGTATTTCCGGTTTCCTTTTCATAATGATGGAACGGTTTGATCCCGATATGGTTTATGGCACCGAATGGGGGCGGGAGGCGCGGTGCTGTTCTGGGTTTGAGCGTTGAAAATTTTTCATGCAGCAAGGCTTCCGCCATTTCGGTTTTAAAATCGCCGACCATGACAAGCGTCAGATTGTCAGGACGGTACCAGGCATCGTAAAAATGTTTCAGGCTTTCCCGGGTGGCGCTGCGGATGGTTTCTTCCGTTCCAATGGGCAATCGTTTGGAGATGATGGCATCCGGGAATTCAAATTCCAGGGAGGCTTTGTAGGTTCGATAGGCGGCTGAATCTCTTGTCCGTTTTTCCGCCAGGATGACTTTTCGTTCTTTTTCTACTTCTTCTTCAAGCAGGAGCGCCCCTTCGGCATAATCCTGAAAAACCAGCAATCCTTTTTCCAGGCTCTCTTTTTTGCTGTCCGGCAGGAGAACATCGTAGACGGTTTCGTAAAATCCGGTATGGGCGTTGGCATCATTGCCGAACTGCATGCCGATGCCCTGAAAAAATTTTACCAGGTCTCCGGGTGGAAAGTGCGTGCTGCCGTTGAAAAGCATATGTTCCAGAAAATGGGCCGTGCCCTGTTCACTTTCTTCTTCATGTGCGGAACCGGCCTGAACATTCAGGTGCATGCTGACCCTGTCGCGGGGTTCCTGATTGGGCATGAGCACATATCGCATTCCATTCGGCAGGCGTCCGTATCGTATTGCCGGGTCCGGATCAAGATCGCTCTTTTCATGAGGCCAGACGGAAAAGGAGTTCGGTTCAGCGGTTTGCGAATGGGCGATGGTAAGCTGTAAAAACGGATAGGGCTGAACAATATATTCCACCCAGCCAAAGGGGGAAACAAGGATCAGGAACCCCAGAATACAAAGCAGGCTGGTTTTTCGGATCATAATACGCTCCTAAATCATTGATGAAACCGTAAAAAGTTCCAATTCCGTCACTCCGGTGAAAACCGGAGTCCAGAACCTATTCAAAATACTGGATTCTGACTTTCGTCAGAATGACAACGAATGAAATTTTCGACTTTTTACGAGTGCATCGCCATTTGATGATGATAAAATTCTGTAATCAGTATGCATTGTATTACCATCAATTCATCATGCTATCAACAGAAAGATCCTGTGTCGTCCGGATTCTGGAAAACAGCAGAAAAAAACACTCAGACATGGAAACGGGTTTTGACAGTTCAGGGTTCAACTGTTAAGATGCATCCCGTCAAAAACAGTGCGGACGGGAACAAAAAACCGAGAACCATCGACAACCAGGGAGCAAACCATGCATATTCCTTTTTTCTATCGAATTTTTAAATCTCCTTTTGATGAGGGGTTGCAGGAACATACGGATAAGGTCAAGGCTTGTGCCTGGTCTTTTCAGCAAGCGATGGAAAGCCTGATTTCCGGCAAGGATTCATCCTTTGAAAGCCACAAACAGGAAATTATTAAAATCAAGAGTGAGTCCGATGCCATCAAACGCAGGGTCAGAGGTCATTTGCCCGGTCTCGGATTTTTATCCATGAACAAATATCAGCTTTTGATGTATCTGAAAGAAGAGGATAAAATACTGGATGCAATTGAGCGGGTTATCGGCCTTCTGGCCGGAAATGCGGTGACACGGATACCGCAGCTTCTGATGAAAGACCTCTATTTGCTGGTGGATACGACGATTGAACCGGTTGAGGAGCTCAGCAACATGGTAACCGAAGCCGGAAAGTATCTGCGATCTTACTCTGAAAAGCAGCGGTCCGGCGTTAAAAAATGTGCCAATACGCTTCGTGAGAAAAAGCAGGAGGCCGGTCAGGTCGAAATTTCTCTGATTCGTAAAACCTTGGCCCTGGAGATTGATCCGGTTACCGTGTTTTTTATGGTAAGGCTGATCGAATCCATC
>QZKS01000044.1 GCA_003599865.1 Desulfobacteraceae bacterium
GACAACGACCTTAACGAAGTTACCGGTCAGGCAGGCGTCAGCATCTACACCAACTCAATTCAGATCGTAAAAACCGGCGTAACAACCACCTACACTGATACAGACGATGAATTTGGTCTGGACAATGATTTCAACATCGTATCAGAAGGCACCACCACAAGAATCTTCTTCAAAGGCGTTGACCCATTGATGATCGACATCATTGATATGGAAACCCTTGATGACTACCTGGCAAACGTTGGCCTTATGGCAGCAGATGAAGATTTCGGTGATACCGCTGTAATGATCGTTCTGCCGAACGCAATTGAGATCCAGAATGTTGGCTCTGTAAAAACCTATTACTCAGGTGATGTACACTCCAGAAATGAGATGATCACCGTAACAACAACCGGTGGATCAACCGTGATTTCTCATGCTGACCAGAATTGGGGAAATGCACCCGGAACATACGTACAGGATAGCGTATGGGCAAACTCTGACAAAGTACAGGGCGATCATAAAGACCAGATTGCTATCCTCATTACCGCTCATGAAGATCTGTAAGAGCGAAATGTGTAAAAGAACGATCAGCTTAACAGCATGAAAGTTCACCAGTAAAAACAGAAAGGGGAGTGATCAAAAAAATGATCACTCCCCTTTCGACTTTTAATATATATAGAGATACAAGATTAACTGACAAATTTGGATTGATCACATATGAAACAATACAAATATTATATACATGTATTTTGCATCCTCATTATCTTTCCAAATTTAGCATTCGGCCTCAAGGCGCTACACGAAGAAGAGCTATATGATACTTCAGCACAAGCATCCCCGACAGTATCCATTCAATTTGATGAAAACCATACAGTCCACTATTTCAATCAGCATGTAATTGTTCTTGAACCCGCTGGAGAAATATCGATTTCCTTTAAAGCGGCTTACTATGGAGACGATGGTAACTACATCGCCTTGATTTCACCTGAACCTGTAAAATATATAATTGAATTTGACAAACATCCCTTTTTTCCAAATGGATTGGGGATTACAGTAATAGATCTCTTTTTTACCGGTTCCGATGGAAGACCCCTGCCCGAATTTAGAGAATTTGATCCGAATCCGCCGCCATCCATCACTCCCAACACTCCATATGTTCGTACCAAAAGTGCACCTGTTACTATTTCTACGACAAACAATAGAAGAGACATTGTATTTGCAAAAGAAGGCAAAAACGGCGAGCCGGATTGGGATGCCGCAAGTGAAGATAGAAACCAGATGCTCTCTATAACACAGACCTTTAAAATGCGTGTCGAATCAGGCTATGTTTATATTTGGCCCAATAAGTGACTCTTCACCTTTATTTTGCTTGACTTTACCTGAGAGTAACCATATAATTCGCTATAAGGAATAATGTATTTTTTAAAAAACATTGTTCACATATGACACAATGGTTCTAAGTACTAAACTTCTTTCTCTATCTTAATTGTTACATAAATGGCTAAAAATAGATTAAAATATTATATAACCGCATGTACCTTACTCACCATTAGTATATGGATAAGCACTCCAGCGATATGCTTAGAACAGTTATCGGAAACTGAGATGGACTCTGTTTCCGGCCAACTGGGTTCGGTCTTCCCGGGGATGGTTGAACCTGAAAATTTTTTAAGCCCAGAAAATCTCATAGAAAACTCTTCAAGATTGGGTGGGATTACAATAGTTACATCTCCGATTCTAGTAAGAAACCATGTAAACTCCATCAGATTCACACCTGAAACGGGTTATTTGCAATTTAACAATATCAATACGAGTATTGAGATTAACTCCACTTGGAATTTTGGTTACAACGCACCTATTAAATTCGATACTATTCGCATCAATGAGCCGGATGTATTGTTTACAGACTATTGGGATGGTGGTTCAAGTTCTCAGGATTATTACATATCAAATCCTCTAAACGGATATAACTATTCAAGGATGGATGCCTCTGGTGCTATTATCACTGTTGATACAGATATGAGTAGTGTTATTCTTAATGGTCAAAACATAGGTTCTTTTGAAATAAATGATCTGCAGGTTTCTAAAATTCAGACGGAAGTCCTTGCTGTCGATGGCGCCTTGAACTTAGCCATGAATGCATCTGTTAATATTGATAAAATAAAATACACACATGACACGGAATCTACCATTGATCCTGTAAACAGTATCACAATTAATGGACTAATGGCTGCTCAAAAATTTCAAGTCAGCGGGTCAGATGACATTCTGCCAAGCTATTTAGCAACGGTTTCACCTGGAAATGAAATCAATTCATCATTATGGACCGCCACCGGTACCATGAAACTTGGAACAGGTGATAAAACACCCGTGCTTTCCTTTCAGGATGATAATACATTAATCCAGGGAGCACCAACAGCATCCATTAATCCAAATACCTACAGTAGTATTCAGATTCGTGGGGATTCCAGCCCCTATGTCAGACATAAATATACGATACGAACCGGCAATGTATCGGATATGAGTACAATCTATGAGATCGATCCTGACGGTTATATTGGTGACGGGTCAACGACTTACCCATACATGACCAATCCACGTCTGGATAAATCATATTTAGAAGCAAAAATCGTTTTCGAAGGCTCCATACGAGCCCGAGGTCTTGAGGGATACGTTCCTCTGGACACAACAACCTCGACATGGGGAAATGCCAATATCGGAATTGTTGCTGCTGATGGAGTAAGGTCATTAACAATAGTTGAAGCGCCAGGTTATGGATACGGCAATGATTGGCATCTACCCTATGATGAATCCAAATATCAATAAAATACGAAAACCGGCATTTAAAATTATGATACATAAAACTGGTATAAAAGATAATATTATCAAAAATAACTATCTAAGCGTTGTTAAGACGATTGCATTTTTACTGTTTGTTACCATTCTGATTTTACCGCGATACGCTTTGTCCGAACTCGCATCATTGGAAGACTCGGACCTGGATAACATTACCGGTCAAGCCGGTTTCTCTGAGTTTACAATAGATGCAAATACTGTAAGGGTTTTTTTTGATATTCATGTTGAAACCTATACTGAAATTGACTCTCTCAAGCTTGGATATTATCCTAAAACAGACACCGGGGTTAAAGACACTTCCTATGTATTCGGAACCGGCGATTCCCTCACTACAACAAAATATAATGGCGGAGTTGGTGTAACGGACAATAATTATGCTTCTTATAACGGGCTGACAGGTCCGCAAGGCACTGGACAAAATCAGAATTTCTATGATTATGATATCAACTGGGAAAACGTTCAGTTGGGGGCGAGCCCTGATAATCCCTTAGTAATCAATGGTGTCATCTTTAAAGTAGAGTTTGATGACATCAATAGCTCAAATAAAAAGGTTAAAAAAATTGTTTTTGGAACAAATGATATGCAGGGCTACGTTAAAGCAGATATGCTAAGAACTACAGGCATGATCAATCCAATGATTTCTGCAGATGCCACATTGCACGCCATGGGGACATCAGATCCAACAACTTCCAAGCCGATTCTTTTGCAACGCGATCCATTTCTCAGCAGCTATCAGGATTATATTTTCAATGCGGAAGATAACGACACCGGTTTCTGGATGATTCTTACTTTTGGAAGTGGCCCTAATGGAGAAACCGATCATGTTGGATGGGAAATTGTAGCCGGATATGATGAACGCGCTCTTGATTTTAGCTATACAACCGGCATCGACAATCTTGACCTGTCAGGCTATCGTTAAAAAAAGATCTAAAATGTCGTATAATCTCATATGTAAACAGCATTTGCTTCCGCTCTCAGTATTCCACAAGTATCATATCAACTCAATAAAGTAAAAAACTGTTACATGCAGTCTTAAAACCACTTTTTTTCTTTACATTTGATTATACAATTGATATGAAACATTAAACAGTGTTCAGTTATGTTAATCAAGTTTGTATTTTTAATCGTACGATAAAAAGGGTACGGGAAAAAATATGCCGTTGATCGTTTTTTTAGTATTCATCAACTTTATTGGTTATAAAGGCGGCGATGATAAAATCAAGGAAATTCCTGAAGGACAGACTGTCTTGGCAATCGGCCCTGATGAAAACATTTTTTCCCGAGTAGATATTCGTCCACATACCGATATACTTGATGAGCGAATTGTTCACCAGAATTTTGACTATAGCTGTGGTTCTGCAGCACTATCCACTCTTTTAAATTTCTATTTAGGTGAGAAACTCACTGAAAAGCAGGTTATTCACGGATTATTACGTTACGGAGATAGTGAGCAGATCGCTGAGCGACGAGCATTTTCACTCCTAGATATGAAAAAATTCGTAAAAGTACTTGGCTACAAGGGCGTTGGCTATAAAGCAGAATTAATAGACCTCCAAGAACTCGGAACACCTTGTATTCTTCCTATCAAACTAATGGGTTATAGACATTTTACCGTATTTAAAGGGATATATCAAGGCCACATTTTCCTGGCAGATCCATTTAAGGGTCATACAAGCTACACGCTTTCCGAGTTTGAAGACATGTGGTACCAGAATGTTATTTTTGTCGTCTATCCGGAAGGTGCAAAAACATATAAGGGATTAGCTCTTAAGGAAGAAGATCTTCGATTTGTTGATGAAGATTCAACTTATGATATATTATATAAAAATATTTATGACGTAAAAGCCTTGCCACAACACAGAATTGATGACAGGCCAGGGGTAATACAATATTATAATCGCTGATTCCAAAAATTATTTAAAGTATATGGTTAAATGCCATCGGATATCAGGGAGGCAAAAACAATTGATAAATCGATTAAAATATACTTTCCCAATTTTTTTCTTTCTTATAACCTTCTCGTTTGATGGTCATTCTGAAGAGTTCAAAGGTGAAGAATCTTTATTATTGAAGCAGCAAGAAACTATAATAAACAAAAACGCTTCTGAGCTCAAAACACCATATTCTATTCAGGTTGGAGCATATCTACAGAAAAAAAATGCTGAAAATATGCTTATTGATCTGAGAACAAAAGGGTATGAACCTTACATATTCAAAACTGTAACATCGAAAAAACAGCCCTTTTATCTTATTCGAATAGGTAACTACGAAAACATACGACAGGCCTCATTTGCCGCCAACCAATTTAAAAAACTAGAAAAAATTCCCGCCATCGTTACTCGATATAATTCATCCACCCCAATTCCATATAAAGATTTAGCACTCAATGAAACTGCTAATAATTACCCTATGGATATAATCAACGTTGAAGAGCTCAGCGGGATAGATGGGAGAGCAGGAACATTAATCGATTCAGATGAGTTGGCCATCATAGATGGACGTTCCGGTACGCTCGTGCCGGAAGATGAAATGGCTCGAATAGATGCGCAAACCGGTACAATTATGCCGATAGAAGAACTATCAACAATTGATGGACAAACTGGTACAATAATATCGCAGCAAGATCTGGCAACAATTGATGGTCAAACTGCGACAACCATGTCTCCGGGTGATCTGGCAACGATTGACGGTCAAACTGCGACAACCATGTCTCCAGGTGATCTGGCAACGGTTGATGGACAGACAGCAACTACCATGTCTCAAGGTGATCTGGCCAAAACCGACGCTCAGACCGCCTCAATGATTTCCCAAAAAAATCTATCCGAGGTTGCGGCACAAGCCGCCTCTGTGATGCCTGGTGAAAAACTCTCAAGCGTTAACGCACAGGCTGCCGGTACGGATATTCCCTCGAATGAATCAGAGCCCTTCTTCCTTGCAGCACAGGAATCTGAAGACAGTGATCCTCCCTTTTTAAATGAAAAATCAGAAGCCTCCGGGGCTATTGATAGCGCAATGGCAAAACAACTAAGAGAACAGATAGAATTGTTAGAGGAAAGAGTAAATGAACTCAGAGAGGAAGCTGATGTTCGAAAAATTCTTGAAATTACAGAAGAGGAAAAACAGCAGGAAGAAGAAGAAATACTGTCCGCAACAGGACGGGATTACACCATGTCAAAAAAAGGCTATATTGGAGCCGACTATAGTTTTTCCTATACCTACAATTCTTATGATGCGATCTCCAATGCATTTGAAGTTGAACATCAAGCAAGTCATAATCTAACAAATACGGTCTCACTAACCTATGCAGTCAGGGATAACTTGACAATAGGGGTTGGAATCCCCTTCGTGTATGCATATGACAATATGGGTACAGCAAAGCCCAAAGATGTGACTGATTTAGGAGATATCAATATCGACACGCAATGGCAACCCCTCAAAGCCGGCGGAAATCTTCCTGCCCCGATATTAAGTTTTTCTTACACTCTTCCTACTGGTCGGAGTCCTTATGAAATCAATCCTGAAAATGAGCTATCAACAGGTTCGGGCACCAGCGGTTTTGATATTGGGTTGTCTCTCAGCAAATCGTTTGATCCGATTATGACTTTTGGTGGAATCAGCTATGGAAAAAGTTTTGAAATCACGAGTCTTAACAATAATCGTTATGGCGCAACATTGGACTCTGTTGATCCTGGCCAAAACATCGGTGCAAGAATGGGTCTTGGATATGCAATCTCCTATAAACTAACCGTAAACATCAGCCTAAGCTATACTTATAGTTTTGGATCTGAATATCACTATACAACAGGAACAACACCGGTCATGGACTCGGCTTCCGCCTCATTCAGCCTCGGAACCGGCTGGAGGATTTCGCCAAAGCGTTCGCTTAATGTCAGCTTTTCTAAGGGATTGTCCATTGGTGGAGGTGATTTTTCCATTTCATTCAGAGTTCCCTTTAATTTTTAGCAATGATCTCAAATAAAACCATCCCCATGCAAAAGGTATTGTTAATTAATATTTTTGCTGTCTTTATTTTTCTTTGCATAAGCCCTTCTATATCCAGCGGCGCTACTAATGAGCAAATGAATATTGATGCGGTTTCCATTGCAAGGGCAAATACAATGACAGCGGACCCCAAAGGAGCGAGTTCATTATATTGGAATCCTGCCGCCTTAGTCAATCTGCCGGAAGGCAGCATGAAAGAAACCTCACTTGGGTATGTTCATATCAATGTTTATATGGAAACCCATTCTGATCCGAATTTTGAAGGCTTCATGAATACCTTTGGTCCACAAGCCGAAAATCCGGAGGACCGGGACCCTTTAGATGGCGCCGGAGGTACCAACTCAAAAAACGGCATATTGCAGCTCCCGGTCATCAATAAAGCTCTTCCATTTATTGCAGCGCCTTCAACCGGGGCAACATTTCGTAAGCCAGAATCCCGATGGGCTTTTGCAAACAAAATGTTTGTTCCCTATGGCGGTGGCATGTTAAACCGCGATCCAAACCTGCCTGGATACTGGGCCATTGAAAAAGTATATCAATTAAATCTGCGTTATCTTAATCCAGGATTCGGGTACAGGGTAAATGATACATTTTCCGTGGGCATGACAGCGACAGCCGGTATGACAATTTTTGGACTGAAAAAACCGACTAGAAGCCCAAACCATATGACTGCTTTGACCAAAGTTCTGGGAAGAGCCACCAAAAACTTTAATATCCCGGTCTGGTCACAGGAAAATGTCGGTGGACCCTTTTATGGAGGCGGCATACACCCTTATAGAGATACTGTACTTGTCTTTGAAACTGATTTAAAAGATTATTTTTCCCCCGCCTATCAACTTGGTTTTTTATGGCAGCCTAAGCATTATTTCACATTTGGTGGGGTATATATGAGTGAGTTTAAAAACCAATTATACGGGAAATATAAATTCACTTACGGAGAAGCTTATCGCCGTATGGTGGACTGGTACGGCAGCACTCCTTATTTAACGACCCAAGCGGCTATTTTGGATCTTCCTTATGCATCTGTCCCCTACCAAAGTGGAACAGCTCATATGATCGATTATGTTTACCCGCAACGTGTTCAGCTTGGCGTTATGGTAAGTCCTATCAAAAAACTCCGACTGATGACCGATCTTCACTGGGCGGAATGGTCAGCTCTGGATTATCTGGAGTTTCAATTTGACCAGCCTATCCAGGCACTTCAGTCTGCTAAAATGTCCGGTCATGTTTATGGCTCCTATAAGATAAAAAATGAAACCGGATACAAGGACACCTTCCATTGGAGTTATGCTGCTGAATATGATATTTCCAAAAAACTGACATTTCGATGTGGGTATGAATATCGTAAGTCCTCTGTTGAGATGGATATGTTTTCCGCTACCAACATGCCGGATTGCCATAAGTATGGAATTGGATTTGAGATACGACTGCCAAAAGGTGTTAAAATAGATCTCGCCTATGGATATCTAACTGGTGATATTTATGTTCCCAACGATACAAGCAACAATTTAAACTCACTCTCTTTTACCAAATCATCAACAAGCCCTTATGCCGGTCTTGATGTGTATGAAAAGTGGACACTGAAACAGGTAAACTTTAACATCACACAGCCGATTCCGACGGAAATAGATACAGAAAACAGGAAGACTGATAAATTACAAAAAATGAAAGAGAATTTAAAATATTCCATCCAAAACATGAAAGATTCCGTAAAAAATGGAATCAAAAAGCTGAACCCATTCAAATAATCCAATACTGTTACATATTAAAATCCAGCTGAAACAATTTGACTTTTTATTGTCAATTGATTATTCTCTATTTAGAAAATTATCCTCTGCGTAACATCTCATCGGGTTACAAATCTCCTGTTGATTACAATCTCAAGTTAATTTGTTCTTTGACATGCTGTCATGCCATGCCTGCGCTCTGTTCACAGAGCGTGGACATGGGTAAAAGAGTAACGAGCGAGCCAAACCATAAGCAATTATGGGACGGAAAGCCACGGGTCCGCCGGGCAGCGGTGGACAGCCGGGTTACCTACAAAGCACTTTAACAGTTATATATTACCTAACGGCCAAACCATAAGCAATTATGGGACGGAAAGCCACGGGTCCTGCTTCGGCGGGATAGCCGGGTTGCCCGTTAAAGCCTTTTGTCAGAAAAATCATCAAGCCAAACCATGGGCAACTATGGGACGGAAAGCCACGGGTCCCGCTTCGGCGGGATAGCCGGGTTGCCTCCTAAATGCCAAACCATGGGTAACCATGGGACGGAAAGCCACGGGTCCTGCTTTCGCGGGATAGCCGGGATGCCTGTTCTATACAGTAAAGGAGAATATTATGAAAAAGCTTAGTTTCCTAACGGCAGCAATCTGGGCACTCGGACTTATTATCATTCCACAGGCAGGTATTGCCAAAATGACGGTCATGTCCGATCAGGATCTGCGACAAGTGACCGGCCAGGCAGGTATTGCCATTCAGAATGGTCAGTTTGACGGTCTGAACCTTGCCGGGAAGCCTCTGGCTTCTCCCACTCACGACGGCTTCGGGAACCTGTATGGAAACGATACAAATGCTCTGTTCAATCGTCCACAAGTCAATTTAGCCAATGCAACCGGATTCACCGGTGCCGACAGCAGATTTATTGTCGGTGATGCGGCTATGGGGATGCATATTCATTTGGATAGCGCTGAAATCAATATCGATTCCATGACAACCGAATTAATGATGGGGGACAAAAGTATGGGTACCATTGGTATCAAAGGTCTGAATGTCAAGATATCCGGAGACGTGTACATATTTGTAAGAAATTAAATATGTCAGTTACTCTTTTACCCTTTTTTTTTCGGTTGGCCGGTTAATCGGTTGACCAGTTGGCCAGTTAGCCGGTTGGCGGTTGGCCTTTGCTTTCCAGTTTGCCAAAAAGCCCTGACTCCCTTACTTCGGTGAAAACCGGAGTCCAGAATCTGTTAAAAATTCTTATTATGCTCCATAACCATTTAAAAATCATACTATATCTGTTGTTTTGTCTGCTCATGGGGCGGGATGTGGGTTTGGCGCTGGAGATGCATACCCGATATGCGACAATTATTTATAATGATGACAGGGATCTGGATAGATTTAATGCGGAAATTTATCTGGGGAAGTACAATTTTCTTTTACAGCAGGAGGGAATGTATGGTGTGGCGGATGAGGTAAGACTGAAAATAGACTTGATATTGGATCGGGTGAAAGAAATTCTAAATATGTTCCCGGAACAGGATAAGATGAAAATCATCATATGCTCATCCAATGAAGACATTCGTGAGATTCATGAACGGATATACGGGTATCCGACCAGCTCCACGGCATTTTATGCGCCGGATATCAATATGGTTTTTTTTTCTTCCACGAATGTGGAATTGACAACCGTTGCCCATGAATTTGCCCATGTCGTCATGGAAAAATACTTTCAAACACCCCCGCTTGTAAAAATTCATGAGCTGTTATCCAGATATGTGGCAAGACATATCAAAGATTAGACGAGTTATCCGCTTTCAAGCGCTGACAGCTTTTTCCGCGCAGATACCAGGTTCGGATCAATACTCAACGCTTTCTGATATTCCTCCACAGCACGATAGGATATCCCGACCTGATGATACAAATCGCCGGATTTGATTCTGATCCATGGATTTTCAGGCATCCTGTCCCTTGCTATACTCATAATCCGCAGCGCTTCATCGTTTTGACCGTTTGCCATTACATAATTGCTCAAAGCAATGAAGTGCCATGCCTGTTGTCCGTCTTTCTGTTTTACCAGTAATCTCAGTGCGGTCTGATAGACCTGTGGAAGATGTGAATTCCCGTTTTTCTTTTTCAGATAATCGGCAAAATGGAGAAACGATTCAACCTGCTGCGGCAATGCCTTTACCATCCAACTCTTTTCTGCGCCGCCTTTTTCCATACGGTCGATGACAGCAAGAAGGTTGGTTTTATTCAGGTCCAACTCCATGGCTTTTTGAAAAAAAAGGACACTTTCATCCGCCCGATTTTGGGATAACAGCCATAACGCATATTGGCTGTAGCTTTCCGGGTTGTTGTTATCCCTGATGATTCCAGTCTGAAACAGCTTTTCCGCATCCCCTGCTCTGCCGCTTTCGGACAATGCAATGCCCAGTCGCTGAAGGTATTCCCCTTTTGCCGGATTGCAGAAAACCGCCTTTTTGTAGTTCTCCATGGCAAGATGTGTATTGCGC
Organism: Desulfobacteraceae bacterium; assembly: GCA_003599865.1. Taxonomy (GTDB): domain Bacteria; phylum Desulfobacterota; class Desulfobacteria; order Desulfobacterales; family SURF-7; genus QZKS01. Next base: position 11,072 of record QZKS01000044.1, read on the forward strand.
AGAAAATAGGATATATTTCCGATACCCAAATAATATTGCGCATTCAACGGATCATACAATGAGGCCTTTTGCGCAACGGGGAGAATTCTTTGCAGTTCGCCTTCCGAAACGGTTTCGTCCAGATAGATATTTTGGATTGTGGAAAAATAATATTTTCCGGCAACGCATCCGGCCTGAAAACCCAATGAGACAATCAAAAGCAATACGGTTACGGTTGGAACCCATTTTCCTAACGGTTTCTTTTGTTTGATCAGATAGGTCTGCTCGTTCCGGGACCGCAGCCGGGTATGTGTTGCCGAAACCAGAAGGCCGAATAAAAAGAAAAAGTACAGACCATTGGCCCCGTTCTGCAGATTGAAGTCCGTTACACTATGCAGAAGAATGGATATGATCCCGGTCATGCAGCCGATACTGAGTATGATCGAATAGGAATCCCGCCGTATCCGGAAAACGCTGATGGTTTTTCCGAATACTGAGGTCATGAACCAGAATATCAGTCCTGCACCGATCAGCCCGCCATTTGTGAACAGTTCAAGATAATCATTATGCGCATGCTCAAAAATCAGATTTTCCGGCACGGATCGATACCCGGGATATATATCGATAAACGTACCGAAACCGGTTCCGGTAATCGGAAAATCTCTGATCATACCCATTATATCCGCCCATAGCAGCAGACGGGCATCATGAATCAGTCCGTCTGCATTTCGGATTTTTTCGAACCGTTCAAAAATAAAATCCCAGCCAAACCAGCCTACCGTAAAAAGGATCAGGATCATAATGGCTGGGAAAAGAAAATAGTTCTCTTTTTTCCTGTTTTGAAAGGCGAGCATACCGGCCAGGAAACACAATGAGATACAAAGGCTGATGATCCCGCCCCGTGAGTAGCTGAGAAATATGGACGCCCCGATGATGATGGTTGAGAGTCCAATCAGAAGATGGGTGTTGGTCATGGGGTTGTTTAAAAATTCAAATGCCCTCCGCCGAAAAGAGCCATACACTACGATGGGACGGGTATGGATGAACAGGACCAGTGAAAGCGGAAAGACCATTTCCATGAACCCGGCGTAGTGGTTATGATAAATATAGGGTCCAAAGGGTGTTGCATTTTCCGGAACGCTTCTGAACCAGTAAATCCGGTCTGCGGAAAGAAAATACTGAAGAATCGCCAGTACGGCCATTCCTGAGGAAAGCACTACAATATATTGTACGGTTTTTTTCAGATAGTCTTTGTGGATAAGCAATTGAACGGTAAGAATATAAAAAACAGCATAGGTTGTGTAGCGAAAAAACTCCAGCAGGGTTGAACGTTTGTTCATGCTCAATGAAAGCCATTCTATCGGTTCAACAATCCCGATGGTTTCCTGGTGCAGTTTTACGGTTGCCGGTGAAATTGTTTCAACCAGAAAAACAGGCAGCGGAATGATCTGTATCATAATCCAGCACAGGAAAAGCATGAGCGGCAACAGCCCCGGTATCTGATACCAGACATTCTCTTGTTGTTTCCGGCAATAGGAAAGGAACAGCAGGAAGCCGCTGAATGTGCATGTGGCAACAATTAAAAAAGACCACTCTGCCCTGGCTCCAAATGACAAGGGGGCAAAAACAAGTGTAAACAGAAAAAGGCGATAGATCCTATCAGGCATGGGCACAATCAGAAAGCGAATCCCCGCGAATGACCGCAAGGGGATTTTTCGTTACCAGGGCAAATGCTTTTTCCCGGCCGATGATTTTGGCAGCCGCCCTGATCCCTTTGGAAAGCACAGGACACCGATCATTAACGGAATGCGCATCAGAGGCAATGATATCCACAACATTTTTTTTCAATAAATACTCAGCACATTTTTGTGGTGCAGGTCCAAACCTCCCGATCAGGCTATCGGCAGTGATCTGCACCAGAACGTCTTGTTCATGCAGATCAAAGAGAATTTTCGGCTGTCTGATAATATCAGGGTGACGCTCCGGATGGGCGATAATCGGATGGTATCCTCTGATTTTCAATTGAAAAAAAATATCTTTACTATTGCCCGGGATGTGTGAATGGGGAAACTCGATTAAAATATAGGGTGTGTGATTGATGGTATAAGTCATCATGGTATCGAGATCCATCGTCATGGAAACCTCGGCACCCGGTACAATGGTGATTGGCAGACCCCAGTGATGCAACCGATGATTCAACTCACGGGTTGCGTTTTGAATATTTTCGGCAGATGGATAATTGTTTTGAATATGCGGTGTGGCGATGATTCTGGTGATGCCGTCTGCTGCCGCCATCTGGGCCATCAGCATGGATATATCGGCATTCACGGCACCATCATCCATGCCGGATAAAATGTGGCAGTGGGTATCAATCATTGTTTCAGGCCGGAGGGCTCAGGACGGATCAGCAGTACGGGAACAGTAACCATCATATCCATAGTAATGGTTGATTCCATCATGCTTCGTATCCACTGCGTTAATCACCATTCCAATGGGATGAGAGTCAATATCTTTGAGTATTTTTAAACCTTTCTGTGCAGCCTCATAGGTTGTCCGGCCGGATTTTACCACAACGATGATGCTGTCGATAAACCGGATCAGAATCTGGCTGTCGGTCACGGACATGACCGGTGCGGAATCAAAAATAATATGATCAAATTTTGAACTGAGCGTTTTTACGAGTTTGTCCATTCTGCTGGAATTCAACAATTCGGAAGGTATGGGAGGAATGGGTCCGGAGGTCATGATGCTGAGATTCCCCACAGCACTCTTCTGCAAAATATCCCCATTGGAAATCCCGGACAGAAAAGTGCTCAATCCGCTGGTATTCTCCAGGTTGAATACTTTATGAAGCCTTGGACGCCGAAGATCAGCATCAATCAGCAGAACATTTTTTCCGGTCTTTGCAATGGTGGAAGCCAGGTTTGCGGCTGTTGTGGTTTTTCCCTCACCGGATGCCATACTGGTAACCAGAATTTTTTTCGGCGGCTGGTCAGCGGAAGAAAGCATCACCGATGTGCGTAATGCCCGATAATTTTCCGTTACCAGAGAGGACGGCTCGTCCACCACGATATTCTCAATCCGTTGATTCTTCTTTTTGGAAAACGGAATAACACCCAATACCGGAATCCGAAGATTCTCTTCCACACCCTCAGGCGATTTAATGGTATTGTCCAGATACTCAATAAAGAATACCAGACCAATCCCGCCAAAAACCCCCAGCAGCATCCCCAGCAGAATATTCAATTTCTTTCTGGGCTTTGCCGGTCGATCCGGCGTCTCTGCCGCATCGATCACCCAGACATTGACGGGCTGTATCTTTTCCGTGATTCTCTGCTCTTTGATTTTGGTGACAAGAGCATTGTACAAATGTCGATTGGTATCTACCTCACGCTTTAATATCCCATACTGTATGAACTTTTCATTCAGATTGACGGCTTCCGCCTTTGTCTCCAGAAGCAGGCCGCGAAGATCATCTTCATTGGTCTTTGCCAATTCGAAATCATTTAAAACAGATTTCACCACCCTTTCGATTTCGACGGACTTCTTCTCCTTCAAACCTTGCAGCTCTCCCAGAGACCGCTTCATCACCGGGTGTTTTTTTCCATATTTTTTGGATACTTCTGCAATATTCTGTTCCGACTTGAGGATCTGCTCCTGAATGGACTGGTATGTTTTGCTCAGGTACACATTGGGTATGGTTTCCGCTTCTGATTCGGGGAGGACGGCCAGTTTCTTATACAAGGCTTCCAGTTCTTTTCGCTTTGCTTCCGCCTTGGTCAGCTGCGTGCTGAGTTCGGCCATCTTTTGGGGAATAATCGCGACCCGGTCTTCTATGGTGACAATATCTTTGTCCCGAATATATTGCTGCAATGCATTTTCCGCCTTATCAAGCTTCACCCTCTCCTCTTCGGCTTTCCTGGACATCCAGGATACGGAATATCCGGATGCGCGCATCCTCATCTCCAAAACTTCTTCAATATAGGCTTTGGCAACGGTATTGACAATGAGTTTGGCCAGAATCGGATTTTCCGAAAGATAGCTGACTTCAACCACACGACTGTTCCGGACAGGCTCTACGGAAATCGTGCTGCTGATGATCTGGGCAATACTGTCCGCAGGAGACAGGGTTTCCTCTTGAGCATCCGACGCCGCGTCTTCCGCTTTCCGGTCATGGATGCCGGTGATTTTCGTCATCACGGAAAACAGGTCCGAAAACCAGCTCAAAATCCGGCCGAACAGCGATGGAGAAGGATCTTTTCCCAAAAATTCCGAATAATAATTTGTGTCAAGGGAAAGCAGTTCTACGACACGCTTTGCAACGGAATTGCTTTTAATGATCTGGAACTGTGTTTCCAGAAACTCCGGATCAAAATGGATCGGATAATCATTCAGCAATAATGGTTTGGAATCACTTTTCTCCACCAGCATTTTCGTGGAAGCCTTGTACAACGGTGTTGCGGTAAGCGTCCCGATCACCACAATGGTAAAGGTAATAATAAAAAAAGTAAGGATGGTGGATTTTCTTTTGGCGATAATCCGCAAGTAGTCTCTCAAATGTATTTCTTTTTCATTCATCAGAAAAAACTTTCAGGGACGACGATCACGTCCTCCGGTAAAATTGGTTCATCCATTTTAACATCCGCCAGAACTTCCTCTTTCCCCTGAATCTTCCGGATAATCTGTATCGCTGTTTTGGATGCCTTTGCCGTAAAACCGCCTGCCATGGTAATGGCCTTAATGACGGAAGAGGATTCCTCATATTCATAGGCATCCGGCTTTTTAATCTCACCGGTTACATAATAGACATCATTTTTCGGGATATAAATACTGTCACCATCCTTAATCTGGATATTCAGATTATTCTCCCCCTCTTCCACAAGCTGCTTTAAATTGATCTTGATCACGCTCTCGCTGGAATCGTCCTCGGCCTGTGTTTTTCGTTTGATGATCGCTTTTGAGCATGCCAGCTTTGTCATCCCTCCGGCCTGGGAGATCAATTCCAGAAGACTTGTCTGTTCCCGAAGATTATAGATCCCCGGGGTGTTGACCTGACCAAGGATAATGGCTTTACGGCTCCTGTATTCCTTGATGAAAATATTGACCTGGGGATCGACAATATACCCATCACTGAACAATCCCGTCAGTTTTTTCGCAATCTGTGAGACGGTCATATCCTTGACAACAACCTGTCCGATCAATGGAACGGATATGGTTCCGGCATAGGTGACCCTTGCGACAGTAGACATATCGTCATGTTCGTAAACCGTAATGGAAAGAACATCCCCTTCGCCGACAATATAATCTCCGGCGAATGTATATGCAGCAGGATAAAACAATACGGTTACCATCGTGAAGATTAAAAATACTCTCATATTATCCCGGTTCATAAAATTCTACAGCGCCCCTGTAATGTTGAAAATCAGCGTATGATCCGTGTATCCGACGCCATCAATATTCGAGGTTCTCGTATTATAAATGTAAGACATCTCTCCAGTCAGCCATTCCCGGAACAGATATTTCATCCCGACCGATAATCCGAACTTATTGTCTTTTCTTTCTTCCAGTCTTGCTCCGGTATAATTCACTTCCCCTTCATAAGATTCATTGGAATACAGAAGCTGACCGTTTACAGTAATTTTCTCATTGATCAGTTGCAAATATTTGGCGGAAATACTGTTCACCAGGCTGTAGTAGGTATCCTGTATGGTCGTTTCCTCCGTTCTTCTCAGGCCGATCAGTTTCAGTGATGTTTTCGGTGTAAATGCATGTTCGAGTTTCAGCTCCAGTACCATATTGGAGCCGTCACCATCGGATAGTTCCTGATTATCGAACCCCTTATCACCAAAACCCGCTTTAAAGCTGCCCTTTGACTTCTCGGTAACATCCCAGCTTACACCCAGAAAGTACCGAAGCTCATTACTGTCTGCATCGGATGTACGATAAGCGATATCCATATACTCGATCTCGGTAAAAAGGGCTGTTTTGGATTTGATGCGATAAAACAGATAACCGGAGAAGCGATTGTCCGAGCGATCCGCATACTGTACCAGCTCATCGTCATATTGCAGGAGGAAATTGGAATAATCCGCCCGAACCGTAATTTTTTCCGTAATGTCATAAGAAAGGATAAACTGAAAAAGATTGCTCAGGTATTGATCCTGTTCGCGGCTCACACCCAATCCGTAGGGTTCGTGGGCATTCCGAAGCTGATCAATGAAATCAAATGACAACCCGCCTCGCAAATTGTACTGGAAAAAACCGTCTGCTTTTGCATTCACGATATTGGCGTCACTGTAGTCCAGATTGGTTTTGA
>QZKS01000069.1 GCA_003599865.1 Desulfobacteraceae bacterium
TAAAATCATTCATTCCGCTGCCGCCTGAAAATCCCGGATCATTTTGTGTTGACAACCCCTTGATAAAATGATTCTGTTGTGAATCTTTATAGTTATAGGACCGGTTTTCTTCGGGCATTTCCAGCGTGATATAAAAAAATGTGTAAGCGATGTGTCGCGAAAAATGAGTCATGAATATCAGGGAAAAAGTGCCTGAACTGGTCAGGGAAAATTGACCTGACAATAATATGGTTATGCATTACTAAAGGATTACTAATGAGTCCGTAAATTTATAGACACGTGCTTTTCATGAAAGCCTTAAAGACAATCATCGATAGAATTTTATGTCTAAACAAAAAGGGACTCATTAGTAACTATCACCAATGATGAATGTTGAATCAAGAAAGAGGTTCAAAGAATCTGCTGCAATCAAGAGGTATCAGAGAATTGCTTGGGTTTTACCTCTAATAATTTGTATTTCATCTGTTTTAATCAGTATTTATCAATCAAGCTGGGAATATTTTTCACGAGCTGGATCTTTAATTGTGCTTGTAGCTGTTTATGTAGCCTACAAAGACTGGTCAGGAGATATCTACCAGGTACTCAAGAAAGATTACTTTACGATGTCAGAATTTCTGGCAATCGGATGTTTAGATTCTCTTGCAAACGATGAGAGAAATGAGCTCATAAGAAAGTGTAAAGATATTGAAGATAGCCAAAAAATAAATAAGTCTTTTGTAACATACGCTTCTCGGAGATTTAGAAAAATGGAAGCCGTTTTACTTGCGATTGGCACATTGATTTGGGGCTATGGTGATTTCTTTCTAAATCTTATATGGCGTTTTAATGCATAACCAGCCACTCAAACCGGCGGCCATCGGCCGTGGCTTAGCGGCACGTTATATCTAATAAAGTGGAACGGTAGAATGAAAACAGCCACCTTAATTATTTCGGTGATAATATTCTTCCTGAGCAGTTCATTGAACAATGCATATGCCCATACTCCTTTCGGTGGGATAGATGATTTCTTAAAAGAAAATCATATTTATAAGGAATATGAAAACAGAAGTGAAAGATTTAAAGGCAACGAAACTGGTATAACAAAATTTACTTGGTTTCCAGCCGCAGGTGGTAGACTTATTGGTGCTATACCTGGTATGCTTTCTGGCGGTCTAATTGGTGGAGCAATAGGAATTTTATTTATGCCATATTTTGTTGTTAAAAATCCGGAAGGAATTTATTTGGCTCCTTTTTTGGGAAGCATTTTAGGAGGTGCTTTATTAGGGTATTGCACTTCATTTTTTGGGGAAGCGATAATTGGAACTCCATTTTATCTTAGCCAAGTTGTTTTTTATGATTTTTCCAAAAAAATTATTTATCAAACAAGTGAAAACGAATAAAAGATATAACCATTTTCTCCACGTGACTGGTGTTACGCTCCGCTACACACCAGTCACGTGAGAAACACGTTAGGCCTGGATAATGAAAAGATATAAAAGGCGATTATGAATAGACAGGTAAACTTCAACTTCATTGAAGAAAAACTAACACACCTTGCATTTCGCATTGAGATGCGAGGGGGTTTGAATATTTTGGACTTAAATCTGCATTCTGAAAATTTTTATCAACATTTGTTAAATTTGCTTTTCGACTGGGATCTAAAAAACCTTAATACTGAACAGAAAAACTCCGCTGGTGTTGATCTGGTTGATGCCACTAATAAAATTATTGCCCAAGTTTCTGCTACAGCGACGAAACAGAAGGTTGAATCAGCTCTTTCCAAAGATCTTTCGAATTACAACGGCTATGCATTTAAGTTTATTTCAATCTGTAAAAACGCTTCAAATTTAAGGACAAAAACATTTTGCAACCCTCATCATCTGGTTTTTTCCCCTTCTTCAGATATTCTTGATATTACATCCCTCTTGAAATTTATAGGTGATATGGAAATTGACCAACAGAGAAAGGTCTATGAATTTCTTAAAAAGGAGTTCAAAAATGAACCTGATCCTGAAAGAATAGAGTCGAACCTAACGACAATCATCAAAATTCTTTCAAAGGAAGATTGGAGTCGGGGAGCGATGGGTTTTGAAACAGTACCGTACGATCCTGAGACAAAAATTTTCTACAATCAATTGGAAGCTGCCAAAGTTCTTATTGACGATTATAAAATTCACTATCACCGTATTGATAAAATCTATTCTGACTTTGATAAGCAAGGCGTGAATAAAAGCATTTCTATCTTAAATGGCATCCGAACGGAGTATTTTGCTCTTGGAACAATTGCTTCTCCAGATCAATGTTTTTTTTCTATTATTGAGAAAGTTGCCCATAAAATTCGGGCAAGTGCCAATTATGCACCTATTCCCGATGAAGAGCTTGTGCTATGTGTGCAAATTCTTGTCGTAGACGCTTTTGTTCGATGCAAGATTTTTAAAAACCCATCAGGAGGTGTTAATGCTGGTTCCTGATAATATTCATCCTGAGCAGACAATATACTTTAATGGTGCTTTTGTTCTGAAAATAATTCAAGAACGTCGTGTGATGGATATGCTCGATTTATATGTACAGACAACATCTGAGCGAGATATGACAATGCCGGTATTTGTGCTATGCCTTGACTGGCTTTTTCTTCTCGGTTTGATAACATTGAATGATATTGGCAAGGTGGAGCTATGTTCCTGAAAAAATTATCCATAACCAACGGGGATGGCACCATAATCCGAGATATCCCATTCCACTCCGGCCTTAATCTCATTGTTGATGAAACGCCGGCTGAAAGTGGCAAAGAAACTGGAAACAATGTGGGTAAGACAACAGTTTTGAAGCTAGTTGATTTCTGCCTCGGTGCCAAAGCAAAAGGAATATACTCTGATCAAGAAAACAAACGGAACGAATACAAACTTGTTAAAGATTTCCTTATTGAAAATAGGGTGTGTGTTTCGCTGTTGCTTAAAGATGATCTGTTTCAAGAAGTATATAGAGAGGTGCTCATTGAACGTAACTTTCTGAACCGAAAATACAAAATACAGCGCATAAATGGAAAGGATAAAACTGATGATGAGTTTGAAGAAACGCTAACCGATCTCCTTTTCCCTGGACATTATGGTAAGAAACCAACATTTCGTCAAATAATTGCTCATAATATCCGCTATGAAGATTTAAGTATAAACAATACTCTAAAAAATCTAAACCGTTACACTCGGGATGATGAGTATGAGACACTCTATCTCTTTCTTTTTGGCTGCGATTTTGAACAAGGAGATACCAAACAAGAATTACGCGCTCAAATCGATATCGAGGAAAAATTCAGGAGACGTCTTGAGTCTGAGCAAACAAAATCAGCATATGAAGCAGCCTTAAATCTGATTCAAACTGACATTGATGAACTTGAGCGTCAAAAAGCCTCACTCAACCTAAATCCAAATTTCGAGTCTGATTTAGAAAAGCTTAATAAAATTAAATACGAGATAAATCTTGCATCATCTGAAATTGGCAGGCTTGAACTTCGCAGAGAATTGATTTCAGAAGCTCAAAAGGAAATACAAGCGAGTAAATCCAATATAGATTTGAAACAGTTGCAGCAGATTTATCAGCAGGCGACATCTTTAGTGAGCGGACTTCAAAAAACTTTTCAGGAGCTTTTTGACTTTCACAACCGAATGGTGGAGTCAAAGATTAAGTTCATTATAAAAGATTTGCCTGAAATTGACTCAAAACTAGCCACGCAACGTGAACATCTGAAAAGTCTTTTGGCCGAGGAAACCGAATTAAGTTCAGTTATCATTCAAAGTGATTCCTTTAATGTACTTGAGCAATTGATTGTGGAGTTGAATGCCAAATACCAAAAAAAGGGTGACTATGAAAATACTTTACGTCAATTGGGCTTTGTAGAGTCAAAATTAATTGAACTTAATAATGATCTCATTGCAATCGACAATGAGCTATTTTCGGATGAATTTGCTTTGAAAATAAAAGACCAAATAAATAAATTTAATAAGCATTTTTCATCTGTCTCAAATGAATTATATGGTGAAAAATACGCACTGAAGGTCGATACAAAAACAGTAAAAGGGCGCCGCCTTTATGAGTTCACGGCATTTAATCTCAATTTCAGCTCAGGAAAAAAGCAAGGAGAAATATCTTGTTTTGACATTGCATACACGCTCTTTTCTGATGAGGAGAATATTCCTTGTATGCATTTCCTTCTTAACGATAAAAAAGAACTGATGCATGGTAATCAACTCCTAAGAATCGCCAATCTTGTAAATTTGAAAGGAATACAGTTTATAGCTTCAATTTTAAAAGATAAACTACCGGGGGAGCTAAATAAAGATGAGTTTGTGATTCTAAAATTATCTCAGGATGATAAGCTTTTTAGGATTGAAGGATAAGATACAGCTTAACAAGACGGCTGCAGGTGACGCATTCCGCGTTGCTCCATGCGCCCCTGAGCCGCAACGTTCTGCAATAATCCGATTGACTAAATGTATATATTCATGATATACAAAATCCATGGTTAAAGCCTATAAAATATTAGCGAACTGCACTGGTTTTGAGTGGGACCAAGGAAATCTCACAAAAAATTGGGAACGGCATGACGTTTCAAGTATTGAATGCGAGCAGATATTTTTCAATAAACCAATAATTGTAAAACGTGACAAAGGACATTCCTTGCTTGAAAATAGATATTATGCCTTAGGCCGAACAAATATGGACCGGTTGCTTTTTGTAGTTTTCACAGTTCGCAATGAAAAAGTCAGGGTGATTTCCGCGCGAGATATGACCGCACCGGAGATCGAAAGGTATACAAAATGAAAAAGGAAATACCAAAATTTGATAGCGAAGCTCAGGAACGTCTTTTCTGGCAAAATAATGATTCTTCAGATTACCTTGATTGGTCCGATGCAGAAGGAGTAGTTTTTTCCCGGCTAAAACCTTCAACGAAAACGATATCGATACGTCTTCCGGAATCAATGATCGAAGAATTAAAGCTATTAGCCAACAAAAGAGATGTCCCATACCAGTCTCTATTAAAGATTTTTCTTTCCGAGCGAATTGATTCTGAATTGCATCATTAAAACTTATAAATGCAGAACCAGTGGCTTCAAGTGGACGCGCGAACAGCTGCCCGCCATTGAGCCGCGCTGTTCGCTTCCGTCGTTGACATCAAGACGTCATGATGCTGTAAAAATCAATTTAGAGGTGATGTTATCTGGTTTTCTAATGAGGTTGTTAAAGCAAATGTTCGAGGGGAGAGTCTTATAAAGGCATGGCGTGAATATGTAAAATTAACTCAAGCACAATTGGCATCTAAAGCAGGAATGAAGCAATCAGCCCTTGCAAGACTTGAAAGCAATGCAACAAACCCAAGAAAACCTACACTGAAGAAATCAGCAGAAGCAATGGGTATCATTGTCGATCAATTAATTGACAAACCCGGCATATCCAGACACTGGTGCCGACCCAAAAAGCCGGGCGGCTGATTAGCAGCGTTATGTTGCCGGGAACGTAACACCACGGTTTGAACTGTGGGTGCAAAGGGGTTTGTGATGGACACGGACTCATATATTCATAGCCTATTGGTGGCCAATCCCTTGAGAAAGTCAACACTTCGTAAAGTTATTGAAACCTTACAGCTTCCTCCGGGGAGTCGCGGATTGGATGCTGGGTGTGGAATCGGCCTTCAATGCCTGCTGTTGGCCGAGGCGGTCGGAATCGCTGGGCATGTCACTGGGCTTGATGTATCCAAGGAGTTCCTGAATCGTGGGGAAGCGATTGTGGAGGAAGCTGGTCTGTCGGAACGGATTTCATTTAAGAAAGGGGATGTTGGCAATATTCCCTTCGACAATAAAACCTTTGATTGGGCATGGAGTGCTGACTGCGTCGGATATGGCCCTTTGGAACCGCTACCTTTATTGAGAGAGCTGGCGCGGGTGGTAAAACCTGGTGGCATTGTGGCAATTTCCGGCTGGTCATCAGAAAATTTGCTTCCCGGATATCCTCGGTTGGAAGCCCGTCTTAAAGCGACATCGGGCGGAATCGCTCCATTTGTCCATGGGAAGAATCCAGAGATGCACTTCCTGCGCGCACTGAGTTGGTTTCGGGAAATAGGGATAAAGGAACCTGATGCAAAAGTATTTGCGAATAGTTTCCATGCCCCGCTTAGTCGTGAAATAAGAAGCGCCCTGGTGGATCTTTTTAATATGCGCTGGCCGGATGCAGAGCTTGAACTGTCATTCGACGACCTGTCGGAATTCCGGCGGTTGTGTCAACCGGATTCACCAAGTTTCATTCTGAATATTTCAGATTATTATGCATTTTTCACATATACACTATTCTGGGGCAAAAATGACAAGTAAATTCTCTGGAAATGAGAATGGCAACCCAGCACTGGTCTGAAGATGATTGCCGGTTCAACACTCAGCCAAGGGTAAAAAGCCGGGTCAGGTCTTCATTCTTGACAGAATTGGAAACAACGACTTTGGCGAACATGATACGGCACAGGATGCCAAACAGCCGGCGCCGATTAACTTTCAGTCCTGCCATATCCCGGAGGGAGGCTTATGAAAACGATACTATCCTTTTTTTTAGCGATGGCGATTTGTGCCTCCGCATATGCGGAAGTGCCGCTTCAGATCGTATCCACGGAAGAAGCTCCCCTCCAGTATACCGAAAATTATCAGATCAAGGGCGTGGCGGCCGATATATTATATGAACTGCTGAAAGAGACCGGATATGAAGGAACGAAAATCCGGATGTATCCCTGGGCCAGAGCGTATGACATTGCCTCAAAAGATGAAAATACCATGATCTTAACCATTTCGCGGAACGAGCAGCGGGAGAATCTGTTTCACTGGACATGCCCGTTGTTTGAAACCGGATATACGGTCTATAAATTGAAATCCCGCAAGGACATCAGTGTCAACAGTCTGGAAGATATCCGAAAATACAGACTGGGGTTATGGCGGGATGATGCGCGGCATCACTTTTTTGAATCCAGAGGATTCACCAATATTGATCTGGTTTCGTATGATGAATTGAACATCAAGAAATTGCTGAATGGACGGATTGATTTATATGTGGGGGATTCCATTTCGTTTGCCCATCAGATGAAAAAAACATGGGGCTTCACCCAGGAGGAATTCGATCAACTGGAACCGGTATATGAGATCAAGGAGGTGCATGCCAGATTATATATCGCATTCAGCCTGAAAACAGATGAAGCGGTTCGGAATAAATTCGCCCTGGCGCTGGAAAAAATAAAAGAATCCGGAAAATTTCAGGAAATCTTCCATCAATATGTCCAATAGGGATTTTCAGACATCCTGAATCAATTGTTCCCGGTATTCTCCGGGGTGACAATTTTCAAAAACGCCTCCACGACAATCGGATCAAACTGCCTGCCGGACTCCTTTGTAATCAGGTCGATCACGTTTTCCCTGGGGATGCTTTTCCGGTAAGGCCTGTCTGACGCCATGGCATCAAACACATCACATACCGCAATGATTCTGGCACCGAGGGTGATGGTTTCTCCGCAGAGGCCATTGGGATATCCGGATCCGTCAAACCGTTCGTGATGCTGCAGGACAATGGGGATGGCATCCTTGTAGGCGGCAATGGGTTCGAGTATCCTGGCACCGATGCGGGAATGCATTTGAATCCGGGCAAACTCTTCGTTGTCGAGCTTGTCCTTTTTATCAAGAATCTGAGCCGGTACGCCGATCTTGCCGATATCATGCAGCAGGGCTGCCCGGGTCAGGATTTCCAGTTGTGCAGGAGCAAGGTTCAACATCCGGCCGACGTTTACGGAAAGTTCGGTCACACGTTCCGAGTGGCCTGCGGTCCAGGGAGACTTTGCATCCACTGTCCGGGCAAGCGCGGTCAGCGCCCCCAGATTCAATCGTTTCAGATCGTTAATCAGTTTGGCATTGGACAGGGCAACGGCCACCTGATCGGTCAGTTGCCGGTACTGGGGGATTTCCTTCATATTGATATCCCCCGGCTTGGTGTATCCGGCTGCAATCAGACCGGACAGAACCCCGTCCGTCAATATGGGTAAAACAAGATAGAGCTTCAGGTCATCATGATCAAAATTCCGGATAAAAGAAGGGATATCGTCCTGTAGGTAAAACAGCAGAAAATCAGGGTTATCGGTGAGCAGCCGATGGTCTTCCGGGCATACCTCAATGCCCGTATTTTTTTGGGGCGGCTTTCCCTGGCCTCTGCCGGTGTAGGCGGTCATGGATTGCAATTTTTCCGTGTCTTTCAGGCAGATGATCACCTGGTCGCAGGGAAACACTTCCTGCATGCGGGACAGGGTGGTGCCGATAATTTTTTCGGTTTCGGTTAGGGACAGGACGGCATTGGCAATATCCGTGATGGTGTTCAGCATGCCGAACTGTCTGCCAAGCTGACGGGCCATGGTATTGAAGGATTCCGCCAGATTTTCGATTTCATCCCCGGTTTTTACAATGATCATGCTCTTGTAGTCACCGTTGGCGATCTGAACGGTTCCCTTTTTCAGTTTTTCAATCGGCGCAAGACTTTTCCGGATGTAATAAATACTGAGCAGGGTGACCGAGAGCAGGGAGGCGAAAACAACCATTAAAAATGAGTTCTGGACATCGGCGACCGGCGCGAATATTTCTTTTTTGGACTGGGTCATGATTATGGTCCATTCCGGAATATGGAAGCCGGGTTTTAAAAAGATGGACCACGCGGTTGATAAGTATGTCGTGCCGCTAGATTCCCATTCCAGCTGAAAGGAAGAGGATTCCCTGGCCTGGTACTTGATTTTTTTGATAAAATCTTCCGGAACGGTGATGGAGCTGATCAGCAGGTTCCGGGCATGGTCCATGACCGTCAGTTCCACAAAGGGAGGCAGGCTGTTGACATGACCGATTCCCCACAGATAAGGCGTATTGATTTCCCCCACCAGTTTTCCGTTTTCGGGCACGTCCGGATCAATCCCCCGGACCATGAACAACCTTGCATATGGTTTTGAACGGGTGTCGGTGATTAAAATCGTTTTTCCCGAGTGGATATGCTCATTTTCTGCCGGTGTCAGTTTCGGAACATTTTTCACGTTACCGTAAATCCGGGTGATTTCATCCTGATCCGTTACGGCGGCCATGGAAATGAAGTTGGCTTCCACACGGTTCTCCGCTTTTTCCGGCTGAATCTGAAGAGCGGCGTCCTTGTTGACCTTATAAACCGATGCAATGATTTTCATGCCGGTTTCCAGGAGGAGCAGCCGTTCGTAAACCGTCATTCCCAGGGTTTTGGTCGACTGTTTGAGCCTTCTCTGGCTCTGCTGATAAAGCTGGTCGGTAACATGCTGATAGGAAAGGAAGGATAAAACGATGATGGGAACCATCGCGCACCAGATAAAGATCAGAATAATCCGGCCTGCAAGTCTGTTGCGGCCTAAAAAAGTGGAACCGAATTTCATGATGCTCACCACGTTGTCAGTAATCAGATGCCAATCCCAGATACCCGCCGTCATTGGCTCTCACAATATCATCCAGGCTGAGTTTGGATGTGAACGGAGTGACGCTCCTGCCGTCCTTGCCCATGCTGTATAAATCATAATCGGTGTTTACCGGAACCATAAAACGATCTTTCCGCATTTTCCCTTTTTTGGCATTACCGCCTTGGATTCTCAAATACCGATACGGGTTTCCCCATGGATCCTTATAGCTCCCATATCCGACATCATCAAGGCTGTCCGGCAGCTCGTTGTTTTCCGATATAAAATTGGAGATATTTCTTTCCAGCATCCGGATGTCTGTTTTGGCCCTGGCAATCCTGACTTTATTGATATAGTTCAAACTGCCGGGAACGGCAATGGCAGCCAGGGTACCGATGATGGCGATGGAAATAAACAGCTCAATGAGCGTAAAACCTCTGTTGTGCCTGGAATTTTGGAGCCATTCAGTTGTCATGTGATCCGAATCATCCGAATGAAAGGGGAGCCCCGGCCGGCAATCAGCCATCCATTTCTCTTGTCCGAAACGGGCCGGTGTGATATTATTTTTCCAAGTATACTCATTTATTTAAAAGAATACCATCAAAATGTGGGCCTGTCCGAATTCTGTTGACACTTCATATGGGTTACTATAAATCTGATCAGTTTTTTCTGAAGTACTTCCATTTATTGCTTATAAACCGATTTTTGTGAGGCGGCAAGACAGCCATGAAAATCAATCAGTGTTTGAGGTGCGGAGCCTGTTGCGCGTATTTCCGTGCCTCTTTTTATTGGGCGGAAGCCGATGAATTTATCCCGGGCGGCGTTCCCATTGAATGTACCGACAAATTAAATGATTTCCTTCTGGTCATGAAGGGGACCAATCAGCCGAATCCCAGATGCATCTGTCTGTCCGGTGAAATCGGCA
Source organism: Desulfobacteraceae bacterium (assembly GCA_003599865.1). GTDB lineage: Bacteria > Desulfobacterota > Desulfobacteria > Desulfobacterales > SURF-7 > QZKS01. The sequence continues at coordinate 10,377 of QZKS01000069.1, forward strand.
GGCAGGTGTTCTGCCGGATTTATGAAAAACGGGCTCCGGTCTGCAGGGGGTTTGATGCTTCGTGGATCAACGGAGAGCGAAACCTGCGCTGTGATCAGGCCAGGCTGGCATGGGGGCTGAAACCCCTGACCCCGGAATCATGGGTGGACTCCCCGATTCTTCCGCAAGCGGCATAAGCATACACGAAAAAAAGGCTGCCCTGTTGTATGATTTTTCATGGGCAGCCTGTTGATGGTTGTCGGATGGGAAAGATATCCGGTTATGCGGATTCTATTTGTCGCATTTGCCGATATATTTTCCGTTCATTTTGGTGGTCATGACCATCCCGCCCTGATTGACCTTCATGGTACCGGTAAAGGTATCTCCCTTGTAGGTCATGGTACCGGTTCCGATGATATCGCCGTCCTCTCCCTTGCATTTTGTCGACCATGTTACGGTATTACCGCTGGTTTTGACGTCAACGGCATCGCAGTCCTCACTTTGCTGCTGCTGGGTGTTTTCCGGAAGAAAGTCGTTATTGGTCATGCACTGGGTGTGGGTGAATGCCGGCATTTCCATCGGCATTCCGGGCATTTCCATTTTGGTCGTGATTTCCCACTTGCCTTCCTTGAGGGCGGGTCCGGCAAAAGAAAGGGAAGCGGTGGCTAAAAAAACAATCAATAGAGCTGCTGCTTTTCGGATCATGGATGTTCCTCCTGATTATATGAAAGTAATGTTTTAAAAAAAGCAACTTATGCCTGGTCGATTCTGATTTGTCAACCGGCACGATGAGCGGAATGAAAAAAAGTGCATCATGCATTTTCTTTTTTTGAAATTTTCGTCCAGGAATCCCGCAATGTTACCGTCCGGTTGAAGACCGGATGTCCGGTTGGCGAGACGGATTTGTCCCGGCAGAAATACCCGAGTCTTTCAAACTGGAAGGAGTCACCCGGACGGGTATCCGCGAGTCCGGGTTCCAGTTTGCAATCCGTCAGGATTTCCAGGGAATCCGGATTGATGAAATCGGTAAAATGGGAACCGTCCGTTCCTTCATCCGGATTTTCCTTGCTGAACAGCCGGTCATACAGCCGTACTTCCGCGGTTATGGCATGGGCGGCAGACACCCAGTGGAGTGTCGCCTTGACCTTCCGGCCGTCCGGAGAATCACCGCCGCGTGTTTCCGGATCATAGGTGCAGTGAACCGCGATAACCTCTCCGGTGGTTTTATCTTTTACAACCTTTTCACATTTGATGAAGTATGCATAACGCAGCCGGACTTCGCGGCCCGGGGAAAGCCGGTAGAATTTGCTGGGCGGATTTTCCATAAAATCATCTTTTTCAATATAAATCTCCCGGGAAAAAGGAAGGGTCCGGGACCCCATCTCCGGATGGTTTGGATGAAGGGGCGCATCCAGTTCTTCCGTCCGGTTTTCCGGGTAGTTATCGATCACGACCTTTAAGGGGCGGATCACACCCAGATGCCGGGGCGCCTTTTCATTCAGATCCTCGCGGATGCTGAATTCCAGAAGGGCAACATCCACCATGCTGTCCCGCCGGGCAATACCGATCCGTTCGCAGAAATTCCGGATGGATGCCGGGGTGTATCCCCGCCTTCGAAATCCGGCGATGGTCGGCATCCTCGGGTCATCCCACCCGTCCACGATGTTCCGCTCCACCAAAACCTGCAATTTTCTCTTGCTCATGACCGTGTAGCTCAGGTTCAGACGGGCAAACTCAATCTGCTGCGGATGGCACGGGACATCCAGCTGATCCAGTATCCAGTCATAAAGCGGACGGTGGTCCTCGAACTCCAGGGTACAGAGGGAATGGGTGATTCCTTCGATGGCATCGGAAAGGCAATGGGCAAAGTCATACATGGGATAAATCGGCCAGGCATCTCCCGTGCGGTTATGGGCAACATGCCGGATTCGATAGATCGCCGGATCACGCATGTTCATGTTGGGGGAGGCCATATTGATTCTGGCCCGGAGTACATGTGCGCCCTCGGGAAATTCTCCGTTTCTCATGCGGGCGAACAGGTCCAGGTTTTCGTCCACGGACCGGTTCCGGTAGGGGCTGTCCTTGCCGGGTTCCTGCAGGGTGCCCCGGTATGCCTTGGTGTCTTCAGGACTGAGGCTGCACACATAAGCCTTGCCTTTTTGGATCAGCTCCACCGCATAGGCATAGAGCCTGTCAAAATAGTCGGATGCATGATACAGCCGGTCTTCCCAGTCAAAACCAAGCCAGCGGACATCGGCCTTGATGGCCTCCATGTATTCCACTTCCTCCTTGCTCGGATTGGTATCATCAAATCGAAGATTGCATGTTCCTTTTTCATATTCCCCGGCAATACCGAAATTCAGGCAGATGGATTTGGCATGCCCGATGTGAAGATACCCGTTGGGTTCCGGCGGGAACCGGGTGGCGACCCTGCCGTCATTTTTATTGGTTTTTATATCTTCCGCAATAATGGTTTTGATGAAGTTGGAAGGGGAGGGAGGGGTTTCTGCATTCATATTTTTTGTACCTTTATTGTTTGTTGTTATGTCGTATGCTCAATCGTAAATGGTTATTCAGAGGGTCACAAATTATCATAGAAACGGGCAAAAAGAAAACCCTGATTGCGGTTATCCGGTCTGGATTAAAAGAATAATCAATTGTTCATCCGTATCGGTATTATGAAGACCAGAGAGGCGCAGCCGGCGGATTTCCATCCGGCCGGGGATTTTTTTTGCCGGAAAAGGGCACCTCGATCAATATGCGTGTTCCGGCACCCGGCCGGGACTGGATATCCAGATTCCCGTTGAGCAGGGCTACGCGTTCTTCCATGCTTCTCAAGCCCATTCTTTTCCGGTTCACCTGGGCGGTTCTGTGCTGCTCCACATCAAATCCTTTTCCATTGTCGGTTATCCGCAGGAGCAGATGGGGGAAGGATGCAACCATATTGATCCGGACCCGGGTTGCTTCGGCATGTTTCCGGATATTGTTCAGGGCTTCCTGGATGAGCCGGTACAGGTTGATTTCCATATCCAGCCCCATGTTCAGGTTGTCTACGCCAATGGAGTGAAAATCAATGGGGACTCCTTCCGTTTCGGAAAACTCTTCACAATAGCGGAATACGGCTTTGGCCAGACCCAGTTGATCCAGGATCGGCGGACGGAGGTCATAGGCAATATCGCGGATATTCCGGATTGTTTTTTGCAGCATGCGGGAGAGCCGGGAAGCCTTTGAAAGAATCTCCTCCGGAATGCCGGCGTGGCTGTCAAACAATGTTTCACAGATAATCCGGGAGGTTGACAGGTCCTGGGCAACGCGATCATGAAGGTCTCGCGAAATTCTTTCCCGTTCATTTTCCTGGGCATTGATCAGGTCATGGGTCAGGGTATGGATTCTGACGGCTGCCTGTTTGGCATCCGTGATGTCATGGGCATATACGGCCAGTTTTTCAATGCGCTGGTTTTTGCCGAAAACCGGGAAGATCCCCACATCAAAAAATCCGTCTTCCAGCATCTCCTCAAAACGGGCCGGATGCCCGGACCGGATGACCTGTGCAACCTTCATCTGAAGGGACCGGATGGTCCGGGGCGGGAAAAACCGGTCCAGGGTTTCCTTGGAACATTCCCCGATATCGGTATCCAGACGTTTTGCCGCGGTTTCATTGATGGACAGGATCAGTCCGTCCGGCGACATCAGAAACGCAATGTCCGAAGTCGCATTCAGCAGAGAGCGTGTCATTTCATCACTTTTGCGGAGCTCCTCTTCGGCACGGGTGCGCGCCGCTATCTCCTGTTTCAGCAGAAGGTTCGCGGCTTCCAGTTCACAGGTTCTTTCCTCCACCCGCTGTTCGAGATGATCCCTTGCCTTTTGCAGTTCGATTTCAGCCAGCAGTCTTTTTTTCAATTCACCGGCCAGGGTTTGATTGAGCTGGTTGTACCGATAAGAGAGGCAGTAGGCGCGGAGCAGGGTGGTGATCGTGGTGAACAGTTTCTGGGATGTGAGGTCGATCTTGGATTTGTAATCGTTGATGCCGTATTCCGCAATCACGGTATTCTCCGGCGCGTATCCCGAGTGGCCGGTCCGCAGGATGATCTGTATCAACTGGTTGTTCAGTTCATCCCGGATATATCTCACAACGTCCAGCCCGGCGCTGTCCTTTTCCATGACAACGTCCAAAAGCAGAATCGCCGTATCCGGATGCCGATGGAGAAGGGCCAGCGTTTCTTCCCCGGAATAGGCGCTGAGGAAACAGAGCTTCTTCCCCTCGAATGAGTAGTTCCGGAGAACCATCCTGGTGACATGATGGGTTTCCATTTCATCATCCGCAATGATGACTTTCCACATATCGTCCATGCCGCCTTCCCCTTTCAGCCGTGGGTTTTTGCTGCCGGTCTACAAGGGCAGGATATCCTTTTCAAAAGCCAGTGTGGAAAAAAGGTCTGCAATGGTTTCCTCCCTGCGGATCAGTTCCACTGCGCCGTCCTGCCGCAAAAGCAGTTCCTTGGGCCGCAGTTTCCCGTTGTAGTTGAATCCCATGGCATGACCATGGGCGCCGGTATCGTGGATGATGAGCAGATCCCCGGTATGAATTTCCGGCAGGGGACGCTGAACGGCAAACTTGTCGTTGTTTTCGCATAAGGAGCCCACAACGTCCGCAATCATGGTTTTGGCAGCGGTTTCTTTTCCGAAAACCGTAATTTCATGGTGTGCACCGTACATGGCCGGGCGCATCAGTGCGGACATGCAGGCATCCACGCCGATGTATTTCCGGTAGGTGTTTTTTTCATTGATGGCCGTCACAACCAGAACCCCATGAGGACCGGTCATATATCGCCCGCTTTCGATGTACAGTTTCGGCATGTATCCGTTTCTGTCTGCAAAGCAATGGAAGGCACGGGTAATTTCAGAAGCCATGCGGGCAATGTCAAGGGGCGGATCTTCGGTCTTATAGGGGATGCCGAGCCCGCCGCCGATGTTGAGAAAGTCAAACCGGATGCCGATTTCATGGGAAATGGATTCCGCCAGTTCCAGAAGCATATCGGCGGTTTCGACCATATAGGTATGGTTCCGTTCGTTGGATGCCAGCATGGTATGGAGGCCGAATCGTGTGGAGCCAAGGTTTTTCATGGACTGATAGGCTTCCATGATCTGATCGTGATGAACACCGTATTTGGCTTCTTCGGGTTTTCCGATAATGGAATTCCCGGTTCTCCGGGTCCCCGGATTATACCGGAAGCAGATCAATTCCGGGATCTCCGGAAGTTTGGAGATCAGGGTAATGTCATCCAGGTTGATGATGCTTCCGCCGTTCTGAAAGGCAGCCAGAAATTCCTGTTGGCTGGTGTTGTTGGAGGTGAACATCAGGTCCTCGCCTTCTGCCCCGGCATTCCGGCTGAGAACCAGTTCCGGTATGGAACTGCAGTCAAATCCGAACCCCATGCTTTTCATGATGTTCAGAATTGCCGGATTGGGTAGCGCCTTGACGGCAAAGTACTCCCGGAATCCCGGAATCCCGGAAAACCGATCAATGAGAAGCCGGCCGGTTTCCCGGATGCCGGTTTCATCATAGATGTGAAACGGGGTTCCATAATGCCTGACCACATCCGGCAGGATCCGGGAAAGGCGGCTGTAATAGGAAGAGCTGATGGGCATGGTGGTTCTCCTTCAAAAAAAATCAGTTGTTATCGATCAATTCGGAATCGGTTTCTTCCAAGGGGATGCGGGATGTCTCTTTCAAGGTGGTCATCACAATGTTGGTGCGAACCGAATGAACCGCTTTGATGGACAGGATTTTTTTCTCCAGAAATTTTTGGAGCTCGCCCGTATCAGCCACCCGGACCTTGATCAGATAGCCATCCTCGCCGGCTACAAAATGAACCTCCTGAACCTCGGGGATTCCGGACAGGGCTTGACCAACGGACATCCGGTCGGCCTGCATATCGGTCTGCACATGGACAAATGCCATAAGGTTCCGGTTGAATCGTTTTGGATTCAGCCGGACCTCATATCCGTCAATGATTCCCTGCTTCTCCAGTTTCCGGATCCGCTCCAGCACGGCCGAAGGCGCCATGCCGACCTGCCTGGCAACTTCCACGTTGGGGATTCTGGCCTTGTCCTGCAGGATGGAGAGTATTTTCAAGCCGGTTTCATCTATCATTCTGCAAATCTCCTTTGAAACAGACCATAATGCATGAATATTGTATTTTCAAGAATAAAATTTCTATTTTTATAAAATTATAAGAATTTTATTCTATTTTGGCTGTTTTTGAGAAAGCCGGGCCACGATGGCCGTCCATGTTTCTTTTTCCCGACATTCCAGAACCTCAAATCCCAGGGACTTCATTTTGGTGATGACCGCTTCGGCATTGGCCTCGATAATTCCGGAGCAGATCAGGATGCCGTCTTCCGCCATGACCCGCTGAATGTCGTCCAGAAGCACCAGGATAACCTCGGAAAGGATGTTGGCGGTGACGACCCGGAACGTCCGGTCAACGGTATCGATCAGATTCCCGCAATCCACATGGCAGTTTTGTCGGCTGATTTGATTCAGGGCAAGATTGTCCCGGGCAACCGTGACGGCCACGCTGTCATTGTCGATTCCCCGGACAGTTGCCGC
>QZKS01000059.1 GCA_003599865.1 Desulfobacteraceae bacterium
TTACATTTCTTATGCTTCGCACGTTGAATTTATTGGATCGCGTTTTGTAGATGCTTATTACTAAAGGCATATTTTAAGTTTTCACATCGTAAACGCTTGTCTATCAACGATCAAAAGAAATATATGCGCGCGTCAACGACGTACCAAACACACAAGCAAGCGCGCAAGTACGCTCTTTAAAAGATCGTTTGAAATTCGTTAAATGAGCACGGAAGAATTTATTTTTTTTAAATATGCATAAACTTTTATTCGCACATCCGATCTTTTAAAAAGAAAAATGTTGCATAAGCGGAAACTTGGTCATAAATATAATGTCGTGACGAAAAAAGGAGACTATTCAATACTATATCTAAGCTGGCTAACTCAGGAGCTATAATTAAATGTCAAAAGAATTCTTCATTGAACTGTTTATAAAAGAAAAAAATACTATTTTGAACGCGCCTATCTCTTTTCTTTTTCTTACAGTGATTTTGGCAATCATCTGCTTCTATTCATCTTATGAACTTGTTAATCATTTAAAAAAACAAGAAATTGATAACTTTGAAGCTCAAATTGTAACTTTGAAAGAACAAATTACAACTTTAAAACAAACTATCACATCTCTTGAAAAAACTATTGCTGACAATCAAGAAAGGCTTCATATAAAAAAACAAACAGCTACTAAATATGAACAATTATCTAACGCTGAGCTTGTTGCAAAAACAGAAATATTAATAAAGAAAATAAGAGAGTTAGATCATCTATATAATAGCGCTTGTGATGAGCTAAGGATAAAACGTGAAAAAGAACAATCAAATTTTAAAAATGACAAGGAAAAGCAAAGGGAAATAAAGATTAAATATGATCAATTAAACCAAAAAGTTCATTTGAATTTAACGAATAAATACAACAATACTTGTAAAATTGAGGCTATTTTACTTCATCAGGAATTTTTGACAAGATTGCCGAATAATTATATAGAAAATATGACTATTGATGAAAGATGGTTTTTTGAATACCCAGCTAACATTTTGGTCGTTAGAAAAATAGCTGATTTTCTTGAAAAATACTCAAAAATGTTATCAACAAATTAATATTTCTCATCATAATCTATTGTTTAAAAGTTTAAATCAGATCAATAACGTAATATAAATTGGTCAACAAAAAAAAGAGGTATAGATTCTTTTATATAGAGTCTATATCTTTTTTTTGTCTAAAAAAACGAAGTATTAAGGCTCATTATGGCGGGCGATTCAGAACAAAGGGATTATCTCTGGACAATCGCGTTTTCACTGGCGAGGGTAAATGAAGTCAATGCGCTCCTCTGGGATGATATTGATTTCAAAAAAAATACGATTACCTTTTATACCCGGAAAAAGAAAGGCGGAAACAGAACAGGGCATCTTATCCCAATGAATGAGAAATTGCTATCAATCATGACCAGACGCTTTGAATCCAGGGATAAAACGAAACCTTGGGTATTTTGGCATCACTATTTTGACCGAAAACAAAGAGCATGGATTGACAAGCCATATGTGGAGCGATCAATGCTTATGGAAACCCTTTGTGAAAAGGCGGGTGTACGGCATTTTGGTTTTCATGCCCTAAGACATTTTGGTGCGAGTCAGCTTGATCAAGCCGGGGTTCTGCTCGGTTCAATTCAACGGATCTTAGGTCATGAGAACAGGTCCACAACAGAAATTTATTTGCACTCTGTCGGGGAAGGTGAACGATCAGCAATGGATATTTTAAACGGTGAATTGAAAATTTTCACAGACATACTGAAAAAGGAATTTAGCGGAAGTGTGTAACTATTTGTTTTAATTGATGGGCCGTCCGGGAATCGAACCCAGAACCTACTGATTAAGAGTCAGGTGCTCTGCCTGATTGAGCTAACGGCCCGAATTTGTTTTCTCCATTGACTGGAAAGAACGTATACCTAACAAAACCGTGAAAAGATGTCAATTTTTTTATCAGACATTTTTGGGGTTTTTTACTGTTTCCATTATCCGGGCCATTCTTTCGGGTTCTGTTTCCGGAGGCGTTTTTTGTTTCTTTTCCAGGAGTCGTCTTTTTCTTTTGCCGCTTTTCGGGGTTTATCCCATTTGTTGTGAAGATCCGGCAGGTAGCTGCCGGGTGTTTTGGGTGTTTCCGGATCCTGCTGCTTTTTGGGCTTTTTGGTTTCTATTTTTTCCTTGGGAAGGGGCGGTGCGATAAAACAGTCAAACGGAATCTGTTCTGCCAGATAGAGCGACCCCCCGGCATGTTTGAAGAAAATTTCCTGTTTTTCAGTCTGAAGAACATTGACGGTGATCAGGATCGGTGAACTGTCCCTGCGTCTTCCCATGCGAAAGGCCATGTTTTTTTCAGATGACAGGATGACATATTCGTGCCGTGTCGGCAAAATCCCTTCCTCAAGCACTACCGGATGGGATTTCCGGGTGATGGTCGTGTACAGGGCCTTTGGAATATCTACGGCATGCTGTATTTTGGGAAGAAGATCCCGATGGATTGCACGAATTTTGTTTTCCACAATCTCCACAGGCGGGTCTGCCATGCCGTTGATGATTTCATGGACCAGGGACAACCGGACATAACGCCATTCTTCCTCTTCAGCGGTTGTCATGAAAAATTCTTTGAGTTTGACAAAACCATCATGATCCGGCACCAGACCGAATTCATATGGACACCGCCCAAGGATATACTCCAGGAATTTGGCGGCCTGTTTGTGTGCTTGACTCAAGCCAATCATTTTTTCCTCTTAATACGAATTGTTACACAAGGGGTTCCGGGCTGCGGGCAGAACCGCAAGCCGGTTGTCCGATCGTTTTGCACCTAATCCTTGCAGGAATCAGGTGACAGTGCTATTTCATTCGATTAAAAAAAAATGTCAACTCAATTCAGCAATGATTTGTTTAAATCCGGTCATTCAATACCGGATGAAAGGATACCCACATGAATACAGACAAATCCAGAATACTTTTTCAGCAGTCACGGGCAATTATTCCCGGTGGTGTCAACAGCCCGGTCCGCGCGTGCAAGTCCGTGGGGAAAGATCCTGTCTTTATCGATCATGCGGAAGGCAGCCGGGTGTTTGATGCAGACGGCAACAGCTATATCGATTATGTGGGGTCATGGGGTCCGATGATTCTCGGGCATCGCCATCCTGCCGTGATTGAGGCCATCCAAAAGGTATTGGAAAAGGGCACCAGTTTCGGCGCGCCCACAGCTCTTGAACTGGAGCTTGCCCGGATGGTGATCGATGCCGTGCCTTCCATTGAGATGGTCCGGATGGTGAATTCCGGCACCGAGGCCACCATGAGCGCGGTCCGTCTGGCGCGCGGTTTTACCGGACGGGACAAGATCATTAAATTTGACGGGTGCTATCACGGTCATGCCGATACCCTGCTGGTTGCGGCAGGATCAGGTGTGGCAACCTTTAATATTCCCGGCAGTCCGGGGATTCCGGATTCGGTTGTGCAGAACACCCTGTCCCTGCCGTTCAATGACCTCAATGCCGTCCGGTCCGTGATGGAAAAACAGGGTGACCGGATCGCGGGAATTATCGTGGAGCCGATTGGTGGAAACATGGGGATGGTTCCGCCTGTGCCGGGTTTCCTGGACGGTTTGCGGGAGATTACCGAAAAGGCCGGTTCCCTTCTGATTTTTGACGAGGTGATGACCGGATTCCGGGTGGCTTATGGCGGCGCCCAGTCCATCTATAATATTCGTCCGGATCTCACATGCCTGGGAAAGATCATCGGAGGCGGTTTGCCTGTCGGTGCTTATGGCGGGCGAAAAGAGATCATGGAACATATCGCCCCCCAGGGACCGGTGTATCAGGCCGGGACCCTGTCCGGCAATCCGGTTGCCATGGCAGCGGGGATCGCCACCCTGAAGGAATTGCAAAAAGACGGTTTTTATGAAGCCCTGGATGAACGGTCGGAACAGCTTTCCGTTGGATTGGCCGCTGCCGCTCAAAAAGCCGGGATCGGCGTCACCTCTGCCCGGGAAGGTTCCATGCTGGGGATGTTTTTTACCAGCCATGCCGTAAACAGCTTTGAAGATGCCAAAACATCGGATCTTGAACTGTTTTCCGCCTATTATAAGGGAATGCTGGAAAGGGGAATTTATCTTGCCCCGTCCCAGTTTGAGGCCGGTTTTGTATCAGCCGCCCATTCCATTGAAGATATTGAAGAAACCATTGCCGCGGCCGAAGCGGTGATGGCGGATCTGGTGGTGCCGTAAGTTGTTTACTGGAATGTGAGAAGGTCCGGAAGGATGACGGCCGAGGGTCCCTGCATGAATCCGCCGCCGGGGCTTTTTTCCGCCAGCATCGAGAATGAATTTTTTTCAATGTTGATGTCGATAATGGGCTTTTTCCGTCTGAATACGGTATCGGCGATCTGGTTGGGAAGGTTGGTGGCCCCGGAAGTTCCCACAATGATCAGGAGATCGGTTTTTTCGGCCACAATAAGGGAACTGGTGTATCGGAAAAATTCTTCGTTATAGGATTCGTCAAACCAGAGAACATGGGGGCGGGTCATGCCGCCGCAGTTCGGGCACTTCAGAAGGTTTGCGATGTCATCGGTCCATTTGTCGGTTTTGATTTGACGGTGAAGGGTTTCGGGGACCGGATATATTGCGGAACGGCATTCCCGGGCGCATCGCATGAACGATACGTTTCCATGAATCTGGAAGGTCCGTTCCGGTGAACTGCCGGCCCGGAGATGCAGGCCGTCCACATTCTGGGTGATCAGCGTGAACCGGTTTTTCAGTTGCTGTTCCAGGCTCACCAGTGCCAGATGGCCGGCATTGGGGGAGGCCTTGCTGCATACGCCAAGCCTGTAGAGATACCATTCCCAGACGGCAAAAGGCCGTTGCCGGAACATCTGAACGGTGGCCATTTCCTGGGGGTGGTACACTTCCGATCCGACGGTCCAGTATCCTTCGGGTCCCCGGAAGGTCGGAATGCCGCTTTCCGCAGAGATTCCCGCACCGGTCAGAATCGTAACCCGGCCGTTTTGGGTTTGTGTGTCCTGCAAAAGGGAAATCGGTTCAAATGCCATTTGGTTTATATCCTTTTCAAAAAAAGGGAAATCTGGTATTCCTGTAAATCCAATTGATATATGGATGTGTACCAAAAATTATTTTTAAAACCCAGAGGAAAAAAAATGATGCCGAAAAGTATGCAAAAACTATTTGTGATGATTACCCTGTTGTCCGTGTTCGGGATTTTTTCCGGTTGCACGGTTTCCACCCGCAATGTTTCGCCGGAAGAAGAATTGAACTACGATGAAACCTATAATTTCACGGACAAGAAAAAAATCGTGAAAACCCTTGTGGAATCCCTGAGCACCAAACCGCCCCTTGGCGGAGCAACCGACAGGCCTATTATCATTGTTTACGGTATTGCCAACCGGACCTCGGAACATATCAGCACCAGCGGTATCTCCGACGAAATCCGGAAAGAGATTCTGCAGACGGGAAAGGCGCGGTTTGTGAATAAAGAGCAGCGGGAGAACATCATCGCGGAAACCGATTATCAGGAGAGCGGACGGGTGTCCCAGGCATCCAGGCTCAAGCTGGCCAAACAGCTTGGCGCAAAATACATGCTGACCGGAACCTTGCGGTCCATCGAGAAAAAGGAGTCGAAACAGTTCCGTCTGACCAAGAGCAATTATATTTACTACAGCCTGAACCTGGAGTTGACGGATATTGAGACCAGCCTGATTGAGTGGGCGGACAGCGTAGAACTGGTCAGGGAAGCTTCCAAACCCTTTATCGGATGGTAGGGCATTCTTGATGAGAGACAGGATGCCGAACCGATTTTGGGTATCCCTCTTCATTCTTTCCGCCTTATTGATCACAGGCTGCGCCGGTGCAAAGTTAAAGGACGCAAGGAATGCTTTTCACCGGGGCGATGTCCGGGAGGCTTCGGAGATTATCCGTGAGGCGGACGGTTCGGGACTCAGCAAACTGGAATACCTCATGGAAAAGGGTATGATGCTGTACCATTCCGGAGAGTATGAAAAGAGCATCCGGGAACTGCGACAGGCCGCGGATCTGATCCGGGAACAGGATATCGTCAGCCTCAGCCAGCAGGCTGGTTCCATTGTCATCAATGAGTGGGTTACGGAATACAAGGGGGAATACGCCGAGCGGCTGTGGGTTCATACCTATCTGATGATGAACTACCTTCTCCTGATGAAGCATGAAGACGCCCTTGTTGAGGCCAAGTTGACCCAGAGGGTGCTGGATGAATATCCGGAGGCACTGGCCCGGGATTACTTTTCAAGAGCCCTGATCGCATTGTGCTATGAAACGCTTCAGGAATATAATGACGCCTATATTGTTTATAAGAAACTGGCGGAAGTCATACCCGACAAGTCTCTGGTGACCCCCCATATCCGAAGGCTCGCCAAAAAGCTTGGTTTCCAGGATGATCCGGAGCTTTCCGGCGGCGGCAAACAGGATTCGGGACCGGTCCTGCCGTCAGGTGGCAATTCCGCAGAACTGATTCTGTTTGTCAGCATGGGAAACGGCCCGCAGAAAACCGCCGGGAATTTACTCCTTCCTCCCGGAGTCCGGATTTCCTTTCCCCGATACAAAAAGCAGAGCAGTTATACCGGCAGACCCGAGGTGGTCGGTTCCAATGTCCGGAAAACATCTGCAATCATCGAGACAGACATGCTTTCCGTTGCCCAGGACTCCCTGGATGAACGGGCAAAGCTGATCTATACCAAAGAAGCGGCGCGGATTGCGGCCAAAGAGGTGATTATCCGGGGGTTCGAACGGAACAACAAGGATTCTCCTGTAGGACTGCTGCTCCGTCTGGCCTTTATTGCCATGGAGGAGGCCGATACCCGGGGCTGGGAGACGCTGCCCGCCAAGTTGTCCCTGGTCAGGGTTTTTCTGGAGCCCGGAACCCATAAACTGCGGGTGAACATACGGGGTGGATCGGACAACACTATCGATCTTCCCGAGATTCGGTTTTTGCCGGGGGAAAAGGTTTTTTATTCCCTGCGGTCAAGCGGTGGAAGCACATCGGTTTATGGAATGCGCAAAGAAGCGCTGGAAGAAGAAAGCATGGCAGAGAACTCGTCAGAGCCGAAGCAATTTCAAAAAATGGAATAACAAGCAATGGATTTGAAAAAGAACGGAATTCCGGAACATGTAAAAACCATACATCTGGTTGCCGTATGCGGAACAGCCATGGGTGCTCTGGCCTGCATGCTCAAGGAGCTGGGGTATGAGGTAACCGGATCGGATCACCGCATGTATCCGCCCATGAGTGATTTTCTGAAGGAAAAGGGGATTCGGGCATTTGACGGATTCAGTGCCGACAACCTATCATACGGACCGGACCTTGTGGTCATCGGGAATGCGATTTCAAAAGACAATCCTGAAGCGGTTGCAACCCGCGACATGGGATTGTGGTACTGCTCCATGCCCCAGGCAGTGAACCGCTTTGCGGTTGCCGGCAGAAAATCGGTGGTGGTGACCGGTACTCACGGCAAGACCACCACTTCCTCCCTCATGGCCATGGTCCTCTATGAGGCAGGCCTTGACCCCGGATTTATGATCGGTGGAATCCTGAAGAATTTCAACAGCAACTACCGCACCGGGAATGGGCCGTATATATCCATTGAGGGCGATGAGTATGATACGGCTTTTTTCGACAAAGGACCGAAATTTCTGCATTATGATCCCCACGTCGCGATTCTGACGAGTGTGGAGTTTGATCATGCGGACATCTTTCCTGATTTTCAGCATGTTTGCCGTGCGTTTGATGCTTTTTTATCCAAATTGTCGTCGGAAAGCACCCTGATCGCATATGACGGGGACAAGGTTATCGAGGAACTGATCCGTGATCGAAGGTGCAGCGTTTTTACCTATGGAAAGAACAAAACCTCCGGATGGCGGCTCAGTAATCTTTCTATAGAACCACCTTTCAGTATTTTTGATGTGATCAAAAACGGGATTCATTACGGCACGTTTCAGACCCGGCTGATGGGGGAGCACAATGTGCTGAATGCCCTTGCCGTGATTGCCGCGGCAGACCGGATAGGGATTACACCGGCAATCATACAGCAGGCGCTTGAACGTTTTACCAGCGTGAAAAGACGCCAGGAAGTTCGCGGCGTCAAAAACGGGATCACGGTGATCGATGACTTTGCCCATCATCCGACAGCTGTTCGGGAAACCATCAAAGCCATCAGTCCGTTTTATCCGGAAGGCCGTCTGATTGCCGTATTTGAACCCAGAACCAACACCAGCATGCGGAATATTTTTCAGGATGTGTACCCGGCCTGTTTTGACGATGCAGACCTGATCTGCATCCGGAAACCGCCGCTTCTGGAAAAAATTCCGGAAGGAGAACGGTTTTCATCCAAAAAGCTGGTTGAGGATCTGAAGGACCGAAAAAAAGATGCTTTTTATTTTGAAAATACGGATGATATCCTCCAATTCCTGAAAAAGACAGCCCGGTCCGGAGATGCGATTCTGATCATGTCCAATGGCGGGTTCGACAACATCCATCAACGGCTGATCGAGGCATTATGAAAAGACAACTCACCTGGTTAATGCTCTTTCTGGTTTTTTTTCTGAGCGGTTCTTACACAGAGGCAGGGGAGAAGGATAACGCCCAACCGATCCGGATTCTGTGTCTGGGGGATTCCATTACACAATCGGGCGGTGAGCATTGCGGATACCGGTATTTCCTTTGGAAAAAAATGATCGATCATCACATGGAATTCGATTTTATCGGGTCCATGAACAAACGGTTTCGTGAAGAGCCGGGATCAGACTGTCCCCCTTATAATGGAAAAACATTTGATCCGGATCATGAAGGGCATTGGGCCTGGCGGGCGGATGATATCCTGGGCGGACCCCAAAACCTGCCTCCCGAATCCGGAAAAGGGTATCTTTCAGAGTGGCTGAAAGAGTATACGCCGGACATCGTATTGCTGCATCTGGGTCATAACGACGCCGGACATAGTGAATCGCCGGAACAGACAGCAGGCGAACTGAAACAGATTATCCGGCTACTGCAAACGGATAACCCCGAGGTGTCTGTCCTGCTGGCCAAAGTCATTCCCTGCGCCAATCCGGAATGGAATGCCAAGGTCAGGCTGCTGAACGCAGAGATCGATGGTATTGCTGCGGATACGAGAACCGCTACCTCTGATGTTGTTGTCATGGATTTTTCAACCGGGTTTGACCCGTTTCAGGACACCCTGGACGGCACACATCCCAATGCATCCGGATCGGAAAAGATGGCTGCAAAATGGTTTGACGGAATACGGAAGCTGCTGGAAAATCCCAAACCCGGTAAGGCGGAAAATCAGAAATAATCTATTCGTTTTCCACTTGAACCAGCAGAACCGGTATTTTGGAGCGGCGGATCACCCGATGCGATGTGCTGCCGATCATTGCATCCACAAGGCCGCCATGGCCGCAGGACCCCATCACAATGATGTCGATATTATTTTCTTTGGAATACCGCAGGATCTCTTCTACCGGATTGCCACGGGTCACAACAACCTTGTCGGTTTCAAAAGGCCGGTCCTCAAACTGTGATTTGGCATCCTCGCAAAAAATATCCAGAACCTGACGGATGGGTACGCCGCTTCGTTTTTTTCCAATCAGGGATTCCCTGGCTTCATCCACATGCTGTTTTTTGATGGCTTCCCATTTGTCCTGATCGATATAGCTGAGAACACCGGAATAGATGTCGGGGCTGTCAATCACGGTATGAAAAATGGTGATGACGGCATCATAGTGGCGGGCAAGGCTGACGGCATAGGAAAATGCTTTTTTTGCATGTTCGGAAAGGTCGGTTGCATAGAGAATTTTTTTAATTTGAACATCCGGGAACATTTTTCTTTCCTTTCATAATAATGGTTTCAATGGCGATAATAACCACATGAATTGCATTAATTTTATTTAAGGTTTGAAATAAATATTGCCAAAACAGTCCGGCAGATGAAAGTTCAGCTCTTTTACAGGCGACCAGGAAGCCCAGTGGGGATGGGAAGTCCGATCGCCGCATTTGTAAAAATTTGCTTTCCACTGACTTCCATGAATTCGCGGAAGCAGGCCTGTATATTTTTCAAATAACGCAAAAGGAATGGAAAACGCAAGATACCATGTGATTTTTTGCTGAATTTCCGGGCTGACCCTCTGGGGCAGGGAATGAAAAATATCGATCGGTTCTATATCGTTCAGGGTCAGATCAGAATATTTTTTCAGGCCGGTTCCGACCCTGGTGGGGTCTGTGACATAAGAGGCCAGCAGGGTTCCCCCGCAATTGAATTCAAAATTAAAATACCCGCAGTCGGGCTTTGGCTGTACGAAAAATTCCACGCAACTGTCCTGGCAGACCGGGCTCCGGAATGAAGAATGGACACAGCTCACATATTGATCCTGTACTTGAAATATGCAGTATAAACTTTTAGAATCATATATTAATTTTGCTCTTGTAGTGGGCCGATGCCCGCTTCCTTCCGGTCGGAAATACGTTAGTTCCAGATGCGGTATTTTTTCCCAAACAGGACCATTCCAGTCACCTTTGTTATCCGGCAGGGGGTCGGCATAATGTACGACGTATTCATGTTTTTTGTTCAGCATTTTTTATTTCAGGGAAGCCGGCTCTATCTGGCAGGTGACCACCATTTGAATCCTCCTTTGTCTTGCGATTTCCCGGACGATATCTGTGTCAAGGCCGCAATATAAAGGTCAGGCCGGTTCCGGATCGGGGCCTGGATGACGGATCAGGCCGGAACTTCCGGACATGTCTGTTTCAAATTCTGCAAAGGCGGCTTTTGTTGGTGCAAGATACACCACTCCAAGTCTGGAACAAAAAACCGATAAAAAGGTAAATTCAGTTCGTTCCCGGAAAAACGCGAATCACAAACAGAAGGAAAAAGGGGCATTTCATGATGATTTCATGAAATGCCCCAAATATTTGGTTCGAATTATAGAACTGTGACGTTGGCTGCCGCAGGGCCCTTCTGGCCTTGCTCAATATCAAAGCTCACACGGTCGCCTTCATTCAACGATTTAAAACCGCTTGCATTGATTGCTGAATGATGCACGAAAACATCCGGGCCTCCATTTTCCTGCTCGATAAAACCATAACCTTTGCTGTCATTGAACCATTTTACAATACCATTTGCCATCTTACATGTCTCCTTTCAGAATAACTATTTTTGCCTTGATTGTGATTCCCGACAACTTTCGAAGCGTCTGTATCCGGATTATGATTTCTGGAAGCTCAAGCGCACCAATAGGGCTTACACAGATTCGGTTGTCAAATGCTCTGTATATGACCCCACCATCCCATCAATGTCTTTTTGGATTTTATGAAATTTGATCTAATCTTCAAACAGTTGCTCTACTTGGGTTTTCACAGTTACTATTTGCCTCTTCTTGACACATCTTTCTCATGACTACAAGACATATTTGCATATTTCCCAATGATTTTTTTTAAAATACAGGAATTGTTGGCCGAAATCCGGGTACAATAAAGGGCTTTTTCAGGGGAAAGAAATTTTTATATATCAAATATCATTTGGTTTTTAATCTTTCCATTCGTTCTTTCGCCGCACGGATTCAGGATTTGTTATTTTTTGGTCATGAACAGGCTGCATGGGTGTAATTCAGGTGGATTGTTTCATTATGAGATGAATATCCATGCAGTATGAAACAACTTACTCAAAATGGGACATTGTATTCGTTGTCTGAATATGCAGCTTCATGGTGGTTTTATTGATAACAATCAGTTTTATAAGGCACATGAGGTGTTTGGTTACCCCGGCTATCTTGTGGCATGCTTGCTGCTATATACAACATGAAGAGATCGGTACGTTTAACCTGATAATCCGGGGGATTTGTTTTGATTGTAAAATGCTGTGTGTGCGGGACGATCATGGGCGGATCGGGAAAAAGCGGTCCGGAAGAGGAAATATCACATACCTATTGTGACAACTGCCTGCGGGAATTGATTGACCGCAGCCAGGAAGAGGATCAACCGGCAGAATTTTGCCTGGACAGGGAATCATGACCATCGGTCTGGTTACAGGGGAATAAAATGGATGATACAAACGAAAAACAGCCTGTCTTTCAGGAGCCGGTCTGGGTGATATCCAGAACCGGATTCGGAATTCCGAAAGATATCGAACTGTATCCTGAAATCAAGGCAGACGCGGTAATTGAGTATGTGATATCGGATTTTGCAAGATATATGCTGGATCCAAATCCAATGGAAATTGAAAAAAGGCTGGTGGGTTGTGAGATCCAACGGAAACCATCCCGGAAAGCCGTTCTTCGGTCCAGGGTCAATCGGTGGATTCCATGGATCGGAAAAGCGAAGGAAGTCCCTCCGGATATAGTACTCGCGCAGCCGCTGCTGGAAGCGCCCTCCCCGAATGACAGACATTTTGTTCATCATGTCGATCAGATCAATGAGTTGCTGCGTGCCTATGATGGCGTGCCCAGGACATTGTCATGTCTGGACAGGGAAAATGTGTCCGACATCGTCGGTATTTGCGAGGATATTGACGGGAACCGTTCCACCTTGCACCTGCAAGGCGATATTCAAAATAAAATGGATTACATGAAAATGAATTTCGCCAAAAATGTCAAAGTGATCCTCGAGAGCCGGCAGCTCAGCCCCGGCTTGTTCGAGATGCGGGGTTTTGATTTTTCATCCTATCGTCCGGAAAACCAATACCGGCTGATCCGATTTTTATCCAATGGAGAATCAAAAGCCTGTGTGATCGGCGCGGACAAGAAGGTGGAATACTGGATCACGGATATGAATGTAATCCAGTATATGCTTCTTCTGGATCAGTCTATTCAAGAAAATATCAAGTTTCAGAATGCATTCCGGTTGTGCATTTCCGGTGAACGGACCCCGATTAAAATACTGTTCAATTCAAACTTTGAAATCGGGTATACGGATTCATATCTTCCTGAATTATATCGTGATATATTTAAGACCTGCCGTCTCGCCATCCATGAAAAGAATGTGGTTGTGGCGTCCCTGAATCAGCTCAAGCTGGGTGTGGCTTTCACGTATACGACGAAAGATCATGCCGGAAAGCAGAAACTGTTTACGCATATTTCCGTATTGCATAACGTAAAGGCACTGGAACCGATTCGGCGGCACCTGCCGAAATTGTATTCTGAAATCAACAAAAGAATTCCGATTTCCGATACCAGACGGTTCTATCTGCTGGATTCGATCCGGGGGTATGTTTATGCCTGATGAATACACGGAAAATGATTATCAGTGGATCAAGGAGCTGTTGCTTTATCCCCAAAACATGGAAGATCGCCTCAGCTTTTTTGAAGACACATCACAGATTGCCATACCGGAAGATCCCATTCAGAAGGTGATTTTTCAGGATCGTGCCAAGGAGGCGATCCGGAAAATCGCCCAGAACAAGGGGCATATTCTGATGGTCGGTCGTCCTGGAACCGGAAAGTCAATGCTGGCCAATATGTTCCATCGGGTATTGGATGATGCTCTTGGCGATTATTTGCGCCCAAAGGAGTCTATTCTCGCCTATCCGGGAAAAGACAGAAACCATATCCGTTTTACATACCAGGATCCGGAAAAGGCCGATGCGCTGATTCAGAAGATTCATCAATCGATCCATCTGGCCAGGGAAAGCGTTGCGCCGTTCAGTCTGTCGGAGCAGATTAAACCGGTTAAAAGAGTCAGAAACATATTATTGCTGGCCACGCTTTTCAGTATTGCCGGCGGGCTGTTCTTTCCGCCACTTTTTGTTTTGACCGGACTTTCGGGCATCGGCGCCATCTTCATGTTTATTCAGGAAAACAATCATAAGGTTCAGGAAAAAATTCAGAGAGATGCCCGGGAAGGAATGAAAAACTCCGTGAAACATCTGGAGGACTTGATACCGGAAGTGGTCTATGATCCCAGAAAAGACACGGACCTGATGGCCAGGGTTTCCGAACCGGATGACCGGAACATGAAAGGCGGGTTCCGGCATGATCCGTATCAGTCCGGCAATCTTCATACACCCGCGCACAAACGGACCTATCTGGGCGCCCATGCCAAGTCGCCCGTAATCTATATTGACGAGTTGAAAACCCTTGTCAAATCCGGTTACATGTCCGATCTCCTTGAAATCATGCAGAACAAAAAATTCATTCTGGAAGGCGGAAGAAATACGGGCAGCGGCTCTGCCGACAAGGCGGAAAATGATCTGCGGGCAGACAACATCATGATTGCCTGCTGCAATCATGACACGCTTTCCTATCTTCAAAATGAAGGTGACGGCGCTTTTTTGAGCCGGATCGAAGACAGGGGAGAGATTGTCCAGATGGAAAGCGCTGTTCCGGAAACCCCGGAAAGCATCCGGCAGGCCGCACAGTATATACGGCAGGAAGTCATCAATATCGGAAAGGATTTCAGGAACACCTGGGGAGATATTATCGAGAAAGAAGGATACGAGGGAGTCAGGACCAGGAGCGAAAGGATTTTCGGGCAGGCCCTGCCCGAAGACTATAAACTGGTGGAAAGAGATTTTTCCCGGTCTGCGGTTCTCGAGGTGATCAAGGAATTGCGATGCCGCGGAAATGACCGAAAGCTGAGCAGCATCTTGAGGCCCATGAACGGGATTATTAAAACAGCGGAGTTTGAGGCGATACTGGACAATTCCGCCCTGGTGGAGCCAAGACATGTACGGCGGGCGCTGCGGGATCATTTGAGTCTGGAGGGCAGCATGACAAGGGAGATCCTGGAGAGCCGGAAAAGCCTGAAACGATATATCGGCGCCATGACCGATTCCATCGGCTATGTGGTGGGTCTTGCCGTCATCCAGGCCAGGTCCAGCGGAACCATGTATGGACAGCCGCTTCCCATACGCTGCCAGATCACGGTGGGCGGGTCTGATTCGGTGGTTTCTCCGGGTAAAACCGGTGATATCGCCAAGGCAGCCGCTCAGAATGTCCGGGCCTCCATCAAAAAAGTCCTGAAAAAAATCAATGCACCGGCCATCGGATATGAAATGCATATTGAATATATTCAGGCCCACAGCGGCGTGGAAGGAGATTCCGCATCGGTGGCCATGGATGTCGGACTCATATCCGATTATATCCGCATGCCCGTCAATCAGCGGATCGGCATCACCGGCTCCCTGACCGGCGATATTGTATTGCCGGTCGGTGGCACGACGGAAAAGGTTCGATCCATCATGGATCTGGACCTTGGCATGAACGGCGCCTGTATCCCGTGGCAGAACAAATATGATATTGAACCGCTGCTTCTCAATACCGATTTTCAGTATATCCAGGAAGGTGAAATTCCGGGTATCCGGATTTTCAGAAGCGAAAACAAGTGTGATCCTTTTGATATTTTTTTCTGCAAGACCAAATATCATGCCTATCGGATTTTGATGGGCCTGGAAAAACAGGAAATCGAGGACCGGATGGCGGAACGTAGCGCCCAGGATCTCGCGTTTATACAAAATATTGCCAAAAAACAAACAATGACGGCGTCATAAATTTCTTCCATAAATAATGATTTTACAATAATATAAATCGTACTATCTATAAAATCATTTGTTTGATCAGGTCTGTCGTTCCGGATTGATCTTTTCCGAAATACTGAAATAATACCGTTTTACGGAGCAACCTGCAAAATGAAACAGTATAAGATATTCATTGTCGACGATCAGGAAAATGTCAGAAAACTGATCTCCTGCTGGATTGACAGGGAGATATACCAGATCCGGGAGTTTGAAGATGGTTATTCATTCCTTGCGTCCCTGGATGAAGAGCCGGATGCGGTGTGTCTGGATCTCATGATGCCCGGAATGGACGGAATGGAAGTCCTGAAGCAGGTCCGGATGAAAAAACCGGACCTGCCGGTGATCATGGTGACGGCAGCGGAATCTCTGGAAACAGCGGTTGAGGCCATGAAACAGGGGGCGTATGATTTTATCACCAAGCCCATTGACCGCCATCGTCTTCGTGCCTCTTTGAAAATAGCCGTGGAAAAGCACTCCATGACCTGCGAGATTTCAAGGCTTCGCAAGGCGCTGGGAAGTACCTTCTCCTTTGATAATATCATTGGTAAAAGTGATGCCATGAAGAAAGTTTTCAGCAAGATCGAGAATGTTCTGGAAACCAACATCAATGTATTTATCACCGGTGAAAGCGGTACGGGCAAGGAAATGGTTGCCAGGGCCATTCATTTTCAGGGAGGGCGCAGAAAAGGGCCGTTTGAGGCGGTCAACTGCGGAGCCATTCCGGAAAATCTTCAGGAGAGTGAGTTCTTCGGGCATGAAAAAGGCGCATTCACCAGTGCCGTGACAAACCGGATCGGGAAAATTGAGACAGCTGAGGGCGGAACCCTGTTTCTGGATGAAGTCGGGGAGATGTCGCCTTCCCTGCAGATCAAACTGCTT
>QZKS01000066.1 GCA_003599865.1 Desulfobacteraceae bacterium
CTAATTAATTTCAGTATATTATTGGCTCCGGTTTGCACCGGAGTGACCGAATTTGGACTTTTTATGAGTTCATTATTTCTGCTTTGGTAATTTTGTAAATATAGACCTATCATATTATAATAATTAATAATCAATAATTAATGGTTAATTGTTAACTTAGCGCTTATGGGGGCTGGGGGGGTGTCTCTGTTTTTCGATAAAAACATTACACCCCCCTTAATCCCCCCTCAAGGGGGGAATATCTGTGATGATCGCCTCAAGAGGGGAAATGCCATATGGCAAAAACTCTCTTGACTATTTTAGGGTCCTTACCCTACATTAGATCCGGTCTTTTTCTTGGATTCATCAAACAATTCCGATGGATTCCGGTGTTGTCCGGAGCAGCGGAATTGAAAAATTGTTCCGGCGTATTGAACGTGGAGGGTGCCATGAAAAAAAAGGTTGTCATTGCTGCTGTATCCTGTGTTGTACTTGGTTTGATCATTACGGCATGGGCGGTTACTGTTGGATTCCGGGACAAGCCGGCGGAAGAGAAAGAAAGAAAAAGCACGCTGTACCGGGGGCTTGAGGAGGAACCCAAATACAGTCAGTCTGTCGTGGAGGAAAATTCGGGCTCCTATGCATTTGAAACAGTATTGCAGGGAGATATGGTAAGACATGATTTTTGGATCAAAAATACCACCAAGGAGCCGCTTGAGCTGAAAAATGTAAAGAGCTGCTGCGGCAGTTTTCTGGAAAACTATACCCGAACCATTCAGCCCGGCCAGGAAGGAAAAATCACGGTTCTCATGCTGACGGAACAGTTTGGCGGAAGATCCATTGAAGGTACGATCCGGGCAGAGACCAATGACCCGAAACGACCGGAAATCAAGATTCATGTCTCTCTTCCGGTGCTGGAGTTTGCGAAAATCGATCCCTACAAAATTATCCTCACCGGGTCTTTTCGGGAAGAATTGTCAGGGACATCCATTATCGAACCGGCAGCGGACTATCCGTTTGCCATCACCGGCATCAAGCCCAAAAAAGGAATCGATATCCTGTACAGTTATAAAGAGATTCTTGAGGGCAACCAGAAGAAATTTATGGTTACGGCCACCAACAAGCGGAAAAAAAGCGGCATCTATCGGGATATCCTGTTTATCCAGACAGACAACAAGTCCCGGCCGGAGTTTAAAATCCGGGTGGAAGGGTATATTGAGGAGTAAAGGCGGTTATTCTTCCTCGGGCAGAATGTACTCTTCATCGGGTGGCTGGTTTTTGTGATAAATATTGGTGGTCACCTTCTGACCGCTGATGATCATCAAAACCGCGGTTTCTTCATTGATGAATTTGATTTTATTGGTAATGGTTTTACCATAATAATCCGCATCCCAATTGAATTCATTCCGGTCCGGATCATAGGAAAATGACTGGGGCGCTTCAAAAAAGGAATAGGATCTTGCCGCTACCTCATCCGGTGTCCATTTGTATGTTCCATCGGTATTTCGTTCCAGCTTAAACCCGTCCTCCTCAGCCTTGAAGTCATCCGCACTGCGCCAGTCTTCGCTCCAGAACTCGCGGGCATCGGTATCTCCGGTCTGGACAATCTCGTTCAGCAGCTCGATGTCTTCCACCGTTTCGATGCCAAGGTCATAAAGCTGTTCCCTGATTATCTTGATGTCTTTCGGGTATTCAATCGGCTGTTCTTCTGTTTCCATCAACCGGTTGTTATCCTGAGCCGGATTTTTCCGGGTGGGTTTCCGTTTTTCCGGTTTTTCAGCCGGAGAGAAAGCCGGTTTTGGGTCATGCCGCGCAAGCTCCGGTTTCCGATCAATGTCCGGCTGTTGAACATTTTCTGCGGATAACAGGGGCGCCGGATCTTTGGGAAAAAGCTGATAATATGAAACATACCCAACGATTACGAGGAGAAAGGTGGCGGAACACCAGATAATGATCGTTTTTTTCATGTTATTCTACCCTGAATGATAAAATAATGCCGACACTTTCCCCTGTTCCGGGTTAAGTGCCGGCATGTGAAATCTTGTGTCAAGTCAAAGTAAACGGCGGAACTGCGTTTTTTTACCTTACTGCTTTCTTACCGATAGATATTTTCAGAAACCAGAACATTCCAGATCATATTGGCCAGAATGACCGATCCGTCATAGGTCGGATGGATATCATCGGATTTGATATGAACCGGGAAGATATAGGGTCTTGGATCAACCAGATAAGCCGGTACCGGTGATGATCCGAAAATCGCCGGATAGGCATTGGAATAGCAGTAATCAATGGCTTCGTTTTTCTCCAGCTCCTCGCCTTTTACATGATAGTATCCCAGCCATACGCAGGAGTCATCCAGACCTTTGATATACATGTCATCCAGCATGTTTTCCATTTTATCACCAACATAATCGATGATAGAAATACAACCCGCGGTCAATGGATCGGCGTCACAGTCCATGGTTCCCTGAAGGATGTCGTTGGCACCGCCGTCCGCAATGACGGTTTTCAGTGATGTCCGGGTGAGTGCGGTGGCGAGCTGGCTGTCAATGGCGGCAATTTTGGCACCGCTGACGGATCTGTCTTTATATCCTTTTCCGGATAACTGTTTTAAAACCGTACGGATGTCACCGGATAAATCAAACACGGAGTCACCGACGATCTGAACATCCCACTCGTCTGCACTTGGATTGTTCATATCCCAGCTGCACCCTGACATTGCAAACAGACCTGCTACCATTACCATTGCGGATAAAAAACGTAACATTTTCATTTTTCCTCTCCTTATTTTACGGTCCGGGTTAGTATTGTTTGGTACCGTTTACTTTGCCTGGGAAATGCTCTGGACAACCACGGAATCATCATAAACGTGAAATACCGGTTCTGTCTGAGTAACAGCGTTCATGCATATCGAAAACTGTTTTTATATACATGAAAAAGGATCGTGTAATCAATGTTGGAAGATTCAGGGGAAAATATGGGGGAAATACCCATACTTGTTTGGCGGAATGGGTAATATGAACCGGTTGTTCAGAAATC
Source organism: Desulfobacteraceae bacterium (assembly GCA_003599865.1). Taxonomy (GTDB): domain Bacteria; phylum Desulfobacterota; class Desulfobacteria; order Desulfobacterales; family SURF-7; genus QZKS01. The sequence goes on from QZKS01000066.1 coordinate 3,019, forward strand.
TTGATAAGAAGAGATGGATATGATAACAAAAGAACAATGTTTTTTGTAGAGAACAAATGAACCGTTCGATTCCGGCAGGTGCATGATATTGGAAATATCCATCATTACCATAATGGGGTACAGGCATGTTGTTTTCGGATCATATCAGGAAAAATAAAATCCATATCAGGGAAAAAAACCAAGCCAAAATCAAGCTGATTGAGAATGATAAAAAATATCGACTCCTGGCCGGCAAAATCACCGAGATTGTCTGGGCGATTGATCTGAACAGCTTCCAGTTTGAATATTTAAGCCCTCTGGTGGAACAGATCGCCGGGTACAGGCCGGAAGAGGTTATCGGTGTCCCGCTGGAACGGTTTGTCAGACCGGAAAGCATGGAGCATATACAGGAAATATTTCATCGGCGTTATCAGAAAACACTATCTCAACCTTGTACAAAACCCCAGACACTGGATCTGGGTGTTTATCATAAAAGCGGGAAAACCATCTGGCTGGAAGCATCCGCCCGATTCTACCGCAACCATCATCATGAAGCGGTCGGTATTGTCGGTATTGCCCGGGACTGTACCAAGCGGAAACTGGCAGAGGAGATCCTCCGGCAGAGGGAAGAGCGATATCGGAATATCCTGTCCACCATACAGGAGGGATATTGTGAGGTGGACCTGTCCGGCAATCTGCTGTTCTGCAATAAGGCATTTTGCACCATTACCGGATATTCGCAGGCGGAAATGTGGGGGCGGAACTTTCGCCGGTTTATGCAGAAAGAGGAGGCGGAGAAGCTGTATCGAATTTTCAGCGATGTGCTGAAAACCGAAACGCCGGTAAAATCGATTGAGTATGGCATAACCCGGCGGGATGGTGAACGGCAGCATCTGAAAATTTCCGTATCCCTTTTGAATGATCCGGATGGCAGGCCCATGGGATTCTGTGGAATTGCCCGGAGTATCACAGAGCAGAAACAGATCGAAGAGAAGCTTCGCCGGGCTTATGATGAGCTGGAAAACCAGGTCAATGAGCGTACGGCGGCCCTGAAGAAGTCGCAGCTGGAACTGCAACATGCCAATACCGCTTTGAAAGTGCTTTTGGAACAAAAGGAGGAAAACAAGGCGATTCTGGAAAAAACCATCGTCAGGAATGTAAAGGAGCTGGTGTTGCCCGTCATCAGCAGGTTGTCTCAAGGCAATCTGAGTGACAAGCAGCAGGGTTATATGGATTTGCTGTCCGCAAACCTTTCCCAGATCACAAAGCCCTTTGTCGGAAAGAGTCCGCTCCAATATGCAAACCTGACACCCACAGAGGTGCAGGTGGCCGGCATGATCAAATGCGGAAAAACCACCAAAGAGATCTCCGAACTGATGAACATCGGCATCAGCACGGTTGATTTTCATCGAAACAATATCCGGAAAAAACTGGGCCTGAAAAAGAAAAAGGTCAATCTGCAGACCTTCCTCCGATCACAGGAAGCGGAATGGTAGGTTCCCTGTTTTACGTTTTGCGTACCGGATCAAAACGGTTCACCAGCTCCTGCAATCGTTTTTCATCTTCCGGGGTTGTTTTACCCATATAGCGAATCCGTATATACAGTGTAATGATTTCATCCGCCTGATGGGCAATATCCGGTTTCAGGGAGCGGATCTGTGCGGCAAAATCAGCAGGACCCTGGTCCGGTTTTCGGATGATTCCGATTTGCCGGAGTCCGGCACAGAATTTTTCATATGCTTCCTGAACAATATCCGGGCCGACGATCGTCTTGTGCAGTTTCTGCATCAGAAACAGCAGAAAGGCAATCGCCAGAATCGTCAGAATCAACAGCAGCACGGCCGCTCTTTTCCAGGAAGATTGCAGGTTGAGCCCAAGCTGTTCAAAAAAGGATTTCTGCTCCAGGTGGGAATAACCGGAAAACCAGATATCCCATTGGTTGTTGACCGCCTCCCAGAAAAAATAGAATTGATTGCGGAAAGAAGTCAGCTCTGAAAAGTCTCTTCCCAGAAGATTGTCCGGCAGATCTTCAGCGGGCAGCCCGCCGGCCGGTCCCAGCTCGATGCGGTCCGGAGCGATCAGGGACGTCGGGTCGATCCTCACCCATCCCCGGGAATCCAGCCAGACTTCGGTCCATGCATGGGCATGGTATTGGCGGATGACCAGAAAGTCGCCGTAAGGATTCGTCTCACCCCCCAGATAGCCGGCAACGATTCGGGACGGGATGCCGGCTGCCCGCATCAGAAATGCAAATGCGGAAGCATAATGCTCGCAGTACCCTTTGCGCGAGCGAAACAGAAAATCATCGATCACCTGTTTTTTGAGAATCGGCGGTTTCAGGGTATAGGAAAATGGATTTTCGGTAAAATAGGCAAGCGCCCGTTGAATGATCAGTTCCGGCCGGCTGTTTTCCCGGCGCCATTTTTCAGCAAGAGCCCTTGCCATTTGATTGCCGGATTCCGGAAGGGAACGGGTGATTTCCTCCCATGAATGCATAGGGCCGGTGTTGTATGTAAGATAAGAGGTGACCTGGTATTGAATCGGTTTTACAATGTTGCGTCCGGACCGGATGGTATGATCCGCGAGAATGATTTCATCCTGTTGCCCGGATACGGGAAGATCCAGAGCAAAAAGCCATGGATGGCGGCCGGCTTCCAGCCGTATCTGATACGTCATTGCCTGTTTCCCCTGAACCGGATTTTTTCGGAGAGGGGCTCCGGTGTCCGTCTTCCAGTTTCTGCCGTCAAATGTTGAGAAAACAATACCCCGCCAATATAGCTGATCCGGCTTGGGACGGGCTTCCGGGAATCTTGCCCGGAAAGCGATCTCACTGTTGAGAACCAGGCGTGAGATATTGCCCGGGGAAAGGGTATCGGAGAATCCGGACCGGGCGGTCGAACGAGGGGTTATGCCCCACATGGAACCCTCGATCCGCGGAAAGAGCAGAAACAGAATAACCATCAGGGGAAATGCCTGAATCAGAATTTTTCCGGACAGGCGAAGGCTTGACGGGAATCGATTACCGGGATGATTCACCTGGATCAGGACCGCGGTCGTCACAAATACGGAAAAGAACATATACAGGGAAATCAAAAGGGACTCTGACTGGAACAGGCTGGTGATCATGATAAAGTAGGCAAAAAAGAGCGTGATCATTTTATCCCGGTGAGATCGGATTTCCAGGGGTTTCAGGGTTGCCATGATGGCCAGGAGGCTCTGGTAGGTGGAAGAACCGATCTGGTGTCCGCTGGAGGACAGTATGCCTGCAATGCCGATGCAGGTCAGCACGATGCGTATCCAGCGGGGCGGCTGCCGCCATTTTTTCCGGAGAGAAAGAATCATGTATCCAAAGGCAAGGAAACACCAGGTATTGATCCATATCGGCAGGCTGGGGATATGCGGAACCAGGGCGACCACCAGCGCGCCGATCAGGTAACCCATTTCCCTGCTTTCATTTTCCGGTTTGATCATGGTCATGGGAGGTTTTCCGAAAAAACGGCTAAATGTTGCAGGCATCGATGCCGGTGCTGATTTCCGGAAGCCGGTTCCATGGTGATTCCGGGCAGCCGGAGACCATATTCAAGATTCATCCGATGGGCTTTCAGGATCATGCCGCACATGATGGACAGCCTTGTTTCCGTGCCTTGCGCAGCAAGGGCATACCAGTCGATGACAATGGAATTTCCGGTCAGGCCATCAAATTTTTTGGTGAACAGGCCCTGGCCGGCCGATACCTTTTTCCAGGAAACACGCTTCAGAGAATCTCCGGGCTGATATTCGGTAAGGCCCTGAAAATCCTCAGCGCCGGAGGTGAATGGAGCGGTGCTTCCATCATGACGCGAAGGCGCTGTCTGAAATTCGCCGGAATGCAGAATCGGTCTGGGGTATACATGGCATTGCAGGTTCATGGAGACAATGGACCAGGCGCGAAAGATGCCTAATGGATAACCCGTGGAAATCGTGATGTCACCGGGCTTGAAGATCCCGCGTCTGCCGGTGTTTTTTGATATTCTGATCCGGTTGTTTTCACCGGCAATGAGGGTTTCCGGAGCCGGATCCGGCGGCTGGTCGGAAAAATGAAAACAGATCGAAAACCGATCCGATCCCGCAACCTGAACCATCAGCTCAAACAGGGCCGGATCTCCGGAAAATACCGGTTCCGCCTGGGCGGAAACAATCCGTATCCCCTTGATGTTGCTGTTGGTGTAGTAGAGAGAAATCACGCACATGCTGCTGAGGAGAAAGGTCAGCAGAAAACCCAGGTTGTTGTTGTAGTTCACGGAACCGATCAGCATGATCAGAAGGAGGATGATGAACAGATAACCATACCGTGTGGGGAGGATATAGGTTTTTCGGGGGTTCAGGGTGACCGGCGGTATATGGATATCGGATTCCATCAGGGAACAGGCACTTCATGGAGTATTTCGGTTATACGTTCCATGGTGAATTCCCCCAGGGACTCTCTTGATTTTAACCGGTGCCGGACCACCCAGGGCAAAACCCGCTGAACATCTTCCGGCAGGACATGATCCCTTCCATGAAGAAACGCAAATGATTTTCCGGCCTGGAGAAGGGCCAGACCGGCACGCGGGGAAAGTCCCACATGAAACCGGTCGGACGTTCTGGTGAATTGCAGGATGTCCTGGAGATAATCGAGAAGCGCGTCGGAGGCGTGAACCTCGTTGATCCGGGACTGGATGTTCAGGACATCATCACCTTGCAGGCAATTGTCAACATGGGACATTTTCTGTTCTCTGCCGTTTCCCTGCAAGATTTTTTTTTCCGCCGATCTTCCGGGATATCCGATTTCAATCCGCATGAGAAAGCGATCCAGCTGGGATTCCGGCAGGGGGAAGGTGCCGGAATGTTCCAGGGGGTTCTGGGTGGCAATCACAAAAAACGGGTTGTTGAGGTGTCTGGTTTTCCCTTCTATGGTGACCTGCCTTTCTTCCATGGCTTCGAGAAGCGCGCTCTGGGTTTTGGGCGTTGCCCGGTTGATCTCGTCGGCCAGCAGAATATGGGTAAAAATCGGACCCGGGTGGAATTCAAAGGAACCGGTTTTGGGTCTGAAAATGGAAACACCGAGGATGTCTCCGGGCAGCATGTCGCTGGTAAACTGCATGCGCTGAAAGGTCAAGCCCAGGCATTTTGCCAGAACCTTGGCCAGGGTTGTCTTTCCGATACCCGGTATGTCTTCGATCAGGAGGTGCCCTTTGGCAAACAGGCATGTCAATGCCAGGCGGATCTGTTCTTCCTTGCCGAGAACCACCTGACTGATCTGCTTTACGATATCTTCAAATTCCGGTTTCAGCATGATGTTCCTATAGATTCTGGATGCGGATCATTTCAGCGCCGTGATCCTTCATCCGGCTGATGGCTTTTTCACAGTCACCTTTTTTCAGTTCCACGCCCCGGATGCCGTCCTGAAGGACACGGACGGAAAAACCAAGATCGCATGCATCCAGTACGGTGAATTGGACACAATAATCCGTTGCAAGGCCCATGATCGTGATATTCTTGATCTGTCTTTTCTGGAGAAAGTCCTCCAGACCGGTCTTCCGGATATGGCCGTTGTCAAAAAAACCGCTGTAGCTGTCCATGTCCGGATGGGTTCCTTTGAAAATAATCTTATCAATCCGCTCGGTATTCAGGCCTTTGGCAAAAGCAGCGCCCGGGGTATTCTGAATACAATGGTCCGGCCAGAGTATCTGGGTCATTCCTTTCCATTCAATGACTTCGCCCGGCTTTCGGCCGGGATGCGAGCCGGCAAAGGACCGGTGATTTGCGGGATGCCAGTCCTGCGTTGCGACAACCAGATCAAAGAAATTCATTGCCTGGTTCGCAACCGGCACAACCGCATCACCATCCGGCACGGCAAGGGCTCCTCCGGGCAGAAAGTCCTGCTGAATATCCACGAGTATCAGGGCGTTTTTCATGACGGTCTTCCTTATTATTTTTCAATTAGGCTGTCATTATCTCACAAAAGTGTGGTAAAGAAAATAGCATGGATATCATAAAAACGTTATATCGGCCATCTCTGGCGCTGCTTACTGATTTATACCAGCTGACCATGGCAAACGGTTACTGGAAGGTCGGGCGGGCCGAGGACGAGGCGGTTTTTCACCTTTTTTTCCGGAGGCACCCGTTTGACGGCGGGTATACCATTGCCTGCGGATTGTCCTATGTAATTGATTTTCTGAAAAATTTGAAGTTTTCCCGGGATGATATTCAATATCTGGGACAGTTGACGGGAAATGACGGCCGTCCGATATTTGAAAACGGCTTTTTAACCTATCTGGAAAATCTGGAATTCACCCTGGATGTGAATGCCATTCCCGAAGGAACGGTCGTGTTTCCGCAGCAGCCCCTGCTGCGGGTCAAAGGGCCTCTTTTGCAGGCGCAGCTTATGGAGACGCCGTTTTTAAATATCATCAATTTTCAGTCGCTGATCGCAACCAAAGCCGCACGGATATGCCGGGCTGCAAAAGGAGGCGCTGTTCTGGAATTCGGACTTCGGAGGGCTCAGGGGATTGACGGCGGCCTGGCGGCTTCCCGTGCCGCTTACATCGGCGGATGTGCCGGTACCTCCAATGTCCTTGCCGGAAAGCTGTTTGACATTCCGGTTCGCGGCACCCATGCCCATAGCTGGATCATGGCATTTGATACGGAATACGATGCATTTCTGGCCTATGCGGAGGTCATGCCGAACAATTGTGTATTTCTGGTGGACACCTATGATACATTGACAGGTGTCGATAATGCCGTCCGGATCGGGAAAAAGCTCCGCAAGGATGGTCATGAAATGGCCGGGATCCGTCTGGATTCCGGAGATCTTGCCTATCTGAGTATCGAAGCCCGGAAACGGCTGGATGAAGCGGGGTTTCACAATACCGCCATTATTGCCGGCAATGATCTGGATGAACACATTATTTCCAGCCTGACACATCAGGATGCGGCGATAACGGCCTGGGGGGTGGGAACCCGTCTGGTTACGGCTCATAACCAGCCTTCGCTTGGATGTGTGTACAAGCTGTCCGCCATCCGGAAAAAAGGCGGGGAATGGCAGTATAAAGTCAAAAAGTCGGAGCAGCCGATGAAAACCACCACACCGGGAATTCTCCAGGTCAGAAGGTATGTTGACCCGAAAGGTGCGGTTGCGGATATGATTTATGACATCCATATGGGGATTCCGGAAGAGGTGAAAATTATCGATCCTCTGAATCCGTCCCGATTCAAGATCATTCCGGAGAAAATGAAACATGAGGATCTGCTGATTCCGGTTTTTCAAGAGGGAAGGCAAACGGCAGCGGTTCCGTCCATTGCCCATATCCGGGAAAGAACCTTCGGGCAGCTGAAACTTTTTGATAAGAGCATTCTTCGGCTGGTCAATCCGCATGAGTATCCTTCCGGACTTGCGGAAAATCTGTATTTACTCAAAGAGGACCGGATTCGGAAAATCCGGCAATTCCAAACACGCGTGAGATGAATCAGGAAAATACCAAAAACCGATTGATTTGTGATCCAAAACTGAAGCAGGATATCCGGTCCCGGCTCAATGAATTTCAGCCCGTTATTCATCAGCGGTCCGGAATGAGGCAGGCTGCCGTGGCTGTGACCATTGTCGATGTATGGGATGATCCCGGTGTATATGGCCTTCAACCCAGGGAAGACCGGAAACAGGATGCCGCGCTGGTACTGACCCGAAGGGCATCCGGTTTGAAGGCCCACTCCGGCCAGTGGGCTTTTCCCGGCGGGAAGATGGAAAAAGGAGAAACACCGGAACAGACCGCTCTGCGGGAACTGGAAGAGGAAGTCGGACTTACGCTTGATTTCCATCATATCCTCGGCAGACTGGATGATTTTACGACCCGTTCCGGTTTTACCATCAAACCGGTGGTTGTCTGGGGAGGCACCGGAAAAACTCTTGTCCGGAATCCGGCAGAGGTCGAGTCGATCCACCGGATTCCGATTGAGGAATTTCTCCGGGAAGATGCCCCGATCCTTCATCAGACCGGAACCAGCGAGCATCCCATGCTTTTGATGCCGGTCGGTGATTCCTGGATTGCCGCGCCGACCGCGGCCATCATCTATCAGTTCCGGGAGGTGGCCATTCTCGGCAATGCGACACGGGTATCCCATTTTGACCAGCCGCTGTTTGCCTGGAAGTAATTGTTTGTCTATCCGTCGGGGAGGGCTTTATTTGTGTGGTTTGTTCTGTCGCTCTTGACGGCATTGCTTGTTGCCGGCCAGGACACGTGGGTAAAAAAATATTTTTCCCATGGAAGCGTCTGGGAAATGACCGCATTCCCGCTGTTTTTCAGCTTTCCACTGTGTATCATCGCACTTTTTTTTGTGCCGGTCCCGGATCTGGATGCAAGCTTTTACGGGAGCTTTATCGCCGGCCTTCCCATCAACTTCATCGGACTTTTGCTGTACATGAAAGCCATCAAGGTATCGCCTCTTTCATTGACGGTTCCCTATCTGGCGTTTACCCCAACCTTTTTGATTCCGGTAGGATTTGTTTTTTTAAATGAATTGCCGGATATATGGGGAATGACGGGAATTCTGCTGACCTGCGCCGGCAGTTATGTCCTGAATATTGATAAAGCTCGATGGTCTGTCATGGGACCGGTCCGGGCGATGATCCGGGAAACCGGGTCCTGGATCATGCTGATTGTGGCCTTTATCTACAGTTTCGGCGCCGTTGCCGGAAAGATTTCCATCCTTCATTCTTCACCCTTGTTTTTTTCCATGTCCTTTTTTTTGGTGTTTAATCTGATCATGCTGGGCCTGCTGTTTGCTTTTCGGAAAATACATCTTTCAACCTTCCGGAAAGAATATAAAAAAGGAATGATTGCCGGGACGCTGTTTTTTTTTCAGATTCTTTGCCACAGTTTTGCCATTTCCATGGTTAAGGCAGCATATATGATTTCCATAAAACGTTTCAGCGTCTTATTCGGTGTGATTTGCGGAAAGCTGGTATTCCAGGAGAAGGATATTACCGTAAGACTGGCAGGTTCCCTTATGATGGTGATTGGTGCAATGTTGATTGTGCTGGCAGGGAAGTAGAACGAAGTTGAGAACTTCTGCGTTCCCATCGATTTTATTTGGGCAGATACTCCTCCCGGACCGGTGAAAATACTTCAATGGCCACCGAGTCTTCCAGGATGTCTGCGCCATGGGAAACATCTCCGGGGATACACCAGCTGTCGCCCGGGGTAACCGCAAAAGTATCCTCAGCGATGCGCAATTGCATATGACCGGATACCAGATAGCCGGTCTGCTCATGGGGGTGGGTATGATCCGGCAGTTTGCAGCCCTTTGTCAGCCTGAATTCGGTTGTCGTTGTTTTTTCTCCATACACCAGTGTCTTCAATTCAATTCCATCCAGAACTTTCCGGTAGTCTTGCGGGCTTTTTTTGGAAAACATGATTTAACTCCTGCGGTAATTTTGTTTTAAGATTATGACCTATTTTAATCCATGCCGAAGGGATATTTTTTCAAACATGGCGACAATTCCTTCACACATGGTATAAATGGATTCAATATCCAGGTTTTTGTCGGATGCGGAATCAAAGTGGATGTGAAGGCTGGATTCAAGGCCCTCCTCCGGTTTCCAGTAGTTTATCTGAATCGGGAAAAGGGGTAAAGGATAAAGGACAATGGATACATCCGAATCAATATGACCCTTGTTTTGTTTGCCGTCAAAAATTTCCAGCATATCCTTGAACAGATCCGTATAAGTATCTGCCAAACGTTTCAGCGGTTTTTCACAGCGCTGCTGAAAATGGGCGTATCGGGGAGGGCCTCCGTTCAGTTCCCGGAAGGTAATCCAGATTCCGGTGGGAGTGGTTCCCGATCCATTCAGAATGTAGTTCAGGACCGGAAAGGCAACCCAGGCATTGATATGAATGTCGGAAGATAGGGCGCCGGTCGCATCCACATGGAAGTTTTTGCCGAAAACCTTTATGGTCAGATGGTTGTCGGCAAATTCAGCCTGAAGACGCCTGGCGGTTTCAGCAAGGTCAATGGAAGGGATTTTCCGCTTCAATGCCTCCACTGCTTCTGCCTTGTCTTCATCAATCGTGTTGGGCTTTTCGGTTTTTCCGCCATACCGGCTGATCACGTCCGGCTGCACATACGGACATTCCCGGATGGATTTCTGTTCCTTAAAAACCGCTACGGCAAAGGCCAGACAGGTCTTCTGCCGGCATTCGCCGCAATTGGAACCAGGAAGAAGTTTGAAGATCTCCATGGGATTATTGATTCGCGCCATATACTAATTCACCCCCTGTTCTGAAAGGCCGGTTCAAAGACCGTATTCCGCCCGTTCGATCAGTTCAAGCTGAAGATCCCGGTTCAGTGTCACGAAATAGGCATTGTAGCCGGAAATCCGTACCAGAAGGTTCCGGTAGTTTTCCGGATGAGCCATGGCATCTTTCAGGGTTTCCGATGTCACCACATTCATCTGCATCTGCATGCCCCCGAGATGGAAATAGGTTTTTCCATAGGAAAACATATTTCCGACAATTTTTTCCCTGCTGTCGTTGGCTCCGGGTACGACCTTGACATTAAAGGCAATGTTGTTGTTCATGTTGCGGGGGTCGAGCCGGGCCACATCCCGAAGGTTGTCCAGCAGATTTCGTGAAGCATTGGGTTCCGGTGTCAGGCCGGGTGTAAACGGTTTGCCTGCAAGCTTCCCGGAAGGCAAGGCGCCGCTGAGCGTTCCATAAATAACATGATTGGACATGGACCAGAATCCGGTTGTGTATTTTCCGCCCCGGTAGTTTGTATGTTTGCCGTAATAGTCGTGGGTAAATTGAGTGATCCGGTTGGCCATGGCAACGGCTGTATCACTGCCGGAGCCGAACAGCGGGACCTGCTTCGTAACCATGGCGTACAGTGCCGGGTCCTCTTCAAAATTGGTATCCACTGCTTTTTTCAGATCCGCAAATGAAATCTTCTGCTCGTCAAACACCAGCTTTTTGATCACCAGGAGGGCATCGGTCACGTCGGCAAGTCCGATGCAGGCTGCCCCGGAACTGTTATAACGGGCGCCTCCTCTGGTGACATCCTTTCCTTTCCGGATACAGTCCTCGATCAGGGAAGACAAAAGGGGCGTCGGACGGATGGTTTGATGAGCCTTTCCCAGCATTTCATTATATTCAATGGAATGGTCGATCAGAAAGGCAAACTGCCGGGTAAATGCAGTAAAAAAATCATCAAAGGTTTGAAAACCATTTTCTTCCACGATGCCGGTATCCGGTCCCAGCTTCCAGTTCATGAGCGGGTGCCTTCCGTTATTCAGGGCCATCTCCAGGGCGGCAACCATATTCATCATCTGAAAATTGGTATGGCCGATATGTTTTCCGGATAGTGTGGGTTCCACGCATCCGGTGGCAGACCAGTTGTTGATGTCCTTCTGATCATACCCCATTTCCTGCAAGGCTTTGGAAATGGCTTCGTCATTATGCAGGGAGGGGGTGGCAGCCGTTATTAGATTTACTTCGCATAACCGCTTCAGGTAGACATCGCTGTTTTTGCCCGGATGGTAGCGTGCATTGACATTGGGGTCCCGGATACTGAGCATTTCGGTGACCTTCAGGAAGATGTAGGTCATGTCATTGACGGCATCTTCTCCTTCGGGTGTAATCCCGCCAAGGGTGATGGCCTGATCCGAAGAACTTCCCCCAAAATACCAGTTGGCAAGGTCCGGTGTCAGCGGCAGGTGATCCGTGCATCGCATGAAAAAGCAGGCTACCAGCTCAATGGCATGTTTGATGAATTCGTCCTTCTCTGCTTTTGTTTTCAGGCGGGCCATGTCTTTTTCAAAATACGGCTGCAGCCACTGGTCCAGTCTTCCCAGGGAAAGTCCGGCATTGGTGTTTTCCATATGAAGGCCGACCCATGTGATCCACATGGAATTGACGGCTTCATCCAGCGTGCGTGCGGGCAGTTCCACAACACGGCTGCAGATCGAAGCCAGCTTTTCCAGCTCCTGTTTCCGCACGGGATCTGCCTCTGCCGAAGCGTCTAC
>QZKS01000096.1 GCA_003599865.1 Desulfobacteraceae bacterium
ATCGTAGCGGGATTGCTGCCGGCTTTCATCGCTTGCATTAAAGGATGAACTGTCGGTGACATTGCTCCGGGTATCATAATCATAGGCAAGATAGTTCCCAAGCGGATCAGTGATTTTCCAGAGATGGCCGTTCTTGCTGATCCCCGCGGCCTGACCATAGTAATCAAATGTCAGGCTTACACCGGTTCCGTCGGTTACCGAACCGATATTTCCTGACTGATTATAGGAACGTGTGTTTGTGATCCCGTTTCTTGTCCAGGAAAGCAGCCTGTTTCTTCCATCATATGTGTTAAAGGATGTGGTCACCCCGTTTACATCGGTGACAGCCCCAGGATTGCCTGCTGCATCATAACCTGAATAGGTGGTTGTCCCGATTACCGGCTGGGTTACGGTCAGCAGATTTCCGTTTGCATCATAGGTGAAGCCCGTGGTGTCATAACTTCCGGCGATTGGCCCGTCAATTGACTGGACCTGGCCATTTGAATAATAGGTGAAGGTGGTAACATATTCATAAGGAACAACAGATCCTGAACTGTCAAGGGTGAACCCTTTTTCAATAATTTTCCGCAGTAACGGCGTTGGATCTTCATTCGGCGTTCCGTCATAATCGTCATCATAGTCCCAGATGGTTTCCTTGAAAATTGTTCCCGATCCGCTGTCCAGAACGCTGATTTCGCGTTGGGTCAGTTTCAGCTTCAGCTCCGGATGGTTTGTGGTGTCATAGGTATAATAAATCGTTCTTTCGGAACCTGTGCCAAATGCCGTTATAACCGTCTGTGCATTGCCTTTTGTGTCAAATGACTGAAATTTATCGATACGGCCGTTTGCATATTCCAGTTCAGATACCTCCCCATTATCATCGTACTCAACCCGGACAATCCCTTCCCCGCAACTTGAACATCCGGAACCGTTTGCTGCGCCGACTATCCTGCTTTTCCCATCTGATGGATGTTCTATTGAATAGGTTCTGGCGACACCGTATCCATCTGTGACGACAATGGTGTCCTGATCTGCATAATTGTCATAATTTATGGTTACACTTTTCCCTTTGTTATTCACATTGCTGTTTGCACGCCCCAGACTGTCATATGCCCATGTTGAAAGGATATTACCGGATTTGTCTTCCTTTTGGGTCAGATGATGAGAACCATTATACTGATACGTATAACCGCTTCCATCTGCATAGGTTACACTGGTCAGGTTCTGATTCGTATCATAAGCATATTCGACCCAGATTTCATCAGAGATTGCAGAAGTTACCGGCCCCTCAATATATTCGATTTTTTGGTTTGCGTTATAATAAAATGCCAGAGTCCTTCCGGTCGACTCGTCAGTGACTGTCTGTAGGAGACCTCCGGAGTATGTTAATGTAAAATCATTTCCAATCTTGTCTTCGATCTGGATCAGGAGGCCTGAAGAATTAAAGATATATTTCCGTCCATCTTGCCGGTACCACACGAAATTGCCGTTTTCGGCCTCCACAAATGTTTTTTCATTAAACAATCCAATATAGTGGCCATCGGATTGATCCTGGAAATATAATCCTCGACCGGTTTCATCAATGATTCTGATCTTGTTTTCCGTCGTGTTAAAATTCGGGTCCAGATTTGCGTTGTAAGTGTGTGTCCAGCCATACCCTAAAGTACCGTTGAAATCCGACAGGCTGTTATAGTATCTGTTAAAAACGAAATTTCTCTGCTGAGCAGAATTGATTGCAATGTCTGAAACAGATTCATATTTATTACCATTATAGACTGTAATGGGGTTTCCAGGTTTAGCTATTTTTTCTAAAGGGCAAATCTGTTCGGGGGCACTACCAAAAGACAAATCCGAACATCCTGAACTATTAACCAGTGTTCCTATAGGAGTGTTAGGGCATATATCATCGGAATCATCAACACCGTCATTATCATTATCATATGGATGGGTATCATACATATCTGCGATGCCATCGCCATCGTTGTCGGCGCATTCATTCACATTGTCATATTCATGAAAAGGATATAAATAATAGCCATAATCTTTTGGCAACCCTGAATATAAAACTTTGCCAATTACCCCATAATATGCATTTTGATTATTCACAGCCCCGACATGGACATATGCTGTCGCATAAACAATATTGCAACCGCCGGAATTACATGCACTCATTGCTGCACTTTGATTAGGATAGACCCCCATCAGGAATTGTTAATATCCACCTGGTCCGGCCTGATAATATTCTCTCATACTGCAAGCGAGAGGAATTTGGTAATCTGTTTCACCGTATTGCCCCTGCTCTCCGAAAGCATTCATGCATAATGCAGATAATATCATTACTACGACTAAAAATGATCTCTTCATTAGTTACCTCGAGAAAAACTATAGAGTATTTTCATCAATATCTCAAAAAAGACATATGTTGTATAATTCTATTAATTGAGCATCAGATCAATATTGATTATTTTTGCTCCTTATATGAGACACCTAATCGACTCTAGTTATTTTTTTGATTCTTCCATCTGAATTATATTCAAAATACGTCCCCTTTGGCCTGCTATTACCATCAGTCGGATTTGTGTCGGAGTAACATTCAACAAGGTTGGTTGCCCCATCTCCATCTGCATCCTCATCAGAATTGTCCTGAGTTGTATCAATGCCATACTGAATTTCCCATACATCCGGCATCTGGTCGTTATCTGCATCCAAACCGGCCGGCAAGTCACTCTGGTCACCAATAATCACATTCAGTTTGCCACCGGCTTGTACTCGAAATCCGGGGTTCAGCCCAACACTCGTGGAGGCCAGAAAGTATACATTTTTAGTGGATTCAACTTCGCAAGTGTTTGCTGACGTGATTTTTCCATCCGCATGGTATACACCGTTTGAAAGCGTACCGGTTACGGTCAGATCAGTTGCAAACGCAGTTGCATTTCCAGCAATCATCAGGATGAAGAAAACCAAAACCATTGGAGAGGTATTTTTCATTTTTAATTCCCGTTGAAAAAAATAAAGCTGTTTATGATCAACTCAATCAATTGACAGATACCCTGGCAACATTACTGCCCAACGAATTACCGTGTTCGTTTATGGCTTTTATACGATACCAATAACTACCGGAGGCTGGAACTGTATCTGTATAGGTAATTATATTCGACTCCACTGTACCTATTTCGCTGTAATCATCTTCAGCATTATTTTTTCTAAATATTTTAAAACCGGCCTCATCTTCACTATTATCCAGCCAGTTTAATGTAACCTGCAATTCAGAGGTAGAAGCAATTAAATCAGATGGATTTTCCGGCGGTAAATTTTGTTTTTCTAAAATCCAGTTCCAGCCAATTTTAATTTTAGTAGAGGTGATTTTTGAAATGGCAAAAACTGTAGAAGAAACTTCTTCTGAGCTACAAGTATTATATGTGACGACTAATGTATCATAAAAAATATCTATCTGGCCATGACCATTGCAATTATCCGTTTCAACAGCAGGATAAAAAAAGTTTTTTGGAATGGATTCCCATTCATACGTTCCATCGTCATTTTTTGTTATCGTCATAGACATTTCAGTAAACCTGACAATACCATTTTCATGACGAGTATAAGTAGGATTTTGATAATAACCGGTATCAGCATAAAATTTAATGCATTTCCATTTACCAACCATATCATCCATTTTCACTTCATTTTTTGATTCCTGAATGTAGCGAAATACTTCATTCATTACATCAGCGGAAATAACATCGCCCGGTAAAAATTTATGTGGCATTTCAAAGTCTTGAGCGTATATCTCAATACTTACATATAGCGAGGCAATGCTGATTATAAGCCAATATATTATTGTTCTTTTTGTACCGATTTGATACATATTAACAACCTCCCTTATTCAAATGTTGCGTTGTCAAAAGTAGTATTTTCAAATTGATTTTTTGTATTATCAACATTTATCTTATCTGCATTTTCTCGATTTTGAGAACTACCGCAGCTAAGAGCGGTAAATAAACATATTCCGATAAAAGTAATTTTACAAATCTTGGTAGTAAAAAAAAATTTCATGAAATTGCCCCAACATTGTTTAAATTTCAATTAATAATTTGAACCGGACAACAATATAAAAAACTATAACCTTAAAACTTTTTCCCAAATAGATCCAATATTCCCCCATGAGAACTCTTCTGATCTTTTCTTTCCGTTTATAGATAGTTTCTCAACAAAATCGGGTTTTAAAAAAAGAGAAAGGCAGGTATCAGCCATTTCCTGGTGATTGTCTGATTCGATTAGGATCCCATCCTCATGATTTGTAATAAGATGTGGAACACCACCAACATTGGTAGCAACAACCGGTAAACCGGCCGCCCACATTTCAATGACGGATCGGGGCATATTATCAATTTTGTTGGTTTGGATATAGATATCATGGTTTTCTGCAAATACCGGCATCTCTTCTCTCGGGACATTTCCAATAATTTTTACATGTTTTAAATTCAATTTACGGATCATGTTAGTATAGTGCTTTTCAAACCCGCCTACAGGTCCTAAAACGATTAAAAAAATGATGCGTAATAATAAGCAGCTTTTTCATTGATCCGTCCCTGCTTTCTGAATCACAATCCGATGTTTTCCA
The DNA here is from genome assembly GCA_003599865.1 of Desulfobacteraceae bacterium. Classification (GTDB taxonomy): domain Bacteria; phylum Desulfobacterota; class Desulfobacteria; order Desulfobacterales; family SURF-7; genus QZKS01. Next base: position 4,601 of record QZKS01000096.1, read on the forward strand.
TTAGGGCTAAGAATAAAGTCGTCTCCCTGATGAAACCTTACGGTCAGGCTGTTGCCCATATGGGCTTTTAAAATACCGGCTATTTCATTCAATGATGAATGCGGGATATGGTCTTTTTCCGAATCATAACGGAATTCAATCAGATTCTTTTCCCATTGAATAAACTGATATCGCCGGACCGGCAGCTGGGTTATAAAAATCGCATGGGGCGCGATGCTGGATGACAGAAAGGTTCCATCTTCGCGCATCAGCATATCGGAGGTTCTTCCGTCAAGCGGATCGATGGTCATGCGGGTTGGATGATTGGTTCCGGGAGCCATGATCTTCCCTTTGTCACCATTCAAATAGCGAATCAGTGGCTGGGCCTTGTTGTACAATGATGTAACCAGTATTTCCTCGGATTCATCACAGGATTTGTTTTTTAACGGAATCGTTTCCAGATGGACATGCTCATCCGGTATGATATATGGGCTGCCCTGCTTATACTGATATCCCAGGGAATTAACCTCGCCACATCCATAATAAGACAAGACCGGGCATCCAAAAGTATTTGAAATTTTCTTCAACCAGTCAGCAGGCATGACTTCAGCAGTACTGAAAACCGCCTTCACCCGAAAATCGGAAACACGTTTCTGCTCCGCATATGTCGAAAGATTGAAAAGAGCCGATGCATATCCAATAATAACGCATGGTGATGATTTGTGGATTACATCAAAATAATGTGATGCGGTATATTCATCAATTTCAAATGCCGGAAGAAATACATCGCCCAGAATAAAGGCCTTGATTTTTTCCCGGACTGAGGTTTTAACCGATTTCCCAAGTGAGCCGCCAAACAGGCTGATCATCGATAAGCCTGGTTTCCAGCCCATCCATTGGAGTCCCCGGAAAAAAGAATACGTTTCCAGCGCTCGGGAAAGACGGTCTACATAGGTTGCTATTGGTTCTCCGGTCGTGCCGCCACTTCTTCTGATGCAGCAGTCTGTATCGCCAATATTTGCAGCTCGTAGCTTGGTCTTGCTCTTTCGGATATCTTCCTTGGTCAATACCGGGAAACGGGATATGTCTTCCAGGCATTGCACCGAGGAAGGTGAAATTCCATGTTGATCCATGACCTCGCGGTAGTATGGGACATTTTTATATGCATGTGAAACCAGATCGACAAAGGCCCTGTTCCGCATATTCTGAAGTTCAGCGGCAGATGCTTTTTCACCTTTGTTTAAAATCTCAAGTGCCTTATTCACATCCGGGGAGATGATACGCTCCAGTTTCAGTGCTCCCCGGTAAAGTATTTTTTTAAATAACATAATTCCGCTTTTGTTATGACTCAACTTTCTGGTTTCATGAAATCATGACTATATTTATTCCCCCTATATTTGTGCCATATGACATTCCCCCCTTGAGGGGGGCCAGGGGGGTGTTTGTTGTATCAATCGATTTTTCTATACGGCTCGAGGTTCAAAATGAAGTAATAAAAGAATCAATAGTCAATTATTAATCATCAATCGCTACTGTTTACACCCCCCTAAATCCCCCCTCAAGGGGGGAATCTGTTAAATTTGTTTGTAATTTTTCCAAAATGATTACGATTGATTCATTTGCGTTGTAGCGCATGAAGCTGAAACCCGAAAGTTGAGTTATGATATTAAACGGCCTGATGATGATTCATCATTTTGATGCTGCGTCTCAATGTTTCGGAGGAGATAGAGACTCAATCCGAAAATCCACCACCCCATCTTGGAAAAAATATCTCCGAATGAAACCAAACCCAGAAAAAGAATATTCAATGCAATCATCAGAATGGATAGTTTAAATATGTCCGATTCTGCATGTTGTAAAATGGATTTCAATCTCCACATCACCCTGGCATAAAGGATCATGAAAATGGAAAAAAGATAAAGTCCTCCCATCAAAAGGTAATCTAGAAGACCGTTATGTGTCATCACGATACTGCCATCATTGGAGGTGATGCCGATATATTCGGCAAGCCAGGAACTTGAGTGAGGAGCGCCCATGCCATATCCGAAAAAGGGCTTTTCAGAAAAAACCGCTAATCCCTTATTGATCAGATTCATTCGAAACTTTACCGAATTTTCAAAAGTATCGCGATCCGGGTTTTCAATCAGTTGGTAATGAATTTTGTCTAAAATCGGATCAAACAAGGTGAGCTCGTACATGCAAAACAGAATGTAGAGAATCAGAATGGCGATTATTAATCGTTTCCCTTTTCCAATGAAATACCCGGTCACCAGAATGCTGATGGCTATCAACAGCATGATTTTACGGGAGCCTGACAACCAGATGGGAAGCAGGAATAAGGGAAGGGATACCAGTGCCGTCTTCTGATACATCCCCTTTTCATCCCAGACTATAAAAAGCCCGGTAAAAAAACCGACAGCCAGAATAAATGCAATGGCGTTACTGCCAAAATCACCGAAAGTGATTCTTCCACCCGGCACTTCATGCCACAACCCTATATAGAAGGTGGATAACAGGAGAAGAATCGTAATAAACAGTATTTTGATTTGATATCGTGCAAAAGACAGGGGATAGTCGTTACCGCCGATTACAATCGCAAATAACAGAGAATATAATATCCTTACTCCATCGATAAAGCCGGCGTCAAAGACCCATTGCCATACCACCCAGTGAAAAATCAGACAAACCATGACCGCAATGACAATATCACGGGGATAATGCCATTGAAACAGACCGACCAGTATGACCAGACTACCGGCAAACATAGGGATAGGAATCCCGGATATATTGAATATTTCACTGCCCGTATCGATCAGCAGGCTGAAAAAGAAAACCAGTAAGGCAGCTTTATACAGCACCAGATGTTCTGTCTCAGTCTGACGAATATTTTTTTTCAAAGGTATCGAATGCTGTAAGATATGGGTTTGTAATATAGTCAAACGAAAGTTTCAGCTTCCTGGTAAATCCTGAGCAACCGGTTCACGTAGGATTCCATGGAATAGTTTTTCCCGGCAAGAAGTTTCCCCTGTTCACCGAATGTTATTCGCAAATCCTTTTCCCTTACCAGCCGAATGACAAACGATGCAATGGCGGACACATCCCCACGGGGAGCAAGAAACCCACATCGTTCATGCTCAATGATTTCCGAAATGCCTCCGGAGTCAAAACCGACAACCGGTTTGCCGGCTGCCATCGCTTCGACGATGACGCGTCCAAAACTCTCATCCGGGCTTGTATGAACAAGAATGTCTATGGCATTCATCATGCCCGGTATATCAGCTATGTACCCTGTGAATAAAAAGGTTGATGATAAATTATGTTTCTCAACAAGTTGTTTTAGCGATAGATAGTATTTCCATCCATCTGTTCCGGGTTCCGGAATTGAACCACAAAGCACAAAGCAAACATTGGGTGCTGCCTCCGACACTTTGGCCGCTGCTTCAATAAACCACTCATGTCGCTTTAATTTTGTACCGATAGCGGCACACATTCCAATCACTACAAAATTTTCAGGAATGCTCCATTTTATTCGGAGCATGCTGCCTTGCTCTATCGCAATTTCTTGTGAAAAAAGATCAGCCTCAATTGGATTGTATAAAATCTCCCTTCTTTTTTCTTGGGGGTTAAATAAACAAAAAGCGGTTTTTTGAGAATTACAAATAATATGATGTGAAAAAAATAGAAAAAACAATTGCAACTTCTGATTGGATATAACAAATCGATTCGGATGCTCATCCCCGATCAGCTCTCGAATATGCCAGATATGGGGAACGTTTTGTAATTTGGCTGCAACTGCGGCATCAATCTGGACACTGGTATTGCTGTGGACAATATCGATTTTCCATTTTTTAATCAGATGAACAATTTTTATTATCGGCAGTAAATGGAAACAACTGTGAAGCATCCGTTTGAGGCGAATCAGCATTTGCAGTATAAATGGATCACGCCATGGAATCGTGCACCAAGGCATATAAACCGTTTCCACACCCATGCAGATGTCTTTGAACCGGTCCAGGTCTTCCGTTCTGCCGCTTGGATAACATACGACGTAAGGTTCAATCCGATCCTTCGGCAGATTTTTAATCACTTGATAGGCCGTCATGGATGCTCCACCGCTAGCATCGTTTAACACATACAGAACTCTTTTTGCTTTTTGTCCGGATTCCAAACCCATGATTCCAATCGGTGGTTATTTTCGAAACGTTTCTTTTGCAAACCGGCTAATTCTGCATCCCAAAGGTCCGAGAAGGAGTAGCGGAAAAATAATGTAGGTTTTCAGTAATTTCAATGTATGCACAGGATAGGTTGCAAAAGCAAAGCACATGATCTTGAATGACTGAATCCAGTTCATCCTGGCCAGTTGACCAAGACTTGCATCCAGACACGATACATTGAGGAACGCCCGGATAATATCGTCACGGGACAGTTTTAGGTTATCCAACACTTGCTGGGGATAATTCACGGTTCTCATATATCCGTCCACCTGATTTTTCAACGCTGCCTGACGGGCGGCCTGGGAATCCTGATTCGTATTATGAACGCGATAGGCAAACAATCGCTTGTGAATCCAGATATAATCGGGATTGAACGCGAATATTTTATGCAGAAACGCTGCGTCTGGAAAGATGTGGTAGGTTGTGTCATAACCTTCCACCTTCTCCCAAAGGGCTCTTGGATAGGCCGTCGCACAGAAGGAAGCCATGGCAACGCATTGTCTCAGACTTTCACGTAAAATTGTTTTCCCCTGAATCAGTTCAGTCTTTTCAGGTATATTGCCCTCTGCTTTCGAAAGCGGAAACCATGTTGGAAACATATGGTTCGCCGGTTTGCGAAGTACCCGAATCACGTTTGAGTCTGCATCAATCATGTCGGTTTCAGAACATATGACCGTATTATGCGCTTTTTCGCCTTGCTTTTGAAATGCAGCTCTGTATTCTTCCAGCGCTTCCGGGCGCATCAGATCATCCGCCGACAGCATGATTAAAAACTCACCCATGGCATCACGGCTGACGCGCTGCAGATTGGGCGCGAAACCGATATTATAGCGGTTTTGTATCAGCTTTATCCGTGGATCCTGGAATGACTGTATGACTTCAATGGAGTTATCCGTGGATGCATTATCTGCGACAATAATCTCAAAATCATGGAACGTCTGATCCAGTACACTTTGAATGGTTTCACCAATATAATGTGCATAATTATAATTCGGAATACAAACTGAAAAAAATGGCATAACCCGTCTCCGTTATTTATCGGCAAACAGCATCACTTTAATCTTGGTAAGATTTTAAAATTTGGATTGGATTCCCGCCAGCCAGGCACATTTCAGGTATATTGCCTCTGACAACGCTATTCGCAGAAATCACACTGCCACTTCCGATGGTCGTTCCGGGAAGTATAAAGCAATTGCTACCAATCCAGACATTATCCCCAATCATTATATCTTTTGCATCACCGGTTGTATCAATCCTTTTTTCAGGAAAATCAAAACTCAAATCATGTCCGTTTCCATCCACTATTTGAGTATTCGCAGCAATTAAGCAACTTTTTCCAATTACAATCTTTTTGTAAGCATGAATGCAACTTCCGTGTATCCTGGTGTTTGCTCCGATTTTAATAGTAGCCCCTGTTCTATCCAGAAGTATTTTACACCTGGAATGCATATTTAAATGGTATCTTTTTTTACATGAATTAATCAGAACATTATCACCTATTTCTAGCCTAGTTTTCTTTACAGCTATTATTACTGGCTTGCTACAGAAAAACACTTTCTGTCCTAATATTATTTCGCTGGAAAAAAATAGGTATTTCTTATAAAAAAAATTAAAAAAAATTTTGATGAGATTTTCAATTTTCAACATAATCAAATGATTTTAATCGAGTATTTATAAATTAAATGCTCTCTTCCTAACTATTTTGAATATCAGAATTATTTTCCCTTTTAAAGTGTCATCTTTCTTTCTTAAAAATACTATTAATGTATTAATATATTTGATGTAAAGATAGTAAGATTTCCATACCATTTTATAACATAAAAAATGTTTAAAAATAAAATTTTGGAATCGAAGCTTTTTTCTATAGTTTTCTATTTTTAAATACGTTGTTAAATTATTTTTAAAAAATTCAATACTCACTGTGTAATTATTCTTTAAAAAATTTATAAAAACAATTCCTGCAATTTTCATTCTTGCAGGCATCACAAATGAACTGCCTTCGAAAACAAAATCAGAAAGGCAGAAATTGCCAAGGCTATAGAATATATATTTACCTTTATATATTTCAAACGGCTGAAACGAATGTGAATGATGTCCGATAATTAAATCTGCACCGGCATCAATAAGCTTTTTAGCAATTATAGGTTGTTCGAAATCAGGAAATAACTCTCCTTCCATTCTTCCTCCCCAGTGAAGAAGTAGGACAAGGTGATCAATGCTTGATTTCAAATTTTTAATATCTTCATAAACACTCTGCTCATTAAAAATATTAAGATAAACATTAGCATTCTCAGGTAAGTTGGGATGCGTATCTTCGGTAACATAGTTTAGAAATCCAATTTTAATCCCTTTGTGGCATATAATCTGAGGTTGAGCAGCTTCTTTCTTCGTCTGGCCGGCGCCCAGCCATAAAATCCCATTCTTTTCGAGGAAAGCGATGGTTTTCTTAAACCCGTCTTCAAGTTGATCATAAATATGATTCTGGGCAAGGCTGACCATTGAAATATTAATTTTTTTTAAAAAATTCAAAGTTTCTAAAGTTGTATGAAGCCTCGGCTTTCTGAGAAGGTTTTCTCCATTTTCACCCTTAACAAGACACTCCAAATTTCCAATAACAAAATCTTTATCAAAAAAAACGGAATTGAGATTAACAAACGGATTGATACCCGAATTGTATAAATCTATATAATTATTATTAAAAATAATATCGCCAGTAAAGGCAACATTTACTTTGTTTTCTGAATTTGAACTCATGAAAATTCTAAAAAAAATTATGGGTAAACATAATCAGGAGGATAATATCTTATCGTGAAATGTTGTCGTAAAGAATTCCACTTCAGCAGGTGTTCCAAGCCCGAATACGGCTTGTCCCGGAATTTCGGTAATAAAAACTTCATGTCCTTCTTTGATGAGGTGGTTATACATGGGGGCAATGTATCGTTCTCCAGCCTCTATATGCGAATAATCGGAGTAAAATTTCCGGTACGTATCGGCATAAAGCTGAAAAGACTCAAACCAGTAAAAACCAATGGTTGCATGAGGAGAAACTCTCTTTTTCTCACGAACCTCAACCACTCTTCCATTTGAATCGCATTTTGCAAAGCTCCAATGATCCCCCTGCCCTGGAAAACAAGGAATCCAGCCCTGCCCGTGAATTTCATCCGGATGAAGAAAATCCGATTTTACATAGGTGTCAATATTATAAATTGCTATGGGCTTGTCTGTATCATCAATCATTTTTTCAGCATATAACGCTGTTGTTGCCTGACCATCGGTTTCCGTTTCCAGCTCCAGAATCTGATATAAAATTATTTCTTTTTTTTTACACTCTTTTTGGATAAATGGACCCGCATTGTCATTTTTTCTGGTAATGAAAATAAAATTACACTTTCCGGCAATAAAATTCCGCAAACTTTCCATTGCCCAGGAAAACAGGGTCTGTCCGCAAACTTCAATCTGATATTTGGGAAGTGTATATCCGGCATCAATGAAACGCCGGCCCTTCCCTGCCATGGTTATGATAATATTCATACAAAAAACCCTTTATGAAAGGTTGATATTCCGGGCAACTGCTGAAAAAATTGACAGACCCCTTGCAATAAAAGCTTGTTGAGATCTGAATCGATCCGCGTGCAATGGCACCATGCTTAAAAAAAGAAGGCTTTCGATCAGTTTGATATGATTATAATCAACGGCCATTCTTTCAAGAAGCCGGGTCTTAAACAATTTTTTTATTTCATGATGCCTTTCCTGAAGATGAACGGAAAGCAGAACATTGCCGTTTTCCCTGTGAAGATCAAACAGCCCGTTCACAAGGAAGTCATAGTCGCCCTCGATGCTGTGGCTGAGTTTGGCAATATCATACCGGAAGTCACCATAAATATCATATTTGCCAAATCCGCCCCGCGGATCAATAACCCGTACAATCCGGTTTCGATGATCATACAAAATATTGCTCAAGCAAAGATCGCCATGAATGATTGAAAAATGCTGCAACTCGTAAAGATTCAACCTCTCGATTGCCTTGGGCAGCATTTCCAGTACCTGACACAAAGAAAATACCGGGAAATGATTAATGGCCAGTTTATCATGACAAAATGATGTAAAACGATCATCTTCCAGAATGGACTCCAAACGCTTGGCAGTTTTTTGCTCATACATGGAAGACATAGCTTCATGCAAATCAGCTTTCCGAGAAGGTTTCAACTGATAAGCCGCCATATCATGAACGATGTTATCAATCGCTTGGAAAATATGATTCCAGACGCCAATGTCATAATTCCCATACAGATACATGTCATTCAGTGCCGGATAACCGTAAAACTCAAGGTCGATGAACGGATTTTCAAAAGAAAGGCTATAGTCAAATATCCTTGGTGCAAGATATTGGAGATGCTTCGGCAATTTCAAATACCAGCCGATTTCATTCAACAGTTTCTTTTTATCCGTGCTTGTCTTATGAATAATTCCCCGGTTTGAATCTACACGCACATGGTTAAAATACCGGCAGTTCAGGGATATGGCTTTTTTGGTTTCATAGTAGGTATCAAGATGCCCGAAATCCCACCAGTTTTCAATTTCCTGAAACGTCTTCCGGGAGCAATCAATGCCGTTATAATAAGCCTGAACAGCCGTGTAGAAAGGATCGATTTCAACTCCACGGGGCTTATCCAAAGCCTGTTCCAGAACAATCATAAATTCTGAAACATCACATATACCCAAAATCCCGACAAAAACATTCAATTTCCGATGATTCGCGTTTTTTTTGGTACATTTTTCATTGATCTGAATTATGTTTTTATAGTCATCCAGTTCAAAAGTCGTCCAGCGATATACATCTTCCTGAAATTTATAACCGATAAAATCACCTTCTGCCGGATCATCTCCGACAAACGTGTCGGCAAAATTGATGACCAATTGATCGGGCTTTACCTGAAGACTTTTTAAAGCACAGAGGATTGTCTCCCCCAGGCTTTCCGTCTTTTGAACATCTACAATCTTATCCAGGATGTCCATATGATTCCGGCAGTATCGATAAACTTCACCCGCATTCTCGTGAACGGCAATTAAAAAATCATACCCCCTTTTTTCATAATACTCCGAGATGTAATGCAATGCAGGGCGGCTGTCGAGCGGTATCATGGCAGAAGGAATCTGTCCAAATTCATTTTGCAGTTCAAGCGGAACTAGTTTGGCGCTTGGAATCAGAACCAGCTTATTCATTGGATAACAATTCCATGATTTCTTTATGATTCAGTTTCAGAAATTCATTCGGACGTATGGTTCTATCATCAACGTAAAACCCTTCTTTCCCCTGCCAGGGTTTGCCAAAATGAATTTCATCATAAGGGATACAATGCCTGTCCAGCCACTCCATAGTGAATTTTGCCGTATTGGCATTGATTTGGCCGATATTTCCCTCATAGGTTCTCATATTTCTGGCAGTGTGCAGAATAATGTAGAACCCCATATTCTTATACTCAACAAGTTTGCGCACCATATCCGGATAGGGTATCAGATCTGCATAATTCTCTTCCTTTTTTTTGATGGGGCATAAGGTTCCGTCAATATCCATTACAATGCATTTTTCCTTGGTGATCATGTCTCGAATTAACCTCTATTTATATTTATCGCCTTTACAGCAATGCCATAATTTCTTCGGCACATCGAAATGATGAACGTCCATCCAGTTTATAATAATTATGTTCAATAAATGATCTTACTTCCGCCTTCTTCTGATTGCCGTAGCTGTCATTTCCGGCAAATTGGCCTATGGTGTCTTGCAATTCTTGAATCGTTTTAACATGGAAGGTTGCGTTTGATTTGATCAGTTCAAGATTGCCTATTTCGTTGCAGTAGTCAATCGTGATCACAGGAATGTCCAACATCATTGCCTCATAGGCAACGGCAGATGCGCATGTAATCAGGAAATGACAGCCTTGCAGCCAATCAAAAATATCATCCGGCAATCTGTTATGGCTGTGTTCAATGATGGTTATGTTTTTCCGGGATCGCATATTCTCGTAAAATTCCACCTGGTCCTTTCGGTGAAGTTTTATGACA
>QZKS01000062.1 GCA_003599865.1 Desulfobacteraceae bacterium
CGGCATCCCTGATTTCCTGAATCGTGCACTCCATTAAAATAATACCGAAATCATTCACGTCCACTCCGCTCTCATAGCTGATGATGGGAATCAGGCCTGCCTGCAGACAATTCACAGCTGCGCCGGCCTGGGCTTCCGCACATGACGGGTAAACCAGACCAATACAATTGTCGGTCAGATCGATAAACGCCTTGCTGTTGACATCCATCCAGCCATAAGTATGGATATTCGGCATCTCATACAGTTCTTTATAATAGGCTTTTTCAAACCGTTTATCCTGCTGCACCGGTCCGCAAACCGTAAGATGATGATCGGGCATCCCGGCGAATACTTCCAGTACCAGATCCAGTCCCTTATGTACCAGCCCATCACTTCCAAGCCACATAAAATGGTTCCGGCATGCATCAAACTGTTTATTCTCGGACCATGGCAGAGAAATAACTGCCGGATTAGCCGTCTGAAAAAAAGGTTTTCCGGCATATGCATAGGTATCAATGGTAAATTGATTGCCCTTTATTGTGGCGAAGTCTGCATACTCAATGGCCCAGTTCGGCTGAATCCATTTCAGGCTGGTCATTGTTACGCCCCTTCTCTGCTGCAGATCAAGATTTCTCTTATAGGCTGCCGTGTTATTGAACAAAAAATGAGAGGTTTCCAGATGTACGATCTTGATACAACCCGGATTCAATCTTTTCCCGATCTGCAGAAAAGAAGAACGGGCGGAAACAAAAAAAGAATAATCTTTTTGCGGAATAAATTCATGATTCCGGAAGTCGATCACATCAACAGCATACCCAAGCTCCTGGAATGTTTTTCCAATCTGCAGCGATTCCCAGTCATGTGTGTGGCTGCCGGATACAGCCTCACCCGGTTTTAACAAAAAAGGCTCCAATATATAGGCCAGCAGCACATTGCCTTTGTATCCATTTTGGGGTTCCAGGGAAACCATCCTTTCAGAATAGGAAGGTCTGGAATATTTTAACAATTCATACCCGAATGAACGGGTGATGCTCTTAACAATTTTTTTCAGCATATCGGCCATTTGTAAATTATCAGTTTTGTTTCGCCTATCTATCGGATTATTATGATATCAGGCTGGACAACTTTCTGTACAGCCTTTTAAAGATATTCTTTTTGGGAGGAGGAACCGGCAGTTTGGGGATCTCTATGGCAATCATGTTCAATGGAAAAACAGTTCCCAATATCTCGTTTTTATCTTCTCTGAAATGGTCTCTGATAAATGATTCCTCATCAGGCCATTGATATCCTTCATACCATGTCCAGCATCCGGTTTTTTTATATATCATGGCGATTTTATTTGCAATATCTTTATCGGTCCGGAATGTGACCGGTCCGGAAGAGAAATCGGAAGCATATTTTGACATGAAAACCATGGATTTATTGCTGAAGTAACCGGAGTACCATATCGTAAAACCCATTTCCGATTGAAGACTTTTCACAGCCCGGTATAGCTGGATATGATCTTCATGACCATACTCGCCCCATGGGTTATGGGTAAATACATTCTGATAGCCGGATAATCTGTTTTTTAATTCACTGCGCAGCCTGGGAAAATTGGCAACATACTTGTCGCTCGAAATTCGATAATTGACGATTTCAATACCGATGTCCGTGGCGATTGGATGGTTCCAGTCGGCACCGTTCAGCGTCTCGGAGGCCTCCAATCCCAGGCAGGACATGTTTTGTAATGGATATTGTTTCAGGCTCTCCTGTCTGCCTTTTGTCCAGTCCGGTCTGGATTTGTGTCCCACAAAGCAGATAAGGATATGATCCACTTTTTGAATAATGGAACTGAACCACAAGATCTCATCATCCGGGTGTGCGGCCACAATTATTGATTTATCAGGTAGTTTCATGCTGATTCAGCGCTTCCGTTTCCTTGTTTTTTGATAAATCCGGAGAGTAAGCGGCAAAATTGTTTAAAATTACAATGTCCTTTTGATTCTGATTTTGTCCTTTCAGCCGGAATTGCAGCTTCAGTATCAATCGCTTTATTGTTGTAACAGCGTTGTTTCTGATAATTACCATGTTTGAGTTAAGCCGGTCCTTTGCACCTAAGGTATATTTATACTCCTCTGTGCCTCTCCCGAAATCATACACTTTAAAACCGTTTTCAATAGCAAATTTAACACTCTCTGAAATGATAACCGACCCCGGACTGTACTTTCTGTAGTCCTCATCAAAGGCGGTACTGTATAATAAAAAAGTGCCGTTCTTTTTATCAAGGAAGCCGGAATACGCGGCCATCGGTTTATCATGATCCCATATGATGTTGAGACGCAAAGAGTCTTCCTTAAAACAACGAGGAAAAATTTCCCTGAATCTGTCAACCATCAATGGCGATGTTGGTTTTCTTCTCTTTCGGTAAAGATTGATAAATACCTCAACGGAGTCCGTCAAATTGTCGCTGTTTGCGGAAGTTTCACGAAAGCCTGTTTCCCTTTGAATTCTCCTGTTATTGTAGCTAATGTCTTTGTAAACCTTTTTGGGTATGATTTCCTCACAATAGCGTGACCAAGTTTCCGGCAGTTCCATGTAGGGACATTCTGTTGGTTTTAAATCGATTATCTGAAAATTTCGGGTTTTAAATGAATTTAAAAAATATACAGTCCGGGGATCTGCGATTTCATTCAGCGAAAGGCTGTCCCAGTGAATACTTTTAAAAAACAGCGCAAAGGCGGATATAGCCGATTCGCTGTCTTCAGGCGTGCAAAGAAACCCGGAATGATCAGACCAGTTCCCGCCGCATGAAACAAAATCGGTAACCGATACAAACCGGTTAATCTTTCTGGTGCGGAACCCAAGGGGTAAAAAAGCAACAGGCGGTGAGGAGATATTCTTCCGGGCAGTGAGTACGATCCAGTGAAATCGTGTAACTTCACACCAGCCCCTGACCCATTGCCAGGATAAGAAAAATGATGCGTTTGCATCTTTTTCATAGATCGAATCCCAGTCTTTCTTTATGTTGTCTATCTGTTCGAGCGTTGTTAAGATGTCAATCTTCATTATTTTCTCTGAATACCGATAATTCACTGATCAATTATCGATAGTTCCAAATCGCGGGAAGGATTTTATTGTCTGTTTACAAAAATGAATCCCTTTTTTCAAAAAGGGTGCAATTTCATTGATTACATAAAACAGTGTAAAGGATGGATCATCAAGCCGTATCGGATCAACAACCTTAATAGACTTTCGTTTAAGTAACTTGAGATAGGATTGAAGAAACGGCAGGAGTTTCAGGTTGCCCCTTGGAATGTGAACGATTCCACCGGAAATATCCCCCGGATGCATCAGGGCTGAAAAAAATACGCTGTCTGGGTAGGATTGCGGAAGGTCAATCTGTTCATCGATTAAATCCATATAATAATAGTAAGCCATATCAAAACCGGCCTGAGACGGATAGTAGGAATAGCCGGGAAGCCGCGGGTTGATTTCGGTAAGATAAAACTTTTGTTCTCCGGGAACATAAAAATATTCCACATGGGCAAACCCTTTCCAGCCAATGTGATTCAGGATCTTCTCTGTTGTTTTTTCCAGTTCATCAGACCGGACATGTTCTCCGGCAAATAAATAGCTGGTATATAACCCTTCGTCATTCAGTGAAGATCGAATCCTCTGAATGGAAAAAAAACCCATGGGCTGAGATTTTTTGTCATAAACCGTCTCACAGCTCCACATATCGGTCATGCCGTATTCCATCCATTCCTGAATCATGATTTCCGATTTTCTGGCTCGGAAAAAATCAGAATCAATGGTTTTACACAATGCGGCATATTTTTCTTCTATCTCATCCTTTTTATTGATCATGTAATGCACACCGCCGGCCAGTCTGGTCCCTTTCAAAATGACAGGTTTCTGAAACTGATCCCAGATATCAATAATATCCTGTGTGCTGTTTACCAGTTTTGATTTCGCCATAGGGATAGATAAAGAGTCGGCGGTCTGATAGCAGGCCCATTTATCGAACACGCTTTCCAGTGTATCCAGTTCGGGAATATTCAACAGGAAGCCTGCGGATCGCAATTCTTTCCGATGCCGGGAAACAGCAACGGCGCTTTCATCCGCCGAATAAATCAGCACGCCTTTCCTTTTCAGGTTGCAAAGAAAATCGATGTACTTTTTTTCATCAAGAGACAGATTCGGCGATAAGATTGTTTCCGTAACATATCGGGAATGAAATGCAGGACAATCGCGTCTGCAGCTGACGGCGATGATCGGAATCCTTTTTCGACCAAAGGTATGGATAATACCGGCCTGAGACTTTTTTTCACAATCCAGTATGATGACCGGTGTGGTATATTCACGGCAAATTCCATTCATAACATTAATTCTTTATTCCCTTAAACGCCAGGCTGGTAACGGGTTGACCACTTCAGGTATGGCCTGACAACGCCACCGAATTTAAACGGCCAATCTCCGCGGGCCGCATCACCTTCAAAACTGTCAACCACTTTGAAGGATACGACATTGGGTTGAAAAAACTGTTTGACGTAGGGATCTACGGTTGTCAGACTCGCAAAAACAAAATGAGTTCCTTCGGCAAGATAGTTCCCCGGTATCACGGCAGTGCTGACATACCTTCCGGCCGGTCTGGGTTTTCTCCGCCATGCAGGATCAAGGTCATCTGTGGCAAAAAGTTCCAGACCATTGTCATTGAAAAACTGAAAGCTCGGCAGGAGGATGTGCCCGGACTCGAGCACTTCAAATTCCTGTTCAACCAGTATGTCTTTCCGAATATCCATATCGGTCTTAATGATCCCGTCCGCCGTTTTCACCCGGACAGCATGAAGACGGGCAATTGTATTGCCGGGAGCTTTAGCCGGATCCGACCAAGTTTTCTCAGCGCTTGATCCGCCTTCAGGGCATAAGTAGTAGCTGATCACCTTATGGGCCGCATCATCAACTTGAACTCGCCCATCCTCAATCAATATCACCCTTTCACATAGCCTTGAGACAGCAAGCATGTTATGTGAAACAAAAAAAACAGTACGCCCTTCATGTCCGACATCCTCCATTTTGTTGAGGCACTTTTGTTGAAATCTTGCATCCCCTACCGCCAGGACCTCATCGATAAGCAATATCTCGGGCTCCAGATGAGCGGCAACAGAAAAGGCCAGCCTCACCTTCATCCCGCTTGAATATCTTTTTACAGGAGTGTCGATAAATTTTTCGATCTCGGAAAAATCAACAATTTCATCGAATTTTCTATCTATCTCAACCTTTCTCATTCCTAAAATAGTCCCATTAAGGTAGACATTTTCCCTGCCGGTAAGTTCCGGATGAAAACCTGTGCCCACCTCCAGGAGACTGGAAACCCTGCCGTGTATTTCCGCCCGTCCTCCCGTCGGATCGGTAACTCTTGAAAGTATTTTAAGAAGGGTGGATTTCCCTGCCCCATTTCTTCCGATAATTCCAATCACCTCTCCGCGCCTGACCTGGAACGTAACCCCTTTTAAAGGCCAGATTATACTTGAGGAACCATTCTCAGAATCACACTCATCCTTTCCAAATACATAAAGCGATCTGTATTTACGATAATTCTTCAACGGGCTTTTGATAAAATCGATGGTTGTCCTCAGCAAACTGTCATGCATATCCTCTTTGAGTCCGATTCGATATCGTTTACTGATGTTCTCTACTTTTATAGCTATATCGGTGTCGTTCATTTGAATTCTCTTTTATTGTTTAATAATAGGCAATCACTAAATAACATCAACAAAAATACGTTCCATGCGTTTAAAATAAAACGCTCCCGTCAGCAGCAATAGTAAAGATGTCAGAACGCCAGGCCAGATATACTGCCAAGGCATAGGTGTGCCAAGCAAGCAGGCCCTGAATCCTTCGATAACACCAACAATTGGATTGAAGGAATAGATGATACGATATTTTTCAGGTATGGATGATGCAGAATATACGATTGGTGCGGAATAAATCAGCATACGCACGACAAAAGGCATTGCATGCTTCACATCCCGGAACCGGATGGAAAGAGCCGACAGCCACATACCAATACCGGTTGGTATGATGATCATCATACACAAAAACAATGGCAGGAATAATAAATTCCATGTTGGATGAACCAGATAGTAAGCCATCACAATAAAAATAATGACCATGGAAATTGAAAAATCAACCAGCCTGGCCAAAACCGGTGTTATGGGGAATAATAAACGGGGGAAATATATCTTATCAAGCATCGCATGCCCCTGAAGAAGACTCTGGCTGGACTGAGTCATGGCCTGTGACATATAGGTCCACGGTATAATGGAAATCGTGGTAAAAAGAATATAGGGTGTTCCATCTGTCGGGACTTTGGCAACTTTTCCAAATACAATTGAAAAAATAGCGATCTGAATGAGAGGCTGCAGGATCGCCCAAGACAACCCCAGGATCGTCTGGGCATATAGAACCTTGATCTCTCTCCAGACCAGAAAATAAAACAGGTCTCTATACTCCCGCAGTTCTTTAAAGTCGACAAGCTTCCAACCCGATGCCGGTTCAATAATCGTCACCGAGTTACCGCCGGTCCTGGTTTCCGCATTTTGACCGCTCAATTTATTGTTCAGTAATGTCATGTTTGATCTCATTAACCCTTACGTTTGATTAAAATATTCAACTTGCTCTTTCCACAACCTGTCACAAAGACGGCCCTGGGGTATTTCAACATCATTAAAGGAAATAGCCGTATCCTTAGGAATGTCTTTTTTGACACAACAATTTTCAGCAAGCCCCATGGGCAGCAGGTTCTCCTGTATAGCAATCTTTGTGTTTTCAATCATGCCATAACATTGAAACCCGCCAATTCCATCTAAAACATCCCCAGCCCTTAGATTATGTTTTGCCACGGTGATGACGTCACATACAGGGCCGGCAACAGGTGCTACCGAAGCATCTCTGAAAAGAACCGCTCTTGCTGCAGTCAGCGGTGCTTCAAAATGGCATATATGATACGGGGTATAAAAAACATAAAATGGCCCTTCCCCCATTTTGTAATAATTCAAATACTGCTGCTGAATCGGATCTTCATTGTGTCCTATGATAAAAACTCCTGCTGCGGGCTCTGCACCGAGGACATAGTCAACCAGTCCTCCTCCGAGAAGCTGCTCCTTCGGGAACAGACCAATGGACTCATTTACATGACTGCATCGCGGTCCGTACATTCCCCGCTTTCCAGCCTTGAATCCCGTTGCATTTGCCACTACAGCCATCTCCATCGATATTTTGGTTCCATCGGCAAAAGAAGTAACCATTTGCGGTTTCTGCTTATACTTTTCCGCGTAAGATTTCTGGGTGTCCGGTGTCCGGTAGGGGTCCTGAAGGCCCTTCATATTCCCGGCCAGAACCGGATTGCACCCAATGGCTTTTACGTAGCGAAACAGGTTCATGATGACTCCCGGCTGGTCACCATCCGAGTTGGTAATGATCACCCCTTCCCGATCCGCATAAACCTTTAAAAGAGGTCCCACAGTAGCATCCAGTTCGGCGTTCATCAGAACCACATGCTTCTTGTTTTTCAATGCCCTCATCGTCACATGTGCGCCGAATTCAATTGCACCCGTCACTTCGATGATGGCATCTATACCGTCTGCCTCACACAGCAGCATGGCATCATCGGTTATGGCGTATCTGTTGCGGGCAATGGCATCTTCAAGCTGGGCAACCTTCTCAACCACGGTGAAGGAGTCTATATCAGCCTGTCTGTATGCTCTTTCCGCCCCGGAAAGAGTACGATTCGCAATGGCTACCAGCTCCATACCCTTTACATATTTCAGAATCTGAAGCGCTATGCCGCGTGCCATATAACCGGCACCTACCATTGCTACCTTTACAGGATTTCCCTCTTCATGCCGTTTTCTCAATGCTGTATCTACAATAAACATTCAGGACTCATTTTCTAAAGATTTGTTTTTGATAGTATTGATTTGTTTATCCGGTCTGTTCAAAACCTGTGTTTCAGTTTTTAATAACCGGACAGTAATCCGGCCAGCTTGAATCTTTTTCTGAAATCACAATCTTTTCCGTTTCAGGCCACGATATCCCAAACGCAGGGTCGTTAAAGCGGACCCCGCCTTCTGCTTTTGGAGTATAAAATTGAGATACCTGATATAAAACCTCTGTATTATCAGACAGGGTCTGATATCCATGGGCAAAATTTTCAGGCACATAAAGCATTTTGTGATTCTCTTCCGTCAATTCCACACCCACCCATGACAGATAAGTGGATGAACCGGGTCTCAAATCAACAATAACGTCAAATACAGCCCCCTTTGTGCATCTGACGATCTTGACCTCGGCATAGGGTTCATGCTGAAAATGCATACCCCGCAATGTATTTTGTTTTTTATTAAATGACAAGTTGCATTGCACAAAGGCCGGATTCAACCCATGATCCTCAAATTCCTGTTTGCACCATGCGCGGGCAAAAAAACCTCTTTCATCTTCCAATTTCTTTAAATCGATAATGAAAGCACCCTTCAGTTTGGTTTCCGTAAATATCACAACCGGCTCCTGTTATTCAACTCTGTGGCTTTTTCCGATACCAGACTCTCATAACGCTTGATTTCTTCTTCTGTGACCTGACGCATATCTTCTTTATTTCTGAAAGACTTGTACCACTGATTGATCCATTCCAGAGCCAATGAAAGATTGAGTATAGGAGACCATCTCAACTGATTTTTGGCTTTGGAACAATCCAGCTTGAGATAGGTTGCTTCATGCGGATTCTGGTTCTTATCGGTTTCCCAGCAAGCGCCCTCTCCCCATAATGCTGTAATCCGATCTGCAATCCATGATACCGGTTTGGCATCATCATCACTGGGTCCAAAATTCCAGGGGCCTGCAAAAGACGCACCTTCACACCACAGTTTTTCCGCCAGCATCATGTATCCATTCAGGGGTTCCAGAACATGCTGCCATGGCCGGACAGCACCCGGAAACCGGATGATGGGCGACTGATTTTTCATAACCGCATTGATGATATCCGGAATCAGACGATCCTGAGCCCAGTCACCGCCGCCGATCACATTGCCGGCTCTTGTGGTTGCAATCATCGTGCTTTTACTGCTGTCTGTTTCACCCGAAAAATAGGAACGGCGATAAGCGGATGTCACCAGTTCCGCACAGCCCTTACTGCTGGAGTAGGGATCATGCCCCCCCATGGGCTCATTCTCACGATAGCCCCACAACCACTCCCGGTTCTCATAACACTTGTCACTGGTAATATTCACCAGAACGCGCACACCTTTTGATTGTCGAACGGCCTCCAGGACATGCACGGTGCCCATAACATTTGTACTGTATGTATCGACCGGATGATTATATGAATAACGGACAATCGACCGGGCAGCCAGATGAAAAATGATTTCCGGCTGATGTTTGCCGACAACATCCTGGAGAAGGGAAAAATCGCGAATATCCCCGATAATGGATTGCATCCCCTCCTCAACATGGGCAACTTCAAAAAGACTGGGTCTGGTAGGCGGTTCCAGTGCAAATCCGATAACATGGGCGCCTTTGCTTTGCAGCCACAAAGAAAGCCAACTGCCTTTAAACCCCGTATGGCCTGTGATCAGAACTCTTTTCTTATTCCAGAAATGATTATCCATAAAACATTACCATACTTTCCAGGGTGAATTTCCGGAAGACCAGAGATCATCCAGATACATCTTATCCCGCAAGGTATCCATGGGATGCCAGAAGTCATGATGCCGATAAGCTGCGAGCTTCCCTTCATTGGCCAGTTTTTCCAGAGGATCCTTTTCCCAAACAGTCAAATCATCATCAATATAGTCAATAACGGCCGGTTCCAGTACAAAAAAACCACCGTTAACCCATGCACTGTCGCCTTTTGGCTTTTCCTTGAAACTTTCGATAATAGACTTTTTTTCTTCCAGTTTAAAGGCACCGAATCGCCCGGGAGGCTGAACAGCCGTCAATGTCGCCAGCACATTCTGGCTTTTATGAAATGCAATCAGTTCCGTAATGTTGATATTGCTTACACCATCACCATAAGTGAAGCAAAAGGTTTCATCCCCGATATAATCCTTCACTCGTCTCAAGCGCCCGCCGGTCATTGTTTTTTCACCTGTATCAATCAGCGTGACCGTCCAGGGTTCCGTACCGTTTTTATGAACCTTCATATCGTTCTTTTTCAAATCAAAGGTAACATCAGACAAATGATAGGAATAGTGATAAAAATAGTCTTTTATGTAATACCCCTTATACCCCAGGCAAATGATGAAATCATTGATCCCGTAGGTCGAGTATATTTTCATGATATGCCATAAAATCGGTTTGTCACCGATCTCTACCATTGGTTTGGGCTTCACACCGGTTTCTTCTGAAAGGCGCGTTCCGAATCCCCCTGCCAGTATCACAGCTTTCATATTTTTTCCCCTGTTGTTGTCTATCTGACCTGCCGATATTGATTCAATGGATTACATTCCAGCTATCCGGCCGGAATGGGTTCATCCCATATTCATAAAAAAACAGATACAATATATAGCTCCGCCCCCTCATTTACACTTGTTTACAAAAAAATTGGTGAGTCATATATCTGATCTATCGTTTTTTTTATTTTATTCAGGTAGTTCAGAAAACTCAAACCACAGCTTGTGAGTTCTATAGCAATTAACATGCCTGGTGTATACAAAAATACATAATTATTTAAATTCATGTGGTTAAATAAAAAAATGCCTGTCAGCCCAATCTTTAATAGGAAAAAAAAGTAACAATATTAAGCAATTCGGATTATCCTGTAATGCTATTTTTTGTGAATTCTAACGCTCGAGAATCAGAGTTGCGTTATAATTTCTTTTTAAAACATCGTCAACCGGAAGTCTTGGTGTTATATTAGGTAACCGTTAAATTCCCCCTCAGCCATATGGCAGAATTATGAGAGAGTTTGGTTGAATAAAGATGTCATTTTCAGTTGCAGTTCCCCTGCCGGCTGCATATTGTTGATGAAAACCTAAGTGCAGGACAACCTGAAATCATTATCATTACTATTGCGTCTTAAAGTAGAAGATTATGGGCAACAGGATATTAACCACATTTTGACTTGACATTAAGCAGGCATATAATGGATAATATATACAATTTTTTCAGTAAAAAAGTAGTTATCCCTCATTCGGACATTATATAGGTTTTAAAAATTCGAATGCCGGTGTTCTTCAGAACTAAGAAATTGAAGTACTCAAAATATGCAATTCCACATATTGACTGATGGCTTCACTTTCGAATAAATAAATACAATCTGGTGGACGAGCAAATTTTAAACACGCTTGTACACATTTTTTCACATTTTTTAAAATCAAAATTGAGCAATATTTAACGATATGCCGGTAAGACAATAACCAATATAACCGGTCGGTGGGTGTTACAGATAGGAATCAAATCGTATTTATCACCAGGAATTAGGAAGTTATTATCAATAATCGAAGCAGACTCTCCTGAATCTTATCTCTGTTACTCTATCAACTTTGTACTGGCTCGACCCGTTTGGCATATCAATTGCTTTTGGCTAAGACTTTAAAATTAAATTCCCAAGGGGGTTATATGAAATTCAGAACAATATTAGTATTAAGTATATCAATTATCCTTATTTCAATAGGACATGCCTTTGCTACAACTTATTTTGTAAAGCCTAATGGTGATGACTCCAAAGATGGAAAAAGCGATTCAACAGCTTGGAGAACTATAAGCAAGGCCAATAACACTCTTCTTTATGGTGATATTGTAAATATACGAACAGGTACATATGCAGAACCCATTCAGCCAGTAAATTCTGGAAAACAGGACCAACATATTACTTATCAAAGATATCAAACTGACACAGTCACAATCTCAGGCGTTCTCACCGCGATAAATATTGAAAATAAAAGTTACATAAAAATTGATGGAATCCGAGTTGTCGAACCAAAACACTTTTCTGTAAAAACTGGAAATGGCGATTATAATATTATCCAAAACTGCCATTTTGAAGGCGGAGGCGCATGGTCAAGCATTTATATATCCGATGGATCAGACTATAATAAGATTCTTAACAATACGATTACAGCCACTTGTCCTTGTGCTGGCCCCTGTGGAAGAGACTATGGTGGACCGAGCGATCTGATTCAAATATATGGTGGCAGCTACAACCTTATACAAGGTAACAAACTGTATTACTCTGACCATATTGCTATAGTTGTTCAGGCCAGAACTGGTGCTGCCCAATATAATATAATCAGGGAAAACCTTTTTGATAACAAATGGCATACTAACCTCAGCACCGGTCATGGTGCAAAAAATACTTTAATCGAAAATAATATTATTCAAAATGCAGGCGAAGAACATCTCCAAAACTATTGCTGCCATGAGGAGGATAGAACCAAATCAAGAGAAAAGCATAAGAGTATACAGCTGAATGCTTCATATAATATAATTAGAAACAACATATCTATCAATAATGGAAGCTTTGCCCCAGAGACATGGAGTGGAGTTGGAGAATGTAACCATAACAGGATTTACAATAATACGTTTTTTGAGGATTATCATGCAATACGAACCACTAGCGACCAACCCCATTTAGACAATATTTTTAAAAACAATATCTTCTATAACAGCAAAACATATGACCTTTATCATAATGCTGCACAGGCTGTTGGTTTCCACTACTTAAGTAATAACTTTTATCCAGGAGATAATAATAAAATCGCATTTTCAAAAATAGATGATAGTAGGCACTGGAGGAACAATTCATCACTGAATCCTATTTTTGTAGATGAAATAAATAAAAATCTGACTCTTTCTGAAAGTTCCCCACTGAATAATGCTGGCGAATTTTTAACAATAATTACATCAACAACAGGCAGTGGAAGCAGCTTTACTGTAGAAGATGCCAGTTATTTTATGGATGGGTGGGGAATCATTGATGGTGATAAGATTCGACTTGAAGGTAGTAACTCAATTGTGAGAATAATAAAAATCAGCGGAAATTCCATTTCTGTTGATAATAAAATATCATGGAATCAAGGAGATGGTATAAGCTTGACGTACAATGGTTCTTCTCCAGCTATTGGTGCAGCAATCGATACTGGGTTTAACGCAGTAGGTACAGATATTATCCCTCCTTCAAAGCCTGCTAATCTTCGCATTGATAGGATCGAATAAAACAAAAACCATAACCCCCGCTATCTTTCAAGACAGCGGGGGTTAAAGATAAAAGAATTATGCCTTGTCTATCGGTCTACTAACCGTGTAAGCCTCTTAATTCAGAAAGCTTGATGTTTTAGGACTTTCACCACATCACTGTAAGCTAATAGCAAGTTTGGTACAGAGTGACTCCATGAAAGATGATCATTAACTCTTTTTAAACCTATATCACCCATCTTTATCCTTTCTTCAGGATTATCAAGTAGCCATATAATTTTTTCAGCAAAACTAATAATACTACCATTTTCAGCGTATAGAGATGCATCTTGAGCCGAAAATCGCCCTTCCTTTAAATCAAATTGAACAATCGGTTTTCTAAGAGCCATATATTCCATAATTTTTATCATGGTTGATATGTTGTTCATCTCATTAGGACGATCCGGATTTACGCAAACATCAGCAGTTGATAGTATTTCAAGTAATTCACGATCTGGTATCCGACCTGTAAAATTGACCATATCCTGAAGCCCCATTTTATTTTTTAGATCGATCAACTCTTCCAAGCCTGGACCACCACCAATACAGGTAAAGTGGATATCTGTGCGCCTCAATTGCTTGATATACAGCGCGACTTCAAGAAGAATATCCAAACCCTCTTGGATACTCATCGTACCAACATACCCAACAAGATATCTCTTGTTATGCTTTAATCCAATTATTGGCCTGACTGGTTTAAAAATATTAAGATCAGGGCCGTTTCGAACCACAAAAACATGATCAGGGTCCATCCCGCCTCTTGAAATTGCTATATCTTTATAAGTTTGGTTGGTTGACATCGCCACATCACAGAATCGAAAAGTCATCTTTTCAAGCCATACTTGGATTTTATAAAGAGCATCCTTTCTGTGAAACTTCGCATAATACAATTCCGGATTTACATCATGATGATCGAATATATATTTCACACCAAATATTTTAAAAAAAAGAGCTATAATGAAAATATTATCAGGTGGGTTACAGCCTTGAATGATGTGAAATCTATGTTTAAAAAATACTTTCAGAGATAGAAAAAATTCCCAGCAAAAGGCTGAAAAATATTCCAACAGATACCCAACAGCACCATTGCCCTCTTTAGGCAATATATGTCTATATATTCGAACTCCTTCAAGAATTTCAAATTTTTTTTCAAATCCTTTTCCCATAGGGCATATCACGAATACTTCATAACCATTTTTGGTCAAAGTAATAGCTTCTTTCCACACCCTGGTATCAAAAGGAACCGGAAGGTTTTCTACAATAATCAATACTTTTATTTTTGTTGTTCGATTCATTTTTCAAGTGCCTTATATAATCCTCCCAGCGCACAAAGCATCGTTGCCTGCCCCCAGTGAAGAGTTGGTGTTT
>QZKS01000002.1 GCA_003599865.1 Desulfobacteraceae bacterium
AGAAGCAGTGAAGACGACAGAATCGCCGATATCGACATGATGAAAAACAATGGCAGGCCGGTCTCCTCTACACACGGAAAGGGTCGCAAGGGGCCGGCGCCATGGTATGATCCTGTTCATCCCGATGTGCAGGCAGGCATTCTTACGGTAATAGAGGAAATCGCACAACGGTATGCGGGCTTTTCATCATTTGCCGGGTTGTCCATCCAGCACAGAGGGCTTTCTTTTGTTCAATACCCGGGGCTTGACTATGGCTATGGAGATTACACCATTGCAGCATTTGAAAATGAGACCGGAATCAACGTTCCGATCGCAAAGACTGATCACAGAAGATTCGAAAAACGATATCGGTGGCTGATGGAAAATGCGGAAAAGCCCTGGATTGCATGGCGCTGTCAAAAGCTTTCGGAACTGATGCTGCGGATTCAAGCCAAGCTCAGATCCGTAAGGCCGGATCTGATTCTGTTTGTATCCTATATGAATACTCTGGATTCGATTTCCACTACCGATGATGTGCTCAAATGGGTTAAGGATCAAAAACCTCTACACGACCTTTTCAGGGTAAAAGGACTGGACCCATCATTGTATATGAAAAGTGAGGGAATAATCGTTACACGTCCTGAACGAACCGCTCCGGTCTCACATTATATTCAGCGAAACGGAAATGACGGAATGTTGCGAAAAGAGATCTGGGAATCCGAAAAGATCGACCGGCTATACACAGATGGATCAAAAACAGGCGTCATCGAATTCCACGATTATTTTGAATCAAACCTCGAAAATTTTGATACTGCGGTAAAATTGCCCGGTAAAACATGGCTGGTAAACACGATTGTGCCGGCCGGACGTGAGGTCCTCGAACCCTACTCCCGTTGGATGGCGAACATGGACCCTCGCGCAATTTTTACCGGAGGCTGGATGGCGCCAATGGGTGGGGAGACCGAACTCAGGGAGTTTGCAGCCGCGTTTCTATCTCTGCCGGACATATCTTTTGAACAACTGAAAAATAATTCGAAAATGATAACGGTCCGGAAGGCGGAAGACGGGAACCAATTGTTTTTTTATGTCATCAATCGATCCGATGTTGCTGTCATTGCAGATCTCCATATCAGCGGTGATGCCGAAGTCGAATCGCTCACCAGTCGATCGATGGAAGGACGCGGAAACATTCGCATCGAGCTGCCTCCCTTTGCCTTTCGTTCATATAAGACCCGTGCCGGAGAAACCATTACCATATCGGATATACCGCAAAAAGATCGAACCTCCTTACCTGGTCATACCGGTTTGTCCGGGCGGAATATACGCGTACCATGAAGATAAACCTTTTGAATATTTATTTAACCGCTCTGCTTGTTTTTATATACAGTCTCTTTTACCTTGTACCATGGGCGTTCGTCACCGGCGTAATCGATATTGCCAATGTCGGACTGCTCCTCTTGCTCATCGGCCTTTCTGTTTCCCTTTTCACAAGCCGACGTTTTACCTTTCTGAAAAATCCGTTCACGGTATTGATTTTTCTGTATCTCATTTTTATCAGCATACATGTGGGCCTCGCAGCTATCCACTATGATCAGGCAGTGATCCACGGTATCATTGCCGTGCGATGGCAATTCATCTACCTGTCTTTTTTTCTGTTTCTATTCCTGTTAAAAGATGAAGCGCACATTATCGGTTACCTGAACCTGATATCCGTCATTGCGATTCTTCTGTTACTTCTATCAGTCATTCAATATAGTGGTTTCCCGATTTTCCACCATGATAAATCAGAATGGGAATCGCTGCGTTCCGGAATTCGCAGGGTATTCATCCCCGGCACCCCCCTGATCCATCTGGCACTCATCTGGAAGATCTGCTGCTGGGTAATTGATCGGAAAAAATCAAGGCCCATGATCAGCATTCAAGTCTTGCTGCTGTTTACCGGGATGATGTTTCATCAAAGCCGTGGCCCGATAATCGGTATTTTATTCACTGCTCTGGTGGTCTTTTTATCCACCCGATCCTACAAAAAATTAATGGCCGGTATCATTGTCGGAATGATCAGCGGAAGCATTCTCATGGTTGCGACACAACAAAATTTATTTATGAATGCCTACTCGAGTACAATCCATGAGGTCAGTGAGGGAAGCGGAACCTGGGGCGCTCGGCTGGAGCAAATGAAAATCGATTTTGAAGAATTCCGGAAGCATCCGGTCATTGGAAGCGGTCTGATCGCGATCCGCGTCTCGGAATACGGCACCACAATGGTTCAAAAAGCAGAAATGAACGAGCGTACCCGATTGGCTGATCTCGGGTATACCCACTGGATCAAGCTATATGGTTCTGCAGGTGCCATATGGATTGTTTTCTTTTTATATCTATTATGGAGTCATTCGATTACAGCGTTCAGGAAGTCGGAAGGCCGGGCTCGCCTGCTGTCACTTTTCGTGCTTGCTTATACTGCTTTTATTTCACTGACAGGCATCACCCTGGAACATTTTTTAATCGAGATCCGTATTATATTGGTATGTCTTGTCACCGCCATTCTTATCCCACAAGGGGATAAGTTTCGTACGAGCAGGCAAGCTGCTCAACTCAGCTTTATCTTGCTTGAGAAGTCTCCTCGTCATCAATGGGAGCCGGGCAATCCTTTGTGATTTAATCATGGACCTATCTGTTATCATTGTCAATTGGAATACAAAAGATCTCCTGAGGGAGTGTCTTGCATCCATACATCATCATTGGAAGCATATCTGCCATGAAGTTATTGTCATTGATAACGCCTCCGCAGACGGCAGTTCGGAAATGCTCAAAAATGAATTCCGGGATGTCGGATTGATTCAGAACCTTGAAAATCAAGGCTTCGCAAAAGCAAATAACCAGGGGGCCTTGCTTGCCGGCGGACGTTACCTGCTTTTATTGAATAGTGATACAAAGGTTCTGGACAGCGAAGTGGATAAAATCATTGACTATATGGATCAACATCCCGAAGTCGGAATTGCAAGCGGGAGGGTTTTAAACGCCGACTTTTCGGCCCAGAACTCTTTTCGGCGCTTTCCGCATCCCCTGGGAGCTTTCTTCAGACATACCACCAGGCTTGTTGTCGGGTTCAACACACCCTTTCATAAAAAGTTTCAGCTGGCTCATATCGATAAAAACCGAATTGCAGAGGTGGATTGGGTGACAGGCGCCTATATGTTTATCCGAAAAAATGTGCTTGAAAATGAAAAGCCTTTTGATGACGATATGGATATGTACTATGAAGATACCCTTCTTTGCCATACGGCATCTCAAAAGGGATACCGCATCGTTTTTTTGCCGTATGCCGGGATTATTCACTACGGCGGTGCGAGTGCAAAAACCATCCGATCTTCTGCCATCCTGAAAAGCTGCAAATCCAGTGTAACTTATTTTCGAAAAACATATGGAAACCGGTACTCCGATATATATCGGCAAGGTGTCAAAATGGCATGGCTGGCTTTAACTATATTATTTTATTTTATGGAATGGATACCTTTTCAATCGTTCAAACAAAAAGCAAGCCTGTTTCAGGAGTTGTTTCAAAGGAGGAATGAAATTTGAAGGTTTTGCATATCGTATCGAACTTCGGCCAGGGCGGTGCCCAGAAATATGTCCTGAACTTAATGAAATATCAAATACTGCAGGGACTGGATGTCTGTGCAGTCGCCATGTTTTTCAAAGGAGTGCTGTGGCAGGATGTTGCCGGTTTACGGGTTCCGTTGTGGTGCATGCGAATGCGAAATGCGCTTGATATAAAAGGGCTGTGGCGTTTCCATACATTTTTGAAATCCCATAATTTTGACATTATCCATGTTCATGCGGTTCATCCGGCAATCGGGATAATGATCAACCGAATGAATTCAAAAAATATTTATTCAGAGCATTCCGGCGGTCTGCTCAGCGGCCAGTGGATTCCGACACTGGTATACCGTTATTTCAACTCTGCGTATTGCCGTTTTATAGCGATTTCAAAAGAAACGGCTAAGGCCATGGAACATTTCGGCCCGGAAATCGGAAGGAAAACCGAGGTTGTATACAACGGCATCAATCTGCAGGAAATCGACAGCGCAGATCCTGAAGGCACACCTTCGATACCCCTTTGTTTTATCAATGCCGGATACCGGGTCGGAATTGTAGCCCGTCTGGTACCGCTTAAGGGCCTGAATACTTTTTTAGAGGTGGCCAAAAGGCTCCTGGATGATGAAAAAAATATGGTTTTTGCCATCATCGGAGATGGTTACTTAAGAGATAAACTGGAGAAGAAGGCGATGGAGCTGGGTATTGCGGATAAAATTATATTTTTCGGATACAGGCCGGATGCGATCCAGGTCATGAAATATTTTGATGTCTTTCTTCTTACATCGAATTTCGAGGGATTCGGGCTGGTCATAATCGAATCAATGGCTGCGATGGTCCCCGTGGTCGCCTTGCATAAAAAAGGCGCTGTCAGGGAAATAATCGATCACTATCATGATGGCATCATTGTTGATAACGGCACCGTCGATCAATTGGCGGAGGCTGTGACCACGTTGATTCATGACCGGAAACTCAGGGAAAAAATCATCATGAACGGGCGGAAAAAAGTAGAAAACCGATTTGTCTTCCGCAAAAATGCAGAGAAAATTCTTACAATATATGGATCGTGCAGGGATGAATTCGAATCATAATATGATTGCTTTCGTACACATTGAAAAGGCGGCCGGAACAACCCTTATTCACACGCTTCGCCGGAATTTTTTCATGCGCTACGCGGATGTCCGGCCTTTTTCACCTGCCTCGCAAGGGACGTTTCAGGAAAACGATTTACGAACAATATTAAAACTGAATCCGTGGCTGAAATGCTTCGGCGGTCACTCCGTTCGTCCGCATGTCGGAATCCGGTACGGCAGGAGAAGGATTGAATATATTACTGTTCTGCGAGATCCGATCAGTAGATATGTGTCTCAGTACCAGCATTGGATAGAAAAAAAAGGAAAAAAAATAACATTCCGGCAATTTCTGGATAACCAAGAATTCGACAACTTCCAGACCCGGAAAATTGCGGGAATTGAGAGTGCGGATCAGGCGATGGAAATGCTGAGTCGGCAATTCCTTTTATGCGGAGTAATGGAACATTTCGATGCTTTTCTTGTCTTATTGAAACATAAATTAAAGCCCTTTGTGTTTGATCCCAGATATGAAATCAGAAACAAGGCCATTGAGAGTGGTCGGGCCGATCCGATTATTGAACGTTATGAAGAGGAGATCAGAAATCGGAATTTAGAAGACATGAGATTATTTGCATATGTCCGGGACGTCCTGCTCGAAAAGGAAAAACAAAAATATGGCGAACACTTTCAGCGGGATTTAGCTGTTTTTAAAATTCATAACAGTATATTCCCTGCACCGGGAGGAAAACTGAATATCGATTATCTCATGAGAAAAATCTACTATGAGCCCCTTTCCGGTATCATCAGGCGTCTCCACAAGATCCCCGCAAAAGGATCGTATTGATATCCACGTAATATCGTCATTGAGCGGCCATGCCGGTTAAAAAAAATAAAAAAATCACCATTCTTTTTTGGGGTCCGCTTGGCAAGGCGGGCAAGACAGTCGTTGGAGGCGGCGAATCCGGGAATCGCCGTACGATAGAGATGATGAAGGATAGAGGCATGCAATTCATCGAAATTCAGAAACCTTATCCGGACAAACAATCTCCATTTTATGCCATAGGATACGCGTTTTCGCTCCTCATTTCCGTACTTAAGTTTGCCCGTTTTTGTTTTCTGCAAAATACCTCGGTTCATATCGCCCATGTATCCGGATACTACAACCATCTGCTCATTTTTGAATTGACGATGCTTTTTGCAGCAAAGTTAGGCCGCATCCCTTTTGTTTATGAAATCCGGGGCGGTGCGATGCTGACATCCTACCAAAAACGCACTTTTCTATATAGACGCATGTTTGATCTATTGCTGAATCATGCGGATACGATTTTGATCCAGGGTATGGAGTATGCAAATTTTGTATTCAAAAAATCCGGCCGGCCGGCAGTCTACTATCCGAATTACATTGATGAAAAACAGTTGCCGGAACCGGCGGACGATTATCGATCCAAACAAGCTATGGTTGAAATAATTTATTTTGGAAGAATCGTTCCGGACAAAGGAATAGCGGAGATCATTCATATCGCCTCCTTCCTGAAAAAAGAAAATTTTTCATTCAACCTGAGTATTATCGGAAAAGGCGATAAAGACTATCTGGACCTTTTGAAAACCCTTTGTAAAACAAAAGGGGTATCGGAAGTCGTCCGGTTTTCAGGGCCGCAGGATTTCAATACCTTGAAGACAAAAATAGTACAATCTCACTTTTTTGTATTCCCTACACAGAATGAAATGGAAGGACATTCCAATGCAATGACCGAAAGCATGGCGTTCGGTGTTGTTCCCGTTTGCCGTGATCATGGATTCAACCGATCCGTTGTTTCGGATTGCGGCGCAATCATTCCCAAAGAAGCCGGGCCGGAGAAATACGCTCAGGTGATCAGGGATATCTGGGAAAACGACAGATGGCATTCATTATCCGAAAATTGCAAGAGGCGCATCCAAACGCATTTTGTCTCCGGGTCTGTTATTCCGAGAATGGAGAACATGTATTGGAAACTGGCAAATCGTACTTCGCGGCATATTGATATGCAAGGATGAACCATAAATGACAAATACCATCAATCTTTTTGGATATTCCATCAGCAATCAAGGCGTATTGAAAGATGTTGTTCATGCACTGAAAACCATGGATACGTCACAAAAACCATTCTATATGGCCTGCGTAAACCCCCATTCGATTGTCACTGCAAAAAAAGACCCGGTTTTTCGGAAATCTCTGAAAACCGCAAACCTTTTGATTCCGGATGGTATCGGCATCGTTTGGTCTTCCCGGTTTTTAAACATACCTTTGGAAGAAAAGGTGGCTGGTTCCGATTTTTTTTCAGTTTTTAATAAACTGGCAGCCCAAAAAACAAACTTGAAGTATTTTTTCCTGGGCTCCAATGAGGTGGTGCTGAACCTAATAAGACAACGGATGGCACGGGACTTCCCTTCAATTGATTTGTGTGGGACGTATTCCCCTCCCTATAAAGACGAATTTGACGATGGTGATAATATCAAAATGGTAGAAGCGGTGAACAAGGCAAAACCGGATGTATTATGGGTCGGAATGACCGCACCGAAACAGGAAAAATGGATTTATGTAAACCATCATCAACTGGACGTTCCTTTTATCGGAGCCATTGGTGCTGTTTTTGATTTCTTCGCAGGCACAAAAAAACGTCCCTCCGAGTTCTGGATACGTATCGGTCTGGAATGGATGCCTCGATTCTTAAAAGAGCCCGGAAGGCTTTGGGAGCGCAATCTGAAATCCTCACCAATTTATATTATGTGGATTATCAGAGAAAAACTTCGAAGAAGCATCCAACAAGGAGTACAGTGATGAACCGGCTTAAAACAGCCATATATGCTGCATTGATTACAGGATTATATTTTTCGGCCTTTCAATGGCTGATTGAAAAAGACTGGGCAAGAGATGATTATTCCTATGGCATGCTGATACCCTTTATCGTTCTTTACTTGATATGGGAAAAACGAAATGCCGTTTTTGCAAAACCATCCAAACCCACATGGTCGGGCTTTCTTGTTTTCATTCCCGGGATGATGCTTTTCTGGATTGGTGAGTTATCCGGTGAATTCTTCATGCTGTACTTTTCCTCCTGGCTGATCGTGTTCGGTCTCTGCTGGATGAATATGGGCATGGAAAAGCTGAAGATCATCCTTTTCCCTCTGTTCTTCTCCCTGAGCATGTTTCCGCTGCCCAATTTTATCAATACCAAACTGACCTTACAGTTGAAACTGATCTCCTCCAAACTCGGCGTGATGATGCTCCAGGCTTATGGGATGAGTGCATACCGGGAAGGCAATGTCATTGATCTTGGTTTTACGCAGCTTCAGGTGGTGGATGCCTGTAACGGGTTGCGCTATCTCATGCCCCTGATTGTGTTGGGAATCTTTTTGACATACTTCTTCAAGGCTGCATTATGGAAAAAAATTGTCCTGGTCCTGACCACGGTACCCATATCCATTATCGTCAACAGCCTTCGGATCGCCTCTGTGGGTATCCTTTATCAATACTGGGGGCCGATGGTTGCCGAAGGATTTTTTCATGATTTTTCCGGCTGGTCCATTTTCATGTTATCGCTCGGCATCCTGCTTTTTGAGATGTGGATATTGAAAAACATTTTTCCGGAAAAACCTCCGCAAAAAATATTGAATATCCAGGCTCCGCCGGAAGAAAAGCAGACGGAAGTCACACCATATCGGCAAACCTTCCTGAAGCCTCCTCAATTTATCGTCTCCATAGCGCTGCTGGGCATCGCGCTGATCATTTCCCAGGCTGTTGAATTCCGGGAAAAAATTCCAATCAGTCAGCCCTTTGATCAGTTCCCGCTGCGGATCGAAGACTGGACCGGAACCCGCCAGAGCATGGAGCAAAAATTTATCGATACCCTTGACCTGAGTGATTATGTCATTATCGATTACAAAGATCCAAAGGGAAAAGAGGTCAATTTTTATGTGGCGTATTATGAAAGCCAGATTAAGGGGGAATCCATCCATTCACCGGAAACCTGTCTGCCCGGCAGCGGATGGATTTTTCAGAATCAGGGCAGCATCAATATACCGATAGCCGGCAGAGCAGAAAAGACAATGCCGGTCAATCGTGCCGTCATGGAAAAATCCGGATACCATCAGATTGCCTACTACTGGTTTCCCCAGCGGGGCAGAATTCTTACCAATGCCTATCAGCTGAAACTCTACACCTTCTGGGATGCCCTGACCCGGCAGAGAACCGACGGGGCGCTGGTAAGGCTGGTTACACTGGTTTATCCGAATGAAGATGTCTCTGATGCGGAGAAAAGAATGCAGGATTTTGTAAAAGACATCATCCCTGTTTTGGATGAATTTATTCCCGGGGAGTAGTTACCCCCCTGCGCCACATAAACGCGAAATTAACAATTACCCATTAATCATTGATTATTAATTGTTATATTATGATCTATTTATCCACACTCCTGATTTCGATGTTCATCACCATTGCCTTGATCCCCATGCTTCGCAGTATGGCAATCAATAAAATGATTGTGGATATGCCGAACGAGCGAAAGGTCCATACCTCCCCTATTCCCAAAACCGGCGGGATTGCCATGGCTTTGGGAATACTGGTTCCGATACTCCTCTGGACCCATATGGATGAGTTTGTCCGGTCCATTCTCATGGGCTCCTGCCTCCTGACCATTTTCGGGCTGATTGACGACATCAGGGAGCTTGGATACAAAACCAAACTTCTGGGGCAGATCGCCGCCGGTGTGATTGCCGTATTGTACGGCGGAATATCCATAAGCCTTTTTGAAGACATCCTGCCGGGAAACACGATTTTTGGTCATTATGCAACCATGGCGATGACGTTGTTCATTATTACCGGTGTTACCAATGCCATCAATCTTTCCGACGGACTGGACGGACTTGCCGGCGGGATCACCATGCTGTGCTTCATCTGTATCGCCTATCTGGGATTCTGCTCTGAAAACCATTCCATCACCCTGATTTCCATTGCCGTCATCGGCGCGATTTTCGGATTTCTTCGATTCAACACCCATCCGGCAACCGTCTTTATGGGGGATACCGGCAGTCAGCTGCTGGGATACCTTTCCATTTCCACTGCGCTTCATCTGACCCAGGGTGATACGCCCATCAGTCCCCTGGTGCCTATGCTCCTTCTCGGTTTTCCGATTCTTGACACCCTGACCGTCATGACCGAACGTATCGCAAACGGGCGATCCCCGTTTGTTGCGGATAAAAATCATTTTCATCATAAACTGATGCGGCTTGGCTTCTTTCATACAGAGGCCGTCTTTATCATTTATATGCTTCAGGCGTTTCTGGTCACCTCGGCATTTATTTTCAGATTTTACTCGGATTGCTTTTTACTGGTCTACTACGCGATCTTTGCCGGTCTGATCGTTGCCGGTTTTATCATGGCGGACCGGTCGGGCTGGAAGCTTAAACGGTTTGACCTGATCGATCAGATAGTTAAAACCAAGCTGAAAAGGCTGCGTGAAAAAAACTATCATATCAAGTTTCTTTTTTTGACCGTCAAGGTCGGCCTGCCGATCCTGCTCATCTTTACCTGCTTTCTTCCGGCGACCATCCCATCCTATTTTTCAATCATTGGAATCGTCATGGCGATACTGCTTTCATCTGCCGCCCTGTATCAAAACAAATGGCTTGGCGGAATGATCCGGCTCTCCCTGTTTATGACCATACCCCTTTTGGTGTATCTGGGAGAAAAAAATACGGTCTCCTGGCTGAACGTGAATATGGAATTCATCTACAATCTGTCTTTTGGGATGATCGCCGTGTTCGTGATCTTTACCCTGAAATTTACGAGAAGGAAAGAAGGATTCAAAAGCACGCCGACCGACTTTATCATCCTGTTCGTCGCCCTGGTGCTTCCGAACCTTCCGGATATACAGATCCGTAGTTATCATCTTGGGATGCTGACAACCCGCATCATTGTCTTCTTTTTCAGCCTTGAGGTACTGATAGGAGAACTGCGAAAAAAATATACCGCACTTGCTTTTTTAACCGTAATTGTATTGCTGATATTATCCTTCAGGGGATTAACCGTGATTTGATGGATATGGGGAGGAAAATCCATATGATAAAACGTTATAGTATGCCGCTTACGGTCACATTGATTTCACTGCTGCTGCTTGCTGCCTGCAGCGGGCCGGAAGAAAAAAAAATGCAGTTCCTGGAAAAGGGGAAGTCCCTCTATGAAAAGAAAGACTATGTCAAATCCCGCCTGGAACTGAAAAATGCCATCCAGATCGATCCGAAATTTGCCGATGCCTATTACATGATGGGAATGGTGGAACTGAAGCTGAAAAACCCGAAAAACGCCTATGGAATTTTCAACAAGGCCGTTGATCTGGATCCGGATCATATGGATGCGCAGATTCAGATCAGCAAACTTCTTCTGGCTGCTAAGGCAATCGACCAGGCCAGGGAAAAAATTGAACTGATTCTGAGCAAAAATCCGGAAAACCATGAAGGCCTGTTTCTGAAAGGCCTGCTTTTTCTCGCAGAGAATAAAACAGCGGAAGCAAAAAATCTGTTTCTTGACCTTCTGAACAAAAAAATGACCAAACCGGATCTGTATATCATCCTATCGTCTATTTACCTCATGGAACAGAATAAAAAAGATGCCGAGGAAATTCTGAAAAAAGGAATTGCGGCAAACCCGGATTCCATTGCCCTTTATTCGGTAACCGTCCGCTATTACTTCCAGGAAAAGAACTTTCAAAAGGCGGCAAATCTTCAGAAAGAGATTATCCGGCTTGAACCGGATAAAATTGATCATCAACTCAGTCTTGCGGCGATTTACTGGGAGTCGGATCAAAAAAAAGAAGCAGAGGGCATGATTGGAAAAATATTGTCCGGTGATCCGCCGATCGAGGAAAACTATCTGAAAGTTGCCCGTTTTTATATCGGCAAAAGAGTGCCGGAAGAGGCTGAAAAAACGTTGCAAAACGGAATCAAACAGCTTCCAAAAAGTTTTACACTCCATATGGTCTTAAGCGAGATGTATCTCAATCGTAAAGAAACCGACAAGGCAATTGATCTGCTGACAAATTGCCTGTCGTTTGAAAAAGACCCTGCGCATCCGGAGATCCTCAAGGTTCAAAACGCCCTTGCCGGCATTTATTTCATGACCGGTGACATTGAGACAGCCGATCAGTATGTCACCAGCGTGCTCAAGGAAAACCCAAAAAATATCGATGGGCAGTTTACCAAAGGAAAAATCCTTTTGCGTAAAGCAGATCCTGCCAATGCGATTTCCGCATTCCGGGCCATTGTTACGGAACAGCCTGAGTTCACCCAGGGCTATCTTCTCCTTGCCCAGGCCCATGCCATGAACCAGGAAATGGAGCTGGCAGTCGATACCGTTAAAAAAGCCCTTTCCGTTGATCCGAAATCCAAGGAAGCATTGACCGCTCTTTCCCAATTGCATGTGATGAATAAAGATATGAACGAAGCGGAAAATACCATGAAAAAAATGCTGGAACTGTTCCCGGATGACCCGCAGGTTCAAGCAGCTTTCGGGGATCTCCTGATTGCGAACAAAAAGCCGGACGAGGCTGAAACAGTCTATAAAAAAATTCATGGATCTGAAAAGGACAAGTTGTTTGGAAAATTGAAACTTGCCCGTTTGTATGCGTTTCAGAAAAAATGGGATTCAGCCATATCGGTGCTGGAAAAAGAATTGGCGGAAAACCCCCGGTCACCTGTTGCACTCTCGGCTCTGGTCCAAATGTGCATGACCGCCAATAAGCATGAAAAAGCCCTGGCTGTCTGTACCCGGCAGATCCGGGAGATGCCGGAGGATGCCACGGCCCATTATCTGCTGGGAAAAATTCATGCAACAAAGAAAAACTATCCCCAATCCGAATCTCTGTTCAAAAAGGCGATTGAGTTGCAACCGGAATGGATCACACCCCATAATGCCCTGGCCCAGCTTTATATCCTGCAGAACAAGAAAGATCAGGCAGTTTCAGGGCTGGAAACGGCGATCCGGACCAACCCGGAGAACCGCGCAGCTGTTTTATCCCTGGGAAGCTTGTATGAGCAGGCGGGAGAACATGCAAAAGCCATCTCACTGTATGAAAAAGCCGTCAAAGACAAACCGGATTTCTGGGCGGCATTCAACAATCTGGCTTTTCTGCTGTCCGAATATACCGAATCCGAAGATAATCTGAAAAAAGCCCTTGCCTATGCAACCGATGCCAAAAAGCTGAAACCCCAGGAACCCATGATTTTGGATACCCTCGGCTGGATCTATTATAAAATGGGAGAATTCGAGAAAGCATACAGCCTCGCTGAGATGTCTTTAGCAAAGGAACCGGAATCGCCTGTACTCAACTACCACATGGGTATGATCCTCCACAAAAAAGGAAATACTGATGAGGCCCTGAAGAAACTGGAAAAAGCGATTACAGGAGATCAGGATTATCATGGAAGGCGTGAGGCGAAACAAACCTATCAAAAGCTGAAAAGCTGATCTCTTCGGTTTTTATCGGAAGTATGGGCTTATAAAAAGTCAGAATCCCGTCACTCTGATGAAAACCAGAGTCCAGAATATATTGAAAATACTGGATTCCGGGTCAAGCCCGGAATGACAAAGGGTGATATTTTCGACTTTTTACGAAAGCATCAAGATTGATTGAAAAACAAGAAGGATGAAACGATGAAACAACTCTCAACAAATTTACTCCTGCTAATGGCGGCAACCCTGATTCTGCTGCATCCGGAAGCATTTGCGGCGGCCCAACCCCCGTCGGATTCCGGAATTACGGACAATCAGGACTATATCATCGGCCACGGCGATATTCTGAATATCCATATCTGGAAAGACGATGCCCTGGCAAAACGGGTGACCGTGCTTCCGGATGGCCGGATCGCTTTTCCGCTGATCGGTGAGATTACCGCAGGGGGAAAAACCGTTACCCAGTTGCGCGGAGAAATCGAACAGGGCTTAAAACGATTTGTGCCTGATCCCATACTGAATGTCGAGGTGGAGCAGGTCAACAGCATGCTGATTTATGTGATCGGAAAAGTAAATCACCCCGGCAGGTTTCTTCTGAATACCAATATCGATATCCTCCAGGCCCTGTCCATGGCAGGCGGTTTGAATCCCTTTGCAGAAGAAGAGGATATCAAGGTTTTCCGCAAACTCAAAAATGAAACCCGTATTTTTCACTTCAACTATGATGCGGTAGCCA
>QZKS01000004.1 GCA_003599865.1 Desulfobacteraceae bacterium
GTCAATGTCGTCTTACCGTGATCTATGTGGCCGATCGTACCTACATTCACATGTGGTTTCGTTCGCTCAAATTTCGCTTTTGCCATCTTCCCGTCCTCCTTTGGAACCGGATTGGTATAAATGATTTAAAAATATTTTACAATACGTTTTATTTATTATTCTGAAACGCTTGACAGATAATTTAAAATAAAAAGGCCCCTTCTACTACTACCACCGATAGTGAGCAAAGGCCTTATTCGCTTCGGCCATTTTATGGGTATCTTCCTTTTTCTTTACCGAACTCCCCCGGTCCTGAGCTGCTTCCATCAACTCTGCCGCAAGCTTGCTGGCCATACTTTTTTCAGATCTTTTTCTTGAAAATGTCAGAAGCCATCGAATTGCAAGCGCAGTCCGCCTGGAAGGCCTAATCTCTGTTGGAACTTGGTAAGTGGACCCACCAACCCTCCTCGATTTCACCTCAATCTGGGGCCTTACATTTCCTACTGCTTTTTCAAAAATCTCAAGAGGGGATTCCTTAAGCTTTTCCTCGATTATGTCAAAAGCGTTATAAAGTATCGCTTCCGCCGTACTTTTTTTGCCGTCACGCATAATACAACTTACAAAACGTGAAACAAGCTTATTGTTATATTTAGAATCGGGAATAATTATTCTATTTGGAACTTCTCTTCTTCTTGGCATTCTCGCACCTGCAATTTTTTAGTAAATTAAAGATTGAATATATAAATCTATGTTATTTTGGCTTTTTAGCTCCATATTTGGACCGTCCCTGTCTTCGATCCGAAACACCAAGTGTATCCAAAGTACCCCTGACGATATGATACCGAACACCGGGCAAATCTTTTACACGACCTCCGCGCACCAAAACAACAGAATGCTCTTGAAGGTTATGCCCGATACCTGGAATATATGCCGTAACCTCAATGCCGGTTGTCAAACGCACCCTTGCCACCTTACGCAAAGCAGAGTTCGGTTTTTTGGGAGTAGATGTGTAAACCCTTGTACAAACTCCTCTTTTTTGAGGCGCTCCCTTAAGTGCCGGGGTATTTGTTTTCTTTTTGACCCGCTCTCTACCCTTTCTGACCAACTGGTTTATCGTAGGCATATCCTATCTACACTCCTTTATAATAATCAACAAAAAAGACCCGATAAACAAAATGAAGAAATTTATACTCATTCTATTTTATTGTCAAGCCTTTTTTCTCTAAAATCCTATGAAAAAATATATCACCGCGGTCATCACATTCTCAGAAACCGATACCGGTAACCCTTGCCTGATTGTCATCCTTTTGTTCAATTTCCAGCTTCTGATATTCCCTTAGTCCAGTTCCGGCTGGAATCAATCTGCCCATAATGACATTTTCTTTAAGACCCCGCAGTTGATCAAGTTTCCCGCCCATGGCGGCATCTGTAAGCACTTTTGTGGTTTCTTGAAATGATGCAGCGGAAATAAAGCTGTCCGTAGCCAGTGATGCTTTGGTGATCCCCAAAATAAGAGGTTCTCCGATTGCCGGATTACCGCCTTTTTCAACAATCTCCCGATTTACATCTTCAAAACGTTGGCGATCCACTTGCTCTTCTGAAATCAGATCGGTATCACCGATATCTTTGATTTTAACCATACGCATCATCTGACGTACAATTACTTCAATATGTTTGTCATTTATTCGGACTCCCTGGAGCCTGTAAACCTCCTGAACCTCATCAACAA
The DNA here is from genome assembly GCA_003599865.1 of Desulfobacteraceae bacterium. GTDB lineage: Bacteria > Desulfobacterota > Desulfobacteria > Desulfobacterales > SURF-7 > QZKS01. The sequence goes on from QZKS01000004.1 coordinate 1,709, forward strand.
GGTACCGCGCCAAAGAAACTTCACCCTTAATGTTCATAATATCTTGAGGATTTGCGGAGCCTCCGACAATCTGCTCACCAGCCCGGACATAATCCCCCTCATACACATTGATGTGTTTTCCTCTGGGTATTAAATATTCTTTCTTTTCACCAACATCAACCGGTGTTACCGTAACCTTCTGTTTTCCTTTTTTGGTGGTTGCCTTGGCAATAGACACATATCCGTTAATCTCACTTAACACCGCGGTTTCTTTTGGTTTCCTAACTTCAAAAAGCTCTGCAACTCGCGGCAGACCACCGGTAATATCCTTGGTTTTTGTTGTCGCCCTTGGAAGCTTGGCGACCACATCTCCAGCCCGAACCTCATCTCCTTCTTCTACAAGCAAAATCGCTCCAACAGGTAGCATATACCGGGCCATTCCACTTGAAGACAACACAGCAGTTTTACCCTTTTCATCCTTAATTGAAATTCTGGGGCGAACATCCGTCGCTTTGCCTTCAATTATAGTTTGGCTGGACTTGCCTGTAACCGGATCCACTTTTTCCTGCATTGTTTTTCCAAGTTCAATATCACCAAATTTTACAACACCTTGAACCTCTGTAATGATAGGCGTTGTAAAAGGATCCCATGTTGCCAACAGATCCCCGGCTTCTACTTTTTGCCCGTCTTTTACCGTTACATGTGCACCATATATAACATGACAACGTTCTCTTTCCCGACCCGATTCACTGACAATAATAAATTCACCTCCGCGGCGATTCATTACAACATTTTGTCCCTCTGCGTTTGTGATGACTTTCATCTCTTCAAACTTAATGGTTCCCTCTGAACGGGCCCGAATATCTGCCTGTTCAACACGCCTGCTTGCCGTACCACCGATGTGGAATGTCCGCATTGTGAGCTGGGTTCCCGGTTCACCAATGGATTGCGCTGCCAATATACCGATAGCCTGACCGATTTCAACTGGTTTCCCGTGAGATAGATCACGCCCATAACATTTGGCACAAACACCGAAACGAGTTCTGCAGGTCAGGACGGATCGAATTTTTACCATTGTTAAGCCGGCATCTTCAACAACCTCAAGCGCATCCTCGTCAATTTCCTGGCCGCCCTTGATTAAAACCTCATCCGTAAAAGGATCAATAATATCCTCCAGCGCAACCCTTCCAAGAATTCGATCTCCAAGTCGTTGGATTATCTCACCACCTTCCATCAGAGCTTCCACTTCAATTCCCATCATGGAACCGCAGTCCTCTTCAAGAACCATACAATCCTGGGCAACATCAGCCAGACGACGAGTTAAATATCCGGAGTTGGCTGTTTTAAGGGCTGTATCTGCTAGACCCTTACGCGCGCCGTGTGTTGATATAAAATATTGCAGAACGGTAAGTCCCTCTCTGAAATTTGCAGTAATTGGCGTTTCAATAATCTCTCCAGAAGGTTTGGCCATCAGACCACGCATACCTGCCAGCTGGCGCATCTGATCTTTACTTCCCCTCGCTCCGGAATCCGCCATCATAAAAATGGAATTAACTTTCTCTTTCACCTGACCGCTATTATCCGTAATATCATCAGCCGGTTTTGTCGTCTTCATGGAGCTCATCATCGCATTGGCAATATCATCAGTTGCTTTAGCCCAGATATCGACAACCTTATTATATTTTTCGCCCTGTGTGATCAGGCCCTCTGTATATTGTTTACCGATCTCCTGAACCTTATTTTCTGCACTTTTAATAAGATCCCATTTGGCATCCGGAATAATCATATCATCTATGGAGATGGACAAACCGCCTTCTGTTGAATATCGATAACCAATATCTTTCAAGCGGTCGGAAAGTATTACAGTGGTTTTGGGACCGGTATTTCGATATGTATAATCCACAAGATCACGCAAGGCCTTTTTGTCCATACCCTTATTAATTACATTAAACGGGATTTCCGTTCGTTTTTCCTCAACCCTGAAAACATGGTATCCCTCTTCCGATTCTAAAATGGGGCCGACATCCCCTGCATTCAATGAATAAATCGTATCCACGTCCTCAACGGAAAGTTTAAAGACATTTCGAAACTCGATTTTTTTCAACAACCCTGTCTTACCTTTTCTCCCGGTTATGGTACATTTTGAATGTTCATCAACCATGTCGGAAAAAGAAGCGCCTTTGCTGAGTTCCGCAACCACTGTCTTGGCAATTTTTTTGGAATTCACTCGTATATGTCTAAAGGCAACTACCTCATCATTTGGAATGATTTCCCACAGCAGAATTCGACCAACAGTGGTTTCTACTCTCTTGCCATTCATCCGTACAATAATTTTGGCATGAATATCGACTGCGCCTGAATCATATGCGGAACGAACCTCATCCGGATTGGAAAAAATTCTTCCTTCCCCCTTTGATCCGGCTGCCTCTGTTGTCAAATAATAAATTCCAAGAACTATATCTTGGGTTGGAACAATAATGGGGCTCCCATTAGCCGGCGAAAGAATATTGTTGCTTGAAAGCATCAGTACTCTCGCCTCAATCTGAGATTCAACAGACAAAGGGATGTGAACCGCCATCTGATCCCCATCAAAATCTGCATTAAACGCCGTACATACAAGCGGATGAAGCTGTATTGCCTTGCCCTCAATAAGAACCGGTTCAAATGCCTGTATGCCCAACCGATGAAGAGTTGGCGCACGATTTAACATGACTGGATACTCTTTAACCACCTCATCCAGTGTATCCCAGACTTCCGGTGTCAAACGCTCAACCATCTTCTTTGCACTTTTGACCGTCGAAACAGCACCTTTATGCTCCAGCCTGTGATAAACAAATGGTTTAAACAATTCGAGCGCCATTTTTTTGGGCAACCCACACTGATGTAATCGCAAATTTGGGCCAATGGTAATAACGGTCCTTCCAGAGTAATCAACACGTTTCCCCAGAAGATTTTGTCTAAAGCGCCCCTGTTTTCCTTTCAACGTATCAGACAAAGATTTTAATGGACGTTTGTTTGTTCCGGTTACAACACGACCATGGCGACCATTATCAAACAATACATCAACAGATTCCTGCAACATTCTCTTTTCATTTCGAACGATAATATCCGGTGCTTTCAATTCAACAAGCCGATTCAGTCGGTTGTTGCGGTTAATTACCCTTCGGTAAAGATCGTTCAAATCAGAAGTTGCAAAGCGACCACCCTCAAGTGGAACCAAAGGTCTTAAATCCGGTGGTAAAACAGGGATAACATCCATAATCATCCATAACGGACTAACACCGGAATTACGGAAGGCATCGACAATCTTCAAACGTTTCGCCAACTTCTTTCGTTTTGCATCGGATGAAGTAGCAACGATTTCTTCTCTTAAACTGCTGTATATTTCATCAAGGTTAAGTTGCTCAAGCAGCGATTTAACAGCTTCAGCACCAATTCCAGCCTCAAATTTTCCAGCCCCGTATAAGTCTATTGCTTCATGATATTTTTCATCAGACAGCAATTGACCTCTCATAAGACCGGTTTCCTTTGGATCGATCACTACATAGCTGTCAAAATAAAGCACTTTCTCCATATTTTTGAGAGTGAGGTCCAGCAGATTACCGATTTTGCTTGGCAAACTTTTTAAAAACCAGATATGAGCCACGGGTGTCGCCAAATCAATGTGGGCCATTCGATCCCGCCTAACCTTGGATTGGATGACTTCAACACCACATTTTTCACAAATCACACCCCGGTGTTTCATCCGTTTATATTTACCACAATTACATTCATAATCTTTGGTAGGACCGAAAATTTTTGCACAGAAAAGGCCGTCTCTTTCGGGTTTAAAAGTTCTATAATTAATGGTCTCCGGCTTTTTAATCTCTCCATGTGACCATTCTCGTATCTTTTCCGGTGAGGCTAAGGAAATTTTCACTCCGGAATAATTTTTCGGATCTTTCGGCTTTGCGAAGAAATCGTATATAGTTTCCAATATTTTCTCCCTACTGTTCTATTCAATAAGGTTTATATCAAGGCCAAGGCTCTGCAGCTCTTTGGTCAAAACCCTGAATGATTCAGGCAATCCAGGCTCAAGAACATTCTGCCCCTTTACGATCTTTTCGTACATCCGGGTCCTTCCTGCCATATCATCAGACTTTACAGTCAAGAACTCCTGCAGCGCATGTGCAGCACCGTATGCTTCCATCGCCCAGACTTCCATCTCACCAAGGCGTTGACCGCCGAATTGAGCCTTACCGCCAAGAGGCTGCTGAGTCACCAGAGAATAAGGCCCAATGGACCGGGCATGAATTTTATCATCTACAAGATGATGCAGTTTCAGCATATACATGGTTCCAACAGTGACTTTTCCATCAAAAGGCTCGCCGGTTCGACCGTCAAATAAAGTTGCCTGGCCTGATGTCTGAACATTGGCTTCTTTTAATAGTGCCTTGATTTCTTCCTCTTTTGCTCCGTCAAAAACCGGTGTTGCCATATGTACACCTTCTGTGTAAAAACCGGCAAAATCACAGAGCGCTTTATCATCCATGCTGTCGATGTATTCCTGTTCGGGTTCTTTAGTAAATATTCTTTTGCACTTTTCTCTCAACTCTTGATATTTCTTATCAGCAATCATATCGGAAATTTGCGTTCCGAGAACGCGGGCAGCACGCCCCAAATGAATCTCTAGAATCTGCCCGACATTCATACGTGAAGGGACACCAAGAGGGTTCAACACCATATCAACTGTTGTTCCATCACTGAAATAGGGTAAATCCTCCTGTGGGAGGATACGGGAAACAACACCTTTATTACCATGGCGTCCTGCCATTTTATCGCCAACCGAAAGGACTCTTTTCATGGCGATATAAACTTTTATCATTTTAATAACACCGGGTGGTAAATCATCCCCGATTTCAAAACGGCTTACCTCTTCCTCAAATCTTGCACGACTTGCACTTTTCTGATCTCTGCAAAGATCCAACATCTCATGTATTTTTTCTGTGAGTTCGGCATCTTTAAGGATAATACCTTCAAGGTCGGCAACCTTTACCTCTTCAAGCATGGAGGCCTCAATGTCCTTGCCTTTTGGAATCAGAACATTTTTTCCTTTTTTTAACGAGGTTTCCGTCTGTTGCCCGATCAGTTCCCTTTTCAGTTGGCTCAAGGCTATTTCATCGATAATACGGATTTCATCTTCCATATTCTTTTCCAGCGCTGAAATCTCTGAATCTTCAATATGTCTGGTCCGATCATCTTTATCCACGCCTCTTCGTGAAAAAACCTTAGCATCAATCACAATCCCTTCCACTCCAGGTGGTACGCGCAACGAAGTATCTTTGACATCTCCGGCTTTTTCACCAAAAATTGCCCTCAGCAATTTCTCTTCCGGTGAGAGTTGTGTTTCTCCTTTAGGTGTGATTTTTCCGACCAGGACATCGCCCGGTTTTACTTCTGCTCCGAGTCGAATGATTCCACAGTCATCAAGATCTTTTAAGGTTTCTTCACCCACATTAGGGATATCCCTCGTAATCTCTTCCTTCCCAAGCTTTGTATCTCTGGCTACAACTTCAAACTCTTCAATATGAACCGAGGTAAAGATACCGTCCCTTACCAGTCGCTCGCTCACGAGAATGGAATCCTCAAAATTATATCCACCCCATGGCATAAAAGCCACAGTAACATTTTTACCGAGAGCCAGCTCTCCCATTTCAGTGGCCGGCCCATCTGCTATAATCTCACCGGCTTTGATGTGCTGACCTTTCTTCACTATAGGCCGATGGTTAAAACATGTATTTTGATTGGAACGAATAAATTTTGACAGGTTGTAAATCGTAACCGGACTCTCATTTTTTGAATCGGAAAAATCATGCTGCAAAACAATTCGTCCGGCATTGACATCTGCAACCACACAATCCTTTTTTGCCACAATGGTAACACCGGAGTCTTTTGCAACAACGCCTTCGATACCGGTTCCGACCAATGGTGCTCTTGTTTGCGTAAGCGGAACAGCCTGACGCTGCATATTAGAACCCATCAGTGCCCTGTTTGCGTCATCATTTTCTAAAAATGGAATCAAAGATGCAGATACGCTGACCAACTGATTCGGAGAAACATCCATCAGCTCGATCTCTTCCGCCGGAACCATCATGAATTCGCCTTCAACACGAGACGTAACTAGCTGATTCACATAACGATTCACTTTATTTACAGGAGCATTTGCCTGCGCAATGGGATGTTTTTTTTCTTCAAATGCGCTTAACAATTTCACTTGATCGGAAACCGTTGAATTTCGGACAACGCGATAGGGTGTCTCGATAAAACCATAATCATTGACCCTTGCATATGTCGATAAAGACACAATCAGCCCAATATTGGGGCCTTCAGGAGTTTCGATCGGACAAATACGGCCGTAGTGGGAGGGATGAACATCCCGCACTTCAAATCCGGCTCTTTCTCTTGTCAATCCGCCAGGTCCCAAAGCACTCAATCTTCTTTTATGAGTCGTTTCAGAAAGAGGATTAGTCTGATCCATGAATTGTGACAACTGGCTGGTCCCGAAAAACTCCTTAACAACAGCTGAAACCGGCTTTGGGTTTACAAGATCATGAGGCATCAGGGCGTCGACTTCCTGCATGCTCATACGTTCCTTAATTGCTCTTTCCATGCGAACCAAGCCAATTCGGTATTGATTCTCAAGAAGTTCACCAACAGCTCTCACCCGTCGGTTCCCAAGATGATCAATATCATCGACAACACCCTGGGTATCTCTCAAATCGACAAGGGTTTTTGCCGTAAGAAGAATATCTTCCTTCCTCAGGGTCAGTAAACTGATAGGAGCATCTATATTCAGGCGATGATTCAGCTTGAGACGGCCAACACCTGACAAATCGTAATAAGCTGTCTTAAAAAATAAATGGTCTATAAAGTCTAGAGCTACTTCAGGGGTGGCCGGATTTCCGGGACGCAAGCGCCGGTAAATTTCTATCAATGCTTCTGCTTTACTGTCTACTTTATCCAGCAAAAGTGTTTTTCTGATCGAATCACTATTGTAAGCGGGGTCAACCAAAAGAAGCCTTATTTCACTGATACCGGCGGCCAGTAGACTCTTGAGAAGATTCTCATCTACCATCTCTGCGGGCCGACCGAGAAATTCACCACTCTTTTCATCCACAACAGGGGACGCCAGATATTTTTTAAGGACATCCTCCCGGGTAATGGGAATCATATCAAGGCCTGCACTCATGATCTGTTTTACAGCGCGTTTGGTAAAAATTCTGCCTTGCTTAACAATTACTTCACCGGTATTTGGATCTACTACATCACAACTTGATCTTTGCCCTTTCAGGGTGTTTTCGTTAAAAGAAAGAAAAAATTCATTTTCCTTAAGAAAAACAGTTTCTTTTTCGTAAAAATAATCTAAAATATCTTCCGTAGTGTATCCAAATGCTTTAAATAGAAGGGTAGCGGGGAATTTACGACGTCGATCAATCCGGATATAAACGACATCCTTGGGATCAATTTCCAAATCTATCCATGACCCTCTAACCGGGATGATCCTTGCAGTATAAATTATTTTTCCGCTTGAATGTGTCTTTCCCTTATCATGATCAAAAAACACACCGGAAGACCGGTGCAACTGACTGACGACTACTCTTTCTGTTCCATTGATGATAAACGTTCCTTTTTCAGTCATTAATGGAATTGTGCCAAAATAGATCTCTTGTTCTTTGATGTCACGTATATTGGAAATACCTGTTTCCTTATCCAAATCGTATACGACCAGCCGAATACGAATTCGAATCGGAATTTCATATGTCATCCCTCTATGAATACATTCACTGACAGAATGTTTCACTTCACCAAAACTATAGGACACAAATTCCAGAGAAGCGGTTCCCGTGAAATCGTTTATAGGATAAACGGACTTAAAAACTGCTTGAAGCCCTATATTTTGGCGCTTCTCCGGAGGAACATCCATCTGAAGCAAACGATTGTAAGAGCTTCGTTGCATACCGATAAGATCAGGTATATCAACGATTGTCTTAATTTTACCGAAGTTTTTCCTCAGTCGCTTGTACGTCAAAGGCTTTCCGGTCATGCCATCTCCAATTCGATTTTCGGGCTAATGAATAAAGGCCAAGGGGGGGCATTCGCCCCCCACATGGTAAATTATCACACAACCCTGATGTTAATAAGGATGTGATATTAACAGACTGTTCAGTAGTATTATTTAATTTCTACCTGTGCACCTGCTTCTTCCAGCTGGGCTTTAATCTTTTCTGCGGATTCCTTATCGATCCCTTCTTTAACTGGTTTCGGAGCTTCGTCGACAAGAGCTTTCGCTTCTTTGAGGCCCAAGCCGGTAATTGCACGAACCTCTTTGATTACCTGAATCTTTTTATCACCAGAAGTGGTAAGGATTACATCAAATTCCGTCTTTTCTTCTGCAGCACCAGCGCCTGCATCACCAACCGGACCAGCAGCCATCATTGCGACTGGAGCGGCAGCTGAAACACCAAATTTTTCTTCCAATTCTTTTACCATCTCAGACAACTCAAGGACAGACATATTTGCTATAAATTCGATAACGTTTTCTTTTGTAATATCAGACATTTTTTCCTCCAAGTTTTATACAAATTTTACTATGATCATTACCAGATTAGGCCGGTGCTTTTTGATCCCTGATCGCCTGCAATACATTCAAAAGCCTTACCGGAACATCATTCAGCGCACGGACAAGAGCAGTCGGTACACCGTTCATGGTCGACAGTAATAACCCCAGCAATACTTCACGAGACGGCAGATCTGAAAGGGCTTTTATAGCATTCAAATCAATAACCTTGCCCTCCATTACTCCCATCTTAATTTCGAGCTTTTGATTATCTTTTGAAAAGGCTATCAGCACTTTTGCAGGGGCTACCGGATCATCATAACTCAAAGCCAGCGCACTCGGACCTTTAAAGTGATCTTTGATCAACCCGACATGCGTGTCACTTGATGCTCTCCGAATGAGGGTATTTTTTACGACCTTATACTCAACACCAACTTCCCTCAATTTTTTTCGAAGGCTACTAATCGTGGCAACGTCCAAGCCCTTGTAATCGGTAAGTATGACGACTTTAGACTTCTTAAAATCTTCATGCAACGCATCTACAATTTTTTCTTTTTCATTTCGTATCAATTGTTTTCCACCCCCTTCATTGACTGTAAAAACCGGAGGTACCTGTTCATCAATTCAAGGCTGTCTCTGTAGGCCGGCATAAATGCCGATTATACACAAGTTGCGAACCTACGGTCTTTGACAGTATTAGTAATGTTGCTTCGGTTGATCGCATCATCCGAAGTATTTATCAAGACAGCTGTCCCTGTAAACCAATACCGGGCTGTCTATTTAATTATATCCTTGGCGAGTACGGTATCGATTTTAATACCCGGCCCCATTGTAGTTGAAATTGCAATGCTTTTTAAATAAACACCTTTACTTGAAACCGGTTTTAAACGAATCAACTTGTCAAGAAAAGATGTGAAATTTTCCACCAGCTTATCAACACCAAATGAAACCTTTCCAAGAGGGGCATGAACGATTCCTGCTTTTTCAACCCGGAAATCGATTTTTCCTGCTTTCAGTTCATTGACAGCTTTTGCAATGTCAAACGTAACAGTACCTGTTTTGGCATTAGGCATCAGTCCGCGGGGACCAAGCAGTTTACCGATTTTCCCAACAGTTCCCATAACGTCCGGCGTAGCAACTACCCTGTCAAAACCGAACCATCCACCCTTAATTTTCTCTACGATTTCATCATTCCCGGCAAAATCGGCACCTGCGTCAAGGGCTTCTTTCTCTTTTTCGCCTTTGGCGAAAACAAGGACTTTTACTTCTTTACCAAGCCCGTTTGGGAGAATTACTGTTCCCCTTACCATCTGGTCGGCATGCCGCGGATCGACTCCAAGCTTCACCGCAACATCTATTGTTTCATCAAATTTTGCATGAGATGAATTTAACGCAAGTTGAATTGCCTCTGCGACATCGTGACGTTTCAAGGCATCCACTTTTTCTCTAGATTCAACGTATTTTTTACCGCGTTTCGGCATTTTTTCCTACCTGTTCCTTGTTTTTTATTTGGAAACTTCTATCCCCATACTCCTAGCTGTTCCTGCAATAATCTTACAGGCAGCATCCAGATCATTGGCATTCAGGTCGACCATTTTTAAGGTCGCTATCTCCTCAAGCTGTTTTCTTGTGACCTTGGCCACCTTATCGCGTTTCGGGTCAGCAGCTCCTTTAGCAATCTTAGCTGCCTTTTTTAGCAAAACCGATGCCGGAGGTGTTTTGGTAACAAAAGTAAATGTCCGATCCTGATAGACCGTCAGCACTACCGGTGTAACCATCCCTTCATCTTTCGCGGTCCTTGCATTAAATGCCTTGCAAAAATCCATTATGTTTACACCATGTTGTCCCAACGCGGGTCCAATCGGCGGAGACGGGTTTGCCTTCCCGGCCACTACCTGTAACTTAACCATGGCAAGAACTTTTTTAGCCATTTTCTTTGCTCCTGAAATTATAATTTTGTAACTTGAACAAAATCGAGTTCTACCGGTGTTGATCTTCCAAAAATGCTTACCAGAACCTTAATCTTACCTTTCTCCGGATTGACATCTTCAACAGTACCATTAAAATTCGTAAAAGGTCCGTCTATTACTCTGATTTCATCGCCCTGTTCAAAGTAGAACTTGGGTTGTGGTTGCGTCTGCCCTGCTTCCATTCGGTTTAAAATTTGAGCCGCTTCTTCATCCGATATCGGTGCCGGTTTATTTTTACCACCAAGAAATCCGGTCACTTTTGCAGTATTATTGACGATATGCCATGTTTCGTCATTCAATTCCATACGGACGAGGATATAACCTGGATAGAATTTTCTAGATGATTCCTTTTTCTTACCTTTTACCAGTTCGACAACCTGTTCCGTTGGCACAAGCACCTTATCGAATTTTTCAGGATAACCGGAAGAAGCAATGCGTTCTTCCAGCGCAGTTTTCACTTTGTTTTCAAAGCCTGAATAAACATGTACAACGTACCATCTAAACGCCACGCGTTAATCTCCTTGGTATTAATGAAGAATTAATCGAACCAATCCGGAAAGTCCCATGTCTACAATCCCCAGGAAAAAAGATATAATCATGACCAATATAATCACAACAGCCGTGGAACCTATCGTCTGAGTCCTGGAAGGCCAAGTGACTTTTTTCAACTCAATTCTGACTTCACGCAGAAACTGCATGCTTTTTTCCCAGAATCCCGGTGTTGGTATCGTCAGGCCGGAAATCCTTTTCCTGGGCGGATCCAGCTTTTGTTTATTCTTGGAAAAATCAGTAAGTGAAACAATTGTACCGTCAGTTTCTTTGACTT
>QZKS01000053.1 GCA_003599865.1 Desulfobacteraceae bacterium
GACAACGACCTTAACGAAGTTACCGGTCAGGCAGGCGTCAGCATCTACACCAACTCAATTCAGATCGTAAAAACCGGCGTAACAACCACCTACACTGATTCAGACGATGAATTTGGTTTGGACAATGATTTTAACATCGTATCAGAAGGCACCACCACAAAAATTTTCTTCAAAGGTGTTGACCCATTGATGATCGACATCATCGACATGGAAACCCTTGATGACTACCTGGCAAACGTTGGCCTTATGGCAGCAGATGAAGATTTCGGTGATACCGCTGTTTTGATTACCCTGCCGAACGCAATCGAGATTCAAAATGTTGGATCTGTAAAGACATACTACGCTGGTGCAGTTCATTCCAGAAACGAGATGATCACCGTTACAACAACCGGCGGCTCCACTGTTATTTCTCATGCGGACCAAGGCTGGGGAAATCCAGCCGGAACCTACATTCAGGATGATATATGGGGCAACTCTGACAAAGTACAAGGTGATCATAAAGATCAGGTCGCAATCCTCATTACTGCTCACGAAGACCTCTAAGAGCAAAACAGGTAAAAGAACGACCAGCTTAACAGTATAAAAATTCAGCAGCAATATTCAAAAGGGAAGTGATCAGGCAAACGATCACTTCCCTTTGATTGCTGCAAAATTGATATTAAAACCATCATAAAAAATATTCTACCCATTTATTAAGCAATAGAGACGTAACTTAATGGTATAACCCTTGAGTAGTTTTTAAAGATACGAAAAAAGCAAGAAAAAACGGCCTGCCTTTAAACCTCCCACACAATCCCTTTCGGACCGGCATTCACCACGATTGTATTTCCGATCTTTTCATGATTTCCGGCGCTCTCATGAATATGGCCGCAGACACACAATATCGGTTCTTTTTCCAGAATCGCCTCCCGAATTGCCTGGCTGCCGAAGCGTTGACCGGAACCGGAAATATCGACCGCTCCCTTTGGCGGAGAATGAGTGATTAAAACCCCTCCCTGCGGGCATCCGGATAGCATCCGGGCGGCTTCCTGCTCTGTAAAATCATAACTCCAGTCCCCGAACGGTGTTACGGGAATGCCGCCGCCAACGCCCCAGAATCGGATTCCCAGAAGTTCAATCCCGGACCCGTGAAGCACCGTGGCTTGTTCCCAGCCCTGACAGGCTTCTTCCAGTTCTTCCCGGCTTTCGCTGTTTCCGGGAACCAGAACCGTTGGTTTTTCAATCCCCTGGAGTGCCTCAATGGTTTCCCGGAGTCCTTTCCGGACAAGGCCCATATCTCCGGCCGCAATTACCAGATCCACGGTTGATGATTTTCGCACCAGTTCCCTGCAATGCTCCATACTGCAATGGACGTCACTGAATAATAACAGTTTCATACTTTCTTCCTTGATTTGACCCGGATTACGGAATGATCGGATCTATTTTCAAATGGATGCAAGCTCAATCCCGGCCTTCCTTGCCCTGTCAATCAGTTCCGGGTCATTTTGAGCGGATTTCCGGTCAATATCCGCACCATATTGATGAAAAAACTCATACGATCCGGCCCCCAGGGAAAGCGGAATCAGATTCAGCCACTCATCAAGATATTGGTAAAAATGAGGAAAAACCCTGGCCGGTTCGGGATCACCGCGGGAAATGAGAAACAGAAATTTTTTGCCGGTCGGAAAAACGGATCGGATTTCCGTTTCCCCGGTTTCCGGATTTTCCCCAAACTCCATAAAGCTGTAAAGACGATCCACCAGCATTTTGAATTGGGCTGAGACATGATACCAGTATACCGGCGTCCCCATGACAATGGCATCATACATGGCCATTTCCTGAAGCAATGTTGTCAGCTCATCCTTCTGAACACATTTTCCCAGCTGTTTCTTGCACCCTTCACACCCCAGGCACCCGTTAATCGTGAGGTCTCTCAAATTGACCAGACGGGTTTCCGCGCCTGTTTCGGAAGCGCCGCCCAATACCGCTTCCACCAGAGACTGGGTATTTGCCTTTTTTCTCGGGCTTGCATTAATGCCGATAATTTTCATGAAACCTCCTTTTGAATGACAGTAACCATCATCCGGAATATTTTGCTTCCAGTTGAAAAAAAAGATCTGTGTTCCGGATAGCTGACAGATCTTCATCGGTCCGTATCTGCTCCCAGTCATGATATCCATTTTCAACAGCTTGCTGCAGCCAGTGGATCGACTCTTCAATCCGGTTCTGCTTGGAATACAGGCAAGCGATGTTGTAATAGATAGAGGACTGAAACGGCCGGAGCGGTATCATCCTTTTAAAATATTCAATCGACTTGTCATACTCCTTTTGCATTGAATGCAGAAAGGCAAGCTTGTTGATTGCATGGATAAAATCGGGTTTTATGGATAATGCTTTTTCATTCCAGATGATCGCCTGCTGAAAATCCCCCTTCTTCTGGTTCAGATCTGCAAGCGTAAAACAGATCAAATGATTATCCGGATTCTGTTCCGCCGCTTTTTCAAACTGCTGTATGGAGGCATCGATCTTATGAATGATCGCCTCTGCATCTTTCAGAAACTGTTTTGTCTGATCATCTTCCGGACGAATTTTCAGGGCTTTTCGGAAATGATCGGCCGCAAGAAGAAAACTTCTCTGATGAAACAACAGGTAACCCAGATTAAAATGGGCGGAAGCATTGTCAGGATCGAGTTTTATCGTCTCCTGGAAATAATGGATTCCCTCATCTTTCAGGTTGTTTCTCAGACAATGATACCCCATGTAGTAGTAGACGGCGGCTTTATCTTCATAAGTGGATTTTTCAGCAACCTCTATATGAGCAAGCACGCAGGCTTTTCGGATGCCCGGATCGGCAATGAACGAAAAGTCCTGCAATGGGGTTTTCCGGCAATAGTCGATCAGATGCCTTTCCATTCTTTTTTTCTGAACGGCTGAAACATTGGGAATCGAATCCATTTTCGGAAAGGTTTTTCCAAAGGAGAGAAGATAGGCAAGATAATCGATCTGCTTTTCCGTATCGGGAAGGCTTTCGGAAAGGATCTCCATGGTTTTATCCCGCAGCGATCTCCGTTCCCGGATCATACCGGCGATTTCATCCGTTGAATCCAGGTAGTGAAGAAGTTTGGGAGCGGAAAACTCAAGAACAGGCTCATTATCCGTATTGATCGGGCCGTTTTCAAACAGTACCGAAAGGTTTTCATTCAGAATTTGACGGTAGAACAGGGTGCTGTCCAGAAACGTCATATTGGTCGATTTTACAGCATACGAAAGATTCTTCTCCGCAATTTCCGGCTTCAAACGGTATTCCCCCTTGAACCCGACAAGAAGAAAATCCGGACCAATGTTCAGCGGATCGGTCGTTACAATCAGACTTTTGGGAAACACCTCTGAAAATGTCCGCCCGATCAGGGCAAAGGTCGGCCAGTCCATCTGGTAGGAGTGCAGCCATTGAACATATATCCCGTTTTCGTTCAGGCGGTTTCGGGCCAACGTCATAAACTCATGGGTAAAAAGGGAGGCAAGACCGGCCATCCAGGGGTTGGATGGTTCGGATATGATGACATCATAGGTCTGGTTCGTCAATTCAAGGTGGGCACGGCCATCCTGAATAATCAGATTGGATTTGGGGTTCTGGAGCAGGTTATTGTTCCAGGGGATAAAAAAATTGCTTGCTTCCACTACCTGCTGATTGATTTCAATGGTATCCAGTCTGTCAACCGGGTAGTGCAGGACCTCTCCGGAGGTGATCCCGCTGGCCAGTCCCAGGACAAGCACCGTTTTGGGATCTTCATGAAACAGCATGGGGAAATGTGCCAGCAGCAGTTGCGTATACATATCCTTCTGGGAACTGGATGCATCGGCCTTCCCGCTGTTGTATAAACTGTAAATCCTGTCACCGAGAATATCCGGCTCGGATAACATCACTGTCGTAAACCCGCCAATGCCGTCGCCGAAATAGACCAGCTCTCTCTTTTCTTCGGAAGATACGATCTCCATCCCGGAAAAAAGGGATTCCAGCCAGCCGAACTCCCGGCCTCCCAGGTCCACAGCGCGATGATACTTTCCGGTAGACAACATTTTCCGGTCCCAGCTTGGATAGACTGTCAGCAAAAACAGGCCGATGAAAATGGAAACAATAAGGGGAATCAGTCTTTTCCTTTTTTCCATCTTTCCGGTGAAAACCAATAAGGCTGCGACAAGTGGAATCATCAGCTGAATTCCGGAAACCAGCCGGATACTGTTTTCCTTGCCAAGAAGAGGAACCAGAACAAAGCCGGCAGAGAACGACCCCAGAACCGCGCCAACCGTATTGACGGCATATGCCGAGCCGATCGACCACCCTGTATTTTCCAGCGATTTGGTGCATATCTTTCCAACCAGCGGAAATGTTGCGCCCAGAAAAAATGTAGGAATGAACATGAAGGCAAACAGGACGGAAGCCTTTACGATCTGCAGGACGGTAAAGCTGTCTTTGTAATGGAAAATCAGTTTGGAAAAAAACACCTGACTTTCCCCCATGATCTGGCTGAAATACAGTGCTGCAATCGCTGCAAACACTTGTGTGTATAGCAGCAAATGCATGGTGTTCTTCACCCGGTCTGCCAGTCTTCCGAAAAAGAGACTCCCCAGGGCAAGGCAGGAAATGAACGTAACCAGTACAATGGTGAACGAATAGGTTGTCGGTCCGATGATAATGCCAAGGAGCTTGATCCAGATCACCTCATAGGCCATGGCGGAAAAGCCGGACACGGCAAAAATCAGAAGCGCCAGGAAGATGATTTTTCTGTCTTCCGGAGCGATCGAAATCGTCCTCTCCCGGCCGGAAGAAGGGATGTCCCTTGTGACTCCCGCATTCCCGGTGCTTCCGGAAAGCATTTTTTCCCGGGACACCAATAAGCAGACCATACCGATGAACGAATTGAGACATACCGCCAGAATCAAGGTCCCATGGACATTGAGAACCTGGATCAGCCAGAATCCGCAGATCAGGGAACCGAACGCGGCGCCGATCGTGTTTAATCCGTACAAACGGCCGATATGCGTACCGACCGAATCGATCCGCGTGACAAAAAAACGGCAGAGGACCGGTAGGGTTGCCCCCATGCAGGTAACCGGTATGATTAAAAGAATGCAGCACCCGATAAATGTGATCAGGTTGTATAACCAGAAATAGGAAAAAAGCTGGTTGTAGAGAAGGGAAAATACCGGTTTGAATACAATTAATAACAGTGGAAACACAAGACCGTAAGCGGCGATGATCAGTTCCAGCACACCATAAATCCGGACAAGGGTCAGGGGATTTTTAATCCTGTCGATCCTCTTGCCGGCAAGATAGCTCCCCAACCCCAGCCCACCCATGAAAACCGTTAACACAATACTGACGGAGAACGGCGCGCTTCCAATCACTTTTACGATCAGCCGGGTCCACAAAATCTCATAAATAAGTCCGGTAAAACCGGAAATAAAAAAACAGATGAGAATCAAGGTAAACAGAAATGTTGAGGATTTTATCAACCCATGTGATGAATTATCATTCACTTGCATATCAATCCTTTTGGCGATGAATGGATTCCGGATGAAAAAGACGCACCCCATCCATATGAAAGCAGTCCCCGTCTATTACAATGGATGTCAGCCCATAGCGCTATATAAAAAACATTTGAGTGTCAAGCACAATTGATCGCATGCAAAAAGGTCAATCCTGCTTTCTACCATCCTGTTTTTTCAAATGTTCCGGAATTTTTCGGGGAAGGGTGATGGTGAATGTCGAACCCTGATCGGGGGTGGATTCCACGGAGATTGTGCCGCCATGCTGCTGGATGATTTTATCGGCGATAAACAGCCCGAGACCGGTGCCCTGGTTTTCTTTTGAGGAAAAAAAGAGGGTAAACAGGTTTTTCTTTGTTTCCTCATCCATGCCGATCCCGTTATCGGAAATGATAAAAACAATCCGATCGCTTTCCGGCATCAGTCTGAATGATATTTTTTTTTCTTTTTCCGGCTTGTTTGCCACACAGGCATCAACCGCATTCTCAAGCAGATTGATTAAAGCCGACCTTACCACACCGGCATCGATTTCAAAGGAACAGGCATCCGGATGAAAATCACAGTGAAAGTCAATATCATGCTTTGCCATCATGGGTTCCATGGTAAATGCGACATCCCCGGCAAAACTCAATGCATCGATATATTCCCACTGCAGATCCCTTTCCTTGGCATAATACAGAATGTCGAGGATCATGCTTCGGATGCGCTGGACCATGAGCTTGACAATTTCCCATCCCTCTTGGATTTTTTCCTGGTTCTCCTTGGAGAAACCGAGATCAAGGGTATACATACCGCCGTCAAGCCCGGTCAAAAGGCCTTTGATACCATGGGAAATGGTTCCGATTTTCAGCCCCAGTGAAGAAAGCTGATCCTGAAGTCTGCGTATCTCGGTGATGTCCGTCGCCATCTCCATCACCTGGGTGACGTTGCCGAAGGAATCGGATATGGGCGCTGTTGAAACCAGGAGGTTGTATTGTTCACCGTTTCCGGCGGTCACAACCATCTCCGAATGGTGCGGCTTCCCATCCCGGAAAGTTGCTGTAACCGGACAGTTGTGACAGGGTTCCGCCTGTTTTTTATAGGCATGGTAGCAATGGGGCTTTTCCTTGTCATCAAAATGTTCCTTGAATCGCTTGTTCGCGGCAATAATGGTCAGATTCCGGTCCTGAACCGTTATGTAACAAGGCACTTCGTCAAAAAGCTGCCGATAGTTCTGTTCCGTCTGTCGTAATTTTTCCTGAAGCTGCCGGACTTCCATGATATCCGCAGAAAGCTCCAGTACCAGTTCAATATCTTCCTCTCTGTTCCGGATGGGAGTTGTGTATACAATCACCGGAATTTCAATCCCATCAACGCCCTTGACGACTTCCCTGCTTCTCTGACCCTTCTGGGTTCGCAGGGTTCTGCCTACCGGGCATTCGTCCTGATGTTCATCCTTTCTTCGATAGATTTCCCCGCTTCCCTTGCCGATCCGGTTTCCGAATCGTTCCTGAAACAGTTTATTGGCGGAAACAATTTTCATCTCCCGGTTGTGGAGGGAGACATGGCAAGGCATTTCATTGAAATACCGGATTCCGCTTTCCCGGTCTCCCGCCGGTGCCCATATCGCGGATGAAAGTCCTTCCACCACCCGGGTCACCGCCATCGCTCTTTCCGCTTCCAACAGCTTTTCCGATTTCTCCTTAACCAGCGCCTCCAGATTATCGGTATATTCCTTAAGCTGCATACGCATCCTGATTCTTTCCGACGCCCTCTTCAGCGCAATCTCAAGGGCGGAATCATGGATCGGCTTGGTGATAAAATCCGTGGCATCATTTTTCAGGCATTCGATTGCCAGATCCATGTCGCCATGACCGGAAATCATAATCACTTCCGTATCGGGATTTTCATGCTTGATGATTTTCAACAGCTCCACGCCTGTGACACCCGGCATCTTGATATCGGTCAACACAATGGGCGGCTTGCTATCCCGGAAAATCTGAAGCGCCGCAGGTCCGCTGCCTGCCGTCAGCACCTCATATCCGCTGTCCCGGAGGGAGATGGACAGCACCTTCCGAATGCTTTCCTCATCATCTACCAGGAGGATTTTCCGAAGTGAGTCATCCCATTTTGTCTGTATTTCATTCTGTTTCATGATTTCTGTTGTTTACGATCTTTTGAATCCAATGCAGCAGATGTTCCGGTTCCGGCGGTTTCTGAATATAGGCGTCCGGAAACGGTATTTTTTCCGTTTTACCGGCATTCACCATATCCAGATAATGAAAAAATGTCTGCCTGGCAATCCCGGAAAGAATCATGACCGGTATTCCCCTGAGGTCAAAATCTTCCCTTATCTTCACATATGTCAGCGCACCTCCCTGTTCCGGCATCATCACATCGAGGAGGATCATCTCCGGAAGTTCTTTTCGGGCCAGCTGCAATCCTTCCCTGCCGTTCCGGGCCATAATCGGGATAAAACCATTGGTTTCCAGCAGGGTTTTCAAAAAAAACCGCATGTTCATCTCATCCTCAATGAACAGGATTTTCGCTTTCCGGGAAATGGTCTCCAAATCAAGGTCCCCCTTGGTCTATGGTGCCCCGATCCGGCACTCCAATGGCATGTTGTGAAAACTGAGCGCCCATAAAATACCGTCAATCAGTTCAAACAGGGTATAGACCACTTGAAACTCGAAAGTATTCACCTTGTCGCCAAAAACAATATGTCTGAGTTTCCCCAGTTTCAATGGCATATCCAGGAGACTGTCAAACCCATACGGCTTGATATCCACTATCTCTCCCTTACCGACGCCGACGAATCTTTGATAAATCTCCACACCCGGTTCACCCGGGAAACCGGTCATTTCAATTGTTTTTCCCAGCTCAAGATAATCCACGCTGCCGCAGACGCAGTTGTTCGTTGGACAGGACCGGTATTGCTCCATGCAGGAGGCGGAAAAGGGATTCAGTCCGGAAAGAGACGGATAGGCCTCCAGCATCATGAAAAAGCTTCGCAATGTATACCCGTCGGCAGGATCGATCCGGAAACCCAGAAAGAGCAGCGGATCATCTGGAACGATTTGGCCATTATGGCAGATCGATCCGGCCGGATGCAGTTCGATCCGGTTCATGATCGGAAATTCCTTTCATTTTGGAAGCTTTACCGTAAATCGGGACCCGATTCCCTGTTCAGACCAAGCATGAATCTCCCCGTTGTGTTTGTCAATAATGTTTTTGGTCATCATCAGGCCGATTCCGGTCCCCCCGGTACCCTTGGTGGTATAAAACGACCGGAAAATCATGCCGAGTGCCTGCCTGTCCATGCCGCAGCCATTGTCTTCGACCCGATATTCCACTCCCCATCCATTACAGTGGAGACTTCGAATGGTGATCGTTTTATCACCCGACTTCCGGTGGATATTTTGCAATGCATCCAGAGCATTTTTTACCAGATTGAACAGACACTGGTATATGGCTTCCGGGTCGAAAGCAAAGGGCTGTAAATTTTTATCGGAAACAAATTGAAGGACAACCCCTTCCTTTTCCGCCCGTGATTTCATCAGCTCCATGACTTCCTCTACCGGCTGATCCGGATGACAGATCTGACAATGAATCTCGGAGGTTTTCGCATAATTCAACAGATCCATGGAAAGTGCCGCAATCTTCTCAACACTGCTGCTGATCATTTCCCAGCCCTGGTTCAGATACCCCATATCCTTTTTTTCAATTCCTTTTTCCAGAACAAAGGCACCGCCTTTCAGGCCGCCGGCAAGATCCTTGATGGTATGCGACAAACCGGCAACCGTCTGGCCGATGGCGGCCATCCTTTCTGCTTCCAGCAGTTTTGCCGACTTTTCCCGGACCAGATCTTCCAGCCCTTCCGTATAGGATTTGAGCTGATTTCGCATGGAAAGCCGTTCATGGGATCGTTTCAAGGCAATCTCCAGGGCATCATCATGAATCGGCTTGGTAATGAAATCGGTCGCCTCGAACTTCAGGCTCTTGATGGCCAGATTAAGATCACCATGACCGGTGATCATGATCACTTCCGTATCCGGAAACTCCTTTTTGATGCGGCAAAGAAGATCAATGCCGTTCATCCCCGGCATTTTGATATCGGTGATGACAATCGGAGGCCTGATCGTTCTGATCAGCTCGATGGCTTTCTCGCCGTTATCGGCCGTATAAACCTGATATCCCATATCCGCCAGCGAAATCCCGAGTACCCTGCGGATACCCTCTTCATCGTCCACCAGGAGGATGGGGCTTTTTGTTTTCAGTTCATTCATATGGCATCTTTTTCCGGGAATGTGATCGTAAATGTCGTCCCCTTGTCCTTTCCGGAGACCACGCGGATATCTCCCTGAAAATCCTTAATGATATTATAACTGATGGAAAGACCGATCCCTGTACCATGCCCCACTTTCTTGGTTGTAAAAAAAGGTTCAAAAATCTTATCCATCACGTCCTTTGGCATACCGGTCCCATTATCGTGAACCTCTATCATTACCTTGCTGTTCCGGCAAAATGTCCGTAACAAAATTTTCTTTTCTTCGCCTGGTTCGGCGGCACCGGAATTCCATTTTTCCTCAATGGCATCCCGCGCATTGATAATCAGATTGATAAACACCTGCTCCAGCCTTCCCTGCTCCGCCATCACCAATGGTAGATCTTCCGCCAGTTCCCAGGTTGTCACAATTTCCCGCAGCTGCAACTGTCTGCTGAACATGTCATAGGCATTCCGAAGAACGGCATTCACCTGAACCGGTTCCAGGGCGATGTCCGACTTCCTCCCGAACTGTCTGAGGTGATTAATAATATTTGCCGCACGGTCCACATGGGCGTCAATCTCTTCGGCCATGGTCAGCAGGATATCATCCTGAATAGGTTCCTTTTTCCGTATTTTCTTCATGAAAAAACTGCTGGCGGTCTTAATAACGGAAAGGGGCTGATTCAATTCATGGGCAACCCCGGTAGCCATCTCGCCCAGAGTCGCCATCTTGCCGGCCTGAATCAGTTGGGATTCCGCTTCAAGCCGTTTGGTAACATCGCTTGTGGTTACCAGAAGAACTTTCTGTTCGGAAAAATCAAATGGAGATATCCGCATGTTGACGAAATGCACTTCTCCTTTTTTCCCCAGATGCCGGACCCGGCTCATCTCGATCCGGGTCTTGATTTCCGTTTTGTAATCATCCCTTTCTTCTTCCATGAAAAAAGCAAGAAAAGACCGGCTGAGAACTTCCTCTTTCGTAAAACCATAGACGGTTGTAACACTTCCGTTACAGTCCAGTATCTCAAGCGATTCATAATCCAGAACAAAAACCGGATTCGGGATATTGTTGAAAATCGCATAATACTTTTTTTCCAGTTCCTTCAGTCTGCTCTCAAGCTGTCTGGTATGAGAAATGTCCAGATTGATTTCCATGGCACCGATGATTTCTCCCCTGTTATTTTTCATAGGCGCCGTTTTCACGATCCAATGGGAAGTTGTGCCGTCCTTATTGATACCGGTTTCTTCACTGTAATGGGATTGACCGTCCTGAAATGTTTTTTCAACCGGGCAGAACCGGCATTTTTCCGTTCTTCCCTTATAGGCGGAATAGCAGAAATCTCCGGGTTTCGGGTCAAACAACCGGGAAAACTCCTGGTTATAATTGATCAGCCGGTAATCACGATCCTGAACGCTGATGATGCAGGGCACCAGTTCAAAAAGATTTTTATATTCATCCTTTTGCCGGTTCAGCTCCATCTGCTGATTTCCAATCTCCGATCCCATCTTGCTGATGGTATCCGCCAGCCTTCCGATCTCATAGCTTTGCTGAAAGCCATTCAGCGCGTTGTATTCACCCCTGGCAATTTTCTGGGTTCCATCCATCAGGCGCTGAATGGGTTGGATAAACAACTTCAACAACACCCAAAAAACAATGGTTGAGGTTACCAGAAAAACGAAAATCGCCGGGATCATCAACCACTTTTCATAGACCGCCAGTTTCTTGTCGGTTTCCTCCAAAGAAATAACCAGATCCAGGGCTCCCAGCACGGTCTTATCCTGCGGATGGGCATGACAGTCACTCGTTGCGCAGCCTTGTTCGTTAAGAATCGGACTGATCATGCCGATTGCTCTTTTATGGTTTTCCGTTACAAAAATCCGTTTTCTGTTTTCAAGAGGTAATGATGAAAGCGGCGGGTCGACTCTATGACAGATATCGCAGGCCTCTGCCTTGATACCGGTTGTCACGCCCACCTCGGAAGGAATATTGGAAAATTTGATTTGGCCGGTTTTGTCATAAATCCGGATATGTTCAAGTCCTTCCAGTTTTCCGATGTTGGTAATGATCTGGTTGATGTCCTCCCGGGCATTGAACATCATGGCATAGTGCGTTCCAAGGCGAATCGCCCGGCTCAGCTGGTCACAATTTCTGACAATATCATCCATGATCATTTTTTTATGATGATGAATATTGAAGAACGCCCAGGCCGTAATGACAATCAGCAGGATTGCCCCAACGGAAAGAATGATCTTAAATACAAGACTGTTCCAAAGACTTTTTATCTTTTGAATCATGGATGTTTCCGAACCGGCGCTAATCACCCGGCTCGCCGATCACTTTTCTGACCATTTTCATGAGTTCATCCGGGTTAAAGGGTTTACTGAGATATCCGGCCGCCTTGGGGATGGAGTGTTGCCCGCCGGATAATCCCGTGATCACAATGATCGGGATTTCCCGCAATGTCTTGTCTTTTCGAAGCTGCTGATAAAATCTCGGCCCCCATTGTTCCGGCATTTGCAGATCCAGTGTAATCAAATCCGGTTTTTCTTTTTTGACGACTCCAATCCCTTCGACTCCGCCGGATGCGGATGCGGTTTCATATCCGCTGTTTTGAAATATGTTCGTCAGGTAACGGACCACAATGGGATCATCATCAATGCTTAAAATCTTTTTTGGCATATTGCTATTTCACCCCTTGATATTGATTTTGGAAAAACGCCGATACATTTCCATTATCTGAAATCATTTCTGTTCTTTTTCCGGATGACACTCTCCGCACATGATCGGTCCGGCCTTGCCGGCCAGGTGGCACCTCTTGCAATTCAGATGAAACGCTCTCATCAGGGAAGGAGTCTTCCCCTGCTTCTGAAGCAAATGGCATTCCGAACACCGCAGGTCTTCGGATGATTCACCTTCGACCCGAATTCCGTCCTCATACACATGATGGCAGGTGCTGCATTCCTCAATTTCCGCTTTTTCATTGTGGGAATCATGCGGGAATAAGGCTTCCGACCGGACCGGATTTTCAAAAACACGGTTATCAATCCGTTCCATATCTTCCT
>QZKS01000075.1 GCA_003599865.1 Desulfobacteraceae bacterium
GTGACAAACCGGATCGGGAAAATTGAGACAGCTGAGGGCGGAACCCTGTTTCTGGATGAAGTCGGGGAGATGTCGCCTTCCCTGCAGATCAAACTGCTTCGTTTCCTTCAGGATAAAACATTTGAACGGGTTGGCGGGAGACGTAAAATGACGGCGGATGTCCGCATCATTTCCGCCACCAACAAAGATCTGGAAAAAGAGGTTCAGGCCGGCAATTTCCGGGAGGATTTATATTACCGGCTGGTCGTGTTTCCCATCCTCCTGCCGTCGCTGCGGGAACGGAAAGAAGATGTTCCTGTCCTGGTGGATCATTTTCTGGATAAATACCGCAAGGAGACGGGAAAAGACATCACCGTGGTGGATAATGACGCCATGGAAGCACTGATCCGATATTCCTGGCCGGGGAATGTGCGGGAGCTGGAAAACGTGATATTTCGTTCCGTGGTTGCGGCAGATACAAACAGGCTGATGAAGGTGAATCTGCCGGATACAATTTCCGGCGGAAATTCCGGTGTCAGGAAAGAGGATCGGGATTTTTTGGAAAGAAGGGGCTGTGATATGGCCGATGTGGTTTTCCCCGACAATATCATTATCCCCATGCCGGAGCTTGAAAAAAAAGCCATGCAGCACGCACTTAAGATTACCAACGGCAATCTGACGCTGGCGGCGAAAAAGCTGGCAATCGGGCGTGCCACATTTTACCGGAAACTGGAACGGTATAAGCTGTAGCGTTTTTGATCGTATATCAGTCGCTGACGGATTTCCGTACCGACTCTTTGAATACCTTGATGATTTCATCCGGATCAACCACCGGTTTCGGCTCATCACTGTTTTGTGGAACATGAAGTTTTGTTTTGTCGGTAAAGCTCCTGAAGACCATTTCCCAGATCCGATTTCGATGCATTTGATTCATGCATTGCTCCTTAGTGTAAGAGTGGTGGCTGTACCTGTTGTTCCCCACAATAGCCAGGATCATGCCAGAACAGGCTGGGTCCATATTGATTTGATATGTAAGGGAAAAATATAAAGGCCGCCAATGAAGATATCTTCCCCCGGCAGTTTTTTCCTACCGAAACAACCGGGAAGCGGAAAAAATTTGACTGTTTTTTGCAGTTGATTTCTGTTAAGAATCGTGAACCATGAAAAGACAAAGCAAACCCCATGGCAGAGAAGAAGTCCGGGAAGCACTCATACAAGCCGCATCAACGCTCTTTTCAGAAAAAGGTGTTGATGCCGTTTCTCTCCGCATGATTGCGGATCATGCCGGCGTAAATCACGGGCTGATCCATAGACATTTCGGGTCCAAGGAAACCCTTCGCAAAGAAACCCAGGAACGGTTGTCAGCGGAGGTGCGTTCGGCAATCGGTGAGCCGGATGATCTTGTCGAAACCCTTTTTCGTGCCCTAAAAGTGATCCGCGAGCATGACAAATTCTGGCGCGTCATGGCCAGAACCTTGCTGGATGACAGGGATCATGATGAGATTCAGAGCAATTTCCCGTTTGTCCGAAAACTGGTGGAGCGGATAGCGCAGGAACAGAAAAAAGGCCGGATTACCGATGCGGTTGACGCCCGTGGTATTGTTGCCTCTATTCTTGCCTATGGTCTCGGGATGCTGGTTTTTAAGGGGTATATTTTTCCGGCAGCCGGTCTGGACAAAAATGCATCGGAAGAGGTGATGGAAAACCTCAATCTTCAGCTCCTGTCCCTTTTTGAGAAAAAATGATCCGGTAACACACGTTCCCTGTCTTTTGGTCCTGCATGAATATCCGGATCGTTTTCCACGAAATTATTTCGCAACCTTGTTTTACTGCATCAGAAAGGCGAGTGCATATTTCGCGGCGGTAAAAACGATGACTCCGGCCAGCATCCATTTGATCGCCATGGCGGGAACGAATTTCTGACAGCGTGCGCCGAGATACATGCCGATCATTCCGCCCAGGCCGAACAGGATGCCGAGGAGCCAGTCCGGCGCCACGGATAAATGGGGGTAAAACGGTGCGATGGCCTGGTAAAAGGCGACGCCGGCCACCGATGTGACAAAGGTTCCCATGAGAGCGGCACCGGCCACAGTGTAAACCGGCAGTCCAAAAAAGGTGACAAAGAAGGGCGCGATGATGGCTCCCCCTCCAATGCCGTAAATACCGCCGATGATGCCGACAATAAAGCTGAGTATCGCTATTCCCCAGAATGACACATCAAAGCTTTCACCATAAAAGGTGTACCCCATACGTTTCATATTGAAATGGGTAACCTGAATCACCGGTAAGGGCGTATTGTCGGATTGACCCGTATCCGCGGTTTTCAGGCGGTGTTGCTGCACCATTTCCTGAAACCGCTGTTCACTGTTGTTTTTGTCGGTGTTGCCCGGGGTTTTTTTCAGCAGGTCCCGGATCAACCTAACCCCGATATAGAACAGGACGAAGGCCGCAAACAGTTTGAAATGTTTCGGGTCCGGCAGATAAGCCACCCGTACAAAGGCGCCGATGAAAACACCCGGCAGGGTTCCTGCGATGACGATCCAGGTGAGCGGCCATACCATCCGGCCTTCCCTGTAATAACGGTATACGCCGCTGGGAATGGCCACGATATTGAATAACTGGTTGGTGGCGCTGACTGAGGGATTGGTATATCCGAGAAAGGACATCTGAAAGGGCAAAAGAAGGAAGGCGCCGGACACACCGCCCATGGAAGTGAAAAAAGAAATGACAAAAGCGACCAGCGGGGGAATCCAGGGAGCGACTTCAATACCGGCGGTTTGAAAAAACATGATGATCTCCTTGACATGGCAGACACGATAATATACATTTTCGTGTCTATATACCACAGCATCATTTTTCAAGTCAAGAGATAAGAAGCAAGGTGCATCCGGGCATGAATAAACGGAAAACAGATTCCGGAACAGAGGAGATATCATATGGTTTCCAAGGATAAAGACCATGGACGAATTGTTTCGGTGCCGGAGGACAGCCGGTGTCTTGATTCAATTCGGCTCAATAGTCTGGAGCAGTCATTCCGGCAGTGGGCGGATGATTCGCCGCGTCCGGACGTACGGCTTTCCAGAAGCAGGATTTTCATCATTTTTTTGCTGATCCGCTACACGGCTGCAAAATTGAGTGAAGTACTGGCATTGAATCCGTTGGAAGACATCGATCCTCATGCATGTACGGTCGTGTTTCACGGTATGGGTCCCGGCAGGACGGACAAAACCAGAAAAGTTCAGATTTCCGGGATGCTGTCCCGGGAGATTCAGTCCGTTCTGTCTGAGCCGTTGTTTCAAAACGCCTTGCCACGGCCGTTTGATGTTGATCCGGGTTTTGTCCGGCGAAAGTTTTATGAGCGCGCCAAAGCCTGCGGTTTTCCCAAGGAGATGGGCGGTCCCGAGATGATCCGTAAAGGACGTGCCGTGGAATTGATGCAGGGCAATCTGCCTCTGCCTGCGGTTCAGGAGATGCTCGGACACTCGACACCCAACCTGACCTCTGCCTATGTTTCCTTTTCCGCAGACGACATCCGGCAGGTGACCAAGCTGTTTATCGACAGGGAAGCGTCGCGTAGGACCAGTGCGCGGAATTCATTTTTCGGCAAAATCCAAATGATCCAACGGGGGGATATTCAATCCCGGGTGACGCTGACAACCGTCAGCGGCAATTCCGTGTCGACCGTCATCACCAATGACAGCCTGGACCGGCTTGCTTTAAAAAAGGGGCGGTTGATCACGGCGGAGGTCAAGGCACCATGGGTGATTTTGTTCAGCGGGGAAAAAAAGCCCCAATGCAGCGCCGAGAACCGGTTCAACGGGATCATTGAACAAATCAACAAGGGCCGGATCAATACGGAATATACCATCCGGATTGAAGACGGGACAGCTCTGTGCGCCATTGTTTCCGCGGAAAGCGCAGGCCGGCTTGCCCTTGATCCGGGTGACCGGGTCTGGGCGCTGTTCAATTGTTTTGCGGTGGTATTACATATTGATTGACGGCGCTTTCTCAGAAAATTGTTGACGTAAATTGAATTGACAATCGATCCCCGATTGGATATCCATGTCCTGAATGTAGTCGATCGTATACAAAAAAATGAAATCAGGAATAATGGAGGAAAAAATGTCTTTTGAAAAATGGAAACAGATGAAACAGGCCCTGATGACGGTTTTCTGCTTTTTGATGGTGTTTGCCTGTTCCGGAAAGCCGCACCCGGAAAAGATCGTCGCAGCGTCGAATCCGGATCTCAAGGAACATTCCAAAGAATTCAGACAGGAGGTGATCCGGGTTGCCGAAGGGGTCCATGTTGCCGTTGGTTTCGGGCTTGCCAATTCCATTCTGCTGGAAGGGGATGACGGCGTGGTGATTGTGGACACCATGGAAAGCGAGGAGGCCGCAAAACCGGTCAAAGAGGCATTTTCCAAAATCAGTTCCAAACCGGTAAAAGCCATCATCTATACCCATTATCATCCGGACCATGCATTCGGAACAACAGTCATGGCCGGAGCCGACCATCCGGAAATTATTTCCCATGAGACAACCCTGGGGCATCTGGACCGGATTGTCAGCGTTACACGGGAGACCACCTATACCCGTGCCACCCGGCAGTTCGGAACCCTGCTTCCGGAAGGCGGTGTGGTGAATTGCGGCATCGGGCCTCATCTTGATTTCCGGGAACACAACACCATCGGCCTGATCCGTCCCACCAGAACCTTTTCCGGAGACCGGCTTGACCTGACCATTGCCGGAATCAAACTGGAACTGGTCCATGCACCGGGTGAAACCAGCGACCAGATCTTTATCTGGCTGCCGGATAAAAAAGTGCTCCTGCCGGCGGATAATTTTTATCGCTCGTTTCCCAATCTCTATGCCATACGGGGCACGGCGTATCGGGATGTTATTTTATGGGTGAAAAGCCTTGACCGGATGAGGCAGCTCAAACCGGAAGTTCTCGTGCCCTGCCACACGCGCCCCATTTATGGAAAGCAGGAAATTTATGAGACGCTGACCGATTACCGTGACGCGATCCAGTTTGTTCACGACCAGACCATCCGGTGGATCAACAAGGGAATGACGCCGGATCAGATTGTGGAAAGGGTGAAACTGCCGAATCATCTGGTCGGCCGGCCGTATCTGCATGAATACTACGGGACGGTGGAATGGTCGGTGCGGGCGATTTTTGACGGATACCTCGGATGGTTCAGCGGCAATGCAACCGACCTGTTTCCGCTGCCGCCAAGGGAACGGGCTGAAAAAATCGCACAACTGGCCGGTGGAAAAGACCGGCTTCTGGAAAACGCAAAGCTTGCTTTTGAGCAGAAAGAATATCAGTGGGCACTGGAGGTCTGTGATCATGTTTTGCGGCTGGAACCGGACAACCGTCAGGCAAAAGACATGAAGGCAGCGGCGTTGGCCACGCTTGGCGAAAAGCAGATCGCCTCCACAGCCAGGAATTACTATCTGACCCAGGCACTGGAAGTCAAAGGGGATATAACCATCACACAACGGAAAAACAAAGAGATGGAAATGGTCCACTCCATACCGCTCGCAGCGATATTTAACGCGCTTAGCGTAAAACTCGACCCGGTGAAAAGCGTCGATACGGATCAGGTGGTGGGTTTCCGGTTTCCGGATACAGGCGAGGCCTGGAGTGTCCATGTCCGGCGGGGCGTAGCGGAATTGCAGCCCCGGTTTCCGGAAAATCCGGATATCACCGTTACGGTGGATGCAGCAGCCTGGAAGGAGATCGTGGCCAAGATGCGAAATCCGGCCATGGCGCTCCTGAAAGGAGATATTCAAATAGAAGGCGGAACCTTTGACCTGATCGGATTTTTGCGTCTGTTTGAAACATAATTCGGTTCGGGAATGTCAAAAAAGGGACGATGTTTTTGAAAAACAGACTTGCACACGGACAAAACACCGACTATATAGAGTTATCTTTGGTCAAGCGGTTTTAATTCCCCCCTTGAGGGGGCATAAGCGCTAACTTAACAATTCATTATTAATCATTGATTATTAATTATTATAATATGATAGGACTATGTTTACAAAATTACCAAAACAGAAATAATGAATTCATAAAAATCTGAATTCCGTCACTCCGGTGCAAACCGGAGTCCGGAATCTGCTGACATTAGTGAAAAAATAATAATCAATAATCAATTGTTAATTATTAATAATTAATTATACTTAGCGCTTATGCTGTTGTGGGGGAGTAGGGAAATTGGTTGAATAAAAGTGTTGATTTAACCTACATGAGAAGACGGGAATGATGAAAAAAACAATCAGCTTCGAAAAACGGATCAAAAAAATTATTGTCAAGATTGTAATGTTTGTGCTGGGAAAGGCCATTCAATCCGCCTCACGGTGGGACTCCATTGTGCGTCATGAAGTCGCCCGCTGGCCGGACAACCTGACCTTCGCACTGGATGTCCTGCCTTGGGGTCCGCGGATGGCCATGAAGAAACAGAAAGGGCGTCTGAAGTATCTGGGAGACGGCCCCAAAGAGGTGGATCTCCTCATCAGCTTCAAGAACATTGAATGCGCTTTTCTGGTGTTTGCCGGTCTCATGGGGACCGAGCAGGGCGCTGCCGAACGCCGCACCATTGTCAAGGGGAACCTGGCCGTGGCCCTGAGCCTGATCCGTATTATGAACCTGATGGTGGTTTACCTGTACCCCAAATTCTGGAGTCAGCGGCTGGTCAAAAGAGTACCCCGGTTAAGCCTGAAACAGCACGCCCTGCGGGTGTATATCATCTTGATCGGCATTCCGACGGGCATATAAAAAAATTCCATCCGTTTCCGGATGGACAATACATAGCAGATAAACAAAGGAGTGACCCGATGATACCTTCCTATTATGAATTCATCAATCCGGTGAAGATTGTTTCCGGAACCAATGCGGTGGACAATATTCCCCATGAGCTGGATCAGCTTGGGGCAAAGCGCCCCATGGTCATTACCGATCAGGGGGTTGTGATGGCGGGATTACTCAAATATGTCGAAGACGCCATTGAGGATTCCATTGCAACCATCGGTGCCGTGTACGACAAGACACCTCCGGATTCATCACTGGAAGTCGTCAGGGAGATAGCCGCACTTTACCGTTCCCGCAACTGTGATTCCTTTATCGCCATCGGCGGTGGTTCCGCCATGGATACGGCCAAAGGCGTGAATATCATCATTACGGAAAATTCCGATGATCTGATGCAGTTCATCGGCGCCGATCGCCTGAAAAACAGGCTTCAGCCGCTGATTGCGATTCCCACGACAGCCGGTACCGGTTCGGAAGTAACCCTGGTTGCGGTTGTATCGGATACGGCAAACAATGTGAAGATGCCGTTCACATCCTCCCATCTGCTGCCCAATGTCGCCATTATCGATCCGCGGATGACGCTGACCCTGCCTCCCAGACTGACGGCCGCAACTGCCATGGATGCCATGACCCATGCGATTGAGAGTTACTACGGCACGCAGAAGAATCCCATGAGCGATGCATATGCCTTTGCTGCCATTAAAATACTCCGGGAAAATATCGTGAATGCCGTGAAAAACGGAAAGGATGCCGGAACAAGACTGGCCGTTGCCAATGCCGCGACCATGGCTGGTATCGCCTTTTCCAATTCCATGGTGGGCCTGGTGCACAGTCTCGGGCATGCAACCGGCGGGATCTGCCATGTGCCGCACGGGGTGGCCATGTCCATCTTTCTGCCCTTCGGCATGGAGTACAATCTGGAAAAGGCAGGAGACCATATCGGAGAACTGCTGCTGCCCCTGGGGGGAAGTGAACTGTATGCCGCCACCCCCAAAGCCGGAAGAGCGGAATCCGCGATCAAGATTATCCGAAAACTGCAAACCGACCTGTACCACCTGTGCGAACTCCCCATGACCCTCAAGGATGCCGGAGTTCCCCGAAACAAACTCGAACAGATTGCGCAGGCAACCATGGATGACGGTGCGCTGACCTATAATCCGGAAGTAGTAACCCAGGCAGATGCGTTACGAATCCTGAAACTGGCCTACGAATAAAAAAGAGGTGAACCAATGAAGGAAATCCAGGGAACGAGTAACCAGATTTTGGAAGTGGACCTGAGCAGTAAAAAGGTGGAAACCTTTGAAGTCACCTATCGGGAAAGGCAGCTTTTTCTGGGCGCCAAGGGGCTCGGACTCAAGCTGCTGTTTGATCGTCTGAAACCGGGTTGTGATCCGTTGGGACCGGACAATATCATTGCATTCATGCCGGGCGTACTGATCGGAACCGGCGCACCTTGTTCCGGGAGGTTTGAGGCCATTTCCAAGTCTCCGCTGACCGGGATCATGACTACCTCCTCCTGCGGCGGGGAATTCGGGATGGCTCTCAAAACCGCAGGCTGGGACGGCCTGATTGTCCGGGGAAAATCCGATTCACCGGTTTACCTGTGGATTACGGAAAACGGCCTGGAAATCAAGGATGCCTCCTCATTATGGGGGAAGGAGATTCCGGAAGTTCAGGATCTGGTGAGTTCCGACAAGAAAGCAGGCAGTCTCGTCATCGGACCGGCCGGTGAGAATCTGGTCCGCTTTGCCAATATTGCCTCGGGAAGCCGTTTTCTGGGGAGAGGCGGGCTTGGCGCGATCCTGGGGTCCAAAAAGGTAAAAGCCATTGTATCCATCGGCGGCGCCTGCCGGATCAAGCCGAAAGATCCGGAAAAATTCAAAAAGGTGACCAAACGGGCCAATAACTACATTCAGAAAAACAAGATGACCTCGGTGGTCTACCGGAACTTCGGCACCAATGCCAATGTCCGGCTGAATCTGCAGGGGAACATCCTGCCGGTTCATAATTTCCGGGACGGGTTTCATGAAAAAGGCGACCTGATTTCCGGTGAAACCATGGCGGAAAAGCATGATACCAAACATCATACCTGCAAACCCTGCACCATCAAATGCGGCCATAAGGGAACATTTGCCGGTGAGGAGATGCTGGTTCCGGAATATGAAACCGTGGGTCTGATGGGCAGCAATCTGGGAATTTTTGATTCCGTCCAGATCGCCAAATGGAACCGGATCTGCGGCCGGCTGGGAATGGATACCATCTCCACCGGAGGCACCCTGGGCTGGGTCATGGAAGCAACGGAAAAAGGACTGGTGGACACCAAACTGAAATTCGGCTCTCCGGACGGTGTGGCGGAAGCCCTGGAAGATATCGCCCATTTGCGGGGATTCGGCGCGGAAATGGCCCGCGGATCACAATACCTGTCCCGGAAATACGGTGGGAAAGATTTTGCCATGCATGTCAAGGGTCTGGAAATGGCAGCCTATGACCCCAGAGGGAGTTTCGGCCAGGGACTTGCCTATGCCGTGGCAAACCGCGGAAGCTGCCATCTGTCCTCCTACATGGTGGCGCAGGAAGTCTTTTTTCATCTGCTGAAGGAGGACTCCACCTACGGCAAGGGCACCTGGGTCAAGTTTTTCGAAAACCTGACCTGCTGCATCAATGCCCTGCAGACCTGTCAGTTCACCATGTACGCCTATCTGATGGAATCCCCCATGACCAAATACACCTGGGACCCGATTCTCGGCCTGCTGATGCACTACATGCCGCCGGTGGCCATTGCACTGGTGGATTATTCCATCTACAACGGCCTCTGGAACTCCGTCACCGGAATCCCCCTGTCCAAAGGCGAGTTCCTGCGGGCAGGCGAGCGCATTCATGTTCTGGAACGGTATATGAACACCCGGGAAGGGGTCAGCCGTCATGATGATATGCTGCCGCCAAGGCTGCTGAAGGAAGGACGGGCATCGGATCCTTCGAAAAAAACCATACCCCTGGATGAGATGATTCCCGAATACTACAAGGTGCGCGGGTATGACGAAAACGGCATTCCCACGGAGGAGACGCTTAAGAGGCTGGAGATTATTTAATATAGATTCCCCGCCTCGAGGGGGGCGCAGGGGGGTGTACTTTTTGATAACACCCCCCTTAATCCCCCCTCAAGGGGGGAATGCCATATGGCACAATTGCAGATTCGGCCTTGGTCGTCTCTTCACGCATCAGTTGTGAGTTGTACGATGGCCTCTCTTAGGATATTAGCTGAAGCCGAGAGCGCCGCTGCTTCGTTTTCCGGAAATTTGCTCACGATGATCCTCTCGACTCCCCTCTTGGATATGAGGCATGGAACACTGAGGCACACATCCTGAAGCCCAAATTCGCCTTCTAGTCTCGTTGAGACCGTCAACACGCTGTTCTCTCCGCGCAGAATCGCTGTTGTGATGCGCACCAGTGCCAAGCCAACCGCAAAGCAGGTGGTCCCTTTGTAGTCGATGATGTGGTAGGCGGAGTCTTTAACTTGCTGTTCGATATCATCGCGTGTTGCCTTCCAGTCTTCGCACCGGCCGCAGATCGGACAGAACTCATCGATCGGCATCCCGGCGATATGCGTCATAGACCACGCCGCAAATTCAGAATCGCCATGTTCGCCCAGAATATAGGCATGCACGTTGTGCACATCGACCCCACAATGCGCACTCAACAGGTGCCGAAGACGGGCGCTATCCAAGACCGTTCCGGACCCGAAGACCCGGTCTCTCCCGCTCCCCGAACTTTGCAGCGCAACGTGGGTCATCACATCCACGGGGTTTGTGGCAATGAGCATCACCGCGCGCGACTTCTGTTCAACGACTTCGCCAACGATGCTTTGCACGATGGCAGCGTTCTTCTTGAGAAGCTGCAGCCGTGTTTCGCCAGGCCGTTGGGATGCCCCCGCCGTGATCACGATGACCTGTGCGTCAACATAGTCCGAAGGGCTTCCGTGACGAATGGCCACTGCAGGAAAGAAAGGCTGCCCGTGAGCCAGGTCCAGCACTTGTCCTCGGGCCAGATCTTCGTTCTGATCGATGAGTACGATTTCGTCGGGCAATCCACTTTGCGCAAGAGCGTACGCAAACGTCGATCCCACAGCCCCCGCACCGACTATAGCGATTTTTCTTTGGTTTCGAAGTGTCATGACTCCCTCCTTCGAACTTTTGTCGGACCAAGCTATCTTTTTCTTCAACAGCCGTGAAATATCCGATGCCCGCGTTGTTCACGAGCACCGGGGTTGTCGATCCTAGGGTTTCAAAGCTTGCGTCTTCCATGGCGGAGCATAGTCGTAGTAGTTATAGATACTCTCTCCCCAGAGGATGTCCGAGAAATTAGGCCACTTTTCATCCTTCTCAAAACCGGGAGCGGCATTCAGTTTATCCTTGTCCACGTTGAGGATAAGTTTTTTG
Organism: Desulfobacteraceae bacterium; assembly: GCA_003599865.1. GTDB lineage: Bacteria > Desulfobacterota > Desulfobacteria > Desulfobacterales > SURF-7 > QZKS01. The sequence continues at coordinate 11,230 of QZKS01000075.1, forward strand.
TCTGTGGCGGAAAACTCGAAGGCTTCCCACGGCAGGGCGAACAGTTTGTCACCCAAGCCCATGAAACCACCGAAGGAGAGCACAGCGTAAACCACGCGGTTCTTTCCAGCGTCGATCACCAGCTCGTGGATTTTGCCCACATTCTCGCTCTGACGATTGACGACCGTTTCACCGATAATCTTCGATGCCGGGACGACGCCATACATGGCTGTCGACTTTTCAGTTGCTTTTTTCATACATTGCTCCTTATTGTACGGTTAATTTGATTTACTTCCATTTGGAATTACGCCTTCGACCGCTCGGCAAACCATCTTTATGCATTTTCCATGGTTATCTCCTTTGCGGTTTAAATGAATACAGATTTTTACAAGGCAATTTGGCCGTTATCGTTTGGCGATAATCCAGACCGCATGAATGATCCCTGGGATGTAGCCGAAAAGGGTTAAAAGAATATTTAACCAGAAGGCACCGCCGATACCCACCTGAAGAAAGACGCCTAAAGGGGGAAGAAGTATCGCGGCAATAATTCGTATCGCATCCATAAGTCATCTCCTCGAAGTATTATTTGCGGAACACGTTGACCGGGAATTATCGGAACGTGTTGCATGTTCCATCTCCGGCATGTTTTCAAGGTCACTGTCCAAAAGATCCCCTATCCGGAAGAGTGTTCTTACCAAATAAAGAATCTTATCAAAGAATGTGCCAGACAAGCCTATTCAGTCGATATTTGAATAAAGTTAATGAGATATAAAATTGTATAGGGATGGAATAAAAAAACTTGTTCTTTGAGTTGGTTCAGACAGAATTCTGCAGTATCCCGATTTGGAACGTCTGCATAAAACTAAGTCAATTAATCTGGTCCTTTAATGGGAAGAAGACCATTTTGGCATAAGTTTTTTTGAAACATCAAACAGCCAATTTTAACCGTAACAAAATGGCATACCCGACTGAAACCCCATGCCGGTCATATTTCC
>QZKS01000032.1 GCA_003599865.1 Desulfobacteraceae bacterium
AAGAACAGCAGCGTCAAGGGGGCAGCAGTGAATACAGCCGCCGGTCAGACCCTTACCAACGTAGCGGTCGGCAACCAGTCTACTGCCAATCTGGGTTCCGCAAACATGAAGGACAGCAGCGTCAACGGGGCAGCAGTAAATACGGCTGTCGGCCAGACCCTCACCAATGTTGCCATTGGAAAACAATCAACAGCCAATATGGGCGCAACCAACCTTACGGGAAGTACAGTGAAAGGAACAATGGTCAACACGGCGGCCGGTGCAGTTGTCACCAATGTGGCGGTCGGGAATCAGTCCACTGCCAATATGGGTTCGGTGAACATGAAAAACAGTGCGATGCAGGGTACGGCTGTGAATACAGCCGCCGGTGGGGTGCTGACCAATGCTGCCATCGGGCAAAAATCCACTGCCAATACAGGCTCCGTCAATATGGATAACAGCAGCATGAAAGGAACGGTCGTCAATACCGCTGCCGGAGGTGTCGTCACCAATGCGGCAATAGGAGGAGATACCACTGCCAATCTCGGTTCCGTGAACATGAAAAACAGCCAGGCAAAAGGTAAGATTGTCAATACGGTTGCCGGAGGTGTGGTGACCAATGCCGCCATTGGAAAAGGAGCTGAAGCGAACATGGGCTCCGTCAATATGAAAAACAGCCGGATGAATGGAGATATCGTCAATACAGTGGCTGCAGGGGTGGCAACCAATGTGGCCATCGGCAAAAAGGCAAAAGCGAATCTGGGTGCAGTCAATATGAATAACAGTACCGCAAAGGGAAAAATTGTGAATACCGTAGCCGGCGGTGTGGTGACCAATGCAGCCATCGGCAAAAATTCACAGGCCAATCTGGGCGCGGTTGATCTTTCAAATGCCAATGTCAATGGAAAGATTGTGAACAAGGCCAAAGGAGGAGCAGTGACCAATTTGGCCATCGGCAGCAATACTACCGCCAACTCAGGGTCTGTCGTTGTAAAAAATGGAAGTGTAAAAGGCAATATCACCAATACATCAGGGGCTGGTCTGGAAGTGAATAATACGGATCTGTCTTTATTCAGCGGCGGCCAGAATACCAATATTGCTATCGGTAAGGGGAAAGAGTCTCATAAAAATTCAGTTGTTTTTAAATAAGGTACGGGGATGATTATTGCCGTTGAATCCAGGAGAGATAATGGGTAAAACCGGCTCTCCTGGATTCTGTCCGGTGGACACGGCCAATCCGGAAATAAAGCGGTTCGGTTTACCGGTAAATCGCTGAAAGCCCGGCAACACGGTAATTAAACTCAAAAGAAAGACTGCGGCTCCAGGTTCTGTCGAAGATGGTTTTATATCGCGTCCCATCCTGGGGGCCGACCGGTTTCCCATATGTGTAAAACCAGTTAATGATGGGACTTCCCGAAAATCCAAGTGCTATCCAGTATCGGCCGGGAGACAGCTTGATCTCCTTCCCCGGAAAATAAAAATCAATCCATTGGTAACCCGGAGCATATTTGATCCCGCCCGGAGAGATAAAGTCGCTTGTGGCGATCAATTGATCCGGCATGCCGTTCTGATCCTGATACAATTCAACCCAGAGTTCTCCCTCATCACTGAACGTATGTAAAGCCAGCCCGATTTTCTCCAGCTTTACCGGTTTTTCCAGGATAAAGGTTTGTGCATACTGCTGTCCTTTTGTGGTCACATATTCCGCTGTTTCCACGATGAAGTTTTTTCGTACGGTCATAACGCCGTCCGGGCTTTCCACTGCCGGTCCCCTTACGTTCAGAAAATCGATGTTTTCCGGGAAATCCAGGTTGCCGAAGAGAAACGGCTCTGCGTAAACCAGTTTGCGAAGCTCTTTTTCCTGTATTTTTGGTGGAGGCGGTGGCAGCGGTTTGGTTTCAACACGTGCAAAGGCGGCTTCAACCCGAGGACACAGCAGCAGTTCTCTCGGACCATATGTCGTTTTTACCGCATCGATCCGGACATGGTCGGATTGAAAATCGGAATCAATTCTCTCCAGCAGGGAAGGTCTTCCCGGTGTTCCCTGAAGCCTTGTCCATCTCATTAAACCATCTTTTTCCGTTTCATGGTTGTCAATGCCGATTTCCACCCGGATAAAGCGGTTGCTGACAAAGAGTTCCGAGCCCTGGGGATCAAATGGAACCCATGACAGGTCCGGGAAATATACTTCTATCCAGGAGTGACGCGACTGGGCCATTTTCATGGTAAGGATGGCATCACCGGTCTGGATATCATACGGCTGTTTTAAGGTAATACCGTTGACAATCCTTACCGGAATGCCGACGGCCCGCATCAAGGCAGCAGACAGATGCGAGTAATTCTGACAATTCCCCCGGCCGGTCTCATATGCGTATACGGCATCGTATTGATCCGGATTTACCACAAAGTGCATATGATCCACGACCCAGGTCAGGATCATCTGGACGGCATCGAATTGTGTTTTTGCAGACCGGGTCAGTTCACGGGCTTTTGTCGGAATTTTCGGGTTGCTGAAATCCACCTGCGGCGTGCTTTGAAGATAGTCTTTTATATTATCCGGTATCCCTGACAAGGGAAACGGCGCATCGGTTTTGATGGGTTTCAGCAGCACGCTGTTTGATGCGATCAAACTGATCGTAGAGGAAACCGGGGTTTGGGGGGACTTCCATACGGCCTCAATAACCTCATTTCCCCTTTGATCAACGATTTGTGTGCGGTCATCAGGAGGTGGAAAAAAATCAAGATTAAATTTTTGGATGTTTTGTTTATAGGTGTAGGAATCAAATGATTTCGGGACCACATAATTCAGGATCAGTTTTCTGGTATTCGGAGAAGGTTGTACTTCCTGGGTCATGGTATAATGAATGGTCGACTCCTGACCGCCATTGAGGAGATAGTTTTCCGCCGGACACGGACAGGTGATCAGCAGAACCAAAAAAATTGCTGCCGGTATTCTCATATCAAAACTCCTGCTGGGTGCATAAAAAACGAAAGTTACCTTTTGTGTCATTCCGGTGGACGCCGGAATCCAGTCTTTCAATGGGTTCTGGACTCCGGTTTTCACCGGAGTGACGGAATTGATACTTTTTAGGAGTTCATTCACTCCTATTAGATGGAAGCATTTTATTTTTGCCATAGATTCATTCGTGCGGCAAGGGTTTTATCCGCAGGCAGGCTGGGCAGGGACACGGAAACATTACAATATATGATTGTTTATCTGCCGGCAGAATTCCGGGTTTGCATGGATCTGTTTGTTATCCAGTGAAAGAACGGGAACGGCTCCGATCAGGGAATTGGTCATGATCACCTGGTCGGCCGGAAAAAGATCATGCCGGAAAACCGGCGCAGTCCGGAGGGTAAATCCGGCATCTTTCAGGTAGTCGCAAACCACATTTGCCATGATTCCGGAAAGAACCGATGCGGATTCCGGGATAACGGCCATATGGTTTTTGATCAGAATGATATTGGCTGTATTGGTTTCCGACACGGTATCATCCGGATTCAGGATCAATGCTTCATCACCTTTTTTCTCTTTTGCATAATGGCCGGCAAGATAATAATATAGATAACTGGTTGTCTTGTAATTGGCGAGGGGCGTCTGTCTCGGTTCAGGATAGGTAATCAGGTGAATGCCGGGCTCGTTCTTTCCGGCAAGGCGATGGATATAGGGCCTGGCAGATACGAAAAGGTTCGGAGAATGATCCGGAATCCCGGGGCTGCCGAAGGTGGCCATGATTTTTACGGCAGCTGTCTGATTTTCAAGCCTGTTTGAGGAGATCACCTGCTGAATGATGTCTTCCCAGGTAAGGTCCGGGGGGTCGGCGTTCATGATGGCTTTCCATGCGGTGTTGAAGCGATCCATATGATTTTTAAGATATGCCGGATGGGCATTGTTCACCCGGATGGTCTCGAACAGTCCATATCCGTATTGTACGCCGAGGTCCGTAATGGGCAGCTTTGCGTCCTTTTCCGGCATGATCCGGCCGTTCATCCAGACAAAACCGGATGTGCTGTTGGAAGTACTGTCTGCTTTTACGGTTTCCATGAGTGTTTTTCCTTTGTGGAGGGTTTCCTGGAATTCCTGCAATGGATCGGAATCATAAACAATACCACCTCCGACAGAGAACAGCATTCTCCCTTCCTTGATGGTTGCCGTGCGGATGGCGATGGAAAGATCCATGGTTTCATGAAAGCTGATATAACCGATGGATCCGGTATAAATATGACGGCGGCATGGTTCCAGTTCATCGATGATCTCCATGGCTCTGATCTTGGGACACCCGGTGATGGAACCGCCGGGAAACGTTGCCCTGATCAGATCAACCGCATTTTTTCCAAAAGCCAGTTGACCTTCTACAATGGAAACCAGATGAAAAACATTTTCATAGGCCTCCAGCCTTTTGTGCTGAGTGACCTTCACAGACCCTCCGGTACATACCTTGCCAAGATCATTGCGCAGCAGGTCCACAATCATCGAAAGTTCCGCATCATCTTTTGGAGATTTCGACAATTCTGCGGCCATCTGTCTGTCCTGTTCCGGGGTCTTTCCCCTTGGCCTTGTCCCTTTGATGGGTCTTGTTTCAATCCGGTCACCGGTCTGTTGGATAAACCGTTCCGGGGAAGTAGAGACAATCTGATGATCACCGGCTTCAATGTATGAAAAAAAAGGCGCGGGGTTGGATTGAAACAGTTCGGTAAACAGGCAAAAGGCATTGCCGGAGAATTTCGATTCAAATCGCTGCGACATGTTTACCTGGTAAACATGACCTGCGGCAATATATTCCCGGATTTTGCGGATGGATTCAATATAGGCATCCTGTGTAAAGTTGGCGGTAAAGCCTTTTGGGTCTCCGTGAAAACCGGTATCTCCGGCCGGTTTTTGCTTCATTGTTTCCTGGAAGAAGTGAAGATCTTCAGCCAGCGTTTCCTTTCCGTCTTCCATCCGTTTCGGGATACACAGGGTCGTTTTTCCCGTTTCCTTTTCCTGAATCAGAAGAATGGATGGAGCAAACATGCATAGCTGCGGCAGTGAAAGATCATCAACAGATGTCCGGGGCAGATGCTCCAGATGATCCTTCAGATCGTAGGCAAGATATCCGAACAGACCTGCTGCAACCGGTAATTGTGTGCTTATTTTTTGTTTATACTGTGCCAGCAAATATGCAAGTGCGAGAAAGGGATCTGCAGAGAAGGAATGATCCTCCTGTTTTGTCTGAAAAGACATCCGGCTGCCAAAGCCTCTGATCGAAAGCCATGGTTTGGCCGCCAGAATATGATATCGGGAACAATCGAGATTCTCTCCGCTCAGCAATATCACCGTTCCCGGTATAGGGGCGAATTTTTCCGCTGTTTCCGGAAAAGAGCCGGAAAGGATTATTTCCTGCGTATAAATGCCGTTCAGCTCAATGTTGATTTTTGGAAAATGATTCATGATGGATAATGAGTTTCCGTTTCGGATCCGTCATAGGACCGAGCTTTAAAAAATTTTCAATCAAGGTGAAACCATGCTCCGTGAGAAAACTTTCCGGGTGAAATTGAACACCATGAAGCGGATATTCCGGATGGGAGAGACCCATAATGACACCGTCATCACTGGTTGCCGTGATTTCAAGAACCGGGTTGTCCAGCCGGGTCATCAGGGAGTGATATCTTGCCACGGAAAACGGAGAGGGGATACCTTGGAATATATACCTGGAACAATGCATGATTTTACTGGTTTTGCCATGTATGGGGAGGGGCGCTCTTACGGTTTTTCCACCAAAGACTTCACCCATGCACTGCATCCCGAGGCAAACCCCCAGGATCGGTGTGTGCTGAAAAAAGGATTGGATTAACGGCATGGATATACCGGCAAAAGCCGGATTTTTCGGTCCGGGACTGATCAGGATATAATCCGGATGCAGGGCTTCAATTTCCGGTAACCGTATTTGGTCACTTCGAAAAACCTCAATATTCAAGGAGTATTGCATAAACATCTGCACGAGGTTAAAGGTGAATGAGTCATAATTGTCAATCACGACCAGTTTGTGTTGAATACAGTCCCGCACGATCATTCTCTCCAAAAAGAAAAAGCCATCCGACCGACGTCTGGATGGCATTGCCTGTTACATAACTCGGTAATACTAAAATTATCTATCCATACCGAAAACAGTCGTTCCGGTCAAGCAAAAGTCATGGCGCTTGGAGAAAAGAAGATGAGCTGTTGTATCAAAAGACAGGAAATTGGAATTGACAACAGGAACAGGGGTATTTTATTCTGAAATATTGCAAAAAAACAGCTTCTGTTTCAAATCAACGGTATCCTGACGTTGCGCAACCGAACAATCATATGGAAAGGAGAATCTATGAGTGCATTTACATTTCGTGCTCCTGATCGTCATCGTCAACACGCGTGGGTGAAAAGCCTGGATGAATATAATGAGCTGTACCGGCGTTCCATGAATGACCCGGAAGGATTCTGGGCGGAAATTGCCGGAACGTTTTACTGGAAAAAAAAGTGGGATATGGTTCGAAGATACAATTACACGGTTTCAAAAGGCCCGATACGGATAGCGTGGTTTGTCGGCGGGAAAACCAATATTACCTATAATTGCCTGGATCGCCATCTTGAGACCCGGCGGGATCAGGTCGCCATGATCTGGGAGGGGAATGAACCAGGAGAAGATTTGCAGATCACCTATGGTGAACTTCATGAAAAGGTATGTAAATTTGCCAATGTACTAAAGGCGCATCATGTGAAAAAAGGGGACAGGGTGGCAATTTACATGCCGATGATACCGGAGCTGGCGATTGCCATGCTGGCCGTTGCCCGAATCGGAGCGATCCACAGTATCGTTTTTGGAGGGTTTTCTGCGGAAGCCCTGGCCGATAGAATTCTGGACAGCAAATGCAGGATACTGATTACGTCGGATGGTGTGATGCGTGGTGCAAAGGCGGTTCCTTTGAAAGAAAATGCCGATCAGGCAATGAACAGCTGTTTTCAAAAAGGGCATGAGGTGTCTTTTTGTTTTGTCGTCAATCGCACAGGCTCAGCGGTCACCATGAAAAAAAATCGGGATAAATGGTGGCATGAGGAAACGAGCAACGCAAGCTCTGATTGTCCGGTCACGTGGATGGATGCGGAAGATCCCTTGTTTATCCTGTATACTTCCGGATCAACCGGAAAGCCCAAAGGTGTTCAGCATAATGTCGGTGGGTACATGGTGTATACCGGAATCACATTTAAATATGTTTTTGATTATCATGATGGAGATATCTTCTGGTGTACGGCTGATATCGGATGGGTTACGGGGCATAGTTATATTGTGTATGGCCCGCTTTCACAGGGAGCAACTTCCATTATGTTTGAGGGGGTGCCCAATTATCCGGACCCCGGCAGATTCTGGAAGGTAGTTGACAAGTGGAAGGTCACCCAGTTTTATACGGCTCCTACGGCAATCCGTGCTCTCATGGCACAGGGTGAAGAGTGGGTTTACCAATATGATCTTTCCAGCCTGCGGATTCTCGGCAGCGTAGGTGAACCGATTAATCCGGAAGCATGGCGCTGGTATTTCAAGCATGTTGGAAAGGATCACTGTCCCATCGTGGATACCTGGTGGCAGACCGAGACCGGCGGGATCATGATTACGGCACTGCCTTATGCAATTGATCAGAAACCCGGATCTGCGACATTGCCGTTTTTTGGTGTGAATCCGGCAATCCTGAATGAAAAGGGGGAGGAGGTTGTTGGCAGAGGAGATGGAATCCTTGTGATCAAAGAGCCATGGCCCGGGCAGATGCGCACCGTATTCGGGGATCATAAACGATTTGAAGATACTTATTTTCAAATGTTCGATGGTTATTATTTTTCCGGAGACGGGTGTTCCCGTGATCAGGACGGCTATTACTGGATAACCGGCCGTGTGGATGATGTGATCAATGTTTCAGGCCATCGAATGGGAACCGCCGAGGTGGAAAGCGCCATCGTCAGCCACCCGAAGGCCGCCGAGGCAGCGGTGATCGGATACCCTCATAAAATCAAAGGGCAGGGCATTTATGCCTATGTCACGTTAAATGTCGGGGTGGAGGAAAGTGAGGAGCTTATTAAAGAACTGATTGCTCATGTCCGTAAGGAAATCGGTCCCATTGCAACACCGGATATCATTCATTTTGCTCCGGCATTACCCAAAACAAGGTCCGGGAAAATCATGCGCAGGATTCTGCGAAAAATCGCCAATAATGAATATGACAGCATAGGAGACACGTCTACCCTGGCGGATCCGACCGTGGTTCAACATATTATCAACCGGCATGAACAGTTGATCGAATAAATAAGGATGTATCTGTTTAACAGAACAAAATATCTTGATCTTGCATTGACTTTTCAACATGTATTTCTTATAAACAAAAATTTTGAATGTGATAACATTGTTTTTGGAATCAGGCAGTTGTTTTTTTTGTTTCCGAAAATAAAAGATTATCAATCGTAGACGGTTAAGACAAATTGCATGGGGGCGTTTTTTTCGCCGGGGGGAGAAGAGTATGAAAGAACATAAACCGATCTATTTTACGGATCCGGATGAGCTGGCTGATTTTGTGATTGAAAAAGTGGGAAAAAATATCACTCTCGGAATGTGCCTGGGGCTTGGTAAGCCAAACCATTTTGCCAATGCGATTTATAAAAAAGCAAAGGAAGATCCCAACATTCAATTAAAAATTCTGACGGCACTTTCTCTGGAACCGCCCACATGGTCAAGCGAACTGGAAAGAAGGTTTTTGGAGCCTCTGGTAAAAAGGGTTTGGAATGGATATGTGAATCTGGATTATATTACCGCGGTCCGGAAAAAAGAATTGCCCCCCAATGTCCAGGTTGCCGAGTTTTTTTATAAAGCCGGCGGATTCCTGGATAATGAACATATGCAGCAGAATTATACCAGCACCAATTACACCCATGCAGCCCGCGATGTACGGGATAACGGCATGAATGTCGGTGGTCAGCTGGTTGCCAAAAAAGAACTGAACGGCAAAACCATGTTCAGCATGAGCTGCAATTCCGATACGGCGCTGGATGCATTTCGGACTATCGGAAAACAGAGAAAAGAAGGAAAGAGGGTTGCTGCCGTCGGCCAGGTCAATAAAAATCTTCCGTTCATGTATGGGGATGCCGTGGTGGACCCCCATATTTTTGACGCAGTCCTGGAGGCGCCTGATCTTCATTTCACCCTTTTCGGAGCACCGCGTGAATCGGTAAACATCACGGATTATGCCATCGGGATGCTTGCCAGCACGCTGATCAAGGACGGCGGAACCTTGCAGATCGGCATCGGTTCACTGGGGGATGCAATCGCCTATGGGATGCAGATTCGTCATCAGCAGAATGCGGTATACAATAAAGTACTGCAGGATCTGGAAGCAAATGCAAAATTTGGGGATATTATTCATCGGGTCGGCGGAACCGCTGTGTTTGAGGAGGGGATTTACGGGTCAACGGAAATGCTTGTGGATGCATTTTTGCATCTGTACAAAGCCGGCATCATGAAAAGAAAGGTGTATGACAATGTCCCCCTTCAGCGCCTGGTAAGGGAAAACAAGATTTCGGTCAAGCAGAAGGTCACTCCTGAAATCATTGAACTGCTTGTTGAACAGAATTCGATTCATTCCAGATTAACGCAAAAAGATTTTTCCTTTCTTCAGGAATACGGCATCCTGAAATCCGGTTTGACCTACGAAAATGGAAAAATCAGCAATGGGAAGGAACAGTTTGAAGCAGATTTGACCGATCCGAACAGCAAAGACCGGCTGCTTCAATCCTGTCTCGGCGCTGAACTGAAAGACGGATACTGGATGCATGCCGGATTTTTCCTGGGACCCTCCGACTTCTATGACGTGCTGAACAATATGAGCGAAGAAGAGCGGATGCAGATCAACATGACCAGTGTGCTCCATACCAATCAGCTGTATGGGAACAATCCGTATTCCAGCGAAGAATTAAAGCTGCTTCAGAGAAAAGATGCACGTTTTATCAATGCCGGTTTAATGGTCATGTTGTCCGGTGCGGTTGTTTCCGACGGGCTGGAAGATTTACGGGTCGTAAGCGGTGTCGGCGGACAGTATAATTTTGTAGCGCAGGCGCATGCTATAGAGGATGCACGAGGCGCGCTGATGATTCGAAGCACACGCGCCAAGGGAAAAGATGTCAGTTCCAATGTTGTTTTTAATTATGGACATACCACCGTTCCCCGCCACTTGCGCGATATTATCATTACCGAATACGGGATAGCGGATCTCCGGGGCAAAAGTGATCAGCAGGTGATTGCAGCCCTTCTGAACGTTACGGATTCCAGATTCCAGGAAGGACTCTTGCAGCGGGCCAAGCAATCGAAGAAAATACCGGCCACCTATCAGATCCCGGAACAATTCCGGAATAATTACCCGGAGCGCCTGGAAAGCATACTCGGCAAATACCGAGACAAGAACTTTTTCCCGATTTTCCCGTTTGGAACCGCTTTTACCAAAGAGGAAATTGTGATTGGAAAATCCCTGCGGGAATTCAAGGAGAAAGCCGCGGACAGCAAAATGGCGATTATTCCCGGCCTGATCGGCCAGATGGTCGGTTCGGTGCCTGCCGAGGCAAAACCATACCTGGAAAGGATGCAGCTGGATAATCCGGTCACCCGCCAGGAGAAGATTATGCAAAAGGTCGTCTTGCTTGCCTTGAAGAACGCCGGCCAGATCTGATCTGCCAATAAAAACAGGAATACCACCATATCGGAAACGGTTTTGGTGGTATTCCAAACTTGATGAACTCGTAAAAAGTCACAAAACCGTCATGCCGGACTTGATCCGGCATCCAGAAGCGTTTGAAATTGCTGGATTCTGACTTTCGTCAGAATGAC
>QZKS01000019.1 GCA_003599865.1 Desulfobacteraceae bacterium
TAAAGGTAATTTACGACTTTTTACGAATGATCAGTTAAAACAGATTGTAAAATTCAGTCGTTTTGATGATCCAGACCGTCCTGAAATCTTTTTTCAGCATACCAGTTGACCTGCCGGCAAATACCTCTGATGATGCTGACTTCCTTGGCCCTCAGCTCCAGCCTTGCGAAAAAGGACCGGATATTGTTCATCTGGTAATCCGGGTTGTGGGGATTCAAAAAGTTGATTTTTGTAAGGATTTCCTGGAGCTGATCGTACATCCCATCAAGCTCGTGACGGGTGGCAAGACGCGGTATATATTTCGGCGTTTCGGTTTTTTGGGCGGTGAACAGCTCATAACAGATTACCATGACCGCCTGGGCAAGGTTAAGGGATGAGAAAGATGCGGTGGGTATGTTTACAAAGCTGTGGCAGTACTGCAGATCTTCATTTGTAAGTCCCCGGTCTTCCGGCCCGAACAGCACAGCGATGGGAACCTGATCCGACAGGGAGGCGATTTTTTTTGCGATTTGTTTCGGGTTTGTCAGATTGTGGCGATGCTTGCCCAGTCTTGCTGTCGTACCAACGATATATTGGAAAGGAGCAAGGGCTTCCTTGAGGTTATTGTATTGCCGGATATTCTCTACGCCATCTGCCAGAGAGTGTGTCGCCATTTTGAGAATTTTGTTTTTATCATAATCAGCAGGCTCCACCACACAGACCTTTGTGATGCCCATGTTATATCCGGCTCGAACCGCAGCCCCGATATTTTCCGGATATTGAGGCCTGTGCAATACAATAGTGATATTATCGAGTTTTTTCGTTTCAGTCATCAGCCCATAATTTCAAAGCTGTTAAAAAAATAACCGATTTCAAAAGCGGCTGTTTCCGGGGCATCGGAACCATGGACAATATTTTTTTCAATGTCGGTTGCAAAATCTTTTCGGATGGTTCCTTCGGCAGCTTCTTTATAATTTGTCGCACCCATCAGGTCCCTGTATTTTAAAATGACATTTTCACCTTCGAGTACCATCACGACAACAGGACCGGATGTCATAAAATCAGTCAAACTGTTGAAAAAAGGTCTGTCCTTATGAACGGCATAAAATCCCTGCGCCTGTTTCAGGGTCATCCGGATCATTTTCATGGCGATGATTCTGATTCCGTTTTTTTCCAGACGTTTGACAACTTCTCCGATCAGGCCACGAGTTACACCGTCCGGCTTTATGATTGACAAGGTTCTTTCCATTTTACGTTTCCTCTCTTTATTGTTTATTTCATAATCATTTTGCTGGCCGTCAATACCAAATGTGAAAAAGCAAGTCAATACAGTGTAATCTTATTCGGCAAATTATGAGCCTGTGAAAAAGAAATCATCCCTCACCGGGATCGGAAGCTGTTCCGGAATAAACGTATACTTTACAACAAATGGCTTTTTCGTTATTGTACAGTCTTTTGAAGCAGATTGAAAACAGGAGTGTCCGGTACAAGTTATTAAATGGTTTGATGAGGGATTGAATATGCCGATTTATGAATTTTTTTGTGATGACTGCAATACGATATTTAATTTTTTTTCACGATCCGTCAACACGAATAAGAAGCCCATCTGTCCGAAGTGCAAAAAGAAAAAGCTGAAAAGACAAATGTCTGTTTTTGCCGTTGCCGGCAATGCGAGTGAGGATAATTCTCCGGATGATTTGCCCGTTGATGAAAGCCGGATGGAAAAGGCCATGCAGATGCTGGCCAAAGAGGCAGGACATATCAACGAGGATGATCCAAAACAGGCGGCAAATCTCATGAGAAAACTTACGCAAATGACAGGGATGGAACTGGGTTCCGGAATGGAGGAAGCGCTGACCCGGATGGAGAGGGGAGATGACCCGGAAACCATTGAAGCGGAAATGGGAGATGTCCTCGAGGGTGAAGATCCGTTTGTACTGTCCGGCAAGAAGGGCGGTCTTCAAGTCCGCAGCCGGAAAATTCCATTAAAAGATGATACCTTGTATGACCTTTGACGGATGGATCAAAAGTAATAAATAGCGATCGGACGCAGATCCGCATCCGTTTCGGGATGTTGAAAAACGATTTCTTTTCAGCGCTCTTTTGATTATTGACAAAATCGATAACAATGACTAAATTTATCGACAGGAACAATCAGCGGTTACGGAGGTTCCATTGATTTGGAACTGATTTTTTTTATACAGGAGGAAATCCAATGGTTGAAGTTACTGAAATGGCGACAAAACAGATCGCCGATTATTTCAAGGATAAAGCAGTGATGCCGATCCGAATTTTTTTAAATGAAGGCGGATGAGGCGGTCCCTCTCTTGCCATGGCTCTGGATGAGCCTAAAGCCTCAGACGATGTGTATGATGTAGATGGGTTTCAATATGTTGTAGATAAGGATTTTTTGAAAAAGGCAACGCCGATCAAGGTCGATTTTAAGGAAATGGGTTTCAGCATCTCTTCCAGCATCAAACTCGGCGCAGGGTGTTCCAGTTGCGGAACAGGAACCTGCGGCTAAATATCATCGTATCAACTCACAACAACAAAGGAACAATATCCGTTGCGATTCGGGTATTGTTCCTTTCCGATATGATTATTTCAAGGACACTCCATCAAAACCGGACGCAGAAATGAAGACGGTTGACCGTACTGACGTGAAATGATAAATTACCGTCATATGGATATCCTGTAATAATTTTTACCTCAGCTTTCAGCAACATCAGAATCAGAACCAGAAAGAAGATTCCGGATAAATCTTGATATGAGTCCTAACCAAAAATCTTCCGATTATACGACAGTCTTGTTTCTTTGTTTTTTTGTCTTGCTATGTTCAGGGTGGTGGGTTGGTTGCAGCAAAAATGTTTCTTCAGATGACCGGTTTACCGGATCATGGCGCATGAAAAAAGGCAGGGACCATAATATCTTAATCTGCCGTGCCAATGGTACATGGCAATCTCAGATCCGAAAAGAAGGACGGTTGGGGAAAGTGATAACCAAACAGGAAGAATTCTCAGGGACATGGACCGTTTCAGATGGTTTTTTATCCATGACCGCTACACAGGTGATAGCGGGAGATACCTGGAAAATCGGGGAGACAATTTCGTTTGAAATTGTAGAGATTACGGAATTGACAATGCAATTAAAGAAACCCAATGGTACAATCGAAACGTGGGCGCGAGTCAAGAGTCAAAAAACAGAAGGAAAGGAAAGTTTAGTTCAAGCTTTATCCTTTAAACCGATTGTTGTCAATTTAAGCAAGGAAAAGGCTGGAAGCAAGGACCATTATCTCTGCATTGAACTGGAATTTGTCTTAAAAACGGCTATGCCGGAGGGGACTCCTTTACCGGATTTACATCCCAAGGCCAGAGAGGCAATAATTTTTTATCTGAGCTCTCTGACATATTCCGAGGTCAATACAATGGATAAAGTAGCGGGGATTAAAGACAATCTTCTGCAATTGGTCAATCCCTATTCAAAAGATCAGATTGAAAATATTTCCATTCGGAATATAACCGTCACTTCGCGCTGGGATAGTGTGGAAGCGTTTTTAAGTCAATATAAAGATGCATCTATCGAAGCACAGAAAAATAATGGAGAAAAAGCGCAAAAAGAAGACTGATTCCTCTTTTTTTGTTATCAATTGATCATACCTCTGTCCCGCCTGCTGACCGATCACAATCATCATGAACCAGTCCCGTCCTGCCGGCGTTCGGCAATTTATGGAAACATAATTTCGCCATATCCTGAAGATGATTCTTTTGGGGTTGAAAAAATCTGGATTACTGATAGATTCATGCCGTCCGCACAAAGGATAGATCATGGCCGGTCGAAATGTTTGTATCGTTATCCGGTACCGGCTATCGAGAATCATAAAAAACTATAATGAATCGTATCGGGATGGGGTTTATTCCCAGTGCTTGATACTGTTTTCCGATCTGTGTGTAACCAAAAGGCAGGATAATGGAAAAAATAAAAATAGATGATTCAAGCCGGGAACATACCGCATCAGTACATAAACGCGCGCTTGGAATCTGCGTTGGTGCATCGACGGTTTCTGTTGCCCAGGTTGAGATACGTTCCGGTGGAAATGGAAACCATGCTGAAAAAGTAACAACCGTTACACATCATGCCCTGTATCCGCATGGTGGAAATCCCAAAAAGGTATTTCTTTCGATATTCGACGGCATGGAACCGGATAAATTTGATACGATTGCCGTAACCGGACGAAAGTTTCAAAGGTTTATCAATCTGCCGGCAGTTTCCGAACCGGAGGCGGTTGAGTATGCATACCGGTTCTTAAAACCGCAGGGTGTTTCCTGTCCGGCCGTCGTTTCTGCCGGGGGGGAGACGTTCATGGTGTACATGCTGGATGCGCATGGACGAATTTCCAATGTCCTGACCGGCAACAAATGTGCTTCCGGAACCGGAGAGTTCTTTGTCCAGCAATTGCGCAGAATGGACCTTTCCCTGGATGAAATATCAGGATGGTCTGAAATCGACAGTTTTCATCATGTGTCCGGAAGGTGTTCGGTCTTCTGCAAATCCGATTGCACGCACGCCACCAATAAGGGGATTCCGAAGATCAAGGTGACCGCCGGTTTATGTAAAATGATGTCGGATAAGATCCTGGAGCTTTTAAAAAAGGTCAAGCGTGAAAATATCATGCTTGTCGGCGGTACGGCATTGAATCAAATGATGATCCGGAATCTGAAAAAGGAGATCCCGGGGATGATTGTCCCCAAAGAGGCTCCCTATTTTGAAGCTCTCGGAACAGCATTATGGGCGCTTGAGAACGGTTCCGGACCCTGTTTGGGAACCGAAGGGCTCCTGAAAACAGGGGCAAGGGTTTTTGAGGCGCTTCCGCCATTGTCGGATTTCAGGGATATGGTTACCTTTAAAACCATCGAGACCGCAGTCGTCCGGAAAGGTGACATCTGCCTTCTTGGGTTGGATGTGGGGTCAACGACAACAAAGGCTGTTCTGCTTCGGAAATCGGACAATGCAATGCTCGCTTCTATTTATCTTCGGACCAATGGTGACCCTGTCGGCGCATCCAGGGAGTGCTATCGGGCCATTTTACAGAAGATCAAAGAGTCAGCCGATCCATCCGAGATTCATATCCATGGATTAGGGGTCTGCGGGTCCGGACGGCAGATTGCCGGATTGCATGCGCTGACCGACGGTGTCGTGAATGAGATCATTGCCCACGCAACGGCTGCCGTGTATTTTGACCCGGATGTGGATACGATTTTTGAGATTGGCGGACAAGATGCAAAATACACGTATATCACCAGCGGCGTATCTTCGGACTATGCCATGAATGAAGCCTGTTCCGCCGGGACAGGCTCGTTTCTGGAAGAATCCGCCCTTGAATCTCTCGGCGTGCGGATGGAAGAGATCGCCGATATCGCCTTGAGAGGAAATCATCCTCCCAATTTTAATGACCAGTGTGCCGCCTTTATTGCTTCGGACATCAAAAATGCGATTCATGAAGGTGTTCAGCATGAAGATATCGTGGCAGGTCTGGTGTATTCGATCTGCATGAATTATTCCAATCGTGTAAAATCCAACAGACCTGTCGGTGAAAAGGTATTCATGCAGGGAGGTGTCTGCTATAACAAGGCCGTTCCGCTTGCGATGGCTTCCCTTGTCGGAAAACCGATTATTGTTCCTCCGGAGCCGGGACTGATGGGAGCATTCGGGGCTGCCCTGGAAGTCGGGAAGCGAATGGATACCGGGCTCATGGAACCGGGTGAATTCCATTTGCAGGTTCTTGCCGACCGGGAAGTAACCTATGGGAAATCGTTTATATGTCATGGCGGAGGAGAGGGCTGTGACAGAAAATGTGAAATCGCCATGATTCATCTTGATGACCAGAAGTTTCCCTTTGGCGGTGCCTGTAACCGGTATTATAATATACGGAAAAATATCAAATTTGATGTCAGGAACCTGGATCTTGTAAAGATTCGTCAGCAGCTTGTATTTGAAAAATATGCAGGGAGCCGGAGAACTGCGGGAGAAAGTGTAAAAGGCCGCGTCGGGATCAACAGGAGCTTTCTGGTGAATACCTATTTCCCATTGTTTTCCGTATTTTTTCAGGAACTGGGATATGAAGTTGTCCTTCCGGAAACCGTATCACAGGCAGGAATCGATCAACGGGAGGCAGCCTTCTGCTATCCTGCTGAATTGGCTCATGGTTTTTTTCACTCCCTGTTGCATTCGAAAAAGCCGGATTTTCTTTTTCTGCCTCATTTAAAAGCGGTTCCGAACCGGAATGGGCAGTTGAGTTCTCAGGTCTGCCCCTTTGTTCAGGGAGAGACGTTTTATCTGCAGGCCACCTTTCAGGAAAAACTTGATGAGATGAAGAATGAAGGCTTGAAGGTGATCGCCCCATACCTGGATTTTAAGGACGGGTTCGCTTCCACACAACCGGTTTTTGTGAGTGCGGCACATCAAATGGGGATCGGCAGGCGGGAGGCTGAGAAAGCATTTGCAACGGCCCTGAACAGCCAGAAGCAATGCATGGCGGAAATGAGAGAGATTGGAAAGCAAGTGCTCGCGGAGCTTGAAACCGATCCGGATAAAACCGCTGTCGTCCTGTTCGGAAGACCATACAATGGATTTGCCGGAGAAGCCAATATGGGAATACCGCACAAGTTTGCTTCCCGGGGGGTCCTGATCATCCCGTTTGATTTTTTGCCCTGCGGGGATGAAAAAGCCAAACGTCATATGTACTGGGGTATGGGGGAACGAATTTTAAAAGCCTGCCGTTACGTGGAACGTCATCCCCAGCTGTTTGGAACCTATATCACCAATTTTTCCTGCGGTCCGGATTCTTTTATTATCGGATATTTTCGCAATATCATGGGCAAAAAGCCATCCCTGACGCTTGAGCTGGACAGTCATACGGCAGATGCCGGTCTGGAAACACGGATCGAGGCTTTTCTCGACATTGTTGCAGCCTATCGTCATCTGGTTTCCAAACAGTTCATCGTTCAGAAGTCTTCAGAATTCACACCTGCCCAGATTCTGTTCAACACGCCTGTCCCGGAAGTCCGGACATCTTCCGGAGCGGTTTTATCCATGACGGACCCGCAGGTAACGCTGCTGTTTCCTTCCATGGGCCGATTTTCCACGGAGTCATTTGCAGCCGTATTCCGGTCAAAGGGTTTTCATGCCGTTGTTCATCCTCCGTCGGATGAAGCCGTATTAAAACTGGGGCGGGCAAATACATCCTGCAAGGAATGCCTTCCCCTGATCCTGACGACCGGAACGCTTCTGGATTATGTCTATCATCAGAAAAAACCGGATGAGAAGCTGGTATATTTCATGCCGACCGGGGCCGGGCCCTGCCGTTTCGGCCAGTATTTTGTTTTCATGGAAGACCTGATCAAACGGATGGAACTCGAGGATGTCGCTCTGTTGTCCCTTACATCGGAAAACAGTTATGCCGGACTGGGAAGCGATATCCAACTCAGGGTCTGGTGGGCGATCGTCATCTCCGATGTCGTGGAGGATATGCGATCCATGATTCTTGCGAATGCAAAGGATACGGATGCGGCCCTGGATCTTTTAGAGAAGGGATGGCAAAAAATATTGTTGCAGCTGGAACACGGCCAGTTCAAGGATATTGAAAAACAGTTAATGGTATTCAGTTCTGATTTGAGAAAAATCTCTTTGATCCGGCCGCCTGAAACCGTTCCGACCATCCTGATTGCCGGGGAGATTTTTGTCCGGAGAGATGGGTTGTCGCGGCAGTTTCTGACGGAATATCTTGCGGATAAAGGGTTCGCATCCATCTGTTCTCCCATTGCCGAATGGATTCTGTACTCTGATTATCTGGTGGATAAAAAGCTGGTTTATGAACAAATGTCCATGAAAGAAAGGATTACGTTCACGATCAAAAAGATGCTGATGAGCCATTATGAGAAACGACTGAAACGTGTCTTGTCCGAATCCGGGTTGTTCCATCTTGAACCATTCCATATTGGTAAGGTGGTGAAAAACGGATCCGCCTATATTTCCCCCAAACTGGCAGGGGAGGCCATTCTGACGATCGGCAGCTCTCTGGAGGAAATCGCAACCCATGCCTGCGGCGTTATTGCGGTCGGACCATTTGGATGTATGCCGAACCGGATGTCCGAAGCGATTTTGAATCGTGTCATGAATGCAACGGAAAAAATCAAAACAGATCCGAAAAACCGAAAACTGCGGCAACTGCTGGCCGGCACAGACGATCTCCCGTTTCTGGCTGTTGAGAGCGATGGATCTCCATTCCCGCAATTGATCAACGCCAAGCTGGAAACATTTTGTCTGAGGGCGGAACGTTTTCACGAAAAAATGAAAGCGGTTTTAAACTGAATGTTATCCGGCAAGCCATTGCCGGAACCATTCCGTCGTAGCTTTCATAAAATGAATCTGATGAAACAGGCTGCTCATGGAATGATCTCCGCCTTCCTGAATGATCAGTTTTTTCGGGTGCGATACTTTTGCATGCAATTCATGGGCATCTGCAACCGGGACCGTTTCATCGGAATCACCATGAAAAATCAAAATATTGGATATGCCGGAAAGATTGTTTGAGATATCGAAACGGAGTTGTTTTTCATAAAAAGAGAGAGGAAGACCGCGCAGGTCTCCGGTTTTCTTACCGGCCCGGAGGATGGGATCACTGCGAAGGGGTGCCGCAACCGTAACGATTGCCTGAATCTCATGATCCGAAGCCAGGGTCAATCCGGTGGTTCCTCCCATACTGCTTCCGAAAATAGCTGCCTGATCACCTGTTTCCGGATGCTCACGGATGGTTTTTAGCGCTTCCGACAAGTCCGCCACACGTCCGGCAAGGGAGGTCACTTCCTGGAAATCACCTTCACTTTTTCCGCAACCCCTGTGATCGAACCGCAGATATGCCAGTCCGATGTCCGAACATTTATTGGCGAGCGCAATCTGTTTGGGGGAATTTCCGCTGCTGAAAAGACCGTGTGAGCCGATGACAACCGGCGGCTTTTTTTCTTTGGGAAGATGCAGGTGTCCGCTGATCCGAAGCCCCTGAGAAAAAAAGGATACCGGGATGATTCTTTTGGTATGACGTTGAACAGGCAATATCTTAGTCCTTGATTTACATTCCGAATTACGGCAGTATACAAAACTTTTTAAAAGGTGTCATGACAATTTATGGAAAAGGCATACAAGATGATGAAAAAAGGACAAATCCTGGAGCTGGAAATCACGGATATTGCATTTGGCGGAAAAGGAATCACCAAGGTGGAGGGCTTTACCATATTTACCGACCAGACGGTTCCCGGTGATCAGGTTCGTGCCCGAATCACCAAAATGAAAAAGCGTTATGCGGAAGCCAGGGCAATGGAATTGCTGCGCCCCTCTGCCGACCGGGTGGAGCCTGTCTGCAGATTCAGCGGTTACTGCGGTGGATGCAAATGGCAGTTCCTGGACTATGGAAAACAGTTGGAGTACAAGACACGTCATGTTGCCGAATCCCTGTCCCATATCGGCAAGGTCGACAATACCCTGGTTCATCCGGCAATCCCCTCAGATCCCATCTTTGGATACCGGAACAAGATGGAATTTTCATGTTCGGAAAAAAGGTGGCTGCTTCCATCGGAAATGGAGAGAGAGGATATCGAACAGGACTTTGCTCTGGGACTGCATGTTCCCGGTACTTTTTATAAAGTGCTGGATATCGATACCTGTCATTTGCAGCCCCCGCTTGGCAACCTGATTTTAGACGATATCCGAAATTATATGAAAGAATCCCATGCGCCGGTTTATGGATTGCGGAGCCATGAGGGATTTTGGCGTTTTGCGATGCTTCGTCATTCTTTTCATTCCGGCACCTGGATGGTGAATATCATCACAGCCGCTGAAGATATCCGGATTACCGAACCATTGGCGGATCTCCTGATGCGGAAATATCCTCAGATTGTATCGGTTGTCAATAATATTACCGCCCGTAAGGCAGGTGTCGCCACAGGTGAATATGAAGTACTGCTGAAAGGGGAAAAATTTTTAAAGGATGGCATGGGACCATATGTGTTTGAAATATCCGCAAACTCTTTTTTTCAGACCAATACCCGGAGTGCCGCACTGTTGTATGACAAGGTGAAGGAATATGCGGGACTGACCGGAACGGAACATGTTCTTGACCTTTATAGCGGTACCGGCACCATTCCCATCTGGCTGTCGGATTCCGCAAAACAGATTACCGGTCTTGAGATCGTTGAAAGTGCCGTCCTGGATGCCCGAAAGAATTGCCGGAACAATGGAATTGATAACTGTACGTTCCTGTTGGGAGATATTAAAGACCTGCTTTCCGGGGTGGTTGAGAAACCCGATGTCATGATTATTGATCCTCCCCGGGTCGGCATGCATAAGGATGTTGTTTCACAGGTTCTGGAACTGGCTCCGGAAAAAATTGTCTATGTGTCCTGTAATCCGGCGACACTCGCCAGAGATTTAAACATGATCAAAGATGTTTATGAGGTT
>QZKS01000091.1 GCA_003599865.1 Desulfobacteraceae bacterium
TATTTTATTCAAAAGACAACCGGAAACGACTATCCGTGAAAACGGATTTCATGGCCTCATGGGCCATAGCAGTCCGGTTTTTTTATGGATTGGACGCTTGACAAACAATTGAAAGGAGTTTTATCATGTTGAAAAATATTTTTATCTCCATACTGGCTTTTGGGATGCTTCTCGGTATTTCCGGACAGGCTTTGGCCGAAGAACAGGGAAATGAAAGAAAAGGCAAGTTTACCTATCAGAAACTTTACAAATCCTGTCATGAAAAAGGGGTGATCAGCTCATCCAAACCGCCGATCAGCCCGGACGCCAAAACCCAGGCCCAGTGGAAACGAGTCTTTGATAAGAAAAATTTCACGGAATTCGGATGTGAACAAGAATGGGCAACGCTGGATGAACAGCAACTGCTCAATATCCATGCCTATCTGCATGCCCATGCAGCAGATTCACCATCACCGGCAAAATGCAAGTAATGTGAGAAAAGGCTTATCATGAAAAAAGATACTGAAAAAATCTTTTTAAGCACCATCATTCTCGTTTTGTTTGTCTTCTTATCCTCCGCGGGTTTTTCGGCAGAAGCGGAACAACCCGCTTTAGAGGATTCTCCGGGAATGGTCATGGCCCAGCAGGCTGAAAAAGGCAAAACAACATGGAGCACAACGGATCATTCCAAACATAAAATCCTGAATCAGGATTTTACATCCGGCTCCGATATTACAAAAGCCTGTCTGTCATGCCATTCGGAAGCGGACGATCAGATCCATAAAACCGTTCACTGGACATGGCTTGCAGGCGAGCCCGTGAACGGAAAGCAGTATGGGAAGGGTGCAGACTCG
The DNA here is from genome assembly GCA_003599865.1 of Desulfobacteraceae bacterium. Lineage (GTDB taxonomy): Bacteria > Desulfobacterota > Desulfobacteria > Desulfobacterales > SURF-7 > QZKS01. The sequence continues at coordinate 834 of QZKS01000091.1, forward strand.
GTAAACAACTTCTGCATTTCCGCCAATAACATGAATGACAAGGGCTGCGTGTCCTGCCATATCGGCTGGAGCGGCAAGGATGACCAGATCAACTGCCTGGTCTGTCACGGCCAGAATAACGTAAAATGGAAAGAAACCTTTGATGATCTTACCTATTTCCATAAAGAAGGCGATCCTGAATCCCTGGAAATGGCACAAGAACTCCAGGGCGAACTCCGGAAAGCGGTTGTCAGTATTGCCAGACCCACCCGCCAGAATTGCGGTTCATGCCATTTTTACGGAGGCGGCGGTGACGGTGTCAAACATGGTGACCTGGATAGTTCCCTTACCAAACCCAGCAAGAATCTGGATGTCCACATGGGTATCGACGGGAAAGATTTTGCTTGTACAAGATGCCACACAACGGAACTTCACAATATTTCAGGCCGAATCTATACCGCACCGGCCTATACGGACCGCAAGAGTCTTCTGGAAAATGACCAGGCTTCACGCATCACCTGCGAATCCTGTCATGGCAGCCGTCCGCACAAATCCGGTCTGAAGGAAAATGATCATACGGACCGGGTTGCCTGTCAGAGCTGCCATATCCCTGAATTTGCCCGGGTCAATCCTACCAAAATGAAATGGGACTGGTCCAAGGCGGGCAAAACAAAGGACGGAAAACCCTATACCACCGAAGACCAGTACGGCCAGCACAACTATATGTCCATCAAGGGCGAAATGAAGTGGGAAAAAAACGTAAAACCGCAATATTACTGGTATAACGGAAGCCTTCGGTCTTTGACCACCAAGGATATCATCGATCCGACCAAAACGGTTTATGTAAGTAAACCAACCGGGAAGCGGGAAGAGCCCAATGCGAGGATCTATCCGTTCAAGGTCCATGAAGGTGTTCAGCCCTATGATAAAATACACAAGACCCTGCTAGCCCCGCTCCTGTCCGGTGATGACGGTTTTTTCACCAAGATGGATTTTCAACTCGCCTTCAACAAGGGAATGGCATTTTCGGGCGTGCCCTATTCCGGTCAGTTTGATTTTGTGAACACCAAATATTTTTTCCCCACAACCCACATGGTTGCGCCCAAAAGCGATGTGGTAAGCTGCAACGAATGTCACACACGGAACAACAGCCGGCTGGCAAACCTGACGGGATTTTACATGCCCGGAAGGGATCGATTCACACTACTATGTCAGGTGGGTTGGCTGATCATCGCGTTATCTGCCGTGGGCGTGCTGTTGCATGGTGCCGGCAGGATATTTTTCAGTGGCAAGCGAAAGGAGTAATGACCCATGAACGGTAAAATGAAAAACATTTACCTGTATACAAGATATGAACGATCCTGGCACTGGCTGCAAATGTTTATGATTCTATTGCTCCTGATTACCGGATTTGAAGTGCATGGCGCCTATAAACTGCTGGGGTTTGAAACTGCGGTTTCCGTTCACAATACCGTCGGAATAACCTGGTTGATATCCTTTGCATTTTTCGTTTTCTGGTTGTTTACTACCGGTGAATGGAAACAATATATTCCCACAACCCGCAAAATGCTGTCGGTAGTCCGGTATTACGTTTACGGTATATTCAGGGGTGAAGAGCACCCCGTTCCCAAACGAAAAGATGCCAAACACAACCCCCTGCAGCGGATTACCTATCTATCCCTGGCAGCCCTTCTACTCCCGGCCCAGATGGGAACCGGTTTTTTATACTGGTCCTATAACCACTGGGAAGCCTGGGGAATCGGATTCCTGCCGCTCGGTTTGATAGCATTTTTACACATGGCCTGCGCATTTGCCATTCTTCAATTTTTGGTCATCCATGTCTACATGACCACGACCGGGCACACCCTTTTCGCGCACCTGAAAGCCATGATCACCGGCTGGGAAGAGGTTGACGAACGTGTCCGGATTGAAGACTGGGAGAAAAAATCATCTTGATCTGTCCTCTGTTCCTGCGATAGGGTATCGGGCATTCGGAATTATTCAATTTATCAGGAATGGAGCGTATCATATGAAAAACAAGCCGGGCCGGCTGTGTCCTGTTGAACGGGCAGGAACCCTTGACAGCAAGCTTCGAAGATGGTTTCAGGACCCGCAGAAAATCATGAAACCATATCTGAAACCGGGCATGACAGCACTGGATTTCGGCTGCGGGCCGGGATTTTTTACCCTGGATATGGCTCAAATGGTCGGTGCTTCCGGCCAGGTGATTGCAACGGATCTGCAACAGGGAATGCTGGAAAAGCTGCATACGAAAATTCAGGGAACGGATCTTGAAAACCGCATCCGGCTGCACCAATGTGAAGAAAATAAGATCAATCTTGCAGAGCCCATCGATTTTTTCTTCTCTTTCTATGTGATGCATGAAGTCCCTGATCAGGAAGTTCTCTTCCGGGAAATCAGCCGGATGCTTAAACCAAAGGGGGCGGTATTTATTGCGGAGCCGCCGGTGCATGTATCCCGAAAGGCATTTGAAGCCACTCTGGATCTGGCCCGTGAAAACGGATTGCGGCTGGCGGAAAGGCCAAGTGTATTTTTAAGCAAGGCGGCCGTCCTGACAAAAACACTCGGCTGAACAAGTGAAGGGGTCAGGTCTTGAATATTGACACCCCCAAACTGGATACGACCCTCTTTCCTTCTTAGCCTGGTAGCCTGGTAGGATGTGCTTTTAAGCGCATCTTCCTTAAGCAATACCAAAAAATCTATTCGAAACGGATATTTCTCCTGCGTCTGTCGAATGGCCTGATGTCAAAAAGTACGGCTTTCCGGAAACGTAAGTATCTTTCTCCGGCGGTAAGTTACCACAGTGAAAAAGAATGTTCCGCCCGGCACACCAGGCTCTTCGATCCCGGAGAGGCCATTAAATATCGGCCTTTAACACATGCCTTGGTGTTGCCTTCTGATCAAGCGACATCATCGGCCCTCTCTCAATTTGCGCTTTAACGGGACTCAATCATTTCAACCTCACGGCTTCCCCGATCAACCCTTCATCAGTATAATGAGAGTATGTTCTTGTCCCACCAACCTCTTTCCACAGGCGTCTTCCGAATGGGTCGTAATAATACCTGACAATCAGTGCATTTGAACCGTCTCGTACTTCAGTCAACCTGTCTTCTGTATTGTACACATAATTGGTAACAACCCCAGCAACCGTCTTCTGAATCATGTTACCATTGTCATCGAACACATTACTGGTGTCATCATATCCTGCATAGAAAGCTCATTGTTCTGGATGTAATTCTCAAGGATGACTTATATTCAATTTTGGATGGGCTTGTTTTATGGAAAAGAGCTGTATTTTGATAATACGGATGGTTTATAAAATCAAGCAGATGGTTTAATCCGCGAGAAAGGCGGCAACGGTGAAAGACCGGAACTATCCAAACCCAATAACGGTTAACGGTGCGTTAAAAAAATGCTCCCAGGCTATCTCAATATTCGTCGCGTTAAATTTTCCTGTACATCACGACGTCCATCCAAAATACAATGAATATATATCTTTGAGCCAATAATCTGGTAAATTATACGATAGATATTTAGATGAATTTGAAGATAATCCCGTACTCCAACTCGTTGTAATTCTTTTGGTATATGTCCTCGTTCAGGCATATGTGATAGTGTTTCACAAATAGCAACTAATTCCGATAACAGCTTTTCAGCCTGAAGTGGATACCCATTTTCACGGATATATTCATAGATTTCAAATAAGTCGGATTCTGCGTCTTCGGTAAAAAAGACTTTATAATTCATTCCGCCTTATCCTTTTGTATTTTTTTCTCTAATTTTTTCAGAACTTGGCCGGCAGAGCGAACCTTCCCTTCTTGAATTTGCTTGCTGCTTTGAGCAAGTATTTTTAGCATGGCAAGGCTTTCTTGTATATTTTCATAGGTGTGAATATCTTGCACCACCGCTTTGGCCTCCCCATTTTGGGTAATTACCATGGTGCCGGTGTTATCGTGTAGATTCTTGATAATTTCTGCGGCATTTGCCTTGAAATAGCTGATTGGTTTAACTTTTTCACTTAATCTCATTAGGCAGGTCCTTTATTTTGATAGCAATAATAATGACCATATATAGTCCATATTAAGTCTGATGTCAAATGGAGCCATAACGAAATTCTATAAAAAAATTGGAAAAGACAACCGAAAATTGACCCATAGCGATAACCTAATTTTGACCCACCCTCAATTGTTTTGACGTACCGTTACTTTTTACACGTTTCTGCCAATATAGATTCTTATCCCCGGCCTGGGGTGGAACGTAGGGAGCTCGCAGAGCGACCGGAGTTCCACCCCAGGCCGGGGGCGGTCCAGTCGATACTTGCTCGTGTTATATATGGTTATTTGCATTTCTTGCCTCTTTTACTTTTCAGGGTTTCTTTCAGCCGGTAACTTTCCCAATTACAGTTGATCACATGGGCTTTGTGGGTAATACGATCCAGCAAGGCGCCTGTTAGGTTTGGATCACCAAATATCTGTGTCCAGTCTCCAAAACCCATATTTGTGGTAATAATCACTGACTTTTTTTCATGACGCTCGGCAAGCACTTGAAAAAGAAGCTGTGCCCCCTCTTTGGAAAACGGCACATAACCAAGTTCATCAATGACGAGCAAATCGTACCCCGAATAACGTTTGATCACCCTGATTAATTTTTTCTCATCCCTTGCTTCGATCAGTTCATTGGCAAGCCCGCAGCCGGTAACAAATCGTGTTCGATATCCAGCTGTGCACGCTTCCATCCCGAGGGCTGTGGATAGATGGGTTTTGCCGGTTCCGCTTTTACCTAAAAATATGACATTGCGTTTTTCTTCTATAAATGTGCCGGTTGAAAGTTCCCGGACGAATCGAACATCCAGTCCCGGGGCGGATTCAAAATCAAACATCTCAAGCGGTTTTAGCAAAGGAAAACCGCCATCTTTGATTCTTTTTTTACGGCCGTTTTCCTTACGAACCTGAACCTCGATTTCTGTTAAATTCAACAAAAACTCCTCATAGGAGATTTTGCTTTCCCTGGCCTGACGCAGCTGAGCCTCCAGATTCTTGATCATTGTGGAAAGCTTTAATGTCTTCATATTGTCAAGGAGCAAAGCGCTCATTCCGGCATTCATATGTCACCTCCGATCTGCCGGTATACAGACACATCGGACGGAACAAGCCTGGGCCAATTATCTACAGGCGCAACCGGTTGGTCACATGATCGGGAGGCACTGCATAAAATGTATTGGACGGCAGCACTGGAACCGGCATCAGCGGTAAGTGCCAGTGTAACGGCGGCCTCAATATCATTGGCGGAAAATTGCTTGTAGAGCATCAAAACCGATATGAAATCTTTGGTGCCTTTTGTGCCCCCCTGTTTGCGGCAAAAACGATCAAAAAGTTCCTCCAGGCATATCGGCCAGCTCTTTCTCCATTCAACGATCGGACGGGCAGTGTCAAACGACTGCGGCCGCTGCCGGATCAGTTCCAGATAATGCTGGGGATCAAGGCACCACTGATTGTTGTTATACAACCGCTTATGGGCGGCGATTCTTTTGGAACCATAATAGATGCACACCTGATCCACATATAGTATCGCCTTTACCTTTACATGACTGTAGCGGGTCGGAACCGAATAATGATTTTTATCAATGATGGCGGTGGCAAATTTGTCAACCTTGGGTGAACATAACTCGATATTACTGAAGCCGACCGCGGGCAAAACAATCAAATGACTTTTTTCCGTTTCATATAATTCGTTCACGCATTGCTCTCTTGTGGCCATCCGGTGATCACCGTAGGAGACGCATTCTTCCAGCAGCCTTTCATTGAGCGCATGTATAGACGCTGCCTCCGGCACCGGAACCATGTAATTGCGACGCGCATACCCCACAAGACCTTCAACACCGCCTTTTTCATGACCCGCTCCGGGATTGCAAAATCGCGGTGTGAAATTGTAATAAGCCACAAATTTCTCATAGCTTTGCTGCAGATCACGCTTTTTCCCCCGATAAACCCTTTGAACCGCAGTGGTAAGGTTGTCGTAGATCAATACCGGAAAAACCCCTCCGAAAAATGAAAAAGCCTGCATATGACCGTCAAAAAAAGCCTGCTGACGTTCGCACGGGTAACAACAGACAAAATGTTTGCCGGAGTACTTTGACCGCATGCAAAACAGCTTCAATTTAACGGATAGGCCGCCGATAATCGCGTAGCAGGTGCCCCAGTCCACCTCGGCCTCACCACCAATCGCAGGCTCACACGGGATGAAGGCCTGCCGGCCGCATAATCCAAGTCTCAGCTTGGCTTCTTTCACATACTTTCTAACGGTTGTCTCCGCACCTGAGAATCCGTGCTCCTGCTTTAAACGGCGATAGATCCGAACTGCCGTATGACGCTGCTTTTTCGGCTGGGTCTTGTCATTCGTGAGCCATTTGTCAATAATGTTCACGTAAAGCCCCAGTACCGGATATGGCTGCCTGGTCCGTGATTTGTAGCCGGAATATTCATCCCGAATCACCTTTTTAATCGTATTTTTTGAATGCCCCGTCTCTCTGGCAATCTCCCTGATCGTTTTACGGTATACTCGATGAGCTGTCCGTACGTAGCTGTATTGATCCACCTTTAACATTCTCCTTTCTCCTCTGATTATTAAGATTGCTTGTAATTAATCTTATATCAGAGGTCTGTTTGGGGTGGGTCAATTTTGGGTTGTCGTTTTGCCCTTTAATGGGTCAATTTTAGGTTAGCGAAACTAAAAAATAGACTGTCCGGAATGTTTTTACATAATATCGTTATACAATCCATTTTACGGTGAAAAAAATACATTTAAACCTTGAAATCGGTGTTTCACATCGCCTAATGCATATAATATCAGTTAATTAGATTGGTCCGACCCCACTCTAGGGGATATCAGGTTTGTGTTGAACTCGTTTTTCACCCGGGTTTTCAAATCCCGGTGATCTTCATATCCATAGGTGACCTTGTGACCGGTATCGGATGTAATCTGGTATATCAGATCAGAATTGTCAATACGGGAGTACTGCATATTGTGCAAAGCCCCATTGACCGACCAGGAAACGGTATCCATCCGTCCCCAGGGATCATAACCGTATCCGGCGGTATAGGTTGCTCCCATTGAGATGCCGGAGGGAGGCCGGTTTCATCATACACGTATTTGACCGGATAGGTGCCGGTTCCCCAGGTGTGGGTTACCTGGCCCCGGTCATTGTAGGCAAAGCGGGTTTCGTTGCCATGGGCATCGATCTCCAGTGTTTTTCTGCCCGTAAAGGCATCATAGCCGTAATCGGTCAGGGTGTTACCTTTAATGGGTGACCCCACTCCTCATTTTTTTTCGCTGAATAGTTCCAAATATAATTTAATTTTCTTTAACAAGACGAAATCCAAGGTAGCTATTGCTATCGTTTACACCAATTCGATGGCGAATAGCTGCACGGCAACCACTCGTTTCGCTATCATCCCGCCAGCATCCTCCACGAGATACCCTAAAGTCACCTTTGATCGGTCCTTTAGGGTCTGTAAGCTTCTCTGATGAATAATCATAATACCAATTTAGACATACCTCATAAACATTGCCATGCATGTCATAGAGTCCCCAGACATTTGGTTTCATTTTTGCAACTTGATGGGGATATTTTTCTCCCACATAAAATGTATTTTTATCAATCCAAGCATTTTTACTAAGTTCTTGTTTATCATTTCCAAATGAATATCGAGTCTGTGAACCTGCACGACAAGCATATTCCCATTCAGCCTCCGTTGGTAGACGGTATTTTTCTGTTCCCTCTTTAGAATTCAAACGTCTAATAAATTCTTGCATATCACTATATGATATATAGACTGCTGGATATTGGTCACCTTCCTTTACAAAATCTTGTCTATGCCATGGTTTATGTTCCATAACTTCATTCCAGTGCCCCTGCGTTACCTCCGTAGTCTGTAAGTAAAATCCTTTAGTGATTGTTACACGATGTTGAATTTCATCATCATATCGTCCGTATTCTGTTTCAGGACTCCCCATCAGAAACGTACCCGGCATAATATAAACAAATGTTTGGTTAATGGAATTAACAAATGTCTTACCGGGAGAATCATTCCGGCTTGATAATTTTTTAGAACTTATATTCTCAGCTGCAAATATTGGTGTGAAAAGTAGTATTAATAATGCATACATCTTTATTGTTAAAAATAAAAATTTGGTTTTCATTATTTACCTATCCTATTTTGAATCCGTGCTTCTATAAACATATGTGTCTCTCATTGAATTTTCAATGTTTGGTAAAAGTTTTATACCTATACCCCCAGTGGTTGTGTCATAACCAGCAGTTGAAAATCCTGTTCCAACATAAGTTGTTGCACTGACGTACACACCACTACCAAGATATATACCAACGTGTGCATCATTTTGTGTCCATGCGCTTTCTTTTCCTTGGGCAACAATATCTCCAATCTGTGGTTCCCTGACATTAATAGTCACAACAGATTTACTATTTGATGTATTCACAGTCTTACCAGTTGAGTCTTTAAGCTTTATTTCATAAACTATTTTGAGAACACCCACAGTTGTTTTGTGCTTATCATTTACAAAAGCACCAGCATTCATTTCATATGGAGTATTTATGCCTGCAGCCCAAAGAGTTCTGTTAACAAAAAGGCTGCAATGGTAAGTGTCACCTTTTATTTTGTATCGCTCAATATTCTGTGAGTCAGTCCATATTGAGAATGCCTTATTTAGAACTTTCACTCGTTTGCTTGTAGTATTTCCTGGTAAAGCATCAATCAAAGCCCCATAATCAGATGCGATTGCCCTAAGAGCCTTTGCTAATTCGGGATTCTTTTTATCAAATTTTTTAGCTTCGCTTAGAAATGATTGTCTATAAGATTCTTCGGTTGTGGTTAAATTCCTGAGGCCAAGATAATCACTCTGATTCACTACATCATTTTGAACAATGACATATAAATTAACCCCACCAGATTCACCACTTGGATCTCGATTAATCCAACGTCCCAATTCAGGATCGTAGCAACGATATCCAAAATAAATCAGTCGTGTATCGGTATCATGGTACTTCGTAGAAAACTTAAACGCATTCTCATCCGCATAACTCCCCGATGAGTAGTTAAACTTGCCAAACGGATCATATTCATAATGGGCAGCAATCGCACCATCCGCAGCATTCACAATCTGTCCCACATTCCCATTGCCGTCATAGCAATATTGATATGTATCCGTCCCGTCTACAACCGCAAGCAAACCTCCAACACCACCAGCCCCTTGCAGGCTGTTACTCAAATCCAGCCCCCAGACATAATACCGGCTGGTTTCCGTGGTGCCGGATAGGTTTATCTCCTCGATCAGGTTCCAGCCGTCATACACGAACAGTTTTTCGGTTGATTCCACCCACTGGCTGCCATCCCAGAAAGATATCACTTTCTGAATCCTTCGGCCCAAATAGTCATAAGAATATTCGATTTTTCTATCTCCGCTTGCCGGAGATGAGGGTGCAACCGATGAAAGCCGATTCTCGGCATTCCAGGTGTATTGGGTTTCCACGCTTCCGTTGATCCGGAACGCCAGGTTGCCGTCTTCG
>QZKS01000008.1 GCA_003599865.1 Desulfobacteraceae bacterium
ATCCGGAACCGATGTGACACTTTCCAGCACAACGACTGAAACCATTACCTTCACAGCTCCAACCGTTGGTGCCAGTGGTGACTCCCTTGAATTCAAACTGACGGTAACGGATAATGACGGGCTGAAAAATACGGCAAAAGCTGTTGTGAATATTGTAAAGGCTGATGACACGAACACGGCACCGACTGCCAATGCAGGCCTCAATCAAACCGTTGCCCAGGGTGCTGTTGTAAGCCTGAATGGAAGCGGTTCATCAGATCCGGATGCGGGGGACACAATCACATACAGATGGGAAAAGCTTTCCGGTCCGGATGTTACCTTATCCGATTCCACATCGGCGACACCGACCTTCACAGCCCCCAGCACCGGTGTAAATGTAGCTTTTGAGTTTCAATTGACGGTTACCGACAATGGCGGTCTTAAGGGAACAGACACCGTGATTATCAATGTTACCGACAGCACCAATACCCCTCCGACAGCAAATGCCGGAGCAGATCAGGCTGTTGCAGCCGGTGCAAGCGTTACACTTGACGGAACAGCGTCTGCCGATACGGAAGATTCCGTCATTACGAGTTTTTTCTGGAGACAATTATCCGGAACTTCCGTAGAGCTATCTGACCCGGCATCTTCTCAGCCAACCTTTTCCGCACCTGCAGCGGGCAATGAAAGTCTTGAATTCGAACTCACCGTAACGGATTCGGAAGGCCTGAAAGGTTCGGACAGCTGTGTCATTGCGGTTGCTCCTGTGCCCACAGCAGACGGCGGATCAGACAGCGACTCCTGTTTTATCAACAGCATGACATGGAAATAAATTTACAAATTTTTATCCTGGTTCATAATACCGGACCCCGGTCCGTTCTTTAAAAAAAAATCCCCTCTAAGCTTTCTGCTTAGAGGGGATAATAAATCCATAAAATCTAAATTTTCAATAAAGTGATTTTATGAAAAACAGCTCAATACCTTGGTGGCGTTGGATAATTGGAATTGATTTTTTTCTGATTTGTCAAACGGTACTTTATCACTACCTCCCCCATTTCAGAGGCCACCGGATACTCCTATACCCTTTTAATCTGGGACATGAAAACAACCTGGCCGCATGGTGGTCGGGTGTATGCCTTTTTGCTGCTGCACTTTTGGCCTATGAAATTTGCTGCCATAGTGAAGTACATCTGAAAAAAGCATGGTTATGCTTGGCAATCCTTCTTCTGGGTCTGTCAAAGGATGAAATCTGCTCTCTACATGAACGGATTGACGGTTTTCGAAATCTCTTGCCCTATGCAATTTGTGCTGTCACCATGTTGACATATTCATTAATCAAACTTTTCAAACATCCCGAAACCAGAAAATCAGCAATCTATATCGCGTTTGCATTTCTGCTTTTCGGCTCCGTAGCTTTCCAGGAATTTCTGGAACATACTGTCTCATGGCCGGATTGGATGATGGGTATTCGGGTTGGGATTGAAGAAGGGACGGAACTTATCGGAATTTTCTTGTTGTTAGTCGGCATTTCCCGGCAAAATTTTTTTACGTCTATAAACAGTATTCAGGCAATAATACCCAATCTGTCACGGATGAAATATATATCTGCTTTTCTGATAATTGAATTTTTCATTCATTCTGTTGCCGGTTTTTTATTCCCACTGTATTTTGATGTTTATCGCAAGGGTTATGGCAATCCGTTACTCTGGTATCCGATGGCTGTTTTTTTTATGTTATTTTCTGAATCCTTTTGGTTTGCTATGACATCAGATAAAACCAAACGAAAAGTCTGGATACTGTTTCCTGCCCTATTCCTGTTATTTTCTGCCGGATCGGTTTACAATCCATTTAAGCTAATCTTTAAACTTAGATATATCATGCCGGATGATCTGCAAATTCTATTGTTCCATGTATCCATTATCTTCGTGATGATTGCTTTCTGCTGGAAATTCATAAACACTTTCGCTATAAAAACAATCATATTTGTATTATTGTTTTCATTGATAATATTCTTGGAATATTCTGCAAATAATATTTCATGGAAATTTTTTCTATCTGGTTGCTTTGCATACACCACTGTTCATTTTTTTAAATCCATACTGAAAGAAAAAAATTTTACACTCAAAAGTGCCCCTTTATAATCAAAAAACGCATACACACATTTCATTTAGAAACCAATGCACTAAAGCAATAAAAATTTTCTCCGCGCACAGTTATAAACTTCATAATCCCGTTCACAGATATTCTCAATCTGCCTCCGGAACGAATCGCTGATGGAGTCTCTTCCATTGTCCAGTGGCGTGACATTTTTTCTGCCGATCTCAAGCCGTATGCCAAAACGGTGGTGGAACCTGTCTACAAAATCATCAAGCTTGTCAATAAATCCAACGACAGCGAACTTTTCTATATTTTCTTTCGCCCGTTGTACTGCCGCCAACGACTCATGGTCGTTTCCATTTGAACGTCCACCGATATATAAGACATATTGCGTTCCCTGTGCCTTACCAAAACCGGACATTATGTATTCTTCAATTGGCATTTTGGCATTGGGACGCTGGTGGTTCCTGTTGTAATAGTACTCCGAAATCCATCTATCCACAGGGTCTCGCAGCAGGGTGAAAGTGGCAAATTGGCCCCCAAAATTACGGAATGCGATTTCACTGAAAGGTATATGGCCGGCAATACATTTTACCTTCTGAAGGCTCATATGGTATAATAGCAACTGCTCAGTCATTCGAAGAACGCAATCCGGTGAAACCCTAAAAGCATCTGAATCCTCCTTAATGAGCATTTGCACCATCTTCTCGATAATTGAATTCGATAGGTACACATAGGCGTTGTCCTGCCACCAGAACAGGGAGAGATAAGCGTTTCTTAACGCATCCTTGATTGAGTTGCCACCGCATTTCGGGATATGAAGAAAAAATATTCTTTCTTTTAAAGGGCTGCTTAAGGTATTCTTAATCCGTATTGGTAATGATTTAAAAAACATTTAGCACTCCAGGTTACTTTTCTTTTCCCACCAGCCAACAATATTCATACAAAAAATATGGTTGCGATTACTCATTAAAGAATCGTAAGCCATTCTTCCGATATTGCCGACCATGAGTACTTTTCAATCTCATATTCAATCCTGCTCGGCAAATCTTGACCTTTGTCATGGTTTCGTAGAACCCTTGATAGTTCCTTTCCCCAATCATCATCAGTATCGATAACATATCCAACTCCTGTTTTTCTTATAATTTCAGCGACTGCTGATTGACCAGGAACCATTGCGATTATAGGACGATTGAGCAAAAGGTAATGAGGTAATTTACCATGCATAATAACATGACAATTGGGCGAATCAGACAATGTTAACAGCAAAAAATCACAATCCAGTATTCTTTTCAGACTTTCTTCATGACTTGTTGGCGGATGCAGTATAATTTGGTTATCTTCTGACTGTTCTGCAATTTGCTTTGCCATAACCGACCGGTCGCCAAAAATATGCAACTGAACCTTCATGCCTGACTTGTTGACACTGTTAATGGATTCAACAACCCTGAAACCAGGAACTTTTGGGAGCTTGAATAAATTTCCAAGGAACCCGATTTTTATACACCCGATCTTCTGATAATTTGAATGATGTTCAAGTGGATTGACATTCGAAAGATCCGGTCGATAAAAAGAATGATAAATAGAAACCACGCGGTCGGATGGGACATTATAATGACGTTCCAAAACCTTCTTGGCCTGTGGATTGGTTGTCACATTGATATTACAATTTGCCATCACTTCTTTTTCTAATTCAAGCAATTTCTTTTTAAATAATTTGGGCGTTCTGTTAAAATAAAACTCATCATAACTCCATAAATCCTGCCAATCTACAATCCAGTTGATCTCCGGAAAGTATTTCTTTAGAACCAGTCCGACCATCGATAAACCATGAGGAGGCAAGGCCGTGATAAGGGAAACTTTTTTCCCTTCTTTGATGTCTTTACGGATTCTTTTTTTAAGTTTATGGATGGCCGGTTTTATAAACAGAATCAATCGGGATGGGAAAAATAGATATTTCTCAAGTTTCTCCTTGAGTCGATTAAAACCCAATATTCTCAGCAATCCCAATGGGTTTGGATATGCCTTTATAACTAAAAGATCATCATGAACCGCATTCCCAACCTGTGTTACAAGAATCATTTTCGTAAATGATCCCTGTAAACGCAAAATCATTTTTTCACGATGTTTTATGGAATTCTGATGAGTACAGACCAGATAAACAATATGGTCTTGTTTTTTAGTAAATGTCATTGTGAAAACAATCTCTTTTATTTTTGATTATTTTTTTAATTCTTATTGTTAATGTCCTATATAACCAATAGTGAATGCGATCCATCAGGGTCAACGATGCAAGACTATTGGTCAAAAAATCGGAAGGGACTGAGTCCGGTAACGCAAACCCATTACTTCTATACAGTGCGATTCTTTTCAATTGGCTCAGGATCCGAAATTGCAGCCGCTTATATAAACGGCTGTCTTTTTCATGGATGGAATTCAGATGATTCAAAAAAAATGTGATCGAGTGACAGTCTGTTACAATTTTTCTGTTGGTCATTGATGAATGTCCCCGACGATAATAAGATACGATCCGAGGAACATAAACAATCGGCCCTAAGCGGCATAAACGGGCAAAGAAATCCTTGTCTTCCGAAGCATACTTATATTGAGTATCAAACCAGTTGATCTTTTCGCCACAATCTTTTCTAAAAAGAGTAGTATGCGGTGCTGCCGGAACTTTGGGCCAGAGAACCGCTTCATATCCATTTTTTAGTAATACCGGAGTCGTGGCCTTTGAACTGTTTTCAGGTAGATATCGATTTTCGGTCAGATTTCCATCTTCATCCATCATCAGCCAGTCACCAACTGCAAATACAGCATCCGGATATTGAAAAATCGCATGATAAAGTATTGTAATACGATCCGGCGGCATGATGTCATCATCATCCTGAAATGCTATATACTCCCCTCTTGCCAACAAGCAGGCATTGGTCCTTGTTACGGCAATTCCCTGATTATCTTGACGATAATATCGGATTCTGTTTCCATAACCCTTCATTAAATCAGATGTGCCGTCTGTTGAGCCATCATCAAGAACAATAATTTCAACAGGGCTATAATTCTGAGCAAAAACCGACTCCATTGTTTTTGACAAAAGATGCTCACGGTTGTAGCAACATACAATTATGGAAACCAAAGGTTTATCTGTTTTCGTCATTCTTTACCGTTAATGGTGCGACCGCTTTTCCTTAATTGGATAGAAGGGAAAAAACCTATCTCATCTGTTCATAGATTTTAACCAGAGAGTTATTGAGACTTTCAATTTCAAATTCGCTTTCTATCAACTTCCTTGCATTCCTGCTCAGATCATTCCATATATCAGGATGGTCAACCAGATGTTCAATTCTTTCTGCTATGGCCTCCACATCCCTCTCCGGGACCAGAAACCCAGAGACCTTATCTTCCACTAACTCCGGAATGCCGCCATGCCAAGTACTGATGACAAGAGTACCCAAAGCCATCGCTTCCTTGACGACATTGGGTATCCCTTCCTTATCACCATCTGCGGCAGTAACGCTGGGGGCAATCAGGATGTGAGAATTACATACCATCTTTACGACTTCGTCATGTTTTTTCCAACCGATTATCTGCACACTTTGTCCCAACCCCAGGTTTTTGATTAAATCTTCCAAATTTGGCCGAAGTATCCCGTCTCCAATGATGGTATATTCTATTTTTCCCCCCTTCTCAGCAACCTTTCCGATTGCACGAATGGCATATTCCACTCCTTTCATCTCAATCAGTCTCGCGATTGTAATCACCCTAATCACTTTATTGGCGGGGTATACTGGGTCGATATATTGAAATTTTTTCAGATCAATCCCGGAATGATGAACAATGATTTTTTTTTCATCACAACCTTCCATTACGATATTTTTTTTCAATTCGTTGCTTACCGGCAGAAAAAGATGCGCCACTCGGAATAGCTTACGGTATGCGCCGGGATTATTGTGAAGATACTTTGTAGCATCATGGCCGCGAAAGGAAACCACAATTTTTTCAGGAACGGCGCCAATTTCTCGATAGAGTAACCCCAGGTGACCGAGTGTCCCGAACTGACAGTGAACAATATCGATATTATCTCTTAAAAAATAAATTGTATCATAAAGCAATCGTAAACTTACCGCCTGCCGACCATATTTGAGAAAATTGAGTGAGTTAATTATCGCTTTGATTTTCATCTTTCGAAGATGCCGAAAAATAAGAAACCATGCCCCCAGAAACCTCACCATATAGTTGCTGGGGACGCTCTGTAGTTTTCTATTATTTTCCAATAGATTATATCGGATTACTTCCGCATGAACCTCCGTCGTCTTTGAAAAAAATTTAGAATAGATATAGACCTGATGGCCACGGTCTATCAACCCTGTAATCTGATTTAAAATGAAGGTTTCTGTGACAACGGGAAACTGATCGACAATGAAGCCAATTCTCATGAGATATTAAAATATCCTCTTTTTCATTTTTCGCAACCTGGGTTTGATATCTTTCTCAAGTGCATACTGAAGAGGCGAATAACTGAATTTGAATTTTTTGGCGACAATCGTATACGCCCAGAACAACCTGGAAGGAGGCACCATGGTTGCGGCAATACCATAGTTCTGCCTGCAGAAATAGCGCATCCCTTTTTCCCGCAGGGTTTCCTTTCTATCAGGTGCCAGATCACAAATAACTTTAAGAAGATATAGCGAGTCATCACACCAGTCGGCAACTTTTACTGCCGTGCCTGTATTGCCGCTATGCATCCGAAAACCGGCCTTCACATCATGAACAGCGGCACTCCCCATTTCTGCCAGTAAATAAAAAAGCGCCAGCGTATCCGGATAAAGGTTTTTTGGGGAAGAGAAACCCCCAATCTCTTTTAATTTTTTTGTATTGTATAACGTGTTGCACATATAAATGGCGATTTTATTCTCAAACCAGTGAAGAACATAGTCTGAAAATGACAAGCCGGCTGTCTGATTGGGTCTTTCCGCTATTGTTTTACCATTCTGGTCGATGACCCTGACACCAGTGCAGATAATCCCGACTTCGCTTTTATCTCCCAGCGCTCTGATGCAGGATTCTATATGATCACTATCTATGGTATCATCACTGTGGAGCATGAGGAAATACTCCCCCTTGCTTTGTTTCAGAATATAGTTGTAATTGTTGATGGCTCCGATATTGCTTGTTTGCTGATGATATTGAATTCGAGGATCAGAAAAGCCGGCCACCAATTCTGCTGTATTATCTGCAGAACAATTGTCCGAGATAATAATTTCAAGGTTAGGGTAAGTCTGGTTGACCGCACATTGGATGGCTTCTTTTAAATAGCCATCTGCCCGGTTGAACGTTGGCATACCGATTGAAACCAAGGGAAGCATCTTGTTATCCATTTCCTACCTTTAATAATTCGTTGCATGCCGGTCCGCCCACAGAGCCAGGCTTAGGAATGGCCACAGTCCCCAGCCATAGTCGATGCGACCGCTGTCATGGAGTTGAAATAAATTATGCATGGCCTTTTGATCCATCTCCAGGCCCAGGAAATTATCCCTCTTCAGTACTTTCTCTTCAAAAATGTCCCGGAGTGAAGTTCGTAACCATTGTCCCATGGGAATGGCAAACCCGCGTTTCTGTTCAGTCTGCTGTTTGATGTGTTTTGCCAGGATTGTCCTTAATGGCATCTTGCCAATGCCTTTTTCCATATCCAGACAGGAACGCCAATCCACCTTGCTTGCAACTTCAATAACCTCACGATCCAGCAACGGCACTCGAACCTCCAGTGAATGATACATACTGGCACGATCGACTTTCAAGAGTACCATCGTGAGATGGGAGACATACTCATTCCATCTTTGCCACTGGGCGGAAGGATCTGTTTCCCAGCCGTTATAATCGTATTTCTCAAATTCGACAGGCCATGACGGAAGGGTTGGAAAAATGTCATTCAGAATATTTTCCGGCAAATGGGTATGAAACTTACGCTGAACATCTCCCAGGGTTTTGAATCGGGTTAATGGGTTACAATCTCCCAGTTTCAGATATTTCTCAGCTCCGAAACGGATCTTCCTGCCCATAAACGGCAGACGGAAATCATTTGCAGCAGCAATAAATTTTATGGCTCTGTTCGGATATCCCCAGAACAATTCATCTCCGCCATCTCCCGAGAGCATCACCTTGTATTCACGGCCGGCAATCCTGGAAATCATCATGGTCGGAAAGATAGAATAATCCCCGAATGGCTCACCGCAGGCAGCGACAACATCCTCAATCATGGAAAGTGCCTCATCGGGCCTGAACTGCCAGACGGTCTGTTCAATTCCGATTTCCGCTGCATAGGAAATCGCATCCTGGGATTCATCCGTTATATCCCCATCCGTACCCAGAGTGAAAGCATGGATGATTCCATTGCTGAGCATACGCATTTTAGCCATTACCAGGGGAGAATCGATTCCGCCGGATAAAAATCCGCCAACCGGCACATCACTCACCAGGTGTCTCTTTACAGCAGCCGTAAGAGCGGCATCTATCGCCTCAATCGCCTCATCTCCCATCAAGGAAGGCACCCGGTAAGAGGGAAAGGTAAAAAAGGCTCCTGTCTCTTTCTTTCCTTCCAACGTAAAAACAGCCCAGGTTCCGGGTTCCAGCATATGAGAATGATTTAGAATTGCATATGGCGCGGGGATAAAGGCCAACCGAAGATACAGGCCAAGAGCTTCCATGGATACTCCCGACCTTCTGCTCAAGGGATGAGCAAGCAACTGGTCATACTGTGAAGAAAATACTACCCCATCCTGTGTATGGAGATAATAAAGCGGCTTGATACCGGCATGATCACGAGCAATCAGCAGTCGTTTTGTCTGTGAGTCATAAAATGCAAGCGCGAACATCCCGTTAAACTTCTCTAACGCTTTTTGCCCCCATTGGATAAGGGCATACAGAACCACCTCGGTATCACTATGAGAACGGAAGTGAACTCCATATGTTTCCAATTCCTGACGCAACTCATCAAAATTATAGACCTCCCCGTTGAACACCAGGACATATCTTCCGGTCGCGTCCAACATGGGCTGATGCCCGTTTTTGCTGAGGTCGATAATGGAGAGTCTTCTGAAAACAAAAGTACAGTTTGGATCATTCTTCCATATACCCTCATCATCAGGCCCGCGTCTGGCCATCAAGGAACTGATTTTCGGCCAATCCGCTTCACCCGGCCCGGCTGAAAATCGCAATTCTCCTGCTATGCCGCACATTCAAATAGTTCCATCTGTTTTGTTAATATCGAGTATATAAGGAATCAAGAATCAACTTCAGGCGGTGAGTATAGGTGAGAGCAAAATAGGTGTCAATATTATTTATGATATGCTGGATCAGTTCTGAATTTATGGATGCTGATTTCTCAGATCCAGTTTTCCGTTCGTTCATCCCATCTTTTTACAACTTTCGCAGGATTTCCGGCAGCTATGCACTTTGCGGGAATGCTTTCTTTCACGATACTGTTGGCCCCAATAATGGTAAATTCACCAATGGTAACGCCCGGCATGATCATAACATTCTGGCCAATCCAACAACCCTTCTTGATGGTTATCGGAGCCACCTTGCTGATTTTCTGGTATTTATAGGCGACATCTGCGGTTTCGTATCCATGGACCCCATCATTGATATGAATATTGGATGCAAACATCACATCATCTTCAATGACAATTTCGCTTTGTGCGGCAATCTGGAGATCGGCAGTGGAGGTTACCCGGTTACCGATAGAAATTTTAGCGTTAAAAGATTGGACCGGTATGGAATTCTCAAAGTTCTGCATTGTCTTTGATGGATAATGAGTTGCGGCAATAAGGAAACTTCCCGGTCCAAGGGATACATTGTCACCAATAAACATACGTTCCGGTTGTATGATCCTTCTTGGCAGTTCAATCATCAGATCTTTCGGTTCATTTGCAAATTTCGGCAGACTCGCTCGTGCAATCTGATTTTGATATTGCTGAAGTTTTACACCCAGTTTTATGATCAGCTTTTGAATCAGTGAATTTATCATTTTTCTCATCATTTTTCCTTTACGATCACGACATAATTGGCATCCGCCCCGCTCGCGCCGGTTGCCAGATTCCCGCCCAGAACAACACTCCCCGCAGTAAAATCCTTCCTG